>DASUHA010000025.1:0-65095 GCA_036273735.1 Steroidobacteraceae bacterium | reverse complement strand
GGCATTGAGTTTCCCGATCTTGTACTTCAGAAGATGAAGCGGGTCGTACTCAGAACTGAACTCGCCGAGGATGTCGTTTTCCTGCGCCCGCTTGGAAATTGTTCCCTTCGGCCACTCGTTGAACGACTGCCAGTATCGCTGCTCTTCGATCGGGAGACGGGCCAGGTCGCCAATATACGCATGCACCTGTCCGGCTTCGTTGATGTCATAGCTCTTGAGATACCACGCGTTGCGGCAACTGATGGATCGATCATCAAGGCTATACTTCTCGGGGTCGGCCTTGAAGCGGTGCAAGACATCGGGGCGGAAGAATGCTGGTGAAATCTCCCAGGGAAGATCCGATCTCTGGAAGTAGTTCGAGAGGAACTCCGGCGCACACGATGTTTCGACTTCGACGTTGTTCTTGCGGTCGAAAATCTTGAACGTGGCGTATTCCTTCTCCGTCGTCGGGTTTAACTCCTCTTTCCACTCGTCGATGAGCTGCTGCAGCGGAATGGTGGAACGGACGATCATACGACCATTGACGTAGCTGGCATTCCCTATGCTGCCGCCGTGATAAAAGAGGTCTGGGGTTTTGCGATTGATGCGCGGATGGTCGCCCCAGCCGTTGAATCCTCTGTTGAAACGGGTGAAATCAAAAAAATAAACGAGGGCCATGTCCGCGAGCGTCATGTACGTAAAGATGTCCCTAGCTAGGATCGTGACAACCGTGAGGCTCTCGCCTCTCCGGTCGAGTTCGGCGCTGATGACACGGATGACGTCCTCGATATCCCCGCGCTCGTCTAGCCGGCAGTATGCGCTGCGCTCCGACACGAAATGCAGGTCGAGCGCATGCACGAGCTTCTGGCTGAGTTCGACCGGGCTCTCGCCCTTTTGCACGCCGGTGAAAGAGCGCCGGAAGACGAGCTTCTCACCACCAGACAACGATTGACGAGAGCACAACGGCGCTTCGAGGTAGACGCGGTAGCCTTCGCCTCCGCCGTAGCTCTTTTGGATAACCCAACTTTCATCTGGCCCAACGAATGCGTCCATGAGGTCTTCCTGGTCCGCAGGCGAGACTTGTTTTTGAGGCGCGAGCACGGCATGGACGAGTGTCGCCGGACCACTGGCATAGATCACAATTTCCTCGCTCCGCGCGTTTTCCTTCAGGAATGCGACAGAGTCTTCGGCGGCGACCAGCCACTGCGCTTCGCCGGTGGCCGGCGCTTGAGATATGGCCTTCAGGGCCGAGATGTTGAATCGCCGCGCCATCCGCGCCTCCGCTTATTCTGAGCGACCGCTCCCGGAATATGAACGTCAAGCACACCCGCCAAAAATGTCACGCAACGTGACTTCCAAGGACAGATTGTCTGGCCAGTAAAGCTTGCCACCGGTCTCCAGAAAGTGTTCCAACCGGCTCCGCACAAGACTAATGGCTAGCAGCATAGCCTGCCACGAGTCAATTCCATGCATGTCCGCCAGTTTCTGGTCGACGCCATCAACGGCAACAGGACATGCCCATGACACGTCATTCACCACATAAGGCATGCCAATGCGAATGACGATATTGAAACGCTCTCCATCGGCCCTCTCTCCGACAAGTTCACGTCGGGCTACACTAGACATGCGGTGACCTTCTGTGTGCCCCATAAAGAATTATCAATGCGAGCCAAGAATCCTCCAGAGGAGCGCGAATATAAATACCGCCGCGAGGGGCCAATAGGCGACCCACCAGTTTGAAACAAATACGCGAGAATCAGCTATGAGGTCGCCGTCGATTTCGAGGCGAAATGGGAACGAGCGCAACGAAATCCTACCCCAGCTCAGAGCAGCCTTGTGAGACGTACCTTCATGTTCGAAAGTTGAGACGGTACCGCCAGTAATCTTCATCACGCCGCCTGATCTTAGAACAGTCTTCCCGTTGACCGACACGTCAATCGATGCGGTAGTCCACGCGTATCGCCCGATAATTCTGGACGTCACATGGACAGAGGCGCTTTTCCAGGTCAGATTAAGGTCCCTTGTGGGAGCTGCCGCACGCCTGTGCCATGCCTCGATGTCGGCCACAAATCGCTCACGGTCAATTCCTTCGCTAAAGGCTCGGCGCGGAATGATCATTGCGCTTCCGTTGCGCGTGGTTATAACGAGGGTATTGCCGTCATCGTGGACGGATTGAACCTCGAACCATCGGCGGGTTCCGTTGAGGCGACCGATGGATGTCCTGTACCCAGACTCATCAAGCTCAAGTGTGCGAACTTGTGGCTTATACCGGACCTGCGGCCACAGAGGTAGAAGCGCAATACAGCAGAGCACGGCCGCAAGTCCGAGAACTACAGACGACAACCAATCGAGGCCATTTACCAATGCGGCCGCGGATGCCGCCACCACTCCGTAAGCTACGTGATGACGCCACAGTCCAGCTGGCCTTGCCCAGGCGCGCCAGTACCATCGCCAGATTTCCCCGCGCGTTGCAGCGTACTTAAGGGTATAGCTGGACATGTGCCTGGAATTTCCCTTCGCGATCGGCTCTACGGAGAATTGACCGGGCGCAATTTGTCGACAATCTGTGCGGTGAACTTGAGGCTGTGCGACCGGCTCTGAGCTGAACTCGGGCCAAGGCCCATCGTCCGCACGCAAAGATGCTCAAGATGTGCCGCGAGATCGTCGATTGTGCAGCCGCCCTCCACCATCGAGACAATATGAGGCGCGTAGCTTTCGTATTCGTCTGCAGGGGCGACGGTACTTGGAGCAACGTTAATAGGATCCCACCGGCGTAGGACTTCTTGGACAGCACGAATCTTAACCATTGCTCCATGCTTGAGATTCTTTCTATTGTTCACGGTCATACGGCTCCGTCTGATCACGCTATGTTGGGCGGTTCGTGTCTCGGGATCAGGGCCCAAGCGCCTCCCGAAGCAGCTCCACGGCATCGGCCCGGACCGCCCCCGCAATCGCGATGAACTCGGCCACGTCCACCCGCCGCTCGAGCGACTCGATCCGCTGAATCCAGTTCGGCGGCTCGCGCAGCTTCTCTGATAGTTGCCTTTGAGATAGGCCGGCCGCTTCGCGCGCCCTGCGAAGAGCGGAGACGATGGCCCGCTGGCGGGCGGGATACTTCATGACACCCCCGAAATGATTCTGGAGGTGCTCCTAATACCGTATCACCCCTCTTGATACGAAAACAGTATCAGGCGTATCATCCCCGGCTGATACGATTTTAGTATCATGCGCGTCCATCGACCGCCGCCAGCGCAGCGGTCGCGCCGGCGCCCGACCCGTCAGATATGCCGATTGGACCTCGGAGAAACCATCATGCAACAGACCAGGGCGAGACAGATATTGCAGTCACTCATCCAGGGGATCGACCCCGTCACGGGCGAGGAATTGCCGCGCGAGACGGTGCTGCAGCAAGCCGAAGTGCTGAGAGCATTGCTGGCCGGTCTCTCCGCGCTCGAGCAGACGGCCGCCCGCGCGTTGCGACGCGCGCAGCTGCCCGACAACGTAGGTCGCGCATGGACGACCGAGGAGGAAAGCAGGCTCGTCACCGCCTTCAAGAAGGGAGCCTCCCCTGTCGCCCTTGCGCACGAGCATGGACGAACGCTGCGCGCTATCGAGGCACGGCTGGAAAAGCTAGGTCTCATCACGGCAGAGCAGCGCACCACCCGTGGAGGCTTTACAGGCCAGGTGTGACTACATAGCCACCCGGCGCGTACTGCCGAAGGGGAGGTCCCATGTCCCCGACGGATGAGACGAATGATGACGCCTTGGTCGAGGAATGCATCGAGGAGCTGGACGAACTCGTCATGGCGCTCGACCGTTACCCGCCGGGCGCCGTCGCTGTCGCGATAGGCACCTACCTCGAGGGATTGCTCGGGGCGCTCCTCGACGAGCGCCAGTGCACGGCCGACGAAGTGCGCGAGCTCCTGCGGGAGATCGAGGCGGGTGTCCTGCGGCCGCCGAGTTCCGTGGAAAAGTAGGGCTTCCCGCCACCCTGGCCTAGTACGAGCACCATGGGACTAGCGTTCAGTACGGCAGGCGCATTCCGTTGCAAGGCGCCTCTGGCTGTTGCAGCCCGCGCCAAAACGATTCGTCGGCCCGTCACCCGCCTCCTACCTGCATCGGCTGATTCCGCTGTAGGTCGCACGGAGCACTGCTGGTTCCAAGCGGCGCGAGGACGGATGCTAGCGACCGATGCCATGGGATGCCATCCAAGCTGGCGTATTTCTTGGCGTGAAGCCCAAGACGGCACGCGCCATGGCTGCCCGTGGTGAGATCCCCGCAGCGAAAGTCGGCAAAGCCTGGCGCTACGATGAAGCAACACTCTCGGAATGGCTGCAAGGCAGGACTAGAGAGAATCTTCGCTCATGCCCCTCTATAAGTCCTCGAATTCCCCGTACTGGCAAATCCGATTCGAGATCGCTGGCGTCGAGGTTAGACGCTCGTCTCGCACACGAGATAGGCATTCCGCCCAGGAGCTAGAGAAGCAGCTCCAGGACGACCTCTGGCGGCAAATCAAACTCGGTGAGCAGCGTTGGACCTGGGCCGACGCCGTGGCCAAATTCACGACGGAGAACTCCGGGCAACGCTCGTGGGATCGCACGAAGCGCTCGCTGGATGTCCTGAACGAATACATCGCTGCTGATGACCCATTGGTCGAAGTCGATTATGACTGCCTGCTGAAGATTCGGTCCCTATTGGAAGTGCGAGCCTGCAAAGGCAATGGGAGAAAGACGAAGGGGATGTGGAAGAAATCGACCTGCAATCGCGTACTCGCAGTCGCGGGCGCCATCCTCAGCCGCTGCGCGACCGATGATTGGAAGAAGATGATCCCTCGCGCGCCGAACATTCCGCGGTTCCAGTTGGACAAGGTCGAGCCGAAATGGATCACACGGGATCAGGCTCGCCTGCTTCTCGACCGGTTTCCCGAGCACACGCGAGACATGGTGATTTTCGCCCTGGCGACTGGTTTGAGGAAATCCAACGTCGCCGGACTCGAGTGGGAGCGCATTGACCTGGAGCGCCGCTGTTGCTTCGTGCCGGGCTACTTGACCAAGAGCGGCGAGCCCATCCCCGTGCCGCTCAACGACGATGCGATCGCGGTCCTCGAGCGATGGCACACAAAACATGAGGAGGCGGCCGATCTATGGTCTCCGGAAGTCCACCGATACGTCTTCGTGTACCGCAGACGAGCGCCGATCCAGAAGGTGACCACCGCGATGTGGCGGCGTGAATGCAAAGCAGCCGGACTGGAGAAAGTCACCTTCCACAGCATGCGGCACGCGTGGGCAAGCTGGCAGACCCAGGCCGGGACCCCGCTGCGGATGCTTCAGGAACTCGGCGGCTGGGCGGACCTGCAGATGCCCCAGCGCTACTCCCACCCCGACCCTGGCCACCTCGCGGCGTACGCCAATCGGACGCTGCTTAGCCCGGATCCCCGCAAAGAAAGTGTCAAAGTGGGGGAGGAGGTGTTAGATAACGACCCGCACGCCTTTGATTCTGGTGGAAAGGGAGGGACTCGAACCCTCGACCCCGGCATTATGAGTGCCGTGCTCTAACCAGCTGAGCTACCTTTCCACGGTTCTTCGCGGCAGCGCGCGCCGCCATTCCGGATCGAATGCGGGCGGCCTGCCAGGAGGGGGGCGCATTGTCCTTGGGGGCCGCCGCGAGTGTCAACCCGGCCGCGGGAAGCCCCGTGCGGCAGGGTAGTCCCCCCGTTCACCGGGTTGCCCCCTGATTTCGGGGCTCTGCCGCTCGACGGGTGGGCGCCCTGGCCCATCCGACCTCCAGCCGCGCCCAAGCAGAAGGTATACTGTCCGTGGGGGCTACCTCTAACAAGAATGACGACCAAACCCAACAAAGGGGCAGGAGTCTCGCGGTATCTGCGGCTCTACAGCGTGCTGTCCCAGGCCCTGGCAGACGGGCGCTTCGACACGGCGCAACCGATGCCGAGCGAGCCGCAGCTCATGAAAGACTATGCGGTCTCGCGATCCACGGTCCGGCGCGCACTGGCGCGGCTCGAGGCGGAGGGCCGCATCGTACGCAGGCGGGGCAGCGGCACTTACGCCCGCCGTGGCAGCGAGCCCGACACTGCACCTGAGCATTCGCCGATGCTCGTTGGCACGGCCGGCCTGCCGGCGGGGACGACCAGCCGCACCATTGCCTTCGAGCACGTCACTACGCCCGGGTTCCTCCAGAGCGAGCGCCCTGCTTTCGGTGATACGACGCTGCTCATCCGGCAGATCCGCTACCTTCAGCGCAAGCCGGTAGTGCTCGCGAGCGCCTATTTGCCGCAGGAGGTCGGCGCGCGGCTGGCGCGGCGGCACCTGGATGCGAAAGCGGGCGCCATCCTGCCGCTGCTCGCCACCCTCGGGTATCGCAGCTCGAGTCTGGAGCGGGAGTTTGCCGCCCAGCCGGCCGACCCGCTCGCCGCCAACAGTCTGGGACTTGCGATCGGCGCACCTGTGCTCAACGTCCGCGCAGTTGCACGCGACCCGCGGGGCCGCATCCTGGCGTACATCAACTTCTCCTATCGCCCCGATCGCTACGAGGCGCGCACGTCGATCGAGGTCCGGGACTCCAGTCGATACCCCACGGGTAAGCGGAGCTGAGACCCGCATGGCCTCGAAAACCCGCTCACGGCGCTCGAGGCCATCACCCAGAAGGGAGAACAGGCTCGCGAGCCGGCGCCTGGACAAGGGCGTGGCCCGCTACTACCGCCTGTACGAGTTGCTCTCGGCCGCGCTTCAGGACGGCACCATCGGCCCCGAGAGCGCGCTACCCAGCGAGCCCCAGCTCTGCGCCCAACATGAGCTGTCCCGGACGACGGTACGCCGGGCGCTCGGTCGGCTGGAGCGCGAGGGACGCATCGTGCGCCGCCGCGGGAGTGGGACCTACGCGCGCCCACAGCGGGCCGTACCACGTCTCTGTTTCGAGTTGAGCGCGCTTCCCGAGAGCCTGGCTGCGCTCGCGTCCTGCACCACGACGACGGTACTGCAATTCAATCCGGCACCCGTTCCCGCGCCGCTGCGCGCACTCGCTGCCGAACTGGGCTCCACGGCATACCTCCTCGAGCGGCTGCGATGCAGTCAGGGTGAGCCGCTGTCACTGACCCGCACCTATCTGCCGGAGGCCATCGGCCTCAACATCCGCAGGCCCATCCCGAGCCGGGCATCCGTGATGATGATGCTGGACCGCCTGGGGCCGCCGACGGCGATGGTGTCCTGCTCGGTGGGAGCGATTCCGGCCGATGCCGCCGCCGCACGTGTACTCGAAGTGCCGCTCGGCTCACCGCTCCTCAGGGTGCGCGCCATTCTGGTTGACGACGCCCGGCGCCTCCGGGCCGTGTTGGAGAGTCTCTGCAGGTCAGACCGCCTGCAGTTGAAAATGACGGAGCAGCCGCAGGAGGCAGCGGGAGGCTAGCGGACGAGGGTTTCGGGACTGTGTCCGAGAAGCTTCTCGAATACTTCCACCGGCACCGGCGGGCTGTGCAGATAGCCTTGTGACTGCTCGCACTCGAGAGTCTTCAAGAGGGCGAGCTCCTCCTCACGCTCGACGCCCTCCGCCACGGTGCTCAGCTCGAACGCGCGTGCCAGCGTGACGATAGTGCCGACGACCGCCTGCACCGTCCGGTCGCCAGCGAGCCGGCTGATGAAGGAGCGGTCGATCTTGAGGGTGTCGACCGGCAGGTCCGCGAGGCGGCTCAGCGACGAGTAGCCCGTGCCGAAGTCATCGATCGCCACGCGCACACCCTCATCCCGCATCACCTGCAGCGTGCGTCCGAGGAACATCGCATCATCGAGCAGTGCGCCCTCGGTGATCTCGATGTCGATTCCGTGCTCGCCCGCCAGATTCCGCCCCGCGGCGGCAAAGAACCGCGTGAGGAACTCCGGGTCCCGCAACTGCAGCGGCGAGACGTTCACCGCCAGCCGTATGGGCTTCAGGCCGAGCTTGCCCCACCGCGCCAGATCGCGCGCCGCCTGGTAGATCACCCACTCCCCGACGTCGACGATGAGCCCGGTCGATTCCAGGACCGCCAGGAACGCCGCCGGGCCGACGAGACCACGCTCCGGATCATCCCAACGCAACAGCCCCTCGGCGCCGACCAGCGCGCCGGTCGCGATGCTGATCTTGGGCTGGTAGTGCAGCCTGAACTGGTCGCAGTCGAGCGCAGCACGCAGGCGCCGCTCGAGCGCGAGTCGATCGGCCACTTCCGAGCTCAACTCCCGACGGTAGCGCAGGAACCGCTCACCGGTGTTGCGCGCCTTGTGCAGGGCCGCCTCCGCGTTCTGCAGCAGAGCCTCCGCGTCTGCGCCGTTCTCCGGGTAGCGCGCGAGACCCGCCCTGACGGCGACCGTGACCTCGTGTCCTGCAAGCGTCAGGGGCTTGCCGAAAGCCGCTGTGATGCGATCGTGGATGAGCCGCACCGCCTCCTCGTAGGAGGCGCAATCCAACACCATGGCGGCGAAGCTGCCGCCCTCGAGATGCGCCAACCACTCGCTGCCGCCGAAGTTGCGCCTGAGCGCATCCGCGACGGACTGGATCACCCGATCGCCGACATGACGGCCGAGGGAGTCGTTGATCGCCCCTAGCCTCTCCACGTCGAAAGCGACGACCACGGCCTCCTGGCTCTCCCCGGCATGTCGACCGAGCGAGCGCGCCAGGCGCTCGCAGAAAAGTGACCGTTTGGCAAGGCCGGTCAGCGGATCGAAGTAGGAGAGGAACCGAACCGCATCCTCTTTGTGCAGGTACTGCAGCGCAAAGGAGAGATTGGCGCCGACTTCCTGCAGCATCCGCACTTCCTCTTCACTGAACGTCCCAGCCTCGCCGCCTCCAACGGTGAACGCGCCGACCGGCGTATCGTCGATGAGGAGCGGGATCGAGGCGACGCAGCGGATGCCGAGCGCCGCGAGCATGTCAGCGTAACGCCAGGGGCCTGTAACCTGTGTGATGTCGTCGCAGACAGCCGTCTCACCGGTGCGCAACGCGCGATCAGTGATGCTTTCGCCGGGTTCGCCCCAGTCAGAGTCGTCTACCTTGAAGCTGAGCTCCTCCTGCCGGTCGGATCCGGCACCCGTCCAGGCCGCCGCACGGGCGACACGCGAGCGCGGATCGATCAGCACCACGAATGCGCACACGTAGCTGCCCACCGTGTGGGCTATCCGGCAGGCTTCCTCCAGCAACTGCGTGCGGTTGCGGACACGCACCACCGCGGTATTGATTCCGGAGAGCATCTGCAGCACGCGCGTAAGGCGCGCGACGCGCTCCTCAGCCTGACGCTGGGCGCGATGTGCAGCGGCCTCCGCCAACGCGCGCTGCACCGCGGGAACGAGCCGTGCGAGGTTGCTCTTGAGCACGTAGTCGACGGCGCCGTGCTTCAGCGCCTCGATGGCGCACTCCTCGCCTATCGTGCCGGAGACGAAGATGAACGGCGTATCGGTTGCCTCGGCCGCAGCGAGGGCCAGAGCCGACATGCCGTCGAATCGCGGCATGGAAAAATCGGAAAGGATGATATCCGGCTTCAGCTCAAGCAGGCCCGCGCGGAACTCCGTCTCGCTGTCGACGCGCTGCCAGGTGCAGTCGAGGCCCGCCGCCTCGAGTGCTCTGACGGTGAGCTCGGCTTCCGCAGCCACGTCTTCCAGGATCAGGAGGCGCAATGCCTGCTCCATTTCCTCGCTCCTTCACGGGACGAGACAGCACCATACGTAGCCCGAGTGACAGTGTCACGTGCGACACAACAAAATCCGCGTTCGCGGCCGTGACCTACCTCTCAAACGTTGAATCGGAAGTGCACCACATCCCCTTCGCGCACTACGTACTCCTTACCCTCCAACCGCAGCTTCCCGGCCTCGCGGGCCCCGGCCTCCCCCCGCAATCCGACATAATCCTCGAAGGCGATCACCTCGGCCCGGATGAAGCCACGCTCGAAGTCGGTGTGGATCACCCCGGCGGCCTGCGGAGCGCTCGCGCCCACGCGCACGGTCCAGGCGCGTACCTCCTTCGGGCCCGCGGTGAAGAAAGTCTGCAGACCCAACAGGCGGTAGGCCGCCCGGATCAGCCGGTCGAGCCCCGGCTCGCTGAGCTTGAGCTCGGCGAGAAACTCTGCGCGATCGCCCTCCTCGAGCTGCGCGATCTCCGCCTCGATGGCGGCGCAGACCGGCACCACGGCCGCTCCTTCCCGGGAGGCGCGCGACTCGATGGCGGCGAGCATCGGGTTGTCCTCGAAGCCGTTCTCGGCGACGTTGGCAACATACATCACGGGCTTGGCGGTCAGGAGGTGCAGATCCCTGAGATCCCTCTGCTCCTCCTCCGTCAGGGCGAGCGCCCGCACCGGGCGTACTTGATCGAGCTGCCCTTTCACCCGCTCGAGGAGAGCACGCTTGCGCAGAGCTTCCTTGTCGCCGGCCTTCGATGCTTTCGCAGCGCGGTCGAGCGCCTTGTCGACGCTGCCCAAGTCCGCAAGCGCGAGCTCGGTATCGATGGTCTCGATGTCGGCCAGCGGATCGACTTTGCCCGCCACGTGAATGACATCGGTGCTCTCGAATGCCCGCACCACGTGCGCAATGGCATCGACCTCGCGGATGTGGGAGAGAAACTGGTTGCCCAGGCCCGCGCCCTCGGAGGCGCCGGCGACGAGACCTGCAATGTCGACCAGCTCGACGGTGGCCGGGACGATCTTCTCCGGATGTACGATGTCGGCCAGCTGCCCGAGGCGCGGGTCCGGCACCGGGACGATCCCGACATTGGGATCGATGGTGCAGAAGGGATAATTCTCGGCAGCGATCTGCGCTCTCGTGAGAGCATTGAACAGCGTCGATTTGCCGACATTCGGCAATCCAACGATGCCGCACCGGATGGACATGGAAAGGACTCCTGTTGGCGCCGCCCGCTTACACCGGGGAGCGCGGAGAGGGACTGGCGCCGCCGCGGGCGTGCAGGCGGTTCATCGCCTTCTGCGTACCCTCGGTCAACATCAGCGGGACGGCATCGGCAGCGGCCAGCACCGCCTCGCGGATCAGCTCGGCCTCGGCCGCCGGCGGGCGCCCCAGCACGTAATCCAACACGGCGCCGCGATCGCCCGGATGACCGATGCCGATCCGCAGCCGCCAGAAAGGATCACCGAGCTGCGCGATGAGGTCGCGCAACCCGTTGTGACCCCCGGCGCCGCCGCCTTCCTTCAGGCGCACCACGCCGGGTGCGAAATCGAGCTCATCGTGAGCCACCAGGATCGACTGCGGCGGAATGCGGTAGAACCCGGCGACACTGCGCACGGCCTGGCCGCTGAGGTTCATGAAGGTCATGGGCTTCAGCAGCCACACCTCCGTGCCGGCGATGCTGGCCCGCGCGAGCTCGCCCTGATGGCGTCCCTCGTGACGGAAGCTTGCACCCGCACGCCGGGCAAGCTCGTCGGCGAGCTCGAAGCCGGCATTGTGCCGGGTGCGGGCATACGTGGGGCCCGGATTCCCGAGCCCCACGATGAGCGTGAGCGGCTGACCCGCCATGCGCCGCCGTTATTTCTTGCCGCCCTCCTTCTTGGCGGGCGCGGCCTCCTTCTTCTCCTCTCCCTTCTTGGCGTCGGCTGCGGCCGGCGCGGCACCGGCAGGCGGCGCTGCGCCAGCGGCAGCAGGCGCTGCGCCCTCGACAGGAGCTGCAGCCGCTGCGGCATCGGCGGCCACCGGCTCCGGCTCCGCCGCACGCGGCGCGTGGATCGAGACCACCGGCGTGTTGCGATGCGCCAGCTCCGGGATCGTGACCCCGGGCGGCAGCGGAATGTCGGCAAGGAACTTGGTCTCGTTGAGGTTCATCTCCGAGAGATCGAGCTCGAGGAACTCGGGCAGGTCCTTCGGCAGGCAGGCGATCTCGATATCGGCGCGCATGTGCGAAACGATGCCGCCCTGCGTCTTCACGCCGGGGCTCACGCTCTCCCCCTTGAAGTGGATCGGCAGGTGCAGCCGGATCATCTCGTTCTCGGTGACACGCTGCAGGTCGACGTGCACGACCACATTGCGGGCCGGATGCATCTGGACGTCCTTGATGATCGCCTCCTGCGTCGTGCCGTCGATCTTGAGCTGCACGATCGAAGAGTAGAACCGCTCATCGCCGATCATGGTGAGCAGGTTCTGCTGATCGAGCACGAGTGACTGCGCTTCCTTGTGCCCGCCATAGAGGATGGCGGGGACCTTGCCGGAGCGACGCAGGCGGCGGCTCGCACCTTTGCCTTGCGCCCCGCGCGCGTCCGCGCCGAAGCTGAATGAAATACGCATGATGTTCTCCAATGTTGACAAACACGTGCCGGCGCTCGCGACCAAGCCCGACACACCCGAAAAAATCTCAATCTACATACAGCGAGCTGACCGATTCCTCGTCGCGGATCCGGCGGATCGTCTCGGCGAGCAACGCCGCGACCGAGAGCTGGCGGATGCGGCTGCAGCCGCGCGCGGCGGCCGACAGCGGAATGGTGTCGGTCACGACCAGCTCATCGAGCACCGAGCGCGAGATCCGCTCCACCGCCTCACCCGAGAGCACGGCGTGAGTGATGTAGGCGACCACCTTGGCGGCACCCTCATCCTTCAACGCCTGTGCGGCGTGACAGAGCGTGCCGGCGGTATCGATCATGTCGTCGACGAGCACGCAGGTCTTGTCCTTGATGTCGCCGATGATGTTCATCACCTTCGACTCGTTCGGCCGCGGCCGGCGTTTGTCGATGATTGCGAGGTCCGCGTCGTCGAGACGCTTGGCGAAGGCGCGTGCACGCACGACGCCGCCGACATCCGGTGAAACGATCACGACGTTGCGATACGCCTGCTTCCAGGCGTCCCCGAGCAGCACCGGCGAGGCATAGACGTTGTCGACCGGGATGTCGAAGAATCCCTGCACCTGATCGGCATGCAGGTCGATCGTGAGCAGGCGATTGACGCCGGCGCTCGAGATCATGTTGGCAACCAGCTTCGCCGTGATGGCCGAGCGGGTTGCCCGCGGCCGCCGGTCCTGGCGCGAGTAGCCGAAATACGGCATCACCGCCGTGATGCGCGCGGCGGAGGCGCGGCGGCACGCATCGACCATGACGAGCAGCTCCATGAGCGTGTCGTTGGCCGGAGGACAGGTCGGTTGCACGATGAAGACGTCGCGGCCGCGCACGTTCTCCATCAGCTCGATGTTCACCTCACCGTCGCTGAAGCGGCCGACAAACGCCCGCCCGAGCGGCGTCTGCAGATGCCGCGCAATGTCTGTTGCCAGCGCCGGATTGGCGTTGCCGGCAAGCAGCGCCAGCGTGTCGCTCGTACTCATAGGCTCGTCGGGCCAACCGCCTCAATAATGATTGGCTGGGGTGGAAGGATTCGAACCTCCGAATGGCGGGATCAAAACCCGCTGCCTTACCACTTGGCGACACCCCAGCAAACTACGTCAGGGAACGCTGCGCCGGTGAGATATTAAGTCCCCGCGCCACGAAGCTCGTCCAGTCATCCGGTACGCGCGCCGCAATTCGCTCCGCCTCGATGGCAGTCGCGCAGGACGCGAAGATACAGGAGCCGGTTCCCGTCAGCCGTGCCGGCGCATATCGCGACAGCCAATCGAGCGCCGCCGCCACCTCGGGACAGCGCGCCCGCACGACCGGCTCGCAGTCGTTGCGACCACCGGCCTCGAAAAAGGCGCGTATTGTGATGAGAGGGGAATTTCGTGTCAATTCAGTGCTCTGGAACACCTCGCGGGTGCTCACCCCGACCCCGGGATGGATCACTACGTACCAGCGCTCGGGCAGCTCGAGCGGGATCAGCCGCTCGCCCACACCCTCGGCCCAGGCAGAGAAACCTCTAATGAATACAGGCACATCCGCCCCTAGGGGGAGCCCCAGACGGGCGAGGTCGTCGATGGGGAGCCGGCAGCCCCAGAGCTGATTGAGCGCGAGGAGCGTAGTGGCCGCATCGGAGCTGCCGCCGCCAAGCCCCCCACCTATGGGGATGCGCTTACGCACCCGCAGCGTGGCACCCAGCGCCGTGCCGGAGGCGTCCTGTAAGGCGCGGGCGGCCCGGACCACCAGATCCGATTCCGGCGGCACATCGGCCGGCCCCTCCGGCCGATCGATCGCCCCGTCATCCCGGACAGTCACCAGCAGCGTGTCGCAGAGGTCGATGAGCTGAAAGACGGTCTGCAGCTCGTGGTAGCCGTCCGGCCGCCTGCCGGTGATGTGGAGGAAGAGATTGAGCTTGGCGGGCGCCGGCCAGGAGCTCTGGGCACCCGTCACAACCGCCACCCATCGACGACCATCCGTACCCGCACTCCCTCCCGCTGCAGTGTCATCAGGCGGGGCAGCCATTCGGCCCCGACGGGCATGTAGCTGCCGTAGTCGATCCGCCACCCGTCCTGCGTGAGGCTGGTGAGACGCTGTTGGGAATCGACCTGTACGGAGGCCGGCCCCGCGGGGTCCGGCACACCCAGGACCCAGTAGCGCAGGCTGGCGAGCGGCGGCTCGAAACCGAGCTTGTCCTCGAGCTCGCGACGCGCCTCGTCGGCGCCCAGGTGCTTGCCGCTCGAAGTGACGACGCTCAGATTGCCGCCATCTGCAGTCACCTCCACGCCGCCGGCGCCGAGCGGGCCGGTGAGGCTGAGGTGCGTCATCGTGCCGGTCTGCGACCAGCGCAGTCCTGCATTGAATCCCTGCTTGCCAACAGCCACTGCCACACGCCCATTGAGGCCGAAGCGGCTGAGCGTCTGCAGCGCCGGCCGGCGGACGCTCCACGCCACGGCAGGCGCTGCCGGCACGGGAACGGTCTGACAGCCGGCGAGGGCGAAGGCGAGCGCGAGGCCGGCCGACACGATGCCGGCCGACGAGGGTCCGATGTTATTTCGCATTCGGGATGAAGCGGGCGACGATCGCCTGCAGCGGCTTCGAATCGGGATTACGCGCCAGCGCCTCCGCCCAGACCTTGCGTGCGGCCTGCTGCCGCCCCGCCGTCCACAGTGCCTGGCCCCAATGGGCCGCAATCTGCGCATCGTGACTGATGTCGTACGCGCGCTCGAGCGACGGCACGGCACCGGCCGCATCGCCGCGGCGGAACCGCACCCAGCCGAGACTATCGAGCACGGCCGGATTGTCGGGCATCTGCACCAGGGCGCGGCGGATCAGCGACTCGGCGTGTGCCAGCTCGAGATCGTGATCGGCCAGCGTGTAGCCGAGAGCGTTCAACAGTGTGGGATCATCGGGGCGCGCCGCCAGCAATCGCTGCAGCGCCTGCACCGATTCACTCACCTGCCCCTCCTCCTCGAGGATGATGGCCCGTTCGTATTCGAGCGCCGGATGCTGAGGATGCGCGCTCAGGCCCCTATCCAACAGCTTGAGGGCGCCACCGGCATCGCCGTGATCGCCGAGAAGCTGCGCCTCCGCAACGATGAGGTCGACGGTCTCCTCCGGATGCTGCCGCCCGTACTCCTTGAGCAGAGCGAGCGCGGCGCTCCTGTGATGGCCGGACAAGAGCAGTCCCGCCGCCTTCTCCCGCGCCTGCAGCGCAAGCGAGGAGTCCGCGAGCTTACCGTAGCCGGCAAGAGCCGCCGCCACATCCCCCTGCCGGGCGGCGATGTCCGAGAGGTACATGAGTGTGCTCTCATCCGCCTCGCCATCCTCGGCGAGATCGGCAAAGCGCTGCTGCGCCTCCTGAAAATCACCGGAGTCGTACGCCAGCATCGCGAGGCGCCGGTCGATGTCGGCGCGTGGCGCGTTGCCGGCGCGCAGCCGCTCGAGCTCCTGATGCGCATCCTCCACTCTACCGAGATCCTGGTAGACGTCTGCGAGCTCAAACATGCCACGCCGCGGCTCCGCACGCATGAAGCTCTGCGCTGCCGCGATCGCCTTGGCCGGGTCGCCCAACACGACGTAGGAGCGTGTCAGCAGACGATTCGCCTGCACGTCCTTGGGACTCGATCGAAGTGCTCGCAGCGCGTAACGCTCCGCGCTGCGCGCATCATAGGCCTCGAGCGCCAGCTCTCCGAGCAGAGTCAGCCTGGCCGGCGAGGCACCGGCGCCATCAATGACCCCGTTCAGCGCCGCAAACACTTCAGGCGGATCGGACTCCTGCAGCAGCAGGGTGGTCAGGTCGGCGAGGCCGTTATCGCCGGAGTTGTGTGATGCCGAGTCGGTCCTGGTGCGGCCCGCAGCCTTGCTGCCGGCGCCAACCGGCCGCGGGCGAGCCGCTTTGGCGGACGGCGCGAGCAGATACGCCTTGACGGCCGCTCGGGCTTCGGCAATCCGGTACAGCTTCAGCGCCACGGTCGCGTAGACGGCATCCGCTTCCCGGCTCTCGGGGGCAAGCTCCCGCCATCGTTGCGCCGACCGCCAGGCCGCCGGCAGATCCTCACAGGCGAGGCCGACCTCGCTTGCCCGGCGGGCCACGGGCGCGGAGGCCGCCTCCGCCGCCTTCGCATACGTCTCGGAAGCGGTCCTGCAATCGCCCTGCCGCAGCGCAATCTCGGCCACGATCGTCAGAGCAGCCGCATCCGGCGCCGCCGCCTGCGGCTCCTTCGGCTCGGTGGCGCAGCCCGCCACGAGCGCCCCGCACAAAACGGGGATGAGGACACGAAAGGGGTGGGTCAAGGCACGCACGATGGTCACTATAGAGCCTCCCCGCCCGGCGCGCATGGCACTCCTTGTCTCCCCACGCAGCAATCCGCAGAATGCCGCGCCTCGAGACTCCCGCCCGTCACACCCATGAAGGAATCCATCCGCCAGCGCCTGGAAAAGCTCTCCGATCGCTTCGAGGAGGTCGGCCGACTGCTTGCCACCGCCGACATCGCCGGCGGCTCGCCGCAATTCCGGGACCTCTCGATGGAATACGCGCGGCTCGAGCCCCTGGCCGAGCGGCTGCGGCATTACCACGAGCTCGAGCGGGACCTGGTGGCCGCGCGGGAGATGCTTGCGGACCCCGACGCCGGCATGCGCTCGCTCGGGGCAGAAGAAGTGGGGCGGCTGCAGTCGGGGCTCGATGCCGCGGAGTCGCAGCTGCGCTCGCTCCTTCTTCCCAAGGACCCGCGCGACGACAAGGGCCTCTTTCTCGAGGTGCGTGCCGGGACGGGAGGCGATGAGGCTGCCCTCTTCGCCGGCGACCTCCTTCGCATGTACGGCCGCTACGCCGAATCGAAGGGCTTTACGCTCGAGGTGCTGAGCGAGAGCCCGGGCGAGCACGGTGGCTACAAGGAGATCATCAGCCGGATCGCCGGCCGCGGGGCGTTCTCGCGCCTGAAGTTCGAATCCGGCACCCACCGCGTGCAGCGCGTGCCGCAGACCGAGGCGCAGGGGCGAATTCATACCTCAGCCTGCACGGTGGCCATCCTGCCGGAGCTCGATGAGATCGAGGAAGTGGCGATCAATCCGGCGGACCTGCGGATCGACACTTACCGCTCCTCGGGTGCGGGTGGACAGCACGTCAACAAGACCGACTCGGCGGTGCGCATCACCCACCTGCCGACCGGCATCGTGGTGGAGTGTCAGGACGAGCGTTCCCAGCACAAGAATCGCTCCCGCGCCATGAAGCTGCTGCGGGCCCGCCTGCTCGCCGCCGAGGAGGAAAAGCAGCAGAGCGCTCGCGCCCGGACGCGGCGCCTGCAGGTCGGGAGCGGCGATCGCTCGGAGCGGATTCGCACCTACAACTTTCCGCAGGGCCGGGTCACCGACCACCGTATCAATCTCACGCTCTACAAGCTGCAGCAGATCATGGACGGCGATCTCGATGAGCTGCTCGATGCGCTGCAGCAGGAGCACCAGGCGGAGCTTCTCGCCGAGCTCGAGTAACTAGTTGAAGCGCTGGATCCGGGCTCCTGCCCGGCCCAGCGCCGTCTCGGTCAAAAAGCGTGGTTTTTGCCCGAGACTCGGCCACCTGCCGCGGCCGGGCACGTCCCTGTGCCTGAGTTACCTCGCTACGTCTCTATGCGGATGCGGCGGAACCAGGCCTCCGTGCCGTGATGCTGCAGGGCGATATGCCCCTCCTGCAGCTGAGCGAACTGGGGCCACTCGCGGAACTTGCTGTGCGCGATCCGCTCCTTGAGCTCCTCGCTCTCGAGGTCGTAGCCGAGCACCTGCGTGTCATCGATCCAGTGCTCGACCTTGCTGCCCTGCACGATGAGCCGCGAGCTGTGGTAAGTGTTGGCGATATCGCGCTGATCGTGCCACGGCGCGACGAGGCCGTAGAGCGCCCCGCAGGAAGTGAGCGCATTGGCGCCACCCTTGTGGTGCTCGTCATCGAGAAGCTGCATCTCGGGCCCGGACTGCCAGGAACGCTCGAGCTGCTCCCCGACACGATAGAGCACTCCCGAATTGCCGCCGCGCGGCAGCCGCCACTCGAAAAAGAGGGTGAAGTCGCGGAAGCGCTCGCGGGTGATGAGGTCCACGCGCGGCCCTGAGGCCAACGCGCGCAGCACGTGGTCGTCCAAGCTCCAGCTTCCCTGTGGAAACTGCGCTTCGGAGTAGCCCCGCCAGTCTGCGGCGGTCAGTTCGCGCTCGGCCATGGAGTTGGTTACATCCCAGGAGACGGTCGGGGAAAACCTGCAATGCCCGTACCCGCAAAGTATATCCGCGCGCCGGGTACTGCGAATCTACCGTTCGATGGATCTATTGCTTCGCCTCCTCGAGGTACGCCGCGCCGCCGAGATGGCGGATCTGCGCGAGGATCCATTGCTGCTTCCACAGCACGAAGCGCGACGGCCGCGTGACGTGCCAGCGCACCGGGTTCGGCAGCACGGCCGCGAGCAGCGCCGCCTGGCCCGATGAGAGGCGTGCCGCAGGCTCGTGATAGAAGCGGCGGGCGGCTGCCTCGACGCCGTAGATACCGCGGCCGAACTGGGCGACGTTGAGATAGACCTCGAGGATGCGCTCCTTCGGCCACAAGGTCTCGATCAACACCGTGAAGTACGCCTCCACCACCTTGCGCACCATGCTTCGGCCCGGCCAGAGGAACAGGTTCTTCGCCACCTGCTGCGAGATGGTGCTCGCCCCGCGCAGACGCCTGCCGCGCTCGGCGGCGCGTACCGCGGTGCGGATCGAATGCAAATCGAACCCGTAATTGAATGGAAAGGTCTGATCCTCCGACGCGACCACCGCGATCGCCACCTGCGGCGAGATGCGCTCGAGGCTCACCCAGCGATAGTCCGTCGTATAGGAACGATCGCCCGTGCGCAGCGCTTCGATGCGCGCCTGCAGCATGAATGCGCTGGTGAGCGGTGGAACCCACCGCAGCAGCAGCACCGGCACGACCGTGAGGACGAGCCACGCGAGGATCGCAATCAGGATCCCGCGCCGCAGGTAGCCCCAAACCCCCCGGCCTTCGGCCATTTATCGAGTTACTGCGCCTGCTCCGCCCGTCGCGCAGAGACGATGACCACATCCTCGAGCGGTGCATCCTGATAACCCTGCCGGCGTCCGGTTTTGACGGCGGCGATCTTGTCGATGACTTCCATTCCCTGTGTCACGCGGCCGAAGACGGCGTAGCCGAAATCCCGCGCGCTGTGGTCGAGGAAGGCATTGTCGGAAAGATTGACGAAAAACTGCGATGTGGCGCTGTCGATCTCACCCGTGCGCGCCATCGAGAGGCTGCCGCGGGTGTTCTTCAGGCCGTTCTTCGCCTCGTTGCGGATCGGCTCGTGGGTGCGCTTGTTGCGAAACTGCGCATCGAGCCCGCCGCCCTGGATGACGAACCCCGGCACGATGCGATGGAACATGGTGCCATCGAAATGCCGCTCGTCGACATAGCGTAGAAAATTCTCCACGGTGACGGGAGCCTCTTTCGCGAAGAGCTCCACGGTGAAGGCGCCCTGTGAAGTCTCGAATCGAATCAGCGATGTATCGGCCATTGGCCCTCCGTCATGCGCTCGCGCCCGGCGAGATCGGGGTGCGAGCGTACTTGAGCGAAGCCGCGTGCCACAAGCGCGCCCGCGACCGCGGCAGACTGGGTTGCGCCGTGCTCGAGCAGGAGCCACCCGCCGGGCTCGAGATGATCGGGAGCGGCGCCGATGATGCTGCGCAGGGCGGCGAGCCCTGTTTCGGCTGCAACGAGCGCCAGCTGCGGCTCGCGTATCAGCTCGGGCTGGGACAGGGCCGGGTCGTCTGCCGCCACGTAAGGCGGATTGCTCACGAGCAGATGAAAAGTGCCATTGAGGCAGCCGAGCCAGTCGCCCTGGATCATCGCCACGCGTGCCAGGCCGAGAGCCGCAGCGTTGGCTCGCGCTACCGCGAGCGCTTCGGCAGAAAGGTCCGTCGCAACGATCTGCCACCCGGGTCTCTCGCTCGCCAGCGCGAGGGCGATGGCACCCGAGCCGGTGCCGAGATCCGCGACGCGGGCCTCGCCATCCGGATGAAGTGCCAAAGCTCGCTCCACCAGCAGCTCCGTCTCCGGCCGAGGAACGAGCACGGCGGGGCTCACGGCGAGATCGATCGTCCAAAATCCCTTATGGCCCAGGATGTAAGCGATGGGCTCACCGGCTGCCCGGCGGTCGAGAAGATGGAAAAAGCGCGCAGCGGCATCGCTTGCCGCAAGTCGCTCCGGGTGCGAGCGCAGCCCGGCGCGGCCGGTGCCGAGAGCATGGGCGAGCAGCAGCTCCGCATCGAGGGCGGGCGTCGCGCCCGGATCACGAGCGGCCAGCGTCGTCGCCAGACGCTGCGCGCCAACCGCGAGCAATGCAGCGACTGTCGCGGTGCCGTATTGGATAGCCGACGAAGTCATCGCGAAGCTAAGATGCCGCCATGCCGAATGCCCTATACCCGCCCCTGAAGCCCCGATCGTTCGGAGAGCTGCTCGATGCCGTGCTGCAGATCTTCCGCCTTTCACTGCTGAAGTGCCTGCCCTACGCCACGATCGCCCTCATCGCCGAACAGTTGTCGGCGTTCTATTACGTGTCGCGCGGCCGGCTGCCGCTCTTCGACAGCCCCATGGTCGACGGCAACGACCCGGTCGGAATCACACTCTACGGCGTCGGGACACTGATCTTCCTCATGCTGTCCGTAACCATACTACTGCGCCAGGCCAGTATCGCCGCCGGCCGGCCGGTGAAGGACTCCGCTGATCTTCTCGATACGCTGAAGCGGGCACCCGCGATCGTGGCCATCGCGCTGCTCGGCGGCGCGGCGGCCGCCGTGTTCATGCTGCCGGCACTCGCACTCGCGCCTGCCTACCGGATCGCCGGCGTCATCGTCATGCTGGCGCCCACCATCTATGTGTACATCGCCCTGTCGTTCTCGCTGCCGGCGCTGGTGCTGGCGCGCAAAGGTGTGCTCGCGAGTCTCGCTTACAGCTTCAGGCTGGTGCGCGGCAACTGGTGGCGAGTTGCCGGGACATACGCCGTCGGACTGACAGTCATCCTGACGCTCTCGACGCTCGTCGTCACGGTTGTCTCCATGGCTTTTTCTGACAGTGGAGCAGATGATGTGGCGATCGCCCGGGCATTCACTTACGCCGCGACCCTCGCGGTCCTGGCGATCGGCTTGACACTCTTCTCGGCGTTGACCCTCGCCCTCTTTGGTGATCTGCAGATCCGCAAGTCGTCCGCCGACTGAGACCTGCCGGCGAGACGCTCAGGCGTCATAGCCGAGATTCGGCGACAGCCATTTCTCCGTCTGCTCCACCGGAATGCCTTTGCGGCGCGCGTAATCCTGCACTTGGTCGCGAGCGATCTTGCCTACCGCAAAGTAATGAGCATCCGGGTGCGCGAGGTACCAGCCACTCACCGCCGCGGTCGGATACATGGCGAAAGAGTCGGTCAGCCGGATGCCGGTGCGGCGCTCGGCATCGAGGAGCTGCCAGAGCTTCGCCTTCTCCGTGTGATCGGGACAGGCCGGATACCCCGGTGCCGGACGGATCCCGCGGTACTCCTCGCGGATGAGGTCATCGTTGGTGAGCGACTCTTCGGCCTGGTAGCCCCAGAGCTCGCGCCGCACCCGCTCGTGGAAGTGCTCGGCCGCGGCTTCGGCGAAGCGATCCGCCAACGCCTTCAGCATGATGCTCGAGTAATCATCGTGGCCGCGCTGGAATCGCTCGAGATGCTTTTCGATCCCGATGCCGGCGGTGACGGCGAACGCACCGATGTAATCGCGCACACCGCTCTCCTTCGGAGCGATGTAGTCCGCGAGACACTCGTGCGGCTGTCCGGCAGACTTGCCTTTCTGCTGGCGAAGAAACGACAGCGTCACCACGGGCCGAGTACGCGCCTCATCAGCGTATACCTCCACATCATCACCCGCCGCATTCGCGGGGAACAGGCCGATCACCGCCCTCGCCTCCAGCCAGTCCTCGGCGATAAGCTGCTTCAACATGCGGCGGGCATCGGCGTAGAGATTGCTCGCCGCCTCGCCGAACTTCGGATCGCTGAGCACGTCCGGGAATTTCCCGGTGAACTCCCAGGCGTTGAAGAACGGCATCCAATCGATGTACCCGAGGAGCTCTTCCAATGAATACTTCTCGAAGGCGCGCACGCCCGGAACCCGCGGCGCCGCGGGCGCATACGTAGCCCAGTCGATGCGGCGGCGGTTGGCTCTCGCCTGCGCGATGCTCAGCTCCGGCACCTTCACCTTCTTGCCCGCGTGCTGCTCGCGCCGGCGCTCGTGCTCCTCGTTGACTTTGGCGACGAACGCCGCACGTTGCGTCGGATTGGCGAGCGTTTGGCAGATGCCGACCGATCGCGAGGCGTCCTTCACGTACACGACGGGAGAGCGGTACTGGGGCGCGATCTTGACGGAGGTATGCGCCGGCGAAGTCGTGGCACCGCCGATGAGCAGCGGCAGCTCGAAGCCCTGGCGCTGCATCTCGCGGGCAACGCTCACCATCTCATCGAGCGAGGGAGTGATGAGCCCGGAGAGGCCGATGTAGTCGGCGTTCTCGCGGCGGGCGGTCTCGAGGATTTTCTCGCAGGGAACCATCACGCCGAGATCGATGACCTCGAAGTTGTTGCATTGCAGGACGACGCCCACGATGTTCTTGCCGATGTCGTGTACGTCGCCCTTGACGGTCGCGATCACGATCCGCCCGTTGGCGCGCTGGCGGCCGGAGTGGCCTTTGCTCTGCTCGATGTAGGGGATGAGGTGCGCAACCGCACGCTTCATGACGCGTGCGCTCTTGACCACCTGCGGCAGAAACATCTTCCCGGCTCCGAAAAGATCGCCGACGATGTTCATGCCATCCATGAGCGGCCCCTCGATCACCTGCAGTGGCTGCTCGTAGGCGAGGCGTGCCTCCTCGGTATCCTCGATCACGAAATCATCGATGCCCTTCACCAGTGCATGCTCGAGGCGCTTGGCCACCGGAAGAGACCGCCACTCGAGGTCTTCCTTGCGCTTGACGCCGCCGTCGCCCTTGTAGCGTGCTGCGATCTCC
Organism: Steroidobacteraceae bacterium; assembly: GCA_036273735.1. Classification (GTDB taxonomy): domain Bacteria; phylum Pseudomonadota; class Gammaproteobacteria; order Steroidobacterales; family Steroidobacteraceae; genus 13-2-20CM-66-19. Next base: position 41,774 of record DASUHA010000025.1, on the reverse strand, counting down.
AGCAGACGCTCGGTCGCATCGTCCCGCCGGTTGAGGATGACGTCTTCCACTGCCTCGCGCAGCTCCGGAGCGATCTCCTCATAGATCGCGAGCTGCCCTGCATTGACTATCCCCAAGTCCATGCCGGCCGCGATGGCGTGATAGAGGAACACCGAGTGCATCGCCTCGCGCACCGGATCGTTGCCGCGGAACGAGAACGAGACATTGCTGACACCGCCGCTCACCAGCACATGCGGCAGCAGGCTCTTGATCCGCCGCGTCGCCTCGATGAAGGCGAGCGCGTAGCCGCTGTGCTCCTCGATGCCGGTGGCCACGGCGAAGATGTTGGGATCGAAAATGATGTCCTCGGGCGGAAAGCCCTCGCGTGTCAGGAGGCCATGGGCACGCTGGCAGATCGCCACCCGCCGCTCGACCGTGTCGGCCTGTCCCTGCTCATCGAAGGCCATGACGACGGCGGCCGCGCCGTAGCGGCGCACCTTGCGCGCATGCTCGAGGAAGATCTCCTCACCCTCCTTCAGGCTGATGGAGTTGACGATGCCCTTGCCCTGCAGGCACTTGAGCCCCGCCTCGAGCACGGTCCACTTGGAGGAATCCAGCATCACCGGCACGCGCGCGATGTCGGGCTCGGCGGCAATCAGGTGCAGGAAGCGCACCATGGCCGCCTCCGAATCGAGCATGCCCTCGTCCATGTTGATGTCGATCACCTGCGCGCCGCTCGTCACCTGCTGGCGCGCGACCTCGAGCGCCGCCGCGTAATCGCCCGCCTCGATGAGCTTGCGGAAGCGGGCGGAGCCGGTCACGTTGGTACGCTCGCCGACGTTGACGAAGAGCGACTCCTCGTCGATGGCGACAGGCTCGAGTCCGGCGAGCCGGGTCTTCACGGGTGGGCTCGCGATGCCGCGAGGCGCGCATCCGCGGACTCCCTGGTGCAGCAGCCGGATGTGCTCCGGAGTCGTGCCGCAGCAGCCGCCGAGAATGTTGACGAGGCCCGAAGCCGCGTACTCACGCAGGATCTCCGCCGTCTCCTCCGGCGCCTCATCGTACTCGCCGAAGGCATTCGGCAGGCCGGCGTTGGGATAGGCGCAGACACGGGTATTCGCGACGGTGGCCAGCTCCTGGATGTAGGGACGCAGCTGCCGCCCGCCGAGCGCACAGTTGAGGCCGACCGCGAGCGGGCGGGCGTGCCGGATGGAATTCCAGAACGCCTCGGCCGTCTGCCCGGAGAGAATGCGGCCGGAGGCATCGGTGATGGTGCCCGAGATGACGATCGGCACCTCGATTCCGGTCTCATCGAAGAGCGATAGCGCGGCATAGATCGCCGCCTTCGCGTTGAGTGTGTCGATCACCGTCTCGATGAGGAGCAGGTCGACGCCGCCGAGAACGAGCGCTCGCGCCGCGTCGAGATAAGTCGCCGCCAGGTCGTCGAAGGAAGTGCTGCGATAGCCGGGATCGTTGACGTCGGGCGAGAGGGAGCACATCCGGCTGGTGGGCCCCAACGCTCCTGCCACGAACGCGGGTCGACTCGCCGATGCCGCGTATTCGTCAGCCGCCGCGCGCGCGAGTCTCGCGGCTCGGTAGTTGAGCTCCGGCACCAGGGCCTCGGTGCCATAGTCGGCCTGCGAGACCGCGTTCGAGTTGAATGTGTTGGTCTCGATGATGTCGCACCCCGCCTCGAGATACGCACGATGGATGCTGCTGATGACATCCGGACGGGTGAGCGTCAGTATGTCGTTGTTTCCCTTGAGATCCCGGCCGTGATGGAGGAAGCGCTCACCGCGATAGCCGCGCTCATCGAGGCGGTGCTGCTGCACCATGGTGCCCATCGCCCCATCGAGCAGCACGATGCGCTCATCCAACGCACGCTTCAGGCGCTCGATGCGCTCCTGGCGCTCGGTCTCATCCGCCGGCGTCACTGCGAAAGGCGCAGCCGCCGCGCGGACCGCAGCCTCCTTGCGGCCCGGGCCCGGCCGGTCGGCGCTTGGAGCCGTGTGATGACAGCCGCTCATGTCGAGGCTCCTGCGGCTACTGCCGTGGCGATGGGCTGCTTACCCGCACGCACTCCCAGTGCGTGACAGATGGCGTAGGTCAGCTCAGCGCGGTTGAGAGTGTAGAAATGAAAATCACGCACGCCGTGTCGCTCCAAAGTCTGGACCTGCTCGATGGCGACACTGGCGGCAATCAGACGCCGCGTGTCCGGATCATCGTCGAGGCCTTGAAATCGTTGCTCCAGCCAGTGCGGAATGCGGGCGCCGCAGCGGCCGGCCATGCGCAACACCTGCGGGAAGCGCGTGATCGGCAGAATGCCCGGCACGATGGGCGCCCGGATCCCAGCGGCGGTACACAGGTCGCGAAAGCGCAGGAATGCCTCGATGTCATAGAAAAACTGCGTGATCGCGCGCGAGGCGCCGGCATCCAACTTGCGCTTGAGATTGTCGAGATCGAAGAGCGGCGACGGCGCTTCGGGATGTACCTCGGGGTAAGCGGCGACCGAGATCTCGAAATCCGCGACGCTCCTCAGCCCCGCCACCAGGTCGGCGGCGTAGGCAAAGCCGTCAGGATGCGGCTGGTAGCGAGCCGCGCCCTTGGGCGGATCACCGCGCAGTGCGACGATGTGACGGATGCCCCGGTCGTGGTACTCCCGCGCGATGTCGAGGATCTCGCCGCGGCTCGCACCCACGCAGGTCAGATGGGGTGCACCGGTGAGCGGCGTCTCCCGTTGAATGCGCGTGACGAGCTGATGCGTACGGGTACGGGTCGAGCCATCGGCGCCGTACGTCACCGAGACGAAGCAGGGACTGAGCGGCGCGAGGCGCTCCACGGAGCGCCACAGCGTCGCCTCCATGTCAACATCCCCGGGCGGGAAGAATTCGAAGGAAACGTTCATCGCAGCGGCCTCCGACGGCTGATCGACTTGCGAACCTGCCGGTTGTCGCTCCTCACGCGGCACTCGCAGTGCCACGGGGCCGTTGTGCAGCAGGCACGGCAACGGCGGCCAACACGTGTTGGCCGTCGGCCTCGATCGGGCTCATGCGCTCGCAGGCAAGGCCTGCATCCCCGAGGAGCCTGCGCAGCCGCGCGAGCGGATGCTCCACCACCCGCTCCCGCGAGCTCTCGAGCGCGTCGTAGCGCTCGAAGAGGAGGAGACGGCCGCCGCCTGCGAGCGCGTCGCGGCCGGCGGTGAGCAGCCGCCCGAGTGCGTCATCGGGTGTACCCAGCCGATCGAGGAGTACGGCATCGAAGGTGCGCCCGAGCCGGGCGAGGTCTCGCGGCCCGAGCACCTCGCCGCCGGCGGCGAGCAGGATGCGGCAGTGAAGACCCGCTCGCTCACTGAGCGCCCGCGCAGTCTGGGAAGAGCGGCGGGAGTACGCGAGGACGGTGCACTCCGCGCCCAGGCTCGCTGCGGTCTCGATCAGCTCCGGGTGATCGGCGCCGACGAGCAGGACCGAGCCCGTCGCGGCCACCGGCTCGGCGGATTCGACGAAGCCCCTGAGCGCCCGACCCAGGCGCGATGCGGTCGGCACCGCCGCACGCGCGGGATCGCCAGCCAGCGACTTCGCCCGCTCGCGGTCACGCACAAGGAGTGAATCGGTGCGATCGAGCTGCGCCAGCAGCCCATGCCCGAATCCGGCGGCAGGCCCGCTGCGAGTCAGGCCGTAATGCACCCACTGACCCTGGCGCAGGCGCTCGATGAGCCCTGCTGCTCCCAGGATCTTCAGATGCCGTGACACCCGTGGCTCGCTCTGGCCCACGGCCTGCGCAAGATCGGAAACGCTGAGGTCGCGAGCCGCGCAGAGCGCCAGCAGTCTCAGCCTCGTGGGTTCGCCGGCGGCCCTGAGCCAGGTTACCAGCAGCTCATGCGTGGGCGTTGACATGATATATAAAGAATTGCAGAAGTCTTTAATCACAGCTTACACGGCTGCGCAAGCCGGCGCAAAACTGGGCCCGCTGTTTCATATCTGCGTCAATTCTAGTGAATGGTGCCCGAATCCCCGCCCGGACCAGCCTGCCCGCTGAACAATGCCTCGACATCACCCTCGTCGAAGCGGTACGGCCGATGGCAAAACTCGCAGGTGACCGTGACCGACCCCTGCTCCCGCAGGACGTCGCGCACCTCTTGCGCGCCCAGGGCGCGCAGCAGGCTCGTGACCCGACCCTGGCTGCAGCGACACTCGAACTGCACCGGCGCGCCGCGGAAAAGGCGCATGTCCTGGGCGGCGAATCCGCGGCCGAGCAGCTCCTCGACCGGACACTGCAGCAGATCGTCCGGGCTCAGGCGCTCGATGCCACGCTCGGCCTCCTCCCAGACCTCGCGCATCTGAGACTCATCGGTCGCCGCCTCCTGCGGCAGCTTCTGGACCAGAACGCCCGCGCCCCGCTCATCGTCCGCAGCCAGGAGAACGCGAGTCGGGAGCTGCTCCGAGCGGGCGAAATACGCCTCGAGCGAGCCGGCCAGCGAATCGCCGCTCAACGGCACGATGCCCTGATAGCGCGTGCTGCGCTCGTCCGCCTCGACGGTGACCGCGACGCGCCCTTCGGTGCCGACGAGCTGGCGGAATGCGGCACCGGTCGTCTTGCCTGCCGGCTCGGAGGCGCCATTGCCGCACAGCGCAGTGATCGCCGCCGCATCGAACCGCGCGACGGCGCGGAGCCGATAATCGTGCGTGCATTGGGCAACGAGCAGGCTCACCGCCCCATTGCCTTGGAGCTGCAGCGTCAACTGGCCGCGAAACTTCAAAGTGGCGGCGAGCAGCACCGAGGCTGCAACGGCCTGGCCGAGAAGATCCCTGACAGGCTGCGGGTAATCGCGATGGGCGCGCAGCTCCCGCCAGGCGCCTTCCAGGCGCACCCAATGCCCGCGGACCGGGCGGTTCTCGACGATGAAGCGACGAACCTCGTCGCGGGGACTGGTTTGCGGATTCATCCCCGCAGAATGGGGCGTGCGCGCCGGTTACTCAATATGCGGCTGCGCGCAGGTCTTAACGGGGTTCGCTGACGCGACTAAATCGCCGGGAGCGATTTGAACCCCGAGCGCGCAGCGCCCGGCGGCCCCGAAGGGGCGAGGCCCAGGATGGGCCGAGTAACCCCGTCCATCTACCCGGGAAGCTTCTTCTTCAGCAGCTCGTTGAGCTGCCCGGGATTGGCTTTCCCTTGCGTGGCCTTCATGACCTGCCCGACGAAGAAGCCAAAGAGCTTGTCCTTGCCCGCACGGTACTCGGCGAGCTGCCCCGGGTTCTTCGCCATCACCTCCTCGATGGCGCGCTCGATGGCGCCGGTGTCGGTGATCTGCTTGAGGCCCTTCGACTCGATGATGGCATCGGCACCCTCGCCGTCCGCCCACATGGCCTCGAACACCTCCTTGGCGATCTTGCCGGAGATGGTCTGATCGGCGATGCGGGTGATGAGGCCTGCGAGTCGGGCCGCAGACATCTTTCCCGAGCCGACCTCGAGATTTTCCTTGTTGAGCGCGGCGGCGAGCTCGCCCATCACCCAGTTGGCAGCGAGCTTGGGCTCGCGGGGCACGGCGCGCAGCACTTCCTCGTAGTAGTCGGCGAGCTCGCGGCTCGCTGTGAGCACGCCGGCGTCGTACGGCGAGAGGCCGTACTGGGAAGAGAAGCGTCTCGCCTTCTCGTCGGGAAGCTCTGGCAGATCGGAACGCACCTGCTCGATGAAGGCCTCATCGATCGCGAGTGGCAGCAGATCGGGGTCCGGGAAGTAGCGGTAGTCGTTCGCCTCCTCCTTGGTGCGCATGGAGCGCGTCTCACCCTTGTCCGCATCGTAGAGGCGCGTTTCCTGCACCACCTTGCCGCCCGACTCGATGAGCTCGATCTGACGGGCCGCCTCGTACAGGATCGCCTTCTCGGCGTAGCGGAAGGAGTTGACGTTCTTGATCTCCGCGCGGGTGCCGAGCTTGCTCGAGCCTTTCGGCCGCACCGACACGTTGGCATCGCAGCGGAACGATCCCTCCTGCATGTTGCCGTCGCAGATCTCGAGATAGCGCACCAGCGTGTGCACCTTCTTCATGTAGGCGACCGCTTCCTTCGCCGAGCGCAGGTCGGGCTCGGAGACGATCTCGATGAGCGGCGTACCGGCACGGTTGAGATCGACGCCCGTGAAATGCCCCAGCCCCTCGTGCAGCGACTTGCCCGCATCTTCCTCGAGGTGTGCGCGCGTGATGCCGATACGCTTGATGCTGCCGTCATCGAGCACAACATCGAGCGCGCCCTGCGCCACGACCGGCAGCTCGTACTGGCTGATCTGGTAGCCCTTCGGCAGGTCCGGGTAGAAATAGTTCTTGCGCGCGAACACCGAGTGGCGCGCGATGCGCGCCCCGATCGCAAGACCAAAGCGCACCGCCATCCGGACCACCTCGGCGTTGAGTACCGGCAGCACGCCGGGAAAGCCGAGATCGATGAGGCTCGCCTGCGCGTTGGGCGGTGCACCATACGCGGTGGCGGCGCCGGAGAAGATCTTCGAGCGGGTGGCGAGCTGCGCGTGGATCTCCAGCCCGATGACCGTTTCCCACTGGGTAGCGGTGGTCATGCGAAGCCCTCCGGCGACTTCCGGTGCCAGTCGGTCTCGAGCTGATAGCGATGCGCCACGTTGAGGATGCGCGCCTCGGCGAAATGCGGGCCGACGACCTGCAGTCCAACGGGCAGCCCACCGACGAAGCCACAGGGAACCGATAGCGCCGGCAGTCCCGCGAGATTCGCCCCGATGGTGTAGATATCGTTGAGGTACATCGTGATGGGATCCGCAGTCTTCGCGCCGAGGCGAAAGGCGGGCGTCGGGCTCGTGGGACCCACGAGAACGTCGACGTCGGCGAAGGCGCGCTTGAAATCCGCCGTGATGAGCTGGCGGACGCGCTGCGCTTTGAGATAGTAGGCGTCGTAGTAGCCCGCAGACAGCACGTAAGTACCCGTCATGACGCGGCGCTTGACCTCGGCACCGAAACCCTCTCCGCGCGAGCGGCGATAGAGGTCGTTGAGGTCGCGCGGGTCCTTGCAGCGGTGGCCGAAGCGCACGCCATCATAGCGAGCGAGGTTCGATGAGCATTCGGCCGGCGCAACGACGTAATAGACCGGTACTGACAGCGGCAGATTCGGCAGACTGACTTCCCGCACGCTTGCGCCCAACCGCTCGAGCACTGCCAGCGCCTCGCGAATCCGCCGCTCGTTCTCACGATCGAGGCCTTCGTCGAGGAATTCCTTGATGAGACCGATCTTCATGCCCGCGAGCGGCGCATCGAGCGCCGCCAGGTAGTCCGGCACCGGTGTGTTGACGCTCGTCGAGTCGTTCGGATCGAAACCGGCCATCTCGCGCAGCATGAGAGCGGCGTCCTCGGCACTCGTCGCGAGCACACCGGCCTGATCGAGGCTCGAGGCAAAAGCAATCATGCCGTATCGCGAGACACGCCCGTAGGTCGGCTTCATCCCCGTGATGCCGCAGAGTGCGGCCGGCTGGCGGATCGAGCCGCCCGTGTCGGTCGCGGTCGCGCCGGGCACCAGACGCGCCGCCACGGCGGCGGCCGATCCACCGGAGGAGCCGCCGGGGACGAAATCGGTATTCCAGGGATTGCGGACCGGGCCGTAATAGCTCGTCTCGTTCGAGGAGCCCATGGCGAACTCGTCCATGTTGAGCTTGCCCAGGGTCACGGCGCCGGCCGCCTTGAGCTTGGCGACCACCGTCGCATCATAGGGCGAGACGAAGTTGCCGAGCATCCGCGAGCCGCAAGTGGTGCGGACCCCGGCAGTGCAGAAAAGATCCTTGTGGCCGATCGGCACGCCGGCCAGCGGGCCGCCGCGGCCGGCCGCGATGTCGCGATCCGCCGCCGCCGCCGCCTCGAGCGCCTCGCTTCGCGTAACCGAGATGAAAGCGTTGAGCGCCGTCTGGCTCGCCTCGATGCGCTGGAGGTACGCGCGCACGAGCTCCACGCTCGAGAATTTCTTCGCGCGCAGGCCGGCGGCGAGCTGCGTGATGGAATTCCTGTGAATCACGTCAAGAAAAACCTCATTCAACGACCTTCGGGACTAGGTAGAGCCCGCCCGCGACCTGCGGCGCATTCGCCTGATAGACCTCGTGCCGGTCCTGCTCCGTGACCGCATCGGGCCGCAGCCGCTGCGTGAGGCCCTCGAGCGGATGGGCCATGGGGGCCACGTCCCCGGTGTCGATGCGGTCGAGCTGGCCCACGAAGTCGAGAATCCGCGACAGGCTCTCCTGGTACACCGGGATCTCGGCCGGCTCGAGCTCGAGGCGGGCCAGATAGGCAATGCTTTCGATCTGCGCGCGCGTGAGGGACATGGCAGTGGGACGGCGAATGAGAAAAACAGCGCAAAATCATACATGTTGCCTTGCTGAATGTCCCCTCGGTTGCTAGATTACGCGCCACTTTCGGGGGGTCCCCCGCGGCACGCCTCTTCTTTCGGACGCTTCATGCTCAAACGCTTGCGCGGCTATTTCTCCAGTGATCTGTCGATCGACCTGGGGACGGCCAACACTCTGATCTATGTCCGCGACAAGGGCATCGTCCTCAACGAACCCTCGGTAGTGGCGGTGCAGGATGAGCCCTCCCGGGGCGGTAAGATCATCGTCGCCGTGGGCGCGGAGGCCAAAAACATGCTCGGCCGCACTCCCGGCCACATCACCGCAGTGCGCCCGATGAAGGACGGCGTGATCGCCGACTTCACCTATACGGAGAAGATGCTGCAGTTCTTCATTAATAAGGTGCACGGCAACCGGATGCTGAAGCCTTCGCCACGTGTGCTGGTGTGCGTGCCCTTCGGCTCGACGCAGGTCGAGCGGCGCGCGATCCGGGAGTCGGCGGAAGGCGCCGGCGCGCGCAACGTCGCCATCGTCAGCGAGCCGATGGCCGCGGCGGTCGGCGCGGGCCTGCCGGTGCACGAGCCGCGCGGCTCCATGGTGCTCGACATCGGTGGCGGCACCTCGGAAGTTGCCGTCCTGTCGCTGAATGGCGTCGTGTACGCCAACTCCGCTCGCATCGGCGGCGATCGCTTCGACGAGGCGATCATGAACTACGTGCGGCGCAACTACGGCATCCTCATCGGCGAGGCGACCGCCGAGCGCATCAAGATCGAGATCGGCTCCGCCTATCCCGGACAGCAGGTGCGCGAGCTCTCGGTCAAGGGCCGCAATCTCTCCGAAGGTGTCCCTCGCAGTTTCACGCTGAACAGCAACGAGATCCTCGAGGCGCTACAGGAACCACTGCAGAACATCGTGAGCGCGGTCAAGCAGGCGCTCGAGCAGACTCCGCCGGAGCTCGGTGCGGACGTCGCTGAGCGCGGCATCGTACTCACCGGCGGTGGGGCGTTGCTGCGCGATATCGACAAACTCCTCACGGAAGAGACGGGCCTCCCTGTCGTGGTAGCCGACGATCCCCTCACCTGTGTGGCCCGTGGCGGCGGTCGCATCCTCGAGCTGATGGATGAGATGGGCCCCGGCCACTTCGGACTCGAGTAGCGACGGGAGCGCTCAAAGGCCAAGTGGCGGGCTTCGCAACAGGGGCCGGTAGACCGCTGCAGGGGCGTGGAGGCTCCCCCGGCTTCCGTTTCGCCCTTTACGCGATTCTCTCGATCGCCTTCATGGTGCTCGATCAGCGCTTCGACTGGCTCGAGCGTGCGCACTCGGTCATGCAGGCAGCGACGTATCCCATCGAGCTCGCCGTGAGCTCACCGGTCGCTGCCTGGCACTGGGTGCAGAACAGCTTCGCCACCCGCGATTCGCTCGAAGCCGAGAATAAGCTCCTGCGCACCCAACTTCGCGACCTCGAGGTGCGCTCCATGCGCTATGACGCGCTGGCGCAGCAGAACGCCGCGTTGATCGGCCTGCGACAGTCGCTGCCGCCGGTCGCCAGCCGCTGGCTGCCGGCCGAGATCGTCAACATCCAGCTCGACAGCCTGCGCCAGCGGGTGCTCATCGATCGCGGCACCGTCAACGGGGTCACGGCAAGCCAGGCGGTACTCGATGACCACGGCGTGGTCGGACAGACGATGCACGTAGGTCCCTGGAGCGCGCAGGTCATCCTCATCACCGATCCGGAGCATGCCCTGCCCGTGAGCATCGCACGCACGGGGCTTCGGACGATTGCCGTCGGAGCCGGCGACTCAACCTCGCTCGGACTGCCTTACCTGCCTGCCAACGCCGACGTCCGCGTGGGCGATGTCCTCGTGACCTCGGGCCTCGGCGGCGTGTTTCCTCCGGGCTATCCCGTGGCCAGGATCATCGAGGTCCACAAAGATGCGGTGCAGCCGCTGGCGCACGTCCGCGCAGCGCCCTTCGCACACATCGATACGGACACGGAGGTCATGCTGGTCTGGTTCCGACACGACAGCCCGGCGGCGCCTCTCAGTGAGCGCAATGGAGAGCTGACCACCGGCGACCGGAACATCCAGCCGCTGCCGACACCGGCAAAGCCAACACCGCCGGCGCAGGCCGAGACGGCGGCGAAAGGCGCGGGCGCGAAGGAGTCGCCGGCAGCGATTCATAACGCTGCGGCCGCGAAAAAGGCGGGTACCACCGCCAGGAGCACGCCCGCCAAGCCGACTGCCACCAAGAAGCCGGAGAAACCGCCGACATGAGCGGCTCCAGCCCGCGCGTCGCGATGCTGAAGACCGTGGTCGGCGCGCTCATCCTGACGCTGCTGCCATTGCCATCGTGGCTGGAGATCATCCGTCCCGGCTTTCTTGCGCTCACCGTGCTCTATTGGTCGATCGCCGCGCCCCGCGCCGGCGGAATCACCCTCGGTTGGATCTGCGGGCTGCTGCTCGATGCCTTCGAGGGACCCATTCTCGGAGAGCACGCGCTTGCCCTCGCATTTCTAGCCTACATCGGCGTACGCGAGCACCAGAGAATCCGCTCGAAGCCGATCTTCCAGCAGTCCCTGATCGTCTTCGCGGCGCTCGCCTTCTACGAGGTCGTCCTCTTCGCCATCGACGGGTGGAGCGGACACCCGCTGACGACACCGCTGCGTTGGATGCCTACGCTCACCGGCGCGTTGGTCTGGCCGGCAGCAGCGGCGATCCTCGCACGCAGTTACCGGCCGGGCGCATGAGCGCCTGGCTCCCCAGCCGGGGCTGACCCATGTCTCCCGTCCGCATCAAGGACCATTGGCGAGAGCAGCGGATCTTCGAGCGCCGCTCGCTCTTTGCAGCCGCGACCATGGCGTTGCTCGCCCTTGCGCTCGTGGGACGCCTCTACCTGCTGCAGGTGAGCCGTCACGACTACTACTCGGCGCTCTCGCAGGAAAACCGCGTACGCACCGATCCCATTCCGGCCGCTCGCGGGCTCATCCTCGACCGCAATGGCGAAGTCATCGCCTCCAACCAACCGACCTTCCAGCTCGAGCTGATTCCCGATGAGGTCCCGGACCTGGCGGACTCGCTCCATCGCCTGGTGAAGCTCGGCCTGCTGCAGGCCGAGGACATCCCGGAGCTGATCCGCACCATCAAATCGCGGCGCACGTTCGACAACGTGCCGATCCGCCTGCACCTCTCCGACGAGGAGGTTGCGCGCTTCGCCGTCCGGCGGTTCGAGTTCCCCGGCATCGATATCACCCCCGAGGAGGCGCGCTGGTACCCCGAGGGCTCGCTCGCAGTCGATGCAATGGGCTACGTGGGCACGATCAGTGAGAAGGATCTGGCTCATATCGATCGCGCGGCCTATGCGGGCACGGCGGTCATCGGCAAGACCGGCGTGGAGTCCGCCTTCGAGAAGCAGCTTCACGGCGCCAACGGCTTCCGTCAGATCCTGGTCGATGCGCAGGGCCGGCCAGTGCCGAAACCCGGCGTCTTCGGCAGGGATCTCGAGGCGAAGGCGCCACGCCCCGGCGACGATGCCATTCTCTCGCTCGATCTGAAGATCCAGAAAGTCGCAGAGACTGCGCTCTCCGGTCTGGAGGGGGCGGTGGTGGCGATCGACCCCAACACCGGCGACATCATCGCGCTCGCGAGCGAGCCCGGCTTCGATCCCAACCTCTTTGCGCGCGGCATCACGGAGAAGCAGTACGCAGGCCTGGAGGGCGATCCCAACCGGCCCCTCTATGATCGGGCACTGCGCGGTGAATACTCTTCCGGCTCGACGATAAAGCCCGCGATGGCGCTCGGGGCGCTCACGGACGGCGTGCTCAATCCTGACAAGCCGATCTACTGTCCCGGGTGGTATCACCTGCCGGGAGCCCGGCACATCTGGCACGACGCCAATCACGAGCGGCACGGCGAGACCAACCTCGACCTCGCGATCGCGCGATCCTGCGACGTCTATTTCTACGGTGTCGCTCACGAGATGGGCATCGACCGGATCTCCGAGTGGCTGCCGCTTTTTGGCTTCGGCCGCCCGACCGGCATCGACATCGGCGGCGAGAAACCGGGGCTCGTGCCCTCGCGGGCCTGGAAGGCAGCGCATTTCGCCAACCCGGCCGACAAAGTGTGGTTCCCGGGCGAGACGGTGAATCTCGGCATCGGTCAGGGCTACTTCCTCGTCACGCCGCTGCAGTTGGCTCACTACGCCAGCATTCTCGCGACCCGCGGACGTATCTGGCGACCGCGGCTGGTGACGGGAATGCGCAATCCCGAGACGGGCAGGATCGCATGGCTCCCGCCGGTATATGAGGGCTACCTGTCCAACATCAGCGCCGATTCCTGGAACCGGGTCATCCACGGCATGATCGGCGCGACGACCTACACGGGCGCTCATTTGGGCACCGCGTATTGGCCGATGCGCGGGACGCCGTACATCGTCGCGGGCAAGACCGGTACCGATCAGGTCGTGCGTGAGGCCGTCACCGGCAATTTGAGCGAGGAGCACGGCTTCCAGAAAATCACCAAGCAGTTCCGTGACAACGCCTGGTTCATCGCATTCGCACCAGCGGAGGCGCCGCGCATCGCAGTCGCGGTCATCGTCGAGCACGCCGGCTTTGGATCCACCGGCGCCGCCCCCGTCGCCCGCAAGGTGATGGACGCCTATCTTCTCGGAGCCGACGGCAAGATGCTGCCCGCGGCACCCCGTGGACCGTATTCGGAGCCGACCCATCTCAAGCCGAGAACAGAGCGCTCCCTGCCGGCCTTCCCGCCGCCCACACCGCCCCCGGCCGGCCAACAGGTGGCGGACCGGGCGCACCCGGAGCCGGCGAGCCCTCCGCCCGCCCGATGAGCTCATGAATCACCCCACATGATCTACGAAGAAGTCAGCTCCGAATCCCGGACCCGGCGGACCCTGACCGGCGCAGCGCGCGTGCTCTCGGCGCTCAGAATGGACGGCCCGCTCGTCACCGGCCTCGCCCTCGCCGCGGCCTACGGGCTGGTCGTGCTCTACAGCGCCTCGGCCGAGAACCTGCCGATGGTGCTGCGGACGGCCATGCGGCTCGTGTTGGGCACGGCGGCCATGCTGGCTCTGGCGCGGGTCAGCCCGAATTTCCTGCGACGCACCTCACCGTGGCTCTATGCGATCGGCGTTATCCTCCTGCTTGCTGTCGCAGTAGTCGGTCACACGCGTCTCGGGGCCCAACGCTGGCTCAGCCTGGGTCCCATCCGCTTTCAGCCCTCGGAGCTCATGAAGCTCGCCGTCCCCATGATGTGCGCCTGGTACCTGCACGAACGTCCGCTGCCACCCCGCTGGCCCAACCTGCTGCTGCTCGGCCTCATCATCATCGTGCCGGCAGGTCTGGTGGCGAAGGAGCCGGACCTCGGCACCGCGGCGCTCATCGCCGCGGGCGGCGTCCTGATCGTGTTTCTCGCAGGAATCCGGGTACGGCTCATCGTAGGGATGTTGCTGCTCGCAGTTACGGTCGCGTGGTTCGGGCTCAGGTTCATGCACGGCTACCAGCGCCAGCGGCTGCTCACCTTCCTCAACCCGCAATCGGACCCGCTCGGCGCGGGCTATCACATCATCCAGTCGCAGATCGCGATCGGCTCAGGGGGCGTCTTCGGCAAAGGATGGATGAACGGCAGCCAGGCGCAGCTCGACTTCCTGCCGGAGCGCACCACGGATTTCATCTTTGCAGTCATCGGTGAGGAGTTCGGCCTGCTCGGACTCGCCGTACTGCTTCTCCTCTATGTCTTCATCATCGGGCGTGCGGTCTACCTTGCAGTGCAGACGCCGGATACTTTCTCGCGTCTGCTCGCAGGCAGCGTTGCACTGACTTTCTTCGTGTACGTCTTCATCAACGCGGGAATGGTTACCGGACTCCTTCCGGTCGTCGGCGTCCCGCTGCCGCTCGTCAGCTACGGGGGAAGCTCGGTGGTGACCGTGCTCGCCGGCTTCGGTATTCTGATGTCGCTTCACGCGCATCGGAAGCTCATGGGATCCTAAGTGTCTCGATCCATTCCAACGCTCGTACTCGCTGCACTCGCCGCCGTAGGCCTCGGTGGTGTCGGCACGCATGCCGCAGCCGCGACATCAGAGCCCGGCGTCCGGTTTCCACGAGCACAGCTCGCGAGATTCGCTGCGCAGGTGGCCCGGCACGACGGACTCCGCCGCAGGACGGTCCTCAGGGTTCTCAGCCACGCCCGTGCGCAGCCGCAAATCATCGACAAGATGAGCCGCCCCGCCGAGCGCGTGCTCGAATGGTGGCAGTACCGCGAGATCTTCCTCACCGACCGCCGGATCTCGGAGGGCACGGCTTTCTGGGAGGCGCATCGCGATTCTCTGGAGCGCATCAGTTCCGAGGCAGGCGTGCCGCCGCAATACATCATCGCCATCCTTGGAGCTGAGACCTACTACGGCCGCATCACGGGCTCTTATCGGGTGCTCGACGCGCTCGCCACGCTTGCCTTCGACTACCCGCCGCGCAGCCGTTACTTCCGCGCCGAGCTCGAGCGGTTTCTGGTGATGACCCACAAGGAGAAGATCGACCCGCTGTCGGTCAAAGGCTCCTATGCGGGCGCCATGGGACCCCTGCAGTTCATGCCGTCGGCTTATCTCAAGTACGGGATGGACGGCAACGACGACGGACAGCGCGATCTCTTCACCGATTGGGACGACATTTTCGCGAGTGTCGCTCGCTACCTGCGCGTGTGCGGCTGGGAGCCCGGCGGCCCGGTCGTCGCCGATGTCAGAATCGACCCCGGCGCCACCTTCCAGATCGATCCGAGCAACCTCAAGCTCGATGAGACCATCGACGGCCTCAACGCGCAGGGTGTGAGAGTGGACAGCACTGCGCCCGGCAACACGCCCGTGGTGCTGCTGCTGGCGCAGCAACAGGATGGGCCAACGTATCGCGTCGGCTTCAACAACTTCCACGCGCTCACCCGCTACAACCACAGCGCCCTCTACGCCATGGCGGTCGACGAGCTGGCCGAGGCCATCGCGTTGCGGCTCAACCCGGGCCCCGGCACGACGCCCGCGCCGACGCCCACGGCAAAAACGGCCGGCAACGCGGATCGCACCAGTCGATCCGCCCGGTGAGCCCGATAAATGAAAGCTGCCGCTGCGGCTAGCTGGGGGCGCTGGCGCCTCCTATGCACGATCTCAGTGGCGGCGCTTCTCGCAGGTTGCGCGGCGACACCCCATCGTGAGCCAGGACCCGAATCGGCACCGTCGCCTGCGCCCAGATTGCCACCCTCGTCGCGGGACATCTCAGCGATTCCCAACGCGGTGCCGCGTATCGAGCCTCGCTCCCCGCACGGCAACCCGCCGTTCTACCAGGTGGACGGCAAGCGCTACTACGTGCTGGCGACGGCCGCGGGCTACGACGAGACGGGTGTTGCCTCATGGTATGGTCCGAACTTCGACGGACTACAGACGTCCGATGGCGACCGTTATGACATGTATGCCATGACGGCCGCTCACAAGACGCTGCCGCTGCCATGTTATGTGCGTGTCACCAACCTCTCCAACGGCCGCAGCATCATCGTCAAGATCAACGATCGTGGCCCATTCGTGTCCAATCGGATCATCGACCTCTCTTACGTGGCGGCCGCGAAGCTCGACATGCTCAAGACGGGCACCGCACTGGTCGAGGTGCGCACCATTTCACCGGAAAGCCCGCCCGTGCTCACCCGGGTGACGGAGACGCCGCCCCCCACGCTTTATGTGCAGGTCGGGGCATTCAACGAGCAGGCGAATGCCGAGCGTGTCGTAGCCCGGTTGCACGCGGCAGGCCTCGCCGGTGCCTTCATCTTCGGCCCCCCGGTGACGCGCAGCCGCCTGTACCGCGTGCGCATCGGACCGGTCGGCGGCGTTCCGGAATTCGACCAGATGGTCACCCGTCTCACCGCTTTGGGTTACACCGGCGCCCGGCTGGTCGCTCCGTAAGGCCATGCCGCCAGGGCCGACTCTCGATCGCGCTTCACCGCACTCGAGCGAGCGTAGAATCCGCTCGCGCACCCTACACTCTGTACGAGGATTTTTGAGGATGTCCCGTTTTTCTGCTGCCGCCCTGCTCGTCGTCTCGACCCTTGCGCTGGTCACCGTTGCTGGTGCCGCCGCGCCCTCGCCGCCGCCCCCCGATCTCGATGCCGGCTCCTACATCCTGATCGACTACCGGAGCGGCGACGTCATTGCTCAGAAGAATGCCGATCAGCGGATGGAGCCCGCGAGCCTGACCAAGCTCATCACGGCTTACGTCGTATTCGCCGCGCTCAAGGACGGGCGTCTGAAGCTCGATGATCCGGTCACGATCAGCGAGGACGCCTGGCGCACCGGCGGCTCGCGCACCTTCGTCAAGGTAGGCAGCCAGGTGCCGGTCATCGATCTCTTGAAGGGAATGATCGTGCAGTCCGGCAACGATGCCACCGTGGCGCTGGGAGAGCGCGTCGGCGGCACGCGCGCAGGATTTGCGACCCTGATGAACGAGTACGCGCAGCGGCTCGGAATGAAGTCGTCGCACTTCGTCGACGTCGACGGCCTCCCCGACCCGCAGCACTACACCACGGCGCGCGATTTGGCGACGGTCAGTGCCGCCCTGATCCGCGATTTCCCGCAGTACTACTACATCTTCGGCATGAAGGACTTCACCTGGAATCACATCAAGCAGCCGAACCGCAACGGCCTGCTCGCGACGGACCACTCCGTCGACGGACTGAAGACCGGGCACACCGACAGCGCAGGCTTCTGCCTCATCGCCTCGGCCGATCGCAACGGTACGCGCTTGGTATCGGTCGTGCTGAAAGCGCCGACCTGGCACTCGCGCGAAGCCGATACGGAGGCGCTGCTCAACTATGGGTACAACTTCTTCGAGACGCAGAAGGTCGCGACTGCACGCGCTGCAGTGCTCAAGCCCCGTGTCTATGAGTCTGCTTCCGGCTACGCCGCGGTCGGCACACCTGCTGATCTCTATGTGACCCTGCCGCGAGGCAAGGCGGCCGCCATCACGACGAATGCTGCATTGACCCAGACGAAGTTGGTGGCACCGCTGCCTGCGGGCAGCGTAGTGGGCCAGCTAACGGTGACCGACGGCACCGGACAGGTGGTCGGCCGGGAGCCCCTCGTCACGCTCGAGGCAGTCCCGGCCGGCGGGCTGCTCACCCGTACGATGGACGGCATCCGCCTCTGGTTCAAATAGTCTTACCGGCGCAGAGTCGGCATCCTGAGTCCAGTGGCGCAAAGTCGGCTCCTGCCGCTTTGCTCGCCACCGTCCCTGCGCCGAGCCCTGCGGGCCGGTTGCCGCCGTCCACAAAATTGCCTGGAGCAATTTTGAACACCCGGCAGGGCGGGCCCGCAGGGCTGAGGCGCATGGATGCGCCGAATAAAATCGCGCCATGCGATTTTGTGCGCGGCCAGCCCAATGACTGGAATTGATCCCGCGGCCCAGGGAACGGCCGTGGGCTGCTTACTGACTTGCTGTCGACGTTACTGCGGAGTTCTTTTCATGGCCGACCCATTTCCGATTTGTTATCTCAACGGTGAGTACCTGCCCCTCGCCGACGCCCGGATCTCGCCCCTCGACCGCGGGTTCCTTTACGGCGACGGCGTCTATGAGGTGATCCCGGTCTACGATGGCCGACCGTTTCGGCTGGAGGCGCATTGTGGACGGCTCACGCGAAGCCTCGGCGAGATCCGCATGAGCGATCCGCTCAGCCGGTCGCAGTGGTGCGACCTCTTCGAGACCCTGATTGCGCGCAACGGCGGTGGCGATCAGTACATCTATTGGCAGGTGACGCGCGGCGCCGAGCGGGGACGCAATCACGCCCCGCTGCCCGACATTCCGCGGACCATCTTCGCATTCTGCGCGCCGTTGCCCGCACCGCCTCCCACGATGCTGGAAAAGGGAGTGTCCTGCGTCACCGCGGAGGACACTCGCTGGGCGCGCTGCGACATCAAGTCCGTATCGCTTCTTTCCAACGTGCTGCTGCGGCAACTCTCCGTCGATGCTGGCGCAACGGAGACGATCCTGCTGCGAAGCGGGGAGCTGATGGAGGCCTCAGCCTCCACTGTGTACGTGGTGATCGACGGTGAGCTTCGCATACCCCCCAACTCCAGAAAGATCCTTCCAGGAACAACCCGCGGCGTCGTCGAGGAGCTGGCCACACGGGTAGGTGTCAGGTACCGCGCCATGCCGATCAGTGAGGCAGAGCTCAGGAGCGCGGATGAAGTCTGGATCTCGGCCGCCACGCGCGAGGTACAGCCCGTGACCACGCTCGACGGCAAACCGGTCGGCACTGCCCGCCCCGGCCCGCTCTGGCGCCGGGTGTATGATGAGTTCCAGCGCTGGAAGCAGGAGCTGCAACATAAGCCATGGCGATGACCGAGCCACCGCCGCTACTCGAGTTTCCCACCGACTATCCGATCAAGGTCATCGGCCGCCCGTCGGATGAGTTCCGGGCGCGCGTGCATGCCATCGTGATGCACCACGCGCCAGGCACCGAGCCGGAGAGAGTAACCGAGCGGCTCAGTGAGAACGGCAACTTCCTTTCCATCTCCTACAATCTCCGGGCAGAGAGTCGCGAGCAGGTCGAGGCCCTCACCGCAGACCTCAAGAGCTGCGATGGCGTGCTGATGTTGATTTAGAGAACCAACCCTCTCTCCAATGCAATGTCGCCTCTGCCAAACCTCGCGATTTTCAGAAGGCAAACAGCGAATATTCACGTGCCGCAACTGCGCAAGCTCAAGCTTCAGGGAAAGATCCTTGCGACATTCTCGACGAGTGGTATCGAGAAGCCAGAGCGGCGGGCGAAACAGCTGAGGCTCAAAAAATAATCCAAGCCCAAAAGGCACTTGGGTGTCGCAACAAGAGGAAGCGGTGTCCCTGAGGACAGGAGAGCAGACAATGACCTGGTACGCAGTCAGCGCCGTACTCGTCTTCCGGTTTAAGGAGGGCGATCAGAATATCTGGCCTATATGGGAAAGCGTGTATCTCGTATCGGCTAATTCCCCAGAGGAGGCTGAGGCGAAGGCAACCGTGCTGGCAAAGCAGAACGAAGGTGACGATGATGGCTCGCTGACCTGTGGCGACAGGCCTGCGACCCGAGAGTTCATGGGTATCCGCAAGATCCTCACGGTCCAGAGTCCACATTCCTCCACCGACGAACCGGTGGATGGTGCCGAACTTACCTTTTCCGATATGGAAGTTCAGTCGGAGAGTGACCTCCAGGCGCTCGTAGCCGGGAAGCCGGTCTTCGTAAATTACATCGAGTAGGCACACAGGCGTCGGTATGACGCACGGCGGCTCTCGACGGTCCGTTAAGGACGAAGGGCAGCGGGGATGGGGCGGCAGCCGCCGCGGCTGGATGTTGATATCGCAATTTGCGATATCAACACTGCGTGCTCGGCCGCAGTGAGCCGGAACATGAAATCCGCCGGGAAACGCTCGGCCTTGCGCTTGACGGCCTCGTTGAGGCGCCCGGTCGTCACCCCGTAGATCGCCGCGAGATCGCGATCAAGGATCACGCGGTGGCCGCGCAGGACGAGGATCGACTGGGTGATGTGCTCGACGGGCACGAGGGCCGCGCTGCGGGAAGAGACCATAGGCAAGCTCCCTTTTTTAGCCGCGGCTCAGCGGCCGGCCCGGCTCAGCATCCCATCGAGCATCTGCAAGAGCATCTTCTGCTGGGACTTCGGCAGGCGGCTCAAGCGCTCGATCTTCTGTTGCAGTTGCGGCGTCGGGCCGCGCTTGCTGGAACGGGCGGGCTCGCCGAAGAGCTCTTCGATCGATACCCCGAGGAGCCTTGCCAAGCGCGGCAGCGCCGAGATCGCCATGCGCCGGTGGTCCATCTCATAGGCGTTCACGGTCTGCTGCGAGACGCCCAGGAACTCGGCGAGCTGCACCTGGGTGATGTTCGCGTTCTTGCGCAGCTGTGCGATGCGCACGCCGAGCTCGACGAAAAACGCCCGTTCCTCTTGGCTGATCGCTCAAACTAGGGGAAGCCGGATATGACCAATGGGACGTGGCCCTTCGCCGCCATCACGCTCGTTCTAATCGTTGGAGCCGTCGGGCTTGTACTGGCACTGGCTCGCAGCTCGAACGCGCTCGCAGCACCGATAAATCGCGATCAATACTTGACTACCTATTGGTTTGGCCGTTGCTTCTTGATCGGAACGCAGCCTACCTGGATGACGGCCAAAAACGCCGATCAAGGAAGGCGCAGCATAGCGGGTTGGATCCTTCTCGCCGTTTTGATTGCTCTGGCAACGTACTTCCATTGGTAAGAGCCAAAGGTTTCTAAGATTTGGCAATGGATCTGCAGTCGAGCGAGCCGAGAGCCGAGCTGCCGTTCTCCACGTCGCCGGCAAGAACTACACGCTCAGGCAAACGATCAAACATCTCGCCCAGCAGCTCGACCCGAAGCGGTTTGTCCGCATACACCGCTCTGCCATCGTGAACCTGAGCCGTGTCAAAGAGATCATCCACGAAAGCGTCGCGGAAAACTGGGTCGTCCTCTCCGCCGGACAGAGAATCAGGATGAGCAAGGGCGGGCGCAGAATGCTGTTGCAGCGCAGCGAGTTGGGAAGAGAGTGAGCCGGCGCCCGGTGCGCGGGTTCGCCCTGAGAAGATGCATTCCCTGAGGTCACCGCCCTTATTTGAGGCACGATGACACTCGCTTGCTTCGCAAGTCCTTGATAATACGGCATGGCACGGTTGCTGCATTTCTCCGGCTCAGTGTTCACGGAGCCCGTCCCATGATCCGTTCCGCAATCCCGGCTGACGGCGCTGCGATGGCGGATATTTACAACCACTACATTCTCAACAGCGCGATTACGTTCGAGGAAGAGCGCATTGCAACAGAGCAGATGCAGGAGAGGCTCGGACAAGTCCAACGCCACCACCCTTGGCTGGTCTATGAGGACAATGGCTCAATCGTGGGCTACGCGTACGCGAGCAACTGGAAATCACGTCGTTCCTATCGGCGCTCCGTCGAAAGCACGATTTATCTCCATAAGGACAAAATGGGAAAAGGGTTCGGCACTCACCTATATGCCGGGCTGATCGAGCTGCTGAAGCTTGCGGGCTTTCACGCGGTAATCGGCGGCATCGCTTTGCCGAACGAAGGCAGCGTCGGTCTGCACGAAAAACTGGGCTTCACCAAAGTCGCCCATTTCAAAGAAGTCGGGTGGAAGTTCGAGCGATGGATCGACGTAGGTTATTGGGAACTGATGCTTTAAAGCGGCGAGGAGAGCGATCGCCTGCCGCCCGTGCCGCAATCGGATCAGAGCGAGACTTCGCTGATCAGCACCACGGGCTTGGCATTCGTGTAATTCGGAATGTCACCCATGATCTCATCGACGTGCGGCCCGAATGCCTTCTCGAACGCCTCGACGGAGTCGAAAGTGAGATAGCCGATGGCGAGGTATGGGGGAGCGGTGCCCGACTGCCCTGCATTCAGTCCCCGGTCGGCGGCAATGCTCTTGCAGGCCGGGCCGCAGAGGCGCTTGACCATCGGCATGTGCTTGCTCGTGTAGTACGCCATGTCGAATTTCATGCCGTTGCCGTTGGGATAGAGTACTGCGACCCTGATCATGGCGGTCTCTCCGGTAGCTGGTATGTGCGCCTGCCACAGACGAGTCTGCCGCCGCCGCAGCTCTGAGTCCAGCCGCAGGGAGGGTCTGTACTCAATTCGGGCGAAGTGTTCCATTCGCGTCACCGCTTTGTCACCGGGCGGTAACCGGGGCGCGACTGACTGCCCGACGCGACGCCACTACCATCCCTGGGGTGTCCATCTCACTCGATCAACTGACCAAGCGCTATCAGGGCGTCCCGGTCGTCAACGACGTCTCGCTGGAGATCGGCGATGGCGAATTCTTCGTTCTGCTCGGCCCGAGCGGCAGCGGCAAGAGCACCCTGTTGCGGTCGATAGCGGGGCTCTCCGGGTTGGACCATGGGCGCATCGCGCTGCATGGCCGCGATGTCACGCATGTGGCGGCGCGCAAGCGTGGCGTGGGGCTGGTGTTCCAGAACTACGCCCTTTTCCAGCACATGACGGTGGCGGAGAACATCGAGTTCGCGTTGCGCGTCCGCCGCGTTCGCGCCGCAGAGCGGCGGCGGCGGCGGCAGGAGTTGCTGCGGCTCGTCGCGCTGGAGGGGATGGACGAGCGGTTGCCGGCGCAGCTTTCCGGCGGGCAGCAGCAACGGGTGGCGGTGGCACGAGCTCTGGCGCACAAGCCGGAGGTGCTGCTGCTGGATGAGCCGTTCGGCGCGCTCGACGCCAAGATTCGCGAAGGGCTGCGCCGCACCATCCGTGAGGTGCAGCGGGAGCTTGGCATCACTACCGTCCTGGTGACGCACGATCAGGAAGAAGCCTTCGCCATGGCCGACAAGATCGGGGTGATGAATCTCGGCCGCCTGCTCGAGACCGGCAAGCCGCAGGACCTCTATACCCGGCCGGCAACCCGCTTCGTAGCAACATTCCTCGGGGCTGCCAACCTCATTCTGGCGCGCCAGGGGACGAACGGCCCGCGTTGGGGCGCGCGATCCCCCGGCCTTCATTGCCCAGGCGCCGCCGGCGGAGCGCGCGAGCGGGAAGTGGTGGCCGTGGTGCGACCGGAGGAGGTCGAGATCGCACGCTCGCACGAGGAGCTCTTCTCCTCGGACTACCTGGGACATGGTGTGGTCGAAGACGTGCTCTTCACCGGTGCCCTGGAGCGCGCCCGCATTCGCCTCGATGAGGCACCGGACGCCCCGATCCTCGCCCATGCCAACGCGGATGGCGCGATCCTGCTCGAAGCAACGCGCGCGCAGTTCGAACAGCGCGCCTTCGCCATCAGCCCGGGCCAGGATGTCGCCATCGGTGTTCGCCGCGCGCATGTGCTGCCCACACCTCTGTCGAGCTTCACGGTCTGCGGATCGAACCCCTCTGCCGTCGAGAGGCTCGCCGGGCACCCGCTGTTGCTCGATCTGTCTTCGCGCATGAAAACGCGCATCCGGCGATATCTGGAGCCGACGCTGGGGGGTTCAGCGCCGAGCCGGGAGTCCGCGGCAGCGCTGCCTGGAACAACCGTGATCGCAGCGCATCGCAACGTGGCATCGGACGCGATGTGGCTGTTGGAGCAGGGAGTGGAGGAAGTTCTGATCCTGCCGGAGCATGCGCCCTCACCCCAGCGAGTGCTCATCCATTGGATGGACGAGTCCGCGCGCCGGGCGACGCTGGCTGCCTCCGCCAGTGTACTGCGCCATGTTGCGGCCGAGGCGATCTACGTAGATGTCCTGCCCGAGAGAACTGCCGCGACGGAGCGATCGTTCGGCATCCGTGATCTTCTCGATGCACGCTCGGAAGCGCGTGTCGCGCATGGTCTCGAGATCAGAACCGAGCTTCGGTTCGGAGTTCTCGCGCAGGCGCTCACCGAGCAGCTGGACGAGTCGCCCGGGCACATGCTCATCATCGGCATCACGAGCGCCAGCCAGCTCACCGCAGAGCTCGCGGCGCTCCTCACGAATCCCCGCTGGCCCCTACTGTTGGTCCATCGGGGGTGTGAGGCGCTGGCGCACAGCCGCTCTGCAGCCTGACCGGCCATGAGAGAGGGGCAACCCACCGTCCTGCCCGGCTTCGGGCTGACGCTCGGCTTCACGACCTTCTTCCTGAGTGCCGTGGTGCTGCTGCCGCTTGCCGCGCTGGCGTTGCTCGCGGCCTCGACTCCGCTGCACCAACTGCTCGATGCAGTGGCAAGCCCGCGAGCGCTGGCGTCATATCAGCTGTCGTTCGGCGGAGCCCTGCTGGCCGCCTGCATCAACCTGGTCTTCGGCTTCATCATCGCGTGGACGCTCGCGCGCTACGAGTTTCCGGGCCGCAAGCTCATGGATGCGATGATCGACCTGCCGTTCGCCCTGCCGACGGCCGTTTCGGGCATCGCGCTGACAGCGGTTTTCGCGAACAACGGCTGGCTCGGCCGCTACCTGGATATGGTCGGCATCCATGTCGCCTATACCCGACTCGGCGTCATCCTGGCGATGACACTCATCGGCATGCCCTTCGCGGTGCGCACCGTGCAGCCCGCGCTCCTGGAGGTTCAACGGGATCTGGAAGATGCGGCCGAGACGCTGGGGGCCGGCCGATGGTACGTGTTCCGCAGGGTGATCGTGCCCGCGGTGCTGCCCGCGATGCTCACGGGCTTCACGCTCGCATTCGCGCGCGCACTCGGGGAGTACGGCTCCATCATCTTCATCTCCGGCAACCTGCCGATGAAAACCGAGATCACACCGCTCCTCATCGTCATCCACCTGGAGGAGTTCGACTATCGGGGCGCCGCGGCCCTCGGCTTCGTCATGCTGGCGGCATCGTTCGTGATCCTTCTCACCATCAACCTGCTGCAGGCCTGGGGACGCGATCGCATGGTCCGGAGAGGACAATGACCGCGGCCGGAGCCCAGCCCGGGTCTCTCGACGAGCTCGCCACCCGTCCGGGGCGCGAGACCCTACTGGCCGCTCTGGGGCGTCGCAGCCTGATCGGGATCTCGGTCGGGTTCCTGGCCGCGCTCCTCCTGGCGCCTGTCGCAGTCGTGTTTGCCACTGCATTCCGCAACGGGTTTCAGGTCTATCTCCAGGCGTTTGCCGACCCTGACACCCAGGCGGCCATCCGCCTCACGCTCCTCACGGCCCTCGTGGTCGTGCCGGTGAACACCGTTTTCGGCCTGGCGGCGGCATGGGCGATCGCCAAGTTCGAATTCCGGGGCAAGAGCCTGCTCATCACCCTGATCGACCTGCCGATTGCCATCTCCCCGGTCATTTCCGGGTTGCTGTTCGTGCTTCTGTTCGGGATGCGAGGCTGGTTCGGGGCCTGGCTCGCCGCCAACGGGATCAGCATCGTCTTTGCCATACCGGGTATCATGCTCGCGACGCTCTTCGTGACCTTCCCCTACGTGGCGCGCGAGCTGATTCCACTCATGCAGCAGCTCGGCAACGACGAGGAAGAGGCAGCCATCACGCTGGGCGCGGGGGCATGGATGACCTTCTTTCGCGTGACTCTCCCCAAGATCCGCTGGGGACTGCTCTACGGAGTCATTCTCTGCAACGCACGCGCCATGGGAGAATTCGGCGCCGTCTCGGTCGTCTCGGGCCACATACGTGGATTGACGAATACCATGCCGCTCGCCATCGAGGCGCTCTACAACGACTACGACTTCACCGGCGCCTTCGCGGTTGCCTCGCTCCTGACGCTGCTTGCGGTCGCGACCCTGGTGTTGAAGTCATTGGTGGAGCGCGCCGGGTATCGCCGGCGGTAATGACATGCTCGCATCCATTCGGCGCCGACTGACTCTGCTCTGGCCGGACCCGGACAACACCAGCCTCGGCTGGTGGATGGTTGCCGTCCACGTGCTCCTCGTACTGCTCGTCGGTATCGGGCTCTCCGCCACGGCCATCGGCATGCTGCGCGTGCTCACCAATGAGCAGGGCAAAGCACGTGTGCTCCTCGCAGGCGCCACAGCCCGTGAAGAAGTGCGGCGCATGACGGAGGATGCGCTGACCTCGGCACGCGTCCTGGCACAGCGGCCCACCCTGCAGCGGTTGCTCGCTCAGCACCAGAACGATGCGATCGCTCCTTTCCTGCGCCGTTTCTGCGATACCTCCCAGCTCGATGCCTGCGCGGTCTTTTCCGAGGCGACGCTGCTCGCAGCGAGCGGGCCCACGCTCGACTGGCAGGCCATCAGATCAGAGGGCGCCGAGCAGGGCCCGACCTTCCTCGCTCTACCCGCCAACGAGCAGCTCGCCGCGTTCGGGGCATTCGCACCCGTGCCGGGGCCGGCCGACATTCGCATTTACGTGCTGCGGCTCCTCAGCCCCCGCCTCGCTCACGAGCTCACACGGCGCGTCGGGATACAGGTGCGCTTCGTCAATTATCGTGACTACACCGCCGACCCCGTGAGCGCACTCACACCCCTTTATTCCGCGGCGCTCGCCGATGGTCGCTCCGCAGTGCGACGCATCGACTCTCTCGGGCTCTACGAGGCGAGCGTGCCGCTCTTCGCTTCGACCGGCGAAGCGATCGGCTTCATCGATACCAGCATCCCCATCACCCTGGTCGACAGCTCGACGACCCGACTCATCCGCGAGCTCGTGCTGACGACCTTGATTCTCGCTGCATTCGCAGTGTTTGCAGGCGCGGTTCTCAGCCGGCGGGTCATCAGGCCAGTCAAGGCCCTCACCGATGCCGCCGTCCGCATCGGCCGAGGCGATTTCTCCGTGTCGATCCCACCAGGGGGTGCCGCGGAAGTCGGCGCACTTGCCCGTACCATGGAGGAAATGCGGCGCAACCTCCTGGAGCTGATCGAGACTCTCCGGCGGCGGGAAGCCGAGGCCCAGGCCGGGCGACGTGCCCGCGACTCGGTGCTCGCCAACATCTCGCACGAGTTCCGCACACCGCTCGCCGCCCAGCTCGCCTCCATCGAGCTGCTGCTCGATAACCTCGAGACGATGTCGTCCGAGCAGCGTCGCGAGGTCACCGAGTCGTTGCAGCGCGGCACGCTGCGCCTCACCCGTCTGATCGACAACCTGCTGGAGAGCGTACGTATCGACTCCGGTCAGCTTGCGATAAGGCACCAGCGTATCGACCTCGCCGAGGTCATCGAGGATGCGCAGGCGCTCATCGGCTCGCTGTTGTCGCTGCGCCGCCAGCAGCTCGAGATCAGCCTGCCGGAAGATCTGCCAACCATCGAGGGCGACAAGCACCGCCTCGCCCAGGTATTCGTCAATCTGCTGGCCAATGCCAACAAGTACGCGCCTGAGGGCAGCACCGTGAGAATCGGAGCCGGGCTCGAGAAGGGCAGCCTCGACGCGTGGGTGGAGGACGAAGGACCCGGCCCCGGACCCGCCGCCACCGACGACATCTTCGCTCCATTCCGCCGCGGCGCCGGAGAGGAGCCGGAGGCCGGCGGCCTCGGGCTCGGACTCTGGATCGTGCGCTCGATCGTCGAGCGCCATGGAGGCGCCGTCGCGGTGGAGCGGACTGGCAACGGCCGGACGCGGTTCATCGTCAGCCTGCCCGTGGAGGTCACCGCATGAAGGTTCTGGTGGCAGACGATGATCGTGATCTGCGCGACCTCGTCGGCTTCACATTGACGCAGGCTGGATATCTCGTCATCAAGGCGGCTGACGGAACCGGCGCACTGCAGTCAGTAGCGGACGAAGCGCCGGATCTCGTCATCCTCGACATCAACATGCCGGGCGCGAGCGGCTTTCAGGTCTGCCAGACGATCCGTCGCGATTCGCGCGTACCCATCATGATGCTGACGGTACGCGGCGAGGAGGAAGATCTCGTACGTGCCCTCGAGCTGGGCGCCGACGACTATCTCACGAAGCCCTTCAGTCCGCGCACGCTCCTCGCACGAGCAAAGGCATTGTTGCGTCGAGCAGGCACGGAGGGTGCTTCGGTACTCTCGAACGGAAGAATGAGGCTGGACGCGGATGAGCATAGCCTCGCGATCGCAGATGCGCCGCCCATCCGTCTCACGAAGCTCGAGTTGCGGCTCCTGCAACTTCTGCTGGCGAACGCAGGACGTACCGTCAGCTCAGATCGTCTGCTGATCCACGTGTGGGGCCACAGAGGGTCTGGAGATCGGCAGCTCCTCAAGCAGCTCGTCCACCGTCTGCGGCAAAAAATCGAGCGCGACCCGGCCACCCCGCAAATCCTGCAGACTGCAGCGGGCGCAGGTTACAAACTGGTGACCGAATAGCGGCCTAACCGCTCCGTCACTCCCGCTCGACTGACTCGTTACCCCGACTGCTTTAACGTAAGGGTGAGGTCGTGCATGGCGCGGCCGCGTTCTCTCACCTGCACAGGATAACGACAACACATGTTGCCTCGAGCCTATACGCTGCGCGTGGCCCCACTGACTCTTGCGGCTGCCACCATACCGCTCCTCACTGCCGTCCCCGCTGCCCGTGCGCAGAACGTAGCGCAGAGCTCAGCGCAACCATCGGCACAGGCGTCGCCCGATGACATCGAGAGCCTCGAGCGACGGCTCAGAGCCGATGAGCAGAGGCTTCGCGAGCTCGAGCGCAAGCAGCATCACTCGCGGCGCGCGATGTCAAAAGACAGTGGCAGCGTCCGATGGGGGTCCAAGGGCCTGGCCATTGCCTCCGCGGACGGGTCGAACGCGCTCAGGCTCGGCGCGCTGGTTCAAGCCGACGGGCGCTATTTCACGGACAGCACCACTTCCTCGACCTCGAATACGTGGCTGCTGCGCCGTGTACGACCCATTCTTCAGGGCACGCTCGACGACATCTATGATTTCAAGCTGATGCCCGACTTCGGCGGCGGAAAGACAATAGTCCAGGACGCCTTCATCTCTGCGAGATTCAAACCCTGGCTGACCGTGACCGTGGGCAAATTCAAGCCGCCCGTCGGCCTCGAGCGGCTGCAGTCGGCCGCCGACAACCGCTTCATTGAGAGGGGCATGCCGACTGACCTCGTTCCCAATCGCGACATCGGCGTGCAGCTGGGCGGAGACCTGGCCAGTGGTCGCGTCAACTATTCGGTCGGCCTGTTCAATGGAGTCGCCGATGGCACGAGCAGCGACACTAATTCGACGCCGGACTTCGGCAGTGCGGGTAAGGGCGATGTCGCGGCGCGCATCTTCCTCCGCCCCTTCCTCCTTTCGGCCAATCCGGCGCTCAGCGGTCTCGGATTCGGCGTTGCCGGTACCTACGTCCGTGCGACCGGAAGCCCTTCCGATACTCTCCTGGCATCGTACAAGACCTCCGGCCAGCAGAGCTTCTTCAGCTACCGCGGGAATACGGCGGCAACCCTGACACAGCCAGAGCTCACCAATGGAACTTATGCAAGCGGTGAGCGGCTGCGACTGGCGCCGCAGCTTTACTACTATGCCGGACCCGTCGGATTGCTTGCCGAGTACACGCGCGTGAGGCAGGGCGTGGAGCGCGTCAACGGCGGCGTAACACGCTCGACGCTGCTCACCAACTCCGCCTGGCAGGCACAACTCTCCTGGCTGGCAACGGGCGAGCATGAAAGCTTCGGTGGCGTCACGCCCGACCGTCCGTTCCGCATCGGCGGCCCAGGATGGGGTGCGCTCGAGCTTGTGGCGCGCGTCCAAGAGCTGACGATAGATCCACAGGCATTTGCAGACGGTGGCAATTCCTTCGCCAATGCGACGAGCCGCGCGCAAAGAGCGCGTGGCGCAGGCATCGGCGTCAACTGGTACCTCAACCGCAACCTCAAGTGGGCACTCGATTACGAGCTCATCCGCTTCACCGGAGGCGCCATTGGTGGTGACCGGCCCGACGAGAGGACGCTCTTCACGAGGTTTCAGATCGCCTTCTGATCGAAACCGGCGAAGGCCGACTGGCACCGATCCGTCACCCGCTTTCTACAGCCTTTTCTACCGTCAAACCTGCACGATGCGTCTCGAGCCCGCCCCAACGGGCGCACATCAGAGCGGAGGCTCTATGACGACACTGGTTGTCCCGGAAAGCCGCCTCGGCGCGGCCGCGGCGTCATCGACGCCTCTCTCGCTGGCCGAATGGCTCGGTGAGAGCTGGGCCGTTCTCTTTTCCCGCCCCGACGACTTCGATCAGGAACAACTCGAGAGGGACCGTTGGATTCGTATCCTCGAACGCAGCTTCAACCAGCACGCCGTGCGAGCGGTGGCACTGGCGCGATCTGCAGACGATGCAGAGTCGGAGTCGCTCGGCTGGCTGGCTCAGCTCGGTGAGGGCTGCGCCGCGTTGCTATCAACTGCCTCACCGCCGCAGGGCGCCCTGTTCGACGTCCGCGCAAGCACCCTTCGGGCGGAAATCGCGCAGAGCGGCCCGCGCTTCGCGATGATCGTCGATTCCCACCTCAGTAGTCGGCGAACCATACGCTATGGCGCAGCGGGCGCCCTTCCCTCTCCGATAGAGCTGGTGGGTTGGGCGGTCGCCATCCGCGAGCGCCAGCCTTCTGACCCAGCTCAATCCTGACTTACGTCATTACCGCGCTCGTCCAAGCAGCTGCTCTCGTCACTGCCCGTGGGAATAGATCTGATCGAACACCCCGCCTGCCGCGAAGAACTTCTGCTGCGCGCTCGGCCAGCCGCCGAGGTCGGCGATGGTGGTGAGATCGATCTTGGGGTACTGCGCGGCGAATTGCGCCGCGACTTCCGGGTCGCGGGGACGGTAGAAGTTGCGGGCGATGATCTCCTGGCCTTCCTTGCTGTAGAGGTATTGAAGGTACGCCGTGGCGAGTGGCCGCTGGCCATGTTGCAGGGCGTACTGGTCGATGACTGCGACAGGCGGCTCCGCGAGAATACTGGCGGACGGATAGACGATCGTGAGGCCGTCGCTCGACTTCTCACGGATGGCCAGCAACGCCTCGTTCTCCCAACCGATGAGGACGTCCCCCAGCCCGTGCTGCACGAACGTCGTCGTTGCAGCGCGCGCGCTCGTGTCCAACACCGGGACGTGCTGGAACAGGTCGTGGAGGTACTGCTTGGCGCTGGCCTCGTTGCCCCCGGGTTGCTTCAGCGCCCAGGCCCAAGCCGCCAGGAAATTCCAGCGCGCCCCTCCGGAGGTCTTGGGATTGGGTGTGATGACCGAGATGCCGGGCCTCACCAGATCGCCCCAGTCGCGGATCCCCTTGGGATTTCCCTTGCGCACGAGGAACACTATGGTCGAGGTGTAGGGGGAGCTGTCCGCCGCCAGGCGGGTCTGCCAGTTGCGCGGCAGCAGTTTGCCCTGCTGGGCTATGACGTCGATGTCCGCCGCCAATGCCAGCGTCACTACGTCGGCTCCAAGCCCGTCGACGACAGAACGCGCCTGCAGCTCCGACCCGCCGTAGGACATGCTCACACGCACCGTCTGACCGGTCTTCGCTTTCCAGTATTTCTGGAACGCCGCGTTGTAGTCTCCGTAGAGCTCGCGCGTCGGGGAATAGGAGGCGTTGAGGAGGGTCACGCCGGAAGCATCGTGACGGGCGCAGCCGGCGATTGCGGTAACGACGAGCGCTGCGAGCGCTGCAAGGATGAGCGCCCACGTGCGGGGCGCCTTGCCATGGATGAGTTGCATTGCCACTCCTCTGATGGGTAACGGGCAATGCTGGGCCAAGGGGAGTTACGCGGTCAGTCGTCCGGCGGTGACAGACCGGTTATGAACGCCCGTAAAGCTGCCTCAGGAGGTGCGGCTTGAGACCTTCTGCCACAGCGTTCACCGACCCGACGACGCTCAGATCCGCCAGCCGGGTCATCTCGAGTCCGGCATACCCGCAGGGGTTGATGCGGCGGAACGGCTCGAGATCGACGCTCACGTTGAGCGCGATGCCGTGATATGTCGCACCGCGGCGTACGCGGATGCCAATGCTGGCCAGCTTACGGCCATCGACATAGACGCCAGGGGCACTTCTACGGCAGTCGGCGACGATACCGAGCTCGGCCGCGTAATCGACGACGCTGAGCTCGAGAGCCGTCACGATGTCGCGAACACCCAGGGCGGCACGCCGAAGATCGACCAGGGGGTAGACGACGAGCTGACCGGGACCGTGATAGGTCACCTGCCCGCCGCGATCGATCTGCACGACCGGAATCTCGCCGGGGGTGAGCACATGATCCCGACTGGCGTTCATGCCCAGCGTGAAAACCGGCGGGTGCTCGAGCAGCCAGATCTCATCGGCGGTTTCGGGCCCACGCTCGTCCGTGAAGCGCTGCATGGCCCGCCATGTTGGCGCGTACTCCACGAGGCCCAGATCACGAAGGATATGTGGCGGTGCGGGGCGATGAGATAACGGCGGCGGCTCACCGGCGACGCACGCCGCTGTCGTGCTATCCACGACGCTACCCTGCTCCCCGCTCAAACAACCTTCTTCTCGGACGCGAGGCGGCTATTATCGAGGCCGGCGTTGTTCCGGTTCAGTGCCTGCTCGGCCCTGTAGCTCGAGCGTACCAACGGTCCGGAGACACATTCGAGGAAGCCGCGCGACAGAGCACTCTCGCGGTAGCGATCGAACTCCGCGGGCATGACGTAGCGCTCGACTGACAGGTGGTTCGCCGTCGGACGCAGATACTGTCCCAGAGTGACGATGTCGACGCCCGCCGCGCGCAGGTCGGCCAGCGTCTGCTCGATCTCCTCATCCGTCTCACCCAGACCCAGCATCAGGCTGCTCTTGGTCAATACCGACGGCACGTGTTGCTTCGCATGCGCGAGCACTCGCAGCGTCTGCTCGTACCCGGCGCGCGGATCTCTCACCGGATGGGTGAGGCGTCGCACGGTCTCGATGTTCTGCGCAAAGACATCGAGTCCGGAGTCGACGACCGTCTCGACGTCTTCGAGCACTCCCCGGAAGTCAGGCGTCAGTGCTTCAACAGCGGTCGCCGGATTGCGTCGCTTGATCGCACGGATGCAGGCAGCGTAGTGGCTGGCACCACCGTCCGACAGATCGTCGCGATCGACCGAGGTAAGCACGACGTATTTGAGCTTCATCAGCTCGACGCTGCGGGCAGCGTTCTCCGGTTCGTCCGCATCGAGCCAACCACGCGGGTTGCCGGTATCGACCGAGCAGAAGCGGCAGGCTCGTGTGCAGACCGCGCCCATGAGCATGATCGTGGCGGTGCCGGCGTTCCAGCACTCGCCGATGTTCGGGCATTTCGCCTCCTCGCAGACGGTAGCGAGGCGGTGCTCCTTGACGATCCCCTTGACGGACTGAAAGCCGACGCCCGAGGGCGCCCTGGCGCGCAACCAGGAGGGCTTGCCGCCGCCCCGCACCGGAACGCCTGGCGGCTGGCCGAGCCCGCCCGCGGATGACTTGATGCCGTCCCGGATTGCCGTAAACCCCTGAGGCGTAAGGTATTTCTCACCGCTGCGCGGCGACTCCCGCTGGACGGACGCCGAATCGGTGATGACCGGAATGTCTTTGAGGCTGGCCATGGCGCTCATTTTACGCCACGGGGTCAAGCGGATCCCTTTTAACCCCGTCCCGCGCCGCGCTCCCGGGCATCGAGCCATGCCAGCCGATCCGGCGAGCCGATGTCCAGCCACTCGCCCCCATAGACCTCGCCGTGCAGGCGCCGGGCCGCGATCGCCCGCTTCAGGAGCGGCAGCAGCGGAAACTTCCCGGGCACACATCCCTCGAAGAATTCCGGCCGATACATGCCAACGCCGGTATAGGTGAAGCGCTCGTTTTCACGCTCCACCACGAGGTCGCCCTCGATCCCGAAGTCACCGCGCGGATGCTGCGGCGGATTCGGCGCCAGCATGAGGCGTGCATCGGCACCCTCGTCCAGAGTCAGGACACGACTGAAGTCCATGTTGGTCCAGACATCGGCGTTGACCACCAGAAAGGGCCTAGACCCGAGAAGCGGCAGCGCGCGATGAATGCCGCCGCCGGTCTCGAGCGGCACCGGCCCTTCCTCGCTATAGGATATGTGCACGCCGTAGCGCCCGCCATCACCGAGTGCCGCGCGGATCTTCTCCCCGAGCCAGGAGAGATTGATCACGACCTCGCGAACTCCCGCGCGGTGAAGCGCCTCGAGGTGATAGACGATCAGCGGCTTGCCGGCCACCTCCACCAGCGGCTTCGGCAGGGTGTCGGTGATCGGCCGCAGCCGCTCGCCGCGCCCGGCGGCCAGCAACATCGCCCGAGGGGGCACTGCGCCGCGCGTCATGACGCCTGTCGTGCCGTCTGTCGGGCTACGCGCTCGTTGGCTCGCGGCAGCTCGGGCGCGACCCGACGCTCGAGGAACTCCGAGAGCGCCGCGAGCTCGGGGTAGAGCCGACAGGCCTCCCGGACGTAGTCGAATGTCAGCGGCAGATCGCGCAGATAGCCCGGCTTGCCGTCGCGGTACCAGAGGCGCGCAAAGACGCCCAGGACCTTGATGTGCCGCTGCACACCGATGAGATCGAACCAGCGCAGGAACTGTGCCGGACTGCCGCCGATGCGGCCGCCGCGGGATTGCAGCAGCGCGCGGTAGCCGCTCACCCATTCGAGCACGCGCTCGCGCGGCCAGGAAATGTAACAATCCTTCAGCAGCGAAACGAGATCGTAGCCGATGGGGCCCCGCAGCGCGTCTTGGAAGTCGATCACGCCGGGATTGCGCTCGCCCACCACCATCAGGTTGCGCGAGTGGTAGTCGCGGTGCACGAACACCTCAGGCTGCGACAGCCCCTCGGTGATCAGGAACTCGAAGCTCGCGATGATCATCTCGCGCTCGCCGGGGCTCAGCTCGAGCGAGAGATGCCGGTCGAGAAACCATTCCGGCATCAGGGCAAGCTCGCGGGCGAGCGGCCCGCGATCGTAGGGAGGCAGCTCTGCGGCAGCGGCCGCTCCGCGCAGCTGGATCTCCGCGAGCGCCTGCAACGCATCGCCATAGAGGCGCTGCGGGTCGCCGCCGGCGCCGAGCTGCGCCAGATAGTGCCGGCTGCCCAGGTCCTCGAGCAGCACGAATCCCTGGGCCACATCCGCCTCGTACACGTGGGGAACGTGGATTCCGAGCGGCTCGAGCAGCTCCGTTACGCGCAAGTAAGGCCGCACGTCCTCCGTCTGCGGCGGCGCGTCCATGACGATGAGGGTGCTGTCATCACACACCACGCGAAAGTACCGCCGGAAGCTGGCATCGCTCGAGGCAGGCTCGAGCCGAACCGGGCGCAGGCTCAGATCACGCGCCAGCCAACCTTGCAGCAGCGCGAGTCGCGCATCGTTCTCAGGCATGGCCCATTATAATGCCGCCCCTCATGTCGCGTTGGAGCCCATTCTGGACCGCCCTGCTGTCGTTCGGCGGCCTCATTCCGCTTGTGCGCGCGGCGGAGCCGCCGACTCCCGCGAGCGCCCCACCGCCGATCACTGCAGCCCAGAAGTCAGCCCGCGAGAAGGCACTCGCCACGGGCGGGAAGGTGAGCATCGAGAGCGACAGCATGGTCGGCGTGAACGACACGCTCACCCTGAAGGGACATGTCATCGTTCGCCAGGGACAGCGGCAGATCAAGGCGAACGAGGTCCAGTACGACAAGAAAAGCAACTCCCTGAGCACCCGCGGCGGCATCGACTACACCGACCCCGAGGTGCACGTCACGGGGGCAGGCGGCAGCTATTCCCCGGTCGCCGGCGCGCAGTTCGAGTCGGCCCGCTTCAGCCTGGTGCAGCGCTCGGCCCGGGGCGCGGCGCAGGAAATGCAACTCACTCCGCAGGGGCTCATCCGCCTGGAGCGTGTCACCTTCACCACCTGCCCGGTGAATGACCAATCCTGGATACTGCGCGCCACTCGCATCACGCTCGATACCCGCAACCGGATCGGCACGGGACGGGGTGCACGCGTCGATTTCAAAGGCGTGCCGATCCTCTATCTGCCCTGGGTGTCGTTTCCTCTCGGCAATCAGCGCAAGAGCGGCTTCCTCTTTCCGACGCTCGGCAACACCTCGCGGGGGGGCGCACAGCTCTCGGTGCCCTGGTACTGGAACATCGCTCCCAATGCCGACTTCACCTTCGAGCCGACGGAGTACAGTCGTCGCGGACCGGACATCGGCGGTGATTTCCGCTACCTCACGCGACGGCAGCGCGGTGAGCTCGACTGGGACTATCTGCCGAGCGATAACGTCTTCCACGCGAGCCGCAGCCGCGTCCGGCTGGTGAACGTGACCGAGCTGCCGGACAATTTCCGGCTGACGCTCGATGGCGAGAACGTCAGTGACACGCAGTATTTCGAGGATTTCTCCACCGGCCCGGAGGGCACCAGCACACCGTTCCTCAACCGCAGCGCCGTGCTCTCGTATCGCGACGTGCATTGGAACGTCCAGGCCATGGCGCAGCAGTTCCAGACGATCGACAGCACGCTGCTGCTCGAGCAGCGACCGTATGCCCGCGTGCCCGACCTCACGGTGAGCGCCGATTACGGCTGGGGACCGGCCGATGTGTTGCGGTATGGGTTCGATTCCGAGGTCGTGCAGTTCCGGCGCTCGATCGGCGTGACCGGCTGGCGGCTCGATATGGATCCGACCACGTCCCTCAACTTCGTGGGCCCCGGCTGGTTCATGCGCCCCGCCGTGGCCTGGCGGGCGACCCAATACCAGCTCTCGAACACACTCTCGGGCCAGCCGAGCTCGCCCTCGCGGACCCTTCCCATCGCCAGCCTCGATACCGCCGTACAGCTCGAGCGCGCCGCCGGCTCGCGTGACCAGCGGACCGTTACGCTGGAGCCGCGCCTGATGTATCTCTATGTGCCCTATCGGAATCAGAGCGAGCTGCCCGTCTTCGACACCGCCGTTCCCGATCTCGACCCGGTGGAGCTCTTCCGCACCAATCGTTACGTCGGCGCCGACCGCGTGGGCGATGCGAATCAGCTGAGTACCGGCGTGACCACGAGACTCCTCAGCGCCGTGGACGGAAAGCAGTACCTCACGGCCACCTTCGGCCAGCAGCTCTATTTCACGACCCCCCGCGTCACTCTGCCGGGCGAGCTTCCCCGTACCAATAGACGCTCGGACCTGGTCGCGCAGCTCGCCCTCACCGCCTTCGAGCACTGGAGCGCGGATGCCGAGGTGCAGTGGGATCCGCAGGCCTCGCAGACGCAGCGGGCGCACGTCGAGGTGCAGTTCCATCCCGCTCCCGATCGGGTCGTGAATCTCGGCTATCGGTTCGAGCGTGGCATTTTCGAGGAGGCTGCGCTCGTCACCGGTGTCCCGGTGGAGACGCCCCTCTGCGGCGCGCCGGGGGCACCGAGCTGCAACGTGGAGCAGATCGAGAGCTCCGCTGCCTGGCCCATCGGCAGCTCCTGGAGCGTCTTCGCGCGGGGGGTGTATTCGCTGGCGGACCACGAGGCGCTGGAGCGATTTGCCGGCTTTGAGTACCGGTCGTGCTGCTGGAGCCTGCGGCTCGGCGCTCGCCGGTACGTCGGTGCCCGCCCGACGACCAGCACGGCCCGGACGGGACCCCAGGACACCGGCATCTGGCTGCAGCTGGAACTCACGGGCCTCGCCAGTGTCGGATCGGCGTCGGATGCCTCTCTCGCCGAGGCCATTCCCGGCTACACTTCGACGGAAGCGAATTCGCGAGCATTCCCGACCCGCTGAGGGCCGGTTCACCGAGGATGACGAGCGCATGCGGCGGCTATTAGTAGTGATTCTGGGCGCGATGGCCTTCCACGGCTTGGCGCAGGCGCAGACCCGAGACCTCTCGACCCAGGGGACGCTCCTCGACCGCATCGCCGCGGTGGTCAATGACGGCGTGGTCCTGGAGAGTGAGGTCGACGACCAGATGCATGAGGTCACGGTCAGGCTTCAGGCACAGAACATGGCGCTCCCCGCGGACAGCGTCCTGCGCAAGCAGGTGCTCGATCGCCTGATCCTGCAGCGCATCGAGCTGCAGCAGGCGAATCACGATGGCATCACGATCTCCGACGACCAGCTGAATTCCGCGCTGCAGGACGTGGCGACGCGCAACAAGATCGCCTTCTCCGACCTGCCGACGGTGCTCGCCCAGCAGGGCATCGATTACGCGACCTACCGCGATCAGATGCGCCAGCAGCTCACCATTGGCCTGCTGCGCCAGCGCGACGTGCTGCAGCGCATCGCGGTCACGCCCCGCGAGGTCGATCAGTTCATGGCCAAGCAGGCCAAGCAGCCGGCGACCAATGCGGAATACAACGTTTCCCACATCCTGATCGCGGTACCGGCGAACGCGACGCCCGAGCAGATCACCCAGGCCCAGCAGCACGCCGACGACATCTATCGTCGCGCCAGCAAGGGTGAGGACTTCGGCAAGCTCGCCGTAGCCTATTCCAACAGCGAGGACGCTCTGGAGGGCGGCTCACTCGGCTGGCGTCAGGGCTCGGAGCTGCCGACCTTTCTCACCAACCTCATCATGGGCCTCAAGCCCGGGCAGGTCGCCGCGCCGCTGCGCACCCCGACCGGCATTCATATCGTCAAGCTGAACCAGATACGCAGTCAGGAGAAGAAGGCGATCGTGGCCCAGATCCACGTGCGTCACATCCTCCTCAAGACCAACGCACTGCAGGACGATGCGACCGTGCGGCAGCGGCTCGAGCAGATCCGCCAGCGCATTCTCAAGGGCGAGAGTTTCGCGGTCGCCGCGAGCGCCGCCTCGCAGGATCCCGGATCCGCCTCCGACGGCGGTGATCTCGGATGGCAGAGCCCCGACGTCTTCGATCCGCAGTTCTCCGCGGCGATTTCCAAGCTAAAGGTGGGCGAGATCAGCGAGCCCTTCCAGAGCCACTTCGGCTGGCACATCGCGCAGCTCGAGGGACGCCGGGATCATGACGAGACGCAGGAAGTGAGGCGACTGAATGCCATGGAGCAGATCCGCGCCAGTAAGGCCGACGAGGACACGGAGCTGTGGCTGCAGCACCTGCGCGATGACGCGTACGTGAAGGTCATGACCGGCTGATCGGTCCCCCGGCCGCCGTGCTGCCGCGCATCGCGCTGACCTCTGGGGAGCCGGCCGGCATCGGGCCCGATGTCTGCCTGCAGCTCGCGGCACGCGAGCTCGACTGTGACCTCATCTGCCTCGGCGACCGTGAAATGCTCACCGGCAGGGCGCGCCAGCTCGGGCTCAAAGTCGAGTTGCGCCCCTGCGACCGCTCCTCACACCGTCACGTGCCCGGGACGCTCAGGGTGGAGCACCATCCGCTTCAAGCGCCCGCGGTTGCAGGCCGACTCGATACTCGCAACGCGCCATATGTCCTCGAGCTGCTGAAGCGCGCGTGCGCCGGAGCGCTCGGCGGTGAGTTCGCCGCGATCGTCACGGCGCCCGTCCACAAAGGGATCATCAACGACGCCGGCATTCCCTTCACCGGCCACACCGAGCTCTTCGCGGAGCTGACGCACGCGCCACGGCCGGTAATGATGTTGGCAACATCCTCGCTGCGCGTGGCGCTCGCCACGACCCATCTGCCGCTCGCCGCGGTGAGCGCGGCGATCACCGAGGCGTTGCTGTGCGAGGTGCTCGAGATCATCGACCGGGATCTCAACCGCTGGTGGGGCATCGAGCGGCCGCGCATCGCCGTGTGCGGCCTCAATCCCCATGCGGGCGAGAGCGGGCACCTCGGAGACGAGGAGATCCGTGTCATCGCACCGGCCATCGCGCGCCTGCGCGAGCGCGGCCTGAGGGTCGTCGGGCCCGTGCCCGCCGATACGGCCTTCGTGCCGCAAGTGCTCGCAGACCATGACGCGGTCCTGGCCATGTATCACGACCAGGGCCTGCCGGTGATCAAGCACGCCGGGTTCGAGAGCGCAGTCAACGTGACGCTCGGCCTGCCGATCCTCAGGACCTCGGTGGATCATGGCACGGCGCTCGATCTCGCCGGCTCCGGCCGCGCGAACGGCGGCAGCATGGCGGCGGCCCTGGATCTCGCGGTGCGGCTCGCAGCGCGAGCCGCCTGATGGCGCAGACCGGGTTTCAGGCCAGGCCCAGAAAGCGATTCGGCCAGCATTTCCTACACGATCCCGCAGTGATCGAGCGCATCGCCGCCGCGATCGCGCCGCGGGAGGATGAGGCCCTGGTGGAGATCGGTCCCGGCCGAGGCGCGCTCACCCGCCGGCTGCTCGCATCCCGGTGTGGCTCGCTCGATGCGATCGAGGTGGACCGCGATCTGGCGGCGCTGCTGCGCGGCGAGCTCGACACGGACCCCCGATTCTCGTTGCACGCTGCGGATGCGCTCCGGTTCGATTTCACCGCGCTCGCACGGCAGCGCGGCCGGCCGCTGAGGGTCGTCGGCAATCTTCCCTACAATATCTCTACACCACTGCTCTTCCACCTCCTGGCGAGTGTGAGCGACATCAGCGACATGCACGTCATGCTGCAGCGTGAGGTCATAGCCCGCATGGCAGCGCAGCCAGGGGAGTCCGCTTACGGACGCCTTACGGTCATGCTGTCACCATGGGTGGAGGTGACGCGATTGTTCGACGTCGGTCCTGGAGCCTTCCAGCCACCTCCGCAGGTGTGGTCAGCGGTTGCACGCCTCTCAGTACGGCCGACACCCGCGTTCTCAATTAATCCGGCATTCGCCGCCGTGGTGGCCGCCGCCTTCTCCCACCGCCGCAAGACCTTGCGCAACGCACTTCGCGGTCTTGCCACAGCGGAAGAGATCGAGCGTTGCGGGGCCGATCCGGGATCACGGCCGGAGACAGTCCCGCCCGCGCTTTTCAATGCCATCGCGGGCACGGTGAAGCTGCCGTCCGGCGCCGGCTGAGTTAGGATCTGGCCGTCCCATCGGTTCAGCAAGGGCCGCATCATGTCAACGTACCCCTACCGCCGCATCCTGCTCGTAGTCGATCTGACGGAGCACAGCCTGGAGATCGGCAAACGTGCGTGCGCCCTTGCAGCGACGCTCGGCGCGCAAGTCGAGCTGCTGCACGTGGTGGAATTCATGCCGGTCGAGCCGATGGGCGAGACCCTGATGCCCGCAGTGCGCATCGAGGACGAGCTGCTCGCGCGGGCGCGTCAGCGCCTGGCCGCACTGACCGAGGAGCTCGGCCTCTCCGGCGCGACTCACCGTGTGGAGTCCGGCAACGTCAAAGCCGAGATCGTGCGTGTTGCCCGCGAGCGACAGATCGACCTCATCGTGCTCGGCAGCCGGGAGCGCCATGGCCCATCGATTCTGGTGAACTTCATCGAAGATACGGTGCTCCATGCCGCGCCCTGCGATGTGCTCGCGGTGCGGATGGGGGCGAGCCCAGCGAAGAGGTGAACGACCGCGCGAATGCGCGGGCTGAGGTGCAGAGCCTGATGCACCCGTCAAACCGGAAAGCGGGCCAGGAAACGGTAGAATCGACCGCATGAGCCAGGAGTTGCACAAGATCCGCGTCGAGGTCACGACGAGCTATCTGGACGAGCAGTCGAGCCCGAACGAGCAGAGATACGTGTTCTCGTACACGATCACCATCCGCAACGAGGGCCAGCGCTCGGCCAAGCTCCTGACGCGCCACTGGATCATCACCGATGCCAACGGCCGGGTGAAAGAAGTCCGCGGCGAAGGAGTCGTTGGCGAGCAGCCACATCTCGAGCCCGGCCAGGGATTTCGCTACTCGAGCGGCGCCGTTCTCGAGACGCCGGTCGGCACGATGGAGGGCAGCTACCAGATGGTGGATGGTGAGGGGCACCCCTTCGATGCACCCATCCCACCCTTCCGGCTCGCGATCCCCGGTATTCTGCAGTGAGCCGACATGCCATCGGCGACATCCAGGGCTGCTGTGATGAGCTGCGAGCACTTCTCAGCCGGATAGGCTTCTCGGCGGACCGCGACCGGCTGTGGTTCGTCGGTGATCTGGTCAATCGTGGCCCGCAGTCGCTCGAGGTACTGCGGTACGTGCGCGCACTCGGGGACAACGCTATCGTCGTGCTCGGCAACCACGACCTGCACTTGCTGGCCATCGCGTGCGGCTGCCGTCCACCGCGCCGGTCGGATACCCTGGATGAGGTCCTGCAGGCGCCCGACCGCGACGCCCTTTTCGAGTGGCTCGCAACCCG
>DASUHA010000024.1:0-48765 GCA_036273735.1 Steroidobacteraceae bacterium | reverse complement strand
GATGCCGAGCACCCTGGCCCTCTCGTCCGTCGCGATACTGGGTCTCGTCTGCACGGCGCTCGCCATGTTGTTGATGTTTTATCTGGTGAAGCACGCCGGTGCGGCCCGCGCCTCGGTCATTACCTACATCAACCCTGCGGTCGCCACGCTCCTTGGCGTCGTGCTCCTCGATGAGCGCCTGGGAGTCGGCGGCACGACGGGATTCGCGCTCATTCTCCTCGGCTCCTGGCTCGCCACGCGCAGGAGTACGCCCGCAGCCGAGGGTGCCGCGGCGGAGGCAGCTCACTAGCCAATCGACCCCGGCATCATCCCCGGCATCATGTTGATGTAGAGGTTGTGCATGATCCAGATGGAGCCGCCGAGGATGATGCACACGACGATGGCCGTGAAGAGAAGCGCAGTCAGATTCCAGCGCTGCTCCTTGGAGCTGTCGACGTGCAGGAAATACACGACGTGTACGCCGATCTGCGCCAGCGCGAACACCGCGATGATGAGCGGAGTGCCGACGGGCGAATGGCTCATCACCAGCCCGAAGGGCACGATGGTCAGCGCGACCGCCAGCAGGAAGCCGATGACGTAAGACCGGCGGGAGCCATGCGCGCCGCCCTGGGCACGGCCGTGGACCGGCGCATGCGGCGCGTGGCCGACGATCGCCTCGTTGGCAGCGCTCACGTCAGGACACTCCGAAGAGATAGACCAGGGAGAACACCCCGACCCAGATGATGTCGAGGAAGTGCCAGAAGAGGCTCAAGCAGGCGAGTCGCGTCTCGGTGGACGGCGTGAAGCCCTTCTTCACCACCAGCACCATCATGATCGCCATCCAGATGAGACCACAGGTGACGTGCAGGCCGTGCGTCGCAACCAGGGTGAAGAAACTGGAAAGGAAGGCGCTGCGATTGGGACCCGCTCCCGCCGCAAGCATGTGAGCGAACTCGTGCAGCTCCATGCCGACGAATGTCAGTCCCAGTACGAAGGTCACCGCCAGCCAGCCGAGCGTCGCACCGCGGCTGCGCCGCCCGATGGCGAGCGTCGCGAGACCGCAGGTAAAGCTGCTCACGAGGAGGAACACCGTCTCGGCGAGCACATAGGGCAGATCGAAGAGTCCGTGCGGTGTGGGGCCGCCGGCCGTGCGCGCGTGCAGCACCGAGTAGGTGGCGAACAGACCCGCAAACAGCAGGCAGTCGCTCATCAGGTAGATCCAGAAGCCGAGCTGCGCGATGGCAGCGGAATCGGGGTGATGTTCGGGCTCGAAGTCGATTGCCGCGGGCGCGCCGCGCAGATTCCGCAGTGCATCGGCCGCGTCGTCGGCGTATCCCGGCTCGAAAGCCAGCGCCCCGCCGTGGGCTGTCAGACGGGTTGACATGGACTAGACGCTCCTCAGTTGGGCACGGCCGCGGAGAACCTCGGTCCGGCGCACTTCTTCGGCTTCCACGTAGTAGTCGCGATCGTCGTCGAAGGCATGATGGACGAGCGCCACCATTGCGGCGGCAACTCCGCCGATCGCGAGCCACCAGATGTGCCAGATCATTGCAAACGCAGCCAGGCCGAGAAACACCGCCATCACGAAGCCGGTGCCGGTATTGCGCGGCATGTGGATCGGGCGATAGACGGCGGCCTTCATCTCGACGCTCCGCTGCTTCATGTCCCAGAACGCGTCGCGGTCGCGCACCACGGGAATGCGCGCGAAGTTATAGGCCGGCGGCGGCGAGGAAGTCGCCCACTCGAGCGTGCGGCCCTGCCAGGGATCGCCGGTCAGGTCGCGCGCGCGCTCGCGCTGCGCGATGCTCACCACGACCTGAGCGACCTGTAGGGCGATGCCACAGAAGATGATGACTGCGCCGATGGCCGCGATGACGAAGAGCGGCCGCCAGGCCGGATTGTCGTAATGATCCATGCGGCGCGTCGCCCCCATGAGCCCGAGGACGTAGAGCGGCATGAACGCTACGTAGAACCCGACGAGCCAGCACCAGAACGCCGCCTTGCCGAGCGTCTCGTTCAGCCGAAAGCCGAACACCTTCGGAAACCAATAGGTGAGCCCGGCCATGGCGCCGAACACCACGCCACCGATGATCACGTTGTGAAAGTGGGCCACCAGGAAGAGGCTGTTGTGCAGCACGAAGTCGGCCGGCGGTACGGCCATGAGCACGCCGCTCATGCCGCCGATCACGAAGGTGATCATGAAGCCGACGGTCCAGAGCACCGGGGACTCGAGCCGCACCCGCCCGCGGTACATGGTGAAGAGCCAGTTGAAAATCTTCACGCCCGTCGGCACCGCGATCACCATGGTCGTGATCCCGAAGAAGGCGTTGACGTCGGCCCCGGAGCCCATGGTGAAGAAGTGATGCAGCCACACCAGGAAGGAGAGGAGCGCAATCGCCATCGTGGCGAGCACCATCGACGTATAGCCAAAGAGACGCTTGCCGGAAAAGGTGGCGATGATCTCGGAGAAGATGCCGAAGGCGGGCAGGATGAGGATGTAGACCTCAGGGTGTCCCCAGATCCAGATGAGATTGACGTACATCATCGGATCGCCGCCCAGGGTATTCGTGAAAAAGTGCATCCCGAGGTAACGGTCGAGAGTCAGCAGCGCCAGGGATACCGTGAGGACCGGAAACGCCGCGACGATCAGGATGTTGGTGCAGAGCGCCGTCCAAGTGAACACCGGCATGCGCATCAGCTTCATGCCGGGCGCGCGCATC
Organism: Steroidobacteraceae bacterium; assembly: GCA_036273735.1. Lineage (GTDB taxonomy): Bacteria > Pseudomonadota > Gammaproteobacteria > Steroidobacterales > Steroidobacteraceae > 13-2-20CM-66-19. The sequence continues at coordinate 46,066 of DASUHA010000024.1, read as the reverse complement.
CTCAGGACGGTGGCAATGAAGTTGACGCCGCTCAGCGTGGTACCCATACCTGAGATCTGCAGCGCCCAGATGTAGTAATCGACCCCGACGCCCGGACTGAAGCGAAGCTCCGAAAGCGGCGGATAGGCCAGCCAGCCCGCGCGTGAGAAATCACCGATCGCGAGTGAGAGGTTCACGAGGATCGCGCCGGCCACCGTCAACCAGAGGCTGAGCGAGTTGAGGAACGGGAAGGCGACATCGCGCGCGCCGATCTGCAGCGGCAGCACGCAGTTCATGAGTCCGATCATGAACGGCATTGCCATGAAGAAGATCATGATCGTGCCGTGGGCGCTGAAGACCTGGTCGAAGTGCTCGGGGGGCAGGTATCCCGCGTGGCCGCCATAGGCGAGCGCCTGCTGGGCACGCATCATCATCGCGTCCGCGAACCCCCTGAGCAGCATCACCCCGGCGAGAATGATGTACATCGCGCCGATCTTCTTGTGATCGACTGACGTCAGCCACTGCGTCCAGAGGTACTTCCATTTGCCTAGCAGTGTGACGGTGCCGAGCACGGCAATCGTCACGACCACCATGAAGGCGACTGCCCCCATGACGATGGGGTTCTGATAGGGAATGGCGGAGAGCGTCAGCTTGCCGAGCATGATCAGTTGCTCCTCGTCGCAGACATGCCCGGCATACCGCTCATGACCATTGGCGCCGGGGGACCGGCGCGGTGGGCACGCACGGGAGTCCGCGCAAGCAACCGGCTCGCGGGTTGCGGCAGCCGACCTGCGACGATGTCAGCGAAAAGATTCGACTGCACCTGCGAGTAGTACGCCACCGGATTGCTTTCGCTCGGCAACGCGAGCTGCTCGTAAGCTGCGGCCCCGAGCGGCTGCTGCGCAGCTCTGACTTTCGCGAGCCACGCGTCGAATCCCTGCGGTGTCGGCAGGGCAACGGCCCTGAAGGTCATGCCCGAGAATCCATCCCCGCTGTAATTGGAGGAAAGACCCTGATACGTCCCGGGCTCGCTCGCCAGGAGGTGCAGCTGTGTCTGCATGCCCGCCATCGCGTAGATCTGACTGCCGAGCTGCGGGATGAAGAAGGCGTTCATCACCGTTGCGGAGGTGATGTGGAATTCGACCGGCACGTTCGCCGGGAAGGCAACCTCGTTCACCGTGGCTACCTTCTGGTCCGGGTAGATGAAGAGCCACTTCCAATCGAGCGCCACTGCCTCGATACGCAGGGGCTTCACCCGCGAATCGAGCGGCCGATAGGGATCGAGGGTGTGCGAGGACCTCCAGGCGATCACACCCAATGCCCCAACGATGATGCATGGGATCAGCCAGACCACCGCCTCGATCCTGTTGGAATGCGACCAGTCCGGCCGATACTCGGCCTTCACGTTCGAGGCGCGGTAGCGCCAGGCGAAGAGTAGGACGAGCGCGATCACCGGAACCACCACGATCAGCATCAACACCGTAGCGGTGAGGATGATCGAGCGCTCCTCGAGGCCGATCGGGCCCTTGGGATCGAGCACGGCCCAGCGGCAACCGGAAAGGAGCAGTGCGGCCGAGAAGGGCAGCAGCCTCGCGAGGCGGCGGTGGGCGGGACGATCCATCATGGCAGTGCGATCACCGGTCTTTTTCGACGCGATGAGCATGGCGCCTGCGGCCCGTGCAAATCCTTAGCTACGCCTTAATCGTTATTAATTGTTAATTGGCGCAAAGTCGGCATCCTGCCCGCTCACTCATATGCTTTTGGACGGCGCCCCTTGCGAGCGAGCTCACGCCTCCAAGGCAGTCGACATCGCCTGCTCCTCCGTCCACCTGGCGCCTGCCTCCATGAGCTCGGCAAGACGATCTTCCGGCATGGCGCTGCGCAGGCTCTCGACGATGCGCGCCTGGATTCTCTGCTTGGCGGGGCTGCGTCCTTCGAATTCCGAGGAGAAAAAGGCCCGCGCGTAGCCGATGAGCTGCGCTGCACGCTCCAGACGACTCTCGCGCGCGGCGATCGCCGCCAGGTGCTGCAGGCCACCGGCGAGCAATACCGCATCGAGCTCGCTTTCCTGCGCCAGCGGCAGTCCTTCGCGCAACGCCGCTCCCGCCTCTTCGAGCTCGCCGCGCGCAATGAGATAGCCCGCGAGATTGCACAGCGAGTGTCCGAGCAGTCCCGTGCGCCGGGCGGCACGGGAGAGGGCGACGACTTCGCGCGCCTGCCCGATCGCCTCCTCGAGCTGGCCCTCGGCGAACTCCACCTCCGCTTTGTATATGCGGGCGCGCCACACCCAGAAGTCGGCTTTGGAATGCGCCCCGACCGCGAGAGACTCATCGAGCAGCGCGCGGGCCGCCTCGAACTCTCCGCCCACCGTACGCGCGATGGCGAGGTTGGTGAGGCAGAGCGCGAGACTCTTCGGGTGGGCGGCCGCGGAGAGTTGTCTCCGCGCCTCCTCCAGCGCGGCGAGTCCCTCTGTCAGCCCGCCCGTGCGCGCGAGGTTCAGACCGCAGAAGCTGAGCGCGCGCCCGAGATCGAGCGGCTCGCCGACGTCGCGATACAGCGATACGGCACGGCGCAACGCCGGCAGGGCACGCCCGCGCGGCTCGCCCGTGCAGAGAAAGCCGTAGCCGTACCGCAGCCTCGCCTCGATCGGTTTCGCAGTTGCCTTGCTGACCGCGCCCATCGCGCGCTCCAGACGGGCCCTCCCCTCCTGCATCAGCGACAGGAGATACCACAGCGGATAGGACGCCGCGGCGAGCTCGATACCCACCGCCGGATCGCCGTCTGCGCCGAATGCCCAGTCGAGCGCAATTCGAATGTTGTCGATCTCCGGCGCCTGCGCCTCCAACCATTGCACCGAAGGAGTATCCTCCCACGAGGCGAGGGCGCTACGCACGTTATCGCGGAAGTACACGGCGTGAAGGCGTGCCAGCGAGCCGAACTCCCCGCTGTCGGCGAGCTTCTCCATCGCGTAGGCATGGGTCGACTCGAGTAGCCGATAGCGGCGTGCGGAACCCGAGGCATCGGCAACGACCAGTGATTTGTCGACGAGCTCGGCGATTCGTCCGACCACCTCCCACTCGGCGAGCGCCGGGTCCGCCACGACGCTTGCCGCGGCTTCGAGGCTGAAGCTGCCCGCGAACACGGCGAGCCGCCGCAACACGATGCGGTCGGGCTCGGTCAAGAGCCGGTGGCTCCAGTCGAGGGTCGCGCGCAATGTCTGATGGCGTGGCAGCGCCGTGCGGCGGCCGCCGGTGAGCACGTGAAATCTGAGGTCCAACCTGCGGGCGAGGCCTTCGATGCCGAGAGCCGCGGCGCGCGCGGCGGCGAGCTCGATGGCGAGCGGAATGCCGTCGAGGCGGCGGCAGATCATCGCCACGGTGGCGGCGTTGCGCTCGTCCAGGTTGAAGTGTGGATCGGCGGCGCGCGCCCGGGCCACGAACAGCCTGACCGCATCGTGGCGCAGGGCATCTCCGAGCTCCGCGATCTCCTCGGCGGGGAATTCGAGTGGACTCAGCCGGAAGGTGCACTCCCCATCGAGCCCCAGCGGCTCCTGACTCGTCGCCAGGATGCGCGCGCCGGGTACGGCCCGCAGCAGCATCTCCGCCTCGCGCGCTGCCGCACCGATCACATGCTCGCAGTTATCGAGCACCAGCAGGAGCCGGCGTCCGCGCAGCGCAGCCGCGAGCCGCTCGGATGTCCAGGCAGTTCCGCTTTGCAGGCCCAAGGCCGTATTGATCGCGCTCGCGACGAGATCGGGATCGGTCAGGGGCGCGAGCTCGGCGAGCCATACGCCCTCCGGAAACGCTTCGAGCGCGGCGCGCGCGACCTCGAGACCGAGCCGCGTCTTGCCTATCCCGCCGGTGCCCACGAGGGATACGAGCCGGTTGTGCCGCAGCAGGTCTCCCAGCTCCCTGAGCTCGGTCTCCCGGCCGATGAAATCCGACACCGGGGCCGGCAGGTTGGTCGGGATGGGCTGAGCCGGTTGCGGCCCCGGGCCGGACGCCGGGACTGCCCGGCCCTCGCCATCGAGCGCGCGTACTTCGCCGGTGAAGCGATAGCCCCGAAGCGGCACCGTGAGGATGAAGTGACGGTCCGCGCCTAGCGCCTTGCGCAGCGCCGAGACCTGCACCTGGATGTTGCTCTCCTCGACGACGGCACCTGGCCAGACGCGCGCCAGAAGTTCCTCCTTGGTGACGAGCTCGCCCTGAGCCTCGACGAGGATGAGCAGTACGTCGAACGCCCGTGTGCCGAGCGGAACAGGCGCATCACCGAGATGCAGCTCACGCTGTCTGGTGAACAGTCGAAAGCGTCCGAACTCGAGGCAAGCCGCGCCTCGCGCAGTACCGTGCATGAAAGAAGCTGTTCCGGGGACGCCCGAAGGGCGTGTGCGAGCGAATTCCAGGCTGGAATTGTAGCTCAAAACCCCCGGGAGCTGGCCCGGCGAGGAGCGTCCGCGCGGGCGAGCATGTGCTCGAGCTCACTCGCGGGCACGGGCGTGCCGTGGAGGAACCCCTGTGACTGGCGGCAGCGCAGCGCGCGCAGCGCAGCAACTTGCTCGGCGGTCTCCACGCCCTCCGCGACCGTGACGAGGTCGAACGCCGAAGCCAGCTCGACGATGCTCGCCACGAGCGTCACGCTCGCCTGATCGTCCGGGAGCCCGGAGACGAACGAGCGGTCGATCTTCAGTGCATCCACGGGCAGCTTCGAGAGCAGGCCGAGGGAAGAATAGCCGGTGCCAAAATCATCGAGCGCAATGCGAATGCCCGCCTGACGCAGCTCCTGCAGCTTGCGGCTCGTGCCCTCGAGATCCTGTAGCAGCGTGGTCTCGGTGATCTCGATATCGAGTCCGAACCCGGTGAGCGGAGCGAGCCGCTCGGCGAGACCGAGCAGCCCGGGGACGAACTCCAGCTGCTTCAGCTGCGTCGCTGACACGTTGACCGCGAGGCGCACCGGCCGGTATCCCGCCCGGCACCATCCTTCCAGGTCCTCCACTGCCTTGAGCAGCGCCCAGTTGCCGACCGGTACGATCATTCCCGAGGACTCGAGGATCGACAGGAACCGACCCGGCAGTACCAGCCCCTCATCGCCGTCGCGCCAGCGCAGCAGCGCCTCGACCGACACGATCTCACCCGTCGTGAGATCGATCTGCGGCTGATAGTGCAGTACGAACTGTCGCTCATCGAGCGCGACATGGAGCTTGTGCTCGAGCGCCACTCGCTCGCTCGTCTCGCGGCTCATTTCCAACCGGTACTGCAGTGAGTGCTCGCCGGACTCCTTGGCCCGCTTCAGAGCCGCCTCGGCACGCTGCACCAGGACGGCTCCGGCCGCCCCGTCCTGGGGAAACCGTGCCACGCCGTAACTGACTGAAAGCCGGATCTTCCGGCCTTCGACCTCGAAAGGCTCATCGAACACGGCGGCATCGAGGCCGGTTCGCGCCGTATCGGGCGCCGGGTCCGCCGTCCGCTCGATCAATACGAACGTGCCTGCGCCGAGATAACCGAGATGGTCGTCTCCTCCGGCATGCCGCTTCAGACGCTGGGCGAGACACTGCAGGGCGGAATCGCCGGCACGTCCGCCGTAGGTGGCATTCAGACTGCCGAGCCCACGGATGTCGAAGGCGATGACCGCGAGCCGCGCTTCGGGCCCGCCCGCATCGCGCAGTTGCAGCTCCGCCTCCAGGCGCTCGCAGAAGAGCGCTCGCTTCGCAAATCCGGTGAGCGCGTCGTAGCGCTCCAGATACCGGGCCGCATCGGCATGCTCGAGCGAGCGCAGCGCGAACGACAAACTGACCGTCATGTCCTCGAAGAGCTGCAACAGCTCGCCATCCTCCGCACGGGCCGCGTCCTGCGCGGTCAGTGTCAGCACTGCGACCCGCCTGCCATCGACGATGAGCGGCAGTGCGATCAGAGAGCGGATGCCGCGGGCCAGCAGTCGCGCACGTGCGGCGATCGGTACGTCCGGCCGGCTGATATCGGCGCAGACGGTGACCTTGCCTGTGCGCAGTGCACGACCGATGAGGCTGGGATCGGGGCCGGTACCGCTGCCGACTTCGACACGCAGCAGCGTCTCGCTGTCGACGATCGCGCTGCCGGTGCGGCACTTGAACCATGCCCAGCGACCGCTGCCGACGACGATCCAGGCGACCGCACCGAAGAAGCCGCCGAGACCCGTAGCAAGTCGACATGCCTCGAGCAGCAGCTCGTCGCGGTCGCGAATACGGAATATCGCCGCATTCATCGCGCTCTGCATGCGGACGACCTGCGCGAGGCGCTCGATCCGGCCCTGCTGGCGCAGGATCTTGAGTCCTAGGGCAAGATCAGCCGTGAGCTCTTCCAGGAGCGCGAGCTCCGGCGGGTCGAAGGCATTCGGCCGATTCGCGTAGATGCTGAGAGCGCCGATACATTCGCCATCGAGCATCAGGGGGAAGGCCGCAGAGGAACGGTAGCCCGCGCGACGCGCTTCATCGCGCCAAGGCAGGAAATCCGGATCGGTGTCGATGTGACGGCATACCTGGGTGCTGCGCTCCCGGATGGCACTCCCCGTGGGCCCATGCCCTCTCTCGTCATCGCCCCAACTGACTCGCAGCCGCTCGAGATAGGCACTGCCGTGGCCGGCATGCGCAGCGATCCGAACAGCACGCTCGTGCGCCGCCTCGGCATATCCCACCCACGCCAGGCGATAGCCTCCCGGCCCGACGAGGGTCCGACAGATCTCGCCGAGGAGCTGCAGCTCGTCCTGCGCCCGCGCGAGCGCGCGCTTGCAGTCGATGAGCATCCGCAGCTCGCGATTGGATTTGGCGAGTGCGGCCTCGGGGCAGCTCGTATCGGGCAGCAATGCGCGGGGAAAAGGCTGCCCTGAGTCCGTCTCGGACTCGGTCCCGGGACTCACGCTGCTTTCTTCGATCCGCCTCACCATCGTTGCCGCACCACCCCCGCAGCTATGGCGAGCCTACTACAGTCTCAAGTCGACATGCGCGGATTGCCGCCACGGAGCAGGCAGGCCGCTCCCGTTGCGCGGCGGGCTGGTGATGATCCGTGACTCAGTTCAAGTTTTTGATTTGGCCAAACAGGCCTGCGGCCGTTTGGCGGATTTGCCTCTTAGGACCCTTAGCCGTCCTCGTGCTGAATCCTTTCGCGGGCGGCGGCCGTTTGGCGGATTTGCCTCTTAGGACCCTTAGCCGTCTTCGTGCTGAGTCCATTTCGCGGGCGGGCGGCCGTTTGGCGGATTTACCAGGTAGGACCTTTTGCCCTCCTCATGCTTCAGTTGCCTTCGCGGAAGGCGACGAAGCTGTGTGGCTCGATGCGCAGCTCATAGCCGAGCTGCGGCGTTGCCGCGACCGATGACGGTGAAAGGAAGCTCGGGATTGCGGGCAGGGGCTCGCCGCCGGACGTCCCTCCCCCTGTCAGGTTGGTCAGCCGGGCGAAGCTCCCGATGACCCGCACGGCAGCGGGATGATCGAGATACGACTCGATCACGAAACTGCCATTGGCATACTCGAAGAGACTGACCTGAGCAGGTCCCTCGAGCGTCACCGGGAGGCCGGCCGTCAGGTATCGGCGGAGCGCATCGAGCACCGGCGCCGGTAGGGAATAGAGGTCGTTCATTTCCTGCGGCACGGCCAGCACATACAGCTCGCCTTTGCCATAGTGATCCATCAACAGCAGGGGCACGCCGGCCTGATTGTCGATGCCTCGCAGAACCGCCCATTCCTCGTTCGTGTAGAAGTGGATGAGCGGGAAAAGGATGGGCTTCGAACGGCCGAGCACTGTGCCGCCCCCGAAACCGAAGCCCTCGACATAGTCCGTGGCGGGCACCACATCCCGCGTGACGCGCATGTCCGTGACCTGATCGAAGCCCTTGTCCTGTATTGCCTGCAACAGCCCGGAAGTGATGACCACGTTGCCGCCGCCACGCAGGTGGCGCTCGATCTGCGACACGATGTTGGGGTCCGCAGCAGCGGCCTGCGTCAGAAAGACGGTCTTTGCATCAGGCCACTGCGGGTACATCTCAACGGGTATTCCGACCATCCCCACGGTCTCGGGGAGAAAGTCCTCGCCCGTCGAGCCGTACGGCCGATAGGTCGCGAGTCCCACGGGCTTGCCCAGGGAGCCGGCGACCTCATCCACCTTGTGCAGGGCGTACTGCACTGCATCGGCGAGCAATGGGTAGCTCGCTCCAGGGGCGCCCGGGACACCGCCGCAACACTGCCGCGCCATGTCGAAGTAGTTGAAGGTAGTCGGCAGGCGTTCCCAGGCGTCGCGGTTACGCGGGTCGGCGATGCGCAACAGATCCATGTACTCGAAGAGGTTGATGGCCGGCGCCTTGGCGAGGATCGTATCCCAGAGCTGACCGGCGTAGCGGTCGAGATACTGCATGGCGATGGGATCAACCCAGCCGCCGCCGTTGCGGCCGGGGGCGATATTCTCGAAGTAGCGGAAAATCTCGTAGCTCTCGTAGGGCCTCAGCTGTTGGTCCGTGGTCGCAGCGTAGCGGGTCTCATCCCCGGTCCAGATCTCCGGGAAGATCTGCGGCTCATTCTTGAGGTCGAAGCCCATCTCCTGGAAGGACGGGTAGAAGTTCGGAAACTTGATGATGACCCTGACGTTGGGGTTGGCGGCCTTGGCGGGCTTCAAAATGAGATCGCGCGAGACCTCGTCCATGGTGCGCATGCGAAACTGCGCCCAGCTCTGCCTGCCCTTGGCGGTGATGTCCGAGTCGCTCTTGGTGTTGAAGAAGTAGAGGTCATCGAGCACGAAAGTATCGAAATGCCGCGCCAGCAGCGCCGACATTCGGCTTGCAAGCTCGCGGTCGGCGGGCACCGTGTAGTCGAGCGTCTGGAATTGCGCGCTGCGGCCGGCGCCGAGCATCGCCATGCCGCCGGCGACTGCAACGCCCTGCGACACGAAGAACTGCTTCACCTGCCCGATGGTCGCGTCATCGGCGCTGACGCCGGAGCGATAGGCCTCGATGAACACCTGATCGACGTGCAGCCGGCTGCTGATCGACTGCCAGCTCGAGCGCATCCATGCCGGATCGCGCGCCATGTGCTGCACCACCTGTACGGGAACGTAGACCGTCACCCTGAAGCTGCGGAAGGGCTGCGGCGCTGCGCGCCCCGCCGCAGTCCGCCAGGGCGCGGCGGCAACCGTAACGGCAGCGAGAAAGAGCACAGCCGGGGTCAGCCAGTGTCTGCGTAGCGGCATTCTCGTCTCCGCGGCGGGCCGGATTGCGGTCACATTGGATTAGGTAGCGCTACCATGGCGCCACCATACACCGTATGACACCGTGCGGGAAAGGGAGCAGCGTTTTTCAGCGCGGCAGCGTGCGAACCAATGCCGGCAACTGCCCAAAGCCATCCAGCGCGGCGAGGCAGGGGATCGCCTCGGCCGCTCCGCGGCGATAGCCGTGCTTCATGAGCACGAAAGGCACGCCAGCGGACCTGGCGGTCGCCGCATCGACCTCACTGTCACCCACGAGGAGCGCGTCCTCGCGCCCGGCATCGAATCCCTCGAGCAGATGCCGCAGCACCCGCGGATCGGGCTTGCGATAAGGGAGGGAGTCGCCACCCACCACCCGGGCGAAGTATTTCGCCAGCCCGAGCTTCACGAGAATGCGACTGCTGATGCGTTCGGGCTTGTTGGTACACACTGCAAGCGGAATGGCCGCCGCGTGCAGCGCCTGCAGTGCCTCATCCGTACCGGGAAAGGCAGTCGTCCGCGATGTCGCATCGGCCTCGTAGTGCCGCATGAAGATTTGCGCAGCCTCGGCGTGATCGGCGCGCTCGAATTGCCGCGCCTTCAGGGCACGCGCGACGAGCATCGCGACGCCGTCACCGATCATCGCGCGCACCTCCGGGACCGGAAGCGGCGCGCGACCGAAGTCAGCCAGCATGCTGTTGATCGCCGCCGCCAGGTCGGCCGCGCTGTCGATGAGCGTGCCATCGAGGTCGAATACGATGAGTGCAGGCACCATTCGGGCGCTGAGAGTGGCCCTACGCCGCCCGATCCGGCTGCTCGAAATACACCAGCGTCCGGTAAGGGAAGACGACCTTCCCATCCTGTTGGTGGCGATCGAACACTTCCCGCAGACCCGCCATCAGCGGCGCGTGCTCCGGACGGTCGGGCATCGGAGCGTAGGAAGAGGACATCACCCTGCCGGCCAGGCCCTCGAAATCGAACACCTGCTGATTGGCAAACGTGGCGAGCTGCGGCGCGCGGCCCAGGAACTGACTGATGCCGCCCTCCTGCGCGCGCAGCCGCGCCACGGCATCGTACTCGGGCGCGTAGCGGCGCAGCAGCGCCTCGTAGTCCTCGAGAAACGGTACCCGTCCCGTAGGTCGCTCGTTCCAGAGGAGCGCGGCCCAGGCGCCGGGCTTCAGGATGCGCAACGCCTCCGCTCGCGCCTTCCCGGGATCGAACCAATGAAATGATTGGCCGGCGACGAGCAGATCGAAGTACCGGTCCGGCATGGCGGTGTTTTCTGCGGTGCCCGACTGGGTATAGAACTCCCCGTGACTCAGCGCCAGGTCGGAGAAGTAGCGCATCTCCCGGTTGGGCTCGATCCCGAACACACGCGCCCCACGCTCGAGCAGGAGCGCCGAGAGAATGCCGGTGCCCGAGCCGAGATCGACGGCAGTCGCGCCGGCCTTGAGGCCGCAACGGGCCTCCAACAGATCGATGGCGGCGGCGGGGTAGCTCGGCCGGTACTTCGCATAGGTCTCGACACGGCCAAGAAATCGGTCGCTGGAGCTGAGCGGCATGAGCCCGATTGTACGCGAGCCGGCATCGGAAGAGGCCGTTCCCGCCGGTTCAGCTACACTCGGTCGGATGTTTCCCACACTCCTCAATGCGCGCGATCTCGGCGGGTATCCCACCCTGGACGGCGACGTTACGCGAGAGCGATCCCTCATCCGTGCCGATGACCTCGCGCAGCTCTCGTCGGACGGTCTGGTAGCCTTATCCGCCTACGGAGTCGAGACGGTACTCGACCTGCGCTGGCCGCAAGAGATTGCCGCTGCACCGAGCCCGGTGCCACGACGGCTGCCGGGCGTGCGCTACGTATCGGTCTCGCTACTCGCCGACAATCCGGGCCAATGGGGCACCTTGGGCGGGTACTGCGCCAAGGAGCAGTGGAAATGCACCGTCCTCGAGCGCTTGCAGCCGCAACTCAGGGAGGCGCTGGGAGTGATTGCCGCGGCGGGGCCCGGCCCCGTCCTCTTTCATTGCGTAGCGGGCAAGGATCGCACCGGTGTTATTGCTGCGCTCCTGCTCACCCTCGCGGACGTCACGCCGGACGCCATTGCCACTGACTATGCCGCGAGCACCGGAAACCTGAGGGACGCCTACCTGCGTCGCTACGACAAAGCCGACCCGGCCGCCATCCTCGAAGCCGTCCGCTGTCCGCAGGCAGGCGTCTACAACATGCTGCAGTATCTGGACCGCGCCGGCGGCATACGCGCCTACCTCAGCAGCATCGGTCTCGGCGCAGCGCAGATAGATCGCCTGCGGGCACGCCTCCGGTAACGTCGACAGCAAGTCACTAAGCGCGCGGAAGCCGCGTTGCTCGGCCCTTCCTGGGCCTCGCCCCTGCCCGCCGCAGGCGACTTCGAGCCAATCTACTGATTGGGCGCCTGCGGCGCGAAATCCACCCGCGTCGTCCAGTGCGGAATGCCGGGCAGGTCCGTATCGATGACGAGGTTGGCGTGCGCGAGCTGCTTCTTGGATGCAAGCCGCACGGCCGTTGGCGTGCCGCAGGTGGCATCGATGGGGAAAGCGCTCACGATGCTGATCGCCTTTGCCGCCGCCTGGTCCGCCTTGTCCTGACTCACGGGCTCGAGGTGTGCTCCGGTGATGTGGGCCTGCGGGGCGTTCACCACGTTGTATTGAACCCCTCCCTCCCAGGAACGCGTCTTCTTGTCCGGCTTCGCGGAAGTGTCGATGCTGGCCTGCCGCGTCAACGGCGGTGGCGTCAGCTCGATCTGCCGCGGCTGCTCCGGAAAGAGCTGCTGCCGCGTCGCCATGCCCTGCAGCCGCCATACCGCCAGGAATTGCAGCGGGAAGCTGCTCTTGCACTTCACGGAGAACATCGTCGTATAGGTGCCATCGGAATCCAACGACAGAGGCGCCTTCTGCCCGTCGGAGACGGCAAACACGTACACCGGCTGGCTCACCAGGGGGCCGGAGCTCACCTTGACGGTGAGGGGATACATGGCGACGTCCGGGTTGGCCTGGAACCGGCCCGGTGTCTGATCCTGCAACTGCACGTCACAGCCGGCCGAAGCCAGCGCCGCCAGGGCTACCAATAGAAAACCAATCTCACGCCGCATGCCGCCCCCTCTTTAGGTTTCTTGACACGGGATCAGCGCGGCAGAGTTTGACAAGACATGCCGGCCGTGGCAAGGGCGGCGCTGTCCTAAAAAACAGAACGGGGGCCCGCCTGCGAGGCGGCCCCCCGTTCGGTATTGCGCGCGGCGCTTACTTCTTCTTGCGGGCGCCGGCTCTCTTGGCCGCACGGAAGGAAATCCCAGCCCGCATGGCCTTCTGCTGAACGGCCGCCGCGGTACGCCCGAGCTTCTTCGCGACCTCGCTGGTCGGGGTTCCCGCCTTCGCGAGCGACTTCAAGGTCTTCAGCTCACTTGCGCTCCAGGATGCGCCATCGTTCGGTGGACGTTTCGCCATTACTCGATACTCCAGAAAACACCCAACTGTAGGGTCGGACCGGAATCATACACGGTTTTGTGGAAAAAGGCGCGCCCAACATGGCGAAACGCGACCAATCGACATGTTGTAGGGTCGGGTCAGTTTGGAAAAGTGAGCGAGCCAGCGCTTCGGCTCGAGTCTGCTCGCGTGTTCCACGAGCGGGCACACCGACCGCTCGTGACGGGATTTGTGAAGAATTATTACTTGCGACGGCGGCTGTCGGCACACTCGCGGGTCCGCGCTCCATCCGGTGCGGTAACTTTTGCAACACTCCAGGCGTCAAGTCCCGGAGCGCTGCGCTGTCATACTCGAGATGAGCGGTGTCGACAGAGGCGCCGACATCGGCCTGTCCGGCGGCGCCCGGCCGCGCCGCACGGACAGTGCTGTCGCCGAATGGCGTCAGCAGCGATGTATCTTCTTATGGGGCAATCGCTATGTAATGCCTGCCGGGCGAATTGCCCCCCCTCCAGGTATCAATAACGATACTGATCGGACTTGTAGGGACCGGCCTTCTGCACGCCGATATAGCGGGCCTGGGCATCGGTCAGCGTCGTGAGCTCGGCATCGAACTTCGTGAGCTGCAGCCGGGCGACCTTCTCATCCAGGTGCTTCGGCAAAACATACACGCCGACGGAGTACTTGCCCGGATGGCCGTAGAGCTCGATCTGCGCGAGGGTCTGGTTGGCGAAACTGGAGCTCATCACGTAGCTCGGATGACCGGTGGCGCAGCCGAGATTCACCAGCCGCCCCTCGGCGAGCAGGATGATCCGCCGCCCATCGGGGAAGATCACGTGATCGACCTGGGGCTTGATGTTCTCCCAGGCATGACGCTTCAGGCTCGCGACGTCGATCTCGTTGTCGAAGTGGCCGATGTTGCACACGATGGCGTTGTTCTTCATGCGCTGCATGTGTGCGTAGGTGATGACCTGGTAGTTTCCCGTCGCCGTGACGAATATGTCCGCCTTGTCCGCCGCGTAGTCCATGGTCACCACGCGATAGCCCTCCATCGCCGCCTGCAGGGCGCAGATCGGATCGATTTCCGTCACCCAGACCTGGGCAGACAGCGCCTTGAGCGCCTGCGCGCAGCCCTTGCCTACATCCCCGTAGCCGCAGACCACGGCGATCTTGCCGGCCACCATGACGTCCGTGGCGCGCTTGATCCCATCGACCAGCGACTCGCGGCAGCCGTAGAGATTGTCGAATTTGCTCTTGGTGACCGAGTCGTTGACGTTGATGGCCGGGAACGCGAGTGTTCCATCCTTGGCCATCTGGTAGAGGCGCTTGACGCCGGTGGTGGTCTCCTCGGTCACGCCCTTGATGTGGCGGATGCGCGTGGAATACCACTTCGGGTCGGCTTTGAGCTTCGCCTGGATGGCCGCATAGAGCGCCGCCTCCTCCTCGCTGTCCGGCTTTGCGACCACGGAAGGATCGCTCTCGGCACGAACGCCAAGATGCATCAGCAGCGTCGCATCGCCGCCGTCATCGAGGATCATGTTGGTGTAGCCACCGTCCGGCCAGTCGAAGATCCGGTGGGTATAGTCCCAGTAGTCGGCCAGCGACTCGCCCTTCCACGCAAACACGGGCGTGCCGGCCGCTGCGATCGCCGCGGCTGCATGGTCCTGGGTCGAGAAGATGTTGCAGGAGGCCCAACGTACGCGCGCTCCCAGCGCCTGCAGCGTCTCGATCAGCACCGCAGTCTGGATGGTCATGTGCAAGGAGCCGGTGATACGCGCGCCAGCGAGCGGCTGTGACGATGCGTACTCCTCGCGGATGGCCATCAGTCCCGGCATCTCCGTCTGCGCGATGAGAATTTCCTTGCGGCCCCAGTCGGCGAGCGCCAAATCGGCGACCTTGCAGTCTCTCGGGGCAGCGGTGGATTTGAGTGTGGCGTTCATGGGTCGAATGCTCCAATGACTTGGGTGAGCGCCGTGAATAAATTACGCACGCCTCTGAGCCTGGCAGCGGGTCGAGACGCACCGGGGTAAACCCCAGCGTCTTGCCCGCCGTCGCAACGCTCCTCAGAGACGCCGCGCCGCCGCACCACTGCGGCGGCGGGACGTTGGCGCCGGCCGTGGCGGGAAGTCCGCCGCAGCCCGCGCGGCTATTCAGGCGGCCTTGGCGCCCTTCGCCTCGGCGGCGAGCACCGCCGCGCGGTCGGTGCGCTCCCAGCTGAACTCCGGCTCCGTGCGTCCGAAATGGCCGTAGGAGGCGGTCTTCTGGTAGATGGGACGCGCAAGATCGAGCATTTCGCGCAGGCCGAAGGGCGTCAGGTCGAAGTTCTTGCGCACGATCGCGGTCAGCTGCTCCCGCGACAGGCGGCTGGTACCGAAGGCCTCCACCATGATGGAAGTCGGCTCAGCGACGCCGATGGCGTAAGAGAGCTGCACCTCACAACGCTCGGCGAGACCCGCAGCCACGATGTTCTTCGCCACGTAGCGTGCGGCGTAAGCTGCCGATCGATCGACCTTGGACGGGTCCTTGCCCGAGAACGCGCCGCCGCCGTGACGGGCATAGCCGCCGTAGGTGTCAACGATGATTTTGCGGCCCGTGAGGCCGCAGTCCCCCACCGGACCACCGACGACGAACCGGCCCGTGGGATTGATGTGGTATTTGGTGCGCTTGTCGAGCCACTTCGCCGGCAGAACGGGCTTGAGGATCTCCTCCATCACCGCCTCGCGCAGCGCCTTGGTCGACACGTCGGGACTGTGCTGGGTCGAGAGCACCACCGCCTCGAGGCCGACGGGACGATCGTCCTCATACCGCAGCGTGACCTGGCTCTTCGCATCGGGGCGCAGCCACGAGAGCTTTCCTGACTTTCGCACTTGAGCCTGGCGCTTGACCAGGCGGTGCGCGAGGGTGATCGGCGCCGGCATGAGCACATCGGTTTCGTTGGTGGCGTAGCCGAACATCAGGCCCTGATCGCCCGCACCCTGCTTGCGCTCGTCCTTGCGGTCGACGCCCTGCGCAATGTCGGGGGACTGCTTGCCGATGATGTTGAGCACTCCGCAACTCGCGCCGTCGAAGCCCATGTCGGAGGAGTCGTAGCCGATATCGAGTACGGTCTTGCGCACGAGCGCCTCGACGTCGACCCATGCGCTCGTCGTTACCTCGCCCGCGACGATCACGACACCAGTCTTGACCAGCGTCTCACAGGCCACACGCCCGCGGGGGTCCTCCTTGAGGATGGCATCCAGCATGGCGTCCGAGATTTGGTCGGCCACCTTGTCCGGATGCCCCTCGGAGACCGACTCGGAGGTGAAGAGATAGTCGTTGGCCATGTGTTCGGTTCCTGGGTTTGAATGAGGTTGAGTCGCTTGCGCGTCTGTAGATCAGTGGCCCGCCGCGAGTACCATCCTGGCGGCCGCGGCATCGCCGAAGCTTTCCGCCACGCGGCGCCGGATCTGCTCCGGCGTCGCACGGTGGTTCTGGGTGCCGCGCGACTCGATCTTGAGCGCGCCCATCACGGCTGCGATTCGGCCACAGGTCTCGTAATCGAGGTTGTGCAGCAGTCCATGCAGCAGGCCGGCGCGATAGGCATCGCCGCAGCCCGTGGGGTCGATCACGGCAGAGGTCTTCGCGCACGGGATCTCGAACTCCCCGTCCTGGGTGTAGATGCTCGATCCCTTGGGTCCGCGGGTGACGATGAGCGCCTCCACCCGCAGTGTCAGGTCCCGCACCGTCCAACCGGTCTTCTGCTGCAGCAGCTGCCACTCGTAGTCGTTGAGCGCCACCCAGTTGGCATGCTCGATGAAACGGTCGAGGTCCGCCGCCTCGAACATCGGCAGGCCTTGTCCGGGATCGAAGATGAAGGGAATGCCCAGGCCGGCGAACTGTTCCGCATGCTCGATCATGCCTCGGCGCCCGTCCGGAGCCACGATCCCGATGACCACGTCCTCGGCATCGATCACTTTGTTGAGGTGCGCATGCTGCATGGCGCCGGGATGAAAGGCGGTGATCTGGTTGTCATCCAGATCGGTGGTGATGAAAGCCTGGGCCGTAAGCTCCGAGTCGACCACCCGGACGTGCTCGAGCGGCAGGCCGATCTGCCGCATCCAGTCCCGGTACGGAGCGAAATCCCGCCCCACGGTAGCCATCGGAACGGCCGGATCGCCGAGCAGACTCAGATTGTAGGCGATGTTGCCGGCACAGCCGCCGAATTCCCGCCGCAGCTTCGGCACGAGGAACGACACGTTGAGGATGTGAATCTGCTCGGCCAGTATGTGCTCGCGGAAGCGTCCTTCGAACACCATTATGGTGTCGAACGCCGCCGAACCACAGATCAATGCTTTGCGCGGCCGCTCATTCATGGTCTGACCGCTCGCCGAAAACTTCTCATAGGACCGCCTATGATAAGTTTTGTGCCGTTCGATGGCTATAGAGGGGGGCCCGAGCGAGCCTCTATGAGGATGGCTGGGGCGCTGCAGCGTGCTCCGCGGCGGCCAGCAGTCCCACGCCACGCAGCGCCAGCTCGCTGAGGCCTGCCCCCTGGCGCTCCTTGTAATAAGTAATAATCTGGCGCCGCATGCGCGGCTCCCAGTAGCGCCGGAGGTGTCGCGCGACATCCTGCGCGGCCTGCTCCGTATCCCGCTCCGCAGCGAAGTAGGCGCTGATCTCGTTGGTCATTTTGATGAGAAGATCGATGTTCATGGGGATTCCAGACGCCAGGGATGAGCATAGACCACGTGCTGATGCTCGCGGGCAAACGCCACCAGGGTGAGACCCGCGCGCTCGGCCAGACGCACCGCGAAGGCGGTTGGCGCGGAAAAGGCCGCAACGAGACTCACGCCCACCGCCGCGCTCTTCTGCACCATCTCGAAGCTCGCGCGGCTCGTGAGGAGGAGCGCGCCTGCCGCGGGGTCGAGTCCGGAACGCACCAGCGCGCCGATGGTCTTGTCGAGCGCGTTGTGACGTCCCACGTCCTCGCGCACCACCTGAATTCCCCTGCCGGGCACGACCCAGGCCGCCGCATGCACACTGCCCGTGCGGGCGTTGACCGGCTGCCTGTGCGCCAACTCGGCGATGGCCTGGTGGAGCTCCGCCGCGCTCAACCGTACTCCGGGGCCGACGCTTTTCACTTCGCGGACCGCCGCTTCTACGGTCTCCTGACCGCACAGCCCACACCCGCTCCGCCCTGTCAGGTTGCGCCGGCGATCGAGCAGCGCCGAGAAACGCTCCCAGGCGACCGTGATTCGGACCTCGGCGGACTCCGCGCCGTAGCTCACCTCCACGCCGCGAATCTCCTCGGGACGCGCGACCAGCCCCTCGCTCAACGTGAATCCGACCGCGTAGTCCTCGAGGTCCGCCGGAGTGGCGAGCATTACGACGTGCGGCACGCCGTGATAGACGAGTGCGACCGGCATCTCCTCGGCGATGAGGTCCTGCTCGTGCGTCACCGCCCCATGTCGCCAGCGCTCGACCGGGAGCTCGATGCATGCTCGCCGGGACGCTTGCGAAGGGCTCCGCGACCGCTCCTCATCGGAGCCCGCCTCCGCCGGGGGAAGCGTTGAGTCGGCGCTTGACACGATTCTGCCCAGCTGCCGGCCGATTCAGGCGGGCGCCGGATCGCGTTTGCGACGGCGCGCCGGCTTCGGCATCGCCCGCTCCTCCGCGGTGCGCTTGCGCCAGGCGTCCTTCTGATTGACCAACACGACTTCGACGGCCGTAACCTTGTACTCCGGACAGTTGGTCGCCCAGTCGGAGTTCTCGGTGGTGACCACGTTGGCGTTGGTTTCCGGGAAATGGAAGGTCGTGTACACCACCCCGGGCGCGATCCGCTCAGTGACCTTGGCGCGCAATACGGTCTCGCCCACACGGCTGGTGAGACCCACCCAATCGCCATCGGCGATGCCGCGGACCTCCGCATCGTGCGGATGGATCTCCAGCAGATCCTCCGCGTGCCAGACGACATTCTCGGTACGTCGAGTCTGGGCCCCGACGTTGTATTGGGTCAGCACCCTCCCGGTGGTGAGGATGAGCGGGAAGCGACTGGTCGAGCGCTCGCTCGTAGGGACGTACTCGGTGAGGCAGAACTTGCCCTTGCCACGCACGAACTGATGTACGTGCATCGTCGGCGTGCCCTCTGGCGCGGCATCGTTGCACGGCCACTGGACGCTGCCGAGGCGATCGAGCTTCTCGTAGGTCACCCCTGCGAAGGTCGGCGTCAGCCGGGCTATCTCCTCCATGATCTCGGCGGGGTGGCGGTAAGGCATCGGAAAGCCCAAGGCCTCCGAGAGCAGCATGGTGATCTGCCAGTCCTCGTAACCCGCTTTGGGCGGCATGACCTTGCGCACCCGCGAGATGCGGCGCTCCGCGTTGGTGAAGGTGCCGTCCTTCTCGAGGAAGGAGGAGCCCGGCAGGAAGACATGGGCGAATTTTGCGGTCTCGTTGAGGAACAGATCCTGCACGATCACGCACTCGAGCGCCTCCATGGCGCGCGCAATGTGGTGGGTATTGGGATCCGACTGCACGAAATCCTCGCCCTGCACGTACATGGCGCGGAAAGTGCCATCGAGCGCTGCCTCGAACATGTTGGGGATCCGCAGGCCCGGCTCCGGCTGCAGCGTCACGCCCCAGGCCTGTTCGAACAGTCCGCGCACCACCGGATCGGAGACGTGACGGTAGGCGCTGAACTCGTGCGGGAACGAGCCCATGTCGCACGAGCCCTGGACATTGTTCTGGCCGCGCAGCGGGTTGACGCCGACGCCCTCCCGGCCGAGATTGCCGGTGGCCATCGCGAGGTTGGCGAGCGCCATGACGGCGGTGGAACCCTGGCTGTGCTCGGTTACCCCGAGACCATAGTAGATGGCGCTGTTGGGACCCGCGGCGTAGAGCCGGGCCGCGCTGCGCACCAGAGGTGCCGGCACGCCGGTCACGGTCTCCATGGCCTCCGGGGAGTAGCGGTCCGAGCCGATGAGCTCCTTCCACAGCTGATACGACTCCGGCTCGCAGCGCTCGGCGACGTACTCGTCCTTCGTCAGCCCCTCGGTCACGATGACGTGAGCGATGGTATTGAGCATCGCGACATTGGTGCCGGGCCTCACCTGCAGGTGCACGTCCGCGGCGATGTGCGGGCTGCGCACGAGTCCGATGGCCCGTGGGTCGAGGATGATCAGCTTCGCTCCCTGACGCAGGCGCTGCTTCATCTGCGATGCAAACACCGGATGCCCGTCGGTCGGGTTGGCGCCGACCACGAGGATGACATCGGCCTTGGCGACGGAGGTGAAGGCCTGGGTGCCGGCCGACTCCCCAATCGTGCTCTTCAGCCCGTAACCGGTAGGGGAATGGCACACTCGCGCACAGGTGTCGACGTTGTTGTTGCCGAACGCGACCCGTACCATCTTCTGGACGAGGAAAGTCTCCTCGTTGGTACAGCGGGAAGAGGTGATGCCGCCGACGGAGTCGCGGCCGTATTTCGCCTGGATGCGCCGGATCTCATCGGCGGCGTAGCGGATCGCCTCCTCCCACGAGACCTCGCGCCACTCGTCGCGGATGGTCTTGCGGAGCATGGGCTTGAGCTTGCGATCGGAATGGGTGGCGTAACCAAACGCAAAGCGGCCCTTGACGCAGGCATGGCCGTGATTGGCATGGCCATCGCGATTGGGCGCCATGCGCACGACTTCGGTGGTCTCGCCCGTGCCGCGCACCTCGGCCTCGAAACTGCAGCCCACGCCACAGTAGGCGCAAGTGGTGGTGACGGCGCGCTCCGGCTGGCCGAGGCGGATGACCGACTTCTCCATCAGAGCGGTCGTGGGACAAGCCTCGATGCAGGCTCCGCAGGACACGCACTCGGACTCGAAGAACGGCTGGTCCTGACTGGCCGCGATCTTCGACTCGAGGCCCCGGCCCTGAACCGTGAGCGCGAAGGTGCCCTGCACCTCATCGCAGGCGCGCACACAGCGCGAGCAGACGATGCATTGCTCCGGATCAAAGGTGAAGTATGGATTGCTCTCATCGCGGGCCAGCGGCTCGTGCGCGCGCCGGGGCTCGTATGACGTGCGGGTGAGCCCGACCGTCCGCGCCACATCCTGAAGCTCGCAACGGGCTCCGGAAGGATCGAGCGGATGTTCGGACAGATAAAGATCCAACACCCCGCGGCGCAGCGCGGTGAGCTTGTCCGAGTGAGTACGGATCTTCATCCCGGCCGCCACCGCCGTGGTGCAGGAGGCCGGGTAGCCTTTGCGCCCGTCGATCTCGACCAGGCACATGCGGCATGAGCCGAAGGCCTTCAGCGTGTCGGTGGCGCAGAGCTTCGGCACCGGGCCGCCGGCAAGCGCCGCGGCGCGCATGACGGAAGTGCCGGCGGGGACCGTGACGGACTTGCCGTCGATCTCCACCGTGACCGGCGCGCCCGCCTCGACGGGCGCCGGAGTTCCCAAATCCTCGTAATCAATCGCAAACATGGCTAGCTCTCTTCATGCGCTGCGCGCAGGACCCACATGAAGTCGCTGCGCGCCGGTAAGAATTCACGGTTCAATGCCGCACCCTTGCGATGAAATCACCGCGGAAGTGACGCAACGCGCTCTGCACCGGGAACGGGGCCATACCGCCCAGGCCGCACAGTGATCCCTGCACCATGAGCTCGCAAAGCTCCTCGAGCCTGCGTACGTTGCCCTCCGTCTCGACGCCCCCGATGATCCGGTCGATGACTTCGATGCCGCGGGTCGAGCCTATCCGGCAGGGCGTGCACTTGCCGCAGGACTCGATCGCGCAGAATTCCATTGCGTAGCGCGCCATGCGCGCCATGTCGACGGTGTCGTCGAAAGCGACGATGCCCCCATGGCCGAGCAATGCGCCAATGGCGGCGAGCGCCTCGTAGTCGATCAGCGTGTCGAACTGCGAAGCCGGGATGTAGGCGCCGAGCGGTCCACCGACCTGCACGGCCCGTAGCGGACGGCCGGAGGCCGAGCCGCCGCCATAGTCGTACAGAAGCTCCCGCAGCGTCAGGCCGAAGGCCCGTTCGACCAGCCCCCCGCGCTTGATGTTGCCGGCGAGCTGAATGGGCAGGGTACCGCGGGATTTGGCCATCCCGTAGCCGGCGTAGTAGTCCGCTCCCCGATGCAGGATCGTGGGCACGCTCGCGAGCGTGATCACGTTGTTGACGATCGTCGGCCGGCCGAAGAGCCCTTTGATGGCCGGCAGCGGCGGGCGAACCCGAACCTCGCCCCGCTTGCCCTCCAGGCTCTCGAGCATGGAGGTCTCCTCGCCGCAGATGTAGGCGCCGGCTCCGAGGCGAACCTCGAGGTCGAACCGCTTGCCACTGCCCATCACGTCGCTACCGAGATAGCGGGCCTGGTAGGCAGCCGCTATGGCCTCATTCAATGCCTGCAGCGCGTGAGGGTACTCCGCACGAAGATAGATGTAGCCCTGCGCAGCGCCGACGGCAACACCGGCGATCGTCATCCCCTCTATGAGGCTGAGTGGATCACCCTCCATCAGCATCCGGTCCGAGAACGTGCCGGAGTCGCCCTCGTCGGCATTACAGGTGACGTATTTCTGACCAGCGGGCTGCTCGAGCACAGTCTTCCATTTGATGCCGGTCGGAAAAGCCGCTCCGCCCCGCCCGCGCAGGCCCGAGCCGATGATCGCTTCCACGATCGATTCCGGGCTCATCGCCAGCGCGCGGCGTAGTCCCTGATATCCCCCGTGGACCACATAATCGGCGACACTGGCAGGGTCGACCACGCCCACGCGCGCAAAAGTCAGCCGCTGTTGGCTCGCGAGCCATGGGATGGCATCCGTGAGGCCGAGTGACAGCGGGTGTGTACCGCCGCTCAGAAACTGCGCATCGAACAGCCCCGGCACATCGGCAATGCCCACCGGGCCGTACGCCATCCGCCCGTGCCTGCCCGCCACCTCCACCAAAGGCTCCAGCCAGTACGCCCCGCGAGAGCCTGTACGGATGACCTGTAGCTCCAGCCCGCGCAGCTTCGCCTCGCGCGCGATAGCCTGCGCCACCTCCCCCGCACCGAGCGAAAGAGCGCCGGCATCGCGGGGTACATACACCGTGAAAGTCATGCGGGAGCAGTCACCTCTTGCGGTCAGTGTCAGCGCCAGATAGCAGCGCGTCGAAGCGCTCGGGGGTCACTCTGCCGTGCAGCTGGCCATCGATCATCACCGCGGGCGAGCAGGCGCAATTACCTAGGCAGTAGACCGGCTCGAGCGAATAACGCCCGTCAGGCGTCGTCTGATGGAAGTCTACTCCGAGCCGCTGCCGTGCGTGCGCGGCCAGCGCCTCACCGCCCACGGCCTGACAAGACTCGGCCCGGCATACGCTCACGGTGTGGGCGCCCGGGGGCGTGCTGCGAAAGTAGTGGTAGAACGAGACGACGCCGTGCACCTCGGCGCGCGACAGGTTCAGCTCCTCGGCCACGAGCGGCACGGCCGCGGGTGGCACGTACCCGAGCTCGGCCTGGATCGCGTGCAGCACTTCGAGCAGCGGCCCGGGACGCGACCTCAGGTGTCTCGTGATCCGCCGGACCGCCTCACCCTGTTCGGAAGCCAAGTTCTCCATCCGGTAAGTATACGTCCGGCGACGCTGTCGTCTCCTATCCGTCCCCCGGGACGCCTGACCACCCTGGCGCAGTGTTCGATTTCCGGGACGCAGCGTTGACGCTACGTGGGGCAATGTGAGCCTCGTCAGGCACCTAGCTGCCGGGCGTGATGGCGCAAATGGTCCTCCATGAACGTGGATATGAAGTAATACCCGTGGTCGTAGCCCTCGTGCCGGCGCAGGGTGAGCCTGATCGCGGATTGCCGACAGGCCTCCTCCAGGAGATGCGGATGCAGCTGCAGCTCCAGGAATTGATCGGCCAGGCCCTGATCCACGAGGATGGGCGGCCGCTCCGGCCCATTGGTCACCCGGGCTGCCAGCTCCGAGG
The DNA here is from genome assembly GCA_036273735.1 of Steroidobacteraceae bacterium. Classification (GTDB taxonomy): domain Bacteria; phylum Pseudomonadota; class Gammaproteobacteria; order Steroidobacterales; family Steroidobacteraceae; genus 13-2-20CM-66-19. The sequence continues at coordinate 22,512 of DASUHA010000024.1, read as the reverse complement.
TGTCGTAGGTCGCCCACTGCCCCGTATCCGCCCCGAGATAGCCGCTGAAAGCCTTCTGCCCCCATGGACAGCGGCGCGGCGCGCTGATGGGTGCAAACGCCGACACGGATCGATACCGCCCCGGATTGCGCAGCGCGATGGTCAGGGCCCCGTGGCCTCCCATCGAGTGGCCGAAAATGCCCGTGCGCTCCGCCGCCGCCGGAAACTGCGCCTCGATCAGCGAACGCAGCTCCTGGGTGATGTAGGTATACATCCGGTAGTGACGGGACCATGGTTCCGCCGTGGCATCCAAATAAAAGCCGGCGCTCACCCCGAAGTCCCATGAGTCGCTGTCGCCCGGAAGCTTCACACCCCGCGGGCTGGTGTCAGGGGCGACGAGCATCAGCCCGAGCTCGGCGGCGATGCGTTGCGCGCCGGCCTTGATCATGAAAGTCTCTTCGCTACACGTGAGGCCCGCCAGATAGTAGAGCACCGGCACCGGGCCCGACTTCGCCTGCAGCGGCGTGAAGACGGCAAAGCGCATCGGACAGCCGGTGCTCGCTGCCTCGTGGCGGTAGAAGCCAACCGTACCGCCGAAGCAGCGATGCTGGCTGATGACTTCGAAAGGCTGGCCGGCCATTTTCCGTCTCCCGGGAAGTACGGCAGGGAGGCCGCACCTTATACCGGGTCAGCCGGTGAGTCACCGCATGCACACGGTCCGGTGTACCACTGTTACATGACTGGAACAGGTCGCAGCGCCCGCCCCGGGAGTACACCCTTGCACTCTAGTCGGCCGCACCACCCGCCTTGGCGGGTGCGCGCGCGCGGGCCGCGTCGGTGCCATCGCTTTCCCAACCGCCGCCGAGCGCCCGGTAAAGCTGGACCAGGTCGGCTGAAACTGCCGTCGTCGCATCCGCGAGCGCCAACTCGTTCTGCTCTTCACTGCGCTCGGCATCGAGCACATCGATGAAGCTCGCCACCCCGCTCTGATATCGCTGCCGTGCGAGCTGACGGGCGTTGCGGCTCGCCGTCACCGCCGTGTGGAGGGAAGTGCTCCGTGCCTGATCGGAAGCATAGGCGGCGAGCGCGTCCTCGACCTGATTCAGCGCTGTGAGCACGGTCTGCGCGTAGATGACCGCCGCTTCCTTCGCTTTCAGCCGTTGCAGACGCACGGTCGCGCGCAGCCGTCCTCCCTCGAAGATCGGCAGCTCGATGGCTGGCCCGAACGAGGCGAAGCGGCTCGCCGTCTCGATGAGTCGCGAGAGTCCCACCGACTGAAACCCGCCTGCAGCCGTCAGCGTCAGCTGCGGGAAGTAGTTGGAGACTGCGACACCGACTTCCGCGGTGGCCGCGTGCAGATTGGCCTCGGCCTGGCGTATGTCCGGCCGGCGGCGTGCCAGGTCCGAAGGCAGGCCGATCGGCACGACAGGCGGGACGGGCGGCACGGGCTGCATCCCGCCGAGCTCGGTCCGCAGCGCCTCCGGCTGCTTCGCCATGAGCTGACTCAGCTGATTGATGTCGACCGTGATCTCCCGATCGGCGAGCGGCACTTGCGCCTCCGTCGTCCCGACTTCAGCCGTAGCGTTCTCGACATCCAGATCAGAGGTCAGCCCGGCGTTGCGCCGATCACGCGTGAGCTGCAGCAGATCGCGCTGCGTGGCGAGGCTGCGCTCCAGGATGGAGCGGCGAAGCTGCGCGCCGCGCAGATCGATATAGGTCGCTGCGACATCACTCACCATGGAGAGCAGCACGGCATGCCCGCCCTCGACGGCCGCCTGCATCTGGGCGTTGGCGGCCTCGATCGAGCGGCGCTCCGTGCCGAAGATGTCGGGAGTCCAGGAGGCGCCGAGGCCGAGCTGATACTGGCTGAACGGATTCGTGAGGATCGGAGGCAGACCGGGAAAATTCAGGCCAAAGATGACGCCGTTGGGGGTATTGGTGCTGATGCGCTCACGTGACCATGACGCGTTGGCCGACAGGTTGGGCCAGAGGCCGCCAGCCACTACAGCGGTCTGTGCCTGGGCCTCCTGGATACGCAGCACCGCCTGTTTGACGTCCAGATTCTCCATCGCCGACTGCTGCACGAGCGATGTCAGCGTCGGATCGTTGAAGGTCGACCACCACGAGATCGTCTGGGCACCCTCGGAAGTCACATGCGCCGCGCCTTCAGTGCTGTTGCCAATGGCCGTGGACGACCATTGCGTCGGTACGTTGGGCTTCGGCTTGACGAAGTTCGGGCCCACTGCGCAGCCGGCCAGCGTGCAGCCGAGTGAAGCCAGGACGAGAGAGCGTAGGGTGTTGGAGAGTGCCATGAGCTTCCTTCACTGTAGCCGGTGCCGGAACATCCAGGAAGCGGCGGCCAGCGTGACCGCGGCGATCACCGCCAGCGGCCAGAGGTCCGGCATCAGTACGCCCGGCCCCGCTCCCTCGAGATATACCCGCTGCGCGATGTCGATGGCATAGCGCAAGGGGTTGATGAAGGTGAAGTATTGCAGAGACAGCGGCATGTTGCTGAGCGGCGTCGTCAGCCCCGAGAGCAGCGCAAACGGCATGATGAGCATGAAGGAGAAGAGCATCGCCTGCTGCATGGTGTAGCAGAGCGCCGAGACCACGAGCCCGACCCCAACCGCCGCCAGCACGAAGAGGACCAGGCCCGCATAGAGCGTGAGGAATGATCCCTGGAACGGGATTTGGAACCAGACCTGCGCGACGAGCAGGACGCCGGTCGCCTGGATGAGGCCGACCAGCATCGACGGCAGCGCCTTGCCGGCCATGATCTCGGCAGGTCGGAACGGCGTCACGAGAAGCTGATCGAAGGTCCCCTGCTCGCGCTCGCGCGCAACCGACATCGCCGTCAGCATCAGAGTCTGGATCATGGTGAGGGTACCGATCAGTCCCGGAATCATGTTCCAGCGCGTCATGAGGTTCGGGTTGTACCAGGCCCGCATTTCTACCGTCACGGGTGGCCCGGACTGGCCATGATCGGTCCGCCAGTCGCTGTTGAAGGCATCCACTACCGACTGCGCATAGCCGAGCGCCGTGCCCGCGGTGTTGGAATTGCGGCCGTCGGCGATGATCTGCACGTCGGCACCGCCCCCGGCGCCGAGCCGGCGGGCGAAGTCCTCGGGAATCTCGATCGCGAGCAGAGCCCGACGATCGTTGACGTAGTCGCTCACGTCCTGCTGCGTACGCAGGTTGGCGACGCGCTCGAAGATGTCCGTGCCGTCGAATCTCGACAGCAAGTCCTGCGAGGCGGGGCTGTGAGAACGGTCGAGCACGGCATAGGGGACGTGGTTGAGATCGTAGGTTGCGGCGTAACCGAACAGCAGGCACTGGATGATGGGCGGCAGCAGCAGGCTGTTGCGGGCGCGGCGGTCCTTGAGCACCGCGAGCAGTTCTTTGCGGGTGAGCGCCAGGATGCGAAACAGCGATTCCAGCATGACTCAGCCGAGCCTCTTGTGAGTGACTGCTCGGCTGGCATAGCCCAGCAGCGCGAGCATGGCGGCGAGCACCGCCGCGTTGGGCAGGATCACGGGCCAGATGTCACCAGCGAGGAAAGTGGTCTGCAGCAGCGCCACGTAATATCTCGCCGGCAGCAGATAGGTGATCGCGCGAATCACGGCCGGCATGCTGCGCAGGTCGAAGAGGAATCCGGACAGCATGAGCGCCGGCATGAAGGTCGCGAGCATGGTGAGCTGGCTCGCGACCAGCTGGTTCTTGAAGTAGGAGGAGATGAGGAGCCCCACGCCGAGCGCCACCAGCACATAGAGCATGGAGGCGCCGAGGAGCACCACGAGCGAGCCGACGATCGGCACATGGAAGAGGAACTTGCCCGAGACCACGCACAGGAGCAGTCCGAGCAGGCCCAGGCCGAAGTAGGGGATCGTCTTGCCGAGCAGGATCTCGCCGCTGCGCACCGGGGTGACGAAGAGCGCCTCGAAGGTGCCACGCTCCCACTCCCGAGCCACCACCATGGCCGTGAGGAAGGCGCCGATCAGCGTCATGACGAGTACGATCAGCCCCGGGACGAGGAAATAGTGACTGTCGTTGGCCGAGTTGAACCACAGCCGGCTCTGAATGCTGACCGGACCGCCGGTCACGGCGCCGCCGTCCTCGGCCGCCTGCCGCGCGGACCAGGCGCCGACTGCGCCTGCGGCGTAGGCTTCGATGATGCGGGCGCGGTTGGCATCGCTGCCATGTACCAGGAGCTGCACGCGCGCATCGCCCGCACTGAAGTGGCGCGCGAAATCGGCAGGGATGGTGAGGATGCCGTCGACCTTGCCCGCCATCATGAGGCGGTCGGCCGCCTGGCGGGAGTAGACCCGCTGCGGCCGGAAATACGGCGAGAGCGCGAAGCCCGCGAGCAGGTTCTCCGCCGGCCCGGAGCTCTCCTCCAGGACCACAGCGAGGGGCACATTCCTGACATCGAGCGACAGGCCGAAACCGAACAGCAGGATGAGGACGACCGGCAGGACGACACCCACCCCGATGGTCGCCGGATCGCGGATCATCTGCCGCGACTCCTTCTTCACGAGGGCGAGGATGCGCCGCAGCTTGGGGTGCAGGCGGTCGAGCTCGCTCATCTCTGCGCCCCCGCCTCACGCGCGCGTGCTGCCTCGACGACGGCGATGAAGGCATCCTCCATGGACGCCTGCCGCCCCTCACCCGGGCGCGCGAGCTGCCGGATTTCCGCCGGAGAGCCCTGAGCCAACACCCGGCCACCGTCCATGATGGCGATGTGGTCGCAGTATTCCGCCTCCTGCATGAAGTGGGTGGTGACGATGACGGTGACACCCTGCTCGGCGAGCGCCGTGATCCGCCGCCAGAAGGCGCGCCGCGCCAGCGGATCGGCGCCGCTCGTCGGCTCATCGAGGAAGAGGATGTCCGGCTCGTGCAGGAGCGCCGCGCCCATGGCGAGGCGCTGTTTGAATCCTCCGGGCAGCTCGCCGCTCGCGGTCTGCTCGTGCTGCTCGAGATCGAACTGGCGCACCGCCCAATCGATGCGCGCCCGGCGCACCTCGCCGCGCAACCCGTAGGCGCTGGCGAAGAACTCGAGGTTCTCGGCCACGGTGAGCGAGCCGTAAAGAGAGAACTTCTGCGCGACATACCCGAGCCGCGCCCGCGCTGCGGCGCCTGCCCTGCTGATATCGACGCCGGCGATCCTCAGTACACCCCCGCTCGGGGGCAACAGGCCGCAGAGCATGCGGAAGGTGGTCGTCTTGCCGGCCCCGTTCGGGCCGAGGAGACCGAAGATTTCGCCTCGCCTTACCTCGAAGCTCACGTGATTGACCGCGGTGAAATCGCCGAAGCGCTTGACGAGGTCGCGCACCTCCACGACAGCACCTTCCGCAGCCGCGGGCAGCGGGCGTTGCAGGCGGATATCGACTCCTGCCTCATGAGCGGCCGTCCCGCGCAACAACACCATGAATCCATCCTCGAAGCGAGGCTCGACCGGTCGCGCAATCAGGCCCGCGACCTCCTCCGACGGATTCGCCGGCGGCACTGCGGCGGCCTCGGAAGATCCGGCGCTGCGCACCAACCTCACGAGCCCACCGTCGGGCACCGCATCGATCACCTGTGGATCATCGAGCAGCCGCGCCTGAAGGCGGCGGGCATTGTTGCCGGGCCCGGGATCGAGCACCAGGCTGCGGCCGGCCGCGGCCCGCGTGACGCTGCCCGGCTCGCCCTGGGCGAGCGCCCTGCCCTCGTGCAGTACCAGTACCCGCGCCGCCTTCTCCGCCTCATCGAGATACGAGGTGCTCGTCAGCACGGTCAGACCCTGCTCGCGCACCAGATGCTCGACGATAGCCCACAGCTCCCGCCGCGAAAGCGGATCGACCCCGACTGTCGGCTCATCGAGCAGCAACAGCTCGGGCGAGCGCACCAGCGTGCAGGCGAGTCCGAGCTTCTGCTTCATGCCACCCGAGAGTCTGCCGGCGAGACGGCCGGTGAAGCGGCCGAGATCGGTCATCTGCATGAGCTGCGGGTAGCGCTGGCGGCGCTCATCGGCCGTGACGCCATGCAGGTCGGCATAGAGGTCGAGATTCTCCTGCACGCTCAGGTCCTCGTAGAGCCCGAATTTCTGCGGCATGTAACCGATCCGGTCCTGAACACGCTGCGGCTGCACGCCGGGATCGATGCCGAGCACGGTCAGTTTGCCGGCATCTGCGGTGAGAAGGCCGGCCATCAGGCGGATGAGCGTCGTCTTGCCGGCTCCGTCCGGCCCGACGAGCGCCGTCAACTCCGCGGCGCGCACCTCGATCGAGACGCCATCGAGCGCGCGTAGTTCGCCGCCTTTGCCTGGCGCGCGAAACACCTTGCGCAGGTCACTGCCGATGACGACCGGGGGCGCCATGTCAGCTCTTGCGGCTGTTGGGAGTCAGATGGACTGTTGCCGGCATACCTAACCGCAGCCGATCGTCCGGGTCCTTCACGAACACCCGGATCTCGTACACGAGGCTCGAGCGCAGCTCCTGGGTCTGTACGGTCTTTGGTGTGAACTCCGCCACGGGCGAGATGAACCCCACCCACCCCTCGAAGCGCGTTCCCGGAAACGAATCGACTGCCACGGTCGCCGCCATCCCGGGACCGACCCGGCCGAGGTCGCTTTCTGACACGTAGGCGCGCACCCATTTGGGATCGGTGATCGCCAGCGTGAGCGCGGTTTTCTGCGGCGAGGCCATGTCGCCCGGCTCGGCGATCCGCGAGCGCACCACGGCATCGAGCGGGGCGCGCAGCTGCGCATCGGCCAGCTCCTGCTCGAGCAGCGCGACCTGAGCCTGTTCGCCATCGAGCATCGCCTCCGCCTGCGCAATGTCTTCCTGGCGCGGTCCGAGCAACGCGAGCTGTTGCGCCTTGCGGCTGACTGCCACCTTCGCGTCGGCGACGTCGGCCTGCGCCTTGGCGTCATCGAGCTCCTGACGGCTCACTGCGCGACCGCCCGAGCTGCGGAAGACGGCCTCGAGCCGTCGATAGCTGTCATGCGCCTGGCGGGCATCGGCCTGCGAGAGCGTGAGATTGGCGCGTGCCTGCGCCACCTCCTCCGGCCGGTTCCCGTGATGCAGCCGATCGACGACGGCGCGCTGTGCGGCCGCCTGCGCCCGGGCCTGGGCAAGCTGCGGGTCGAGGCGACTCGTGTCGAGACGGGCCAGGACTTGGCCCTTGCGTACAGTATCGCCCTCGTGCACGAGAACGCTGGCAACGCGCTGACTGTCGTTGAAGGCGAGGTCGACCTCCCGCAGGTCGACGTTGCCGTAGAGCACGATCTCATTGCTCACCGTATGGCGGTGCGTGAGCCACCAGGCGACGCCAACGAGGGCGAGCGCCACGAGAACGATGGGGATGATTCTCTTCTTCATGCCGAACCACGCCTTCCGGGGGACCGCTCGATCTGGGCGAATTGTCTATCACTTGATAGAAATCTGTCAAGTGATAGAATTGAAGACGTGAGCGCTGTGCCGAATATTGTGACCCGGGGATCGTGAGAAGCCGCAGCACGGGGACCCGTAAACCGCGCGCCACCGTCCATGCAGGCAGCACCAGACGCCGGCACCGGCCCGGCAGCGGCTATGCCCGTGGCGAGCACACGCGCCAGCGCCTGCTCGAAGCCGGGATCGAGCTCTTCGGTGAGCTCGGCTACGAGCGCGCCTCCACTCGCGCCATCGCGCGCAGGGCGGGCGTCAGCCTGCCCGCACTGCAGTATTACTTCGGCGGCAAAGAAGGACTCCACATGGCCTGCGCGGAATACGTCACGGAGGACGTCCGCGCACGCCTGGGCCCCGCGGCAGAGCGTGTGCGGCTGGCACTCGATCGCCAGGGCCTCACACGGGCCGAGCTCTTCGAGCTGCTGCGGGCAGTCGTCGAGCCCTTTCTCGAAGGCCTCGCGACCGAGCGGCCGGAGAGTTGGGCACTTTTCTTCGCGCGAGCTCAGGGGGAGCACACGGCCGCATTCGATGCGATCTTCCAACAGGTGAGCGCGCGATTGCTCGCGATCGTCACCGAGATCATCAGCCGTCTCATTGGAAGACCGACTGGAAATCCCGAAGTTACCATCCGCACGGTCTTCATCATCGGGCAGCTCACGCTGGTGCGGCGCGCCCGTCCCATCATCCTGCGGGCACTCGGCTGGCCGGACTTCGAGGGCGCGCGGCTACAGACCCTGAAGGAAGTGCTGTGGGCCAGCATCACCCAGAGTCTGGCCCCTGCTTGTTGATTGGCCAGCCTTTTCACCGCGCTCGAACCCGCGGGCCCCAGGGCGGCCTGGGGCCGCTCACTTAGTTGCTTTCGGTACGAACCCCTGCAGACGCCATCAGCTGTCGCGCTGGCGCAGCGCTGCTTTGCAGATCCGCTCGACGAGCTCGGGGAAGCCGATGCCCGCGGCCTTTGCGGCCTGCGGCAACAGGCTCGCGGCCGTCATGCCGGGAAGCGAGTTGGCTTCGAGGCACCAGATTCCACCCTGCGCATCCATGCGAAAGTCGATCCGGCTGTAGGCACCGAGCTTGAGTGCGCCATGCGCGCGGACCGCAAGCTCCTGGGCGCGCGCCGCGACCTCAGGAGGAAGCTCCGCAGGAAAAATCTCCCGGGCGCCCCCGGCCTGGTACTTCGCCTGATAGTCGAACACTTCTCCGGGCGCGATGATCTCACCCACGGGCAGCGCGCGCCCCTGCAATACCCCGACGGTCAGCTCACGGCCCGGGATGAAGCGCTCCACCATGACCTCATCGTCGAAGCGATGCGCGAGCAGGAACGCCTCAGCCAGCTCCTCGGCCGCGCGTACGACGCTGAGGCCCACGGTCGAGCCCTGTTTGTTGGGTTTCACGACGACCGGCCAGCCGAGCGCGGCGTCGATGTCCTGCTCGCTCACCGGCGTCATCCTCCAGTCCGCGGTCGGCACTCCCGCCGCGCGAAAGAGGCGCTTCGAGAGATCCTTGTCCATCGCGGTTGCGCTCGCAATGTGATTGCTGCCGGTGTAGGCAAGGCCGGCGAGGTCGAGTACTGCCTGAATGCGGCCGTCCTCTCCGGCACCGCCATGCAGGGCGAGAAAGACGACGTCGACGTCCCTTATGTCGGCGGTCTCCGCCGCGAGCACTGGCGCGCCCTGCTTCATTCCCGCGAGCGCCGAGCCGGTGGGAGGCTGCGGGCCGACACCGCTCGTGAGCAGCCGCTGCTCGGCCGGCGGGGAGAGTCTGCCGGTCGCCGTGTCGACCGCCACCACCTCATGTCCCAGGCCGCGTAGCGCCGGAATCACCTGCGCCGCACTCGCGATCGACACGTCCCGCTCCTCACTCGTACCGCCAAAGAGAACTGCGATCTTCATGGCTCTGCGCGTAACGATGGTCCTGGGGAAGCCATTCTCACATGTCCATGGGACAGGTGGCGTTGCCCCGTGACACATCGCGAAGCACCGGGTACGATTACCGTACCGGTAGCTGTGTCTCGTGCCTGCAGTTCGTGTTGCATTCCAAAGCGCCTCCCAAGAGCTCGCGTCCGGTTATCGCGCCGGGCAGCGCCTCCACGAACGACCCGGACAACGCGCTCTACCGCGGCGGAGATCCTGATTTCATGACCTCGCTGGCGCGCGGACTGCATGTCATCCGTGCGTTCTCAGGAGTCGATCGACGCCTCACCATTGCCGATGTCAGCCGCGCCACCGGCCTCACGCGCGCGGTGGTGCGCCGCTGCCTCTATACCCTGCGCGAGCTCGGATATGCCGCCGCAGACGGCCGCACCTACCGTCTGCAGCCGAGAATTCTCAATCTGGGCTATGCCTATCTCTCCACGGCACCGATCCCGATCGCCGCCCAGCCCGTCCTCGAAGAGCTGAGCGAGCAGCTCGGTGAGGCCACGTCGGTCGCGGTTCTCGATGACGGCGCGGTGGTGTATGTGGCGCGCGCCGCGACCCGGCGCATCATGGCGGTCACCCTCGGCGTCGGTAGCCGGCTACCCGCTTACTGCACGGCGCTCGGACGCGTACTGCTCGCCAGCCTCCCGGCGGAGCAGACGGCGCAGGAGCTGGCCAAATTCGAGCTCGTCGCGCACACCCGCTTCACGGTGACTTCGCGCCGGCGCCTCGAGGAGATTCTCGCTGAGACGCGCAACGAAGGCTTTGCGGTAAATGACCAGGAGCTCGAGGTCGGCCTGCGCTCGATCGCCGTGCCGGTGAGAAACGTGGTCGGCGCCACGGTGGCGGCGATGAACGTGAGCACTCAGGCCTCGCGCGTCTCACGGCGCGAGCTCCTCGAGAAGGGCCTGCCCCTCCTCAGGGCGGCAGCCGAGCGCCTCGGCAGCCAACTTCCCCCCTCCCGTTAGTTTCCCGGCGCGTAGACTGCGCGGATGTTCCCGGCAATCAAACCGGCCACACGGGCCCTCATTCTCGTCAATGTGCTGCTCTTCCTGCTCGAGCAGGTGGCGATGCGGCCGATGCTCCTGCACTTCGCGCTCTGGCCGCTCGCGACACCGGAGGCGCTCTTTCGCCCCTGGCAGCTCATCACCTACGCGTTCCTGCACGCGGGGCTGCTGCACATTGCATTCAACATGTTCACGCTCTACGTCTTTGGCGCGGTACTCGAGAGTTACTGGGGCGCACGGCGCTTTCTCATCTACTACCTCGTCTGCGTCCTCGCTGCCGGCGCCACCCAGCTCGCGGTGGAGTACGCCGCCAGGACCGGCGAGCCGACCCTCGGCGCCTCGGGAGGCATATTCGGCGTGCTGCTCGCCTTCGCGATGCTGTTTCCGCGCGCGCGCCTGATGTTACTCATTGCCCCCATCCCGCTGCCCGCCTGGCTGGTCGTCATGGTGTATGGGCTGCTCGAGCTCTTCTTCGGCGTCACCGGCAGGCAGGCGAGCGTCGCACATTTCGCGCACCTCGGCGGCATGCTGGGCGGCGCGATCATGATGCTCTACTGGCGCACACGCGCCGACCGCGGCGGCTGGCGGCCGACGTGAATGGAACTTTTTACGATTGCTTGCATCTACCGCAGCCTCGGAGGTAAGCCGATCCATGATAAAAGCCGAGCATTTGAGCAAGCGCTACGAGTCGGTCGCGGCCGTAGACGACGTCACGTTCGAGGTCCGTCCGGGCGAAGTGCTCGGATTCCTCGGACCCAACGGCGCGGGCAAGACGACGACCATGCGCATGCTCGCGGGATTCGTCACGCCGACGGCCGGCAAGGCCAGCATCTGCGGCCACGACGTGGAGCGCGAGCCGCTTGCCGCCAAGGAGCGGCTCGGCTATCTGCCGGAAGGAGCGCCGACCTACGGGGAGATGCGCGTCCACGGCTTTCTCGAGTTCATCGCCGACCTGCGCCGCTTGGAAGGCTCGCGCCGGCGCGCGCGGCTCGATTACGTCATCGGACGGTTGCAGCTCGCCTCGGTGCTGGAGCAGTCGATCGAGACTCTGTCAAAAGGCTTCCGCCGCCGGGTTGGCCTGGCGCAGGCCATTCTCCACGACCCGCCGGTGCTCGTCCTCGATGAGCCCACCGACGGCCTCGATCCCAACCAGAAGTTCGAAGTCCGGGCGCTGATCAACGAGATGAGTCGCGACAAGATCATAGTGATCTCGACGCATATCCTCGAGGAGGTCGATGCCGTCTGCAGCCGCGCGATCATCATCGCGCGTGGACGCATCGTCGCCGACGATACGCCGCTGAAGCTCGCGGCCCGATCGCGCTATTACAACGCGGTATCGCTGCAACTCGAGCGCCCGGAGCAGCTGGCTGCGGCACGCGCCGCGGTAGCCGCGCTCCCCGCGGTGGCCGACGTCGAGGTCAGCGAGCGCGAGGTACGCCTCACCGCGCTGCCGCGCTCCGGCGCCGCGATATTCGCCGCCATCTCGGAGCTCGCGAGTGCCCAGGGACTCGCGCTCAAAGAGCTGCACCTCGAATCCGGACGACTCGACGAAGTCTTCCGCTCCATCACCGCATAACACTCAGACGGGGGCGCCATGCGCAACGTGGGCATCATCCTGCGCCGCGAGCTCGCGAGTTATTTCGCGACACCGCTGGCCTATGTCTTCATCCTGATCTTCCTCGTGCTGGCCAACGCCTTCACGTTCTATCTCGGCGGCTTCTACGAGCGCGGCCAGGCGGACCTCGAGCCCTTCTTCGCCTTCCATCCGTGGCTCTATCTCTTTCTCATTCCGGCGATCTCCATGAAGCTCTGGGCCGAAGAGCGCAAGTCGGGCAGCATTGAGCTGCTGATGACGCAGCCGGTGCAGCTGTGGGAGGCGGTGCTCGGCAAATATTTCGCCGCCTGGCTCTTCACGGCGCTCGCCCTGGCACTGACATTCCCCATCTGGATCACCGTCAACTACCTCGGCAGGCCCGACAACGGCACCATCATCGCCGCCTACCTCGGGAGCCTGCTGCTCGCCGGCGGCTTTCTCGCGGTGGGCTCGTGCATGTCGGCACTCACCCGCAATCAGGTGGTCGCCTTCATCCTCGGGGTGGCGGTCTGCTTCGTCTTCCTGCTCGCCGGCTATCCCATGGTGGTGAACGCCTTCCAGAGCTGGGCGCCGCAGGCGCTCGTGGGCGCGATCGCCTCGCTTTCCTTCCTCACGCACTTCCAGTCGATCGCCAAGGGCGTGATCGAGGCACGCGACCTCCTTTATTTCGCGATGCTGATCGGCTTTTTCCTCTTCACCACCGCGGTCGCCCTCGACCTGCGCAAAGCGGACTAGGAGCGCCTCATGACCAAACGCTCGACCCTCGGCTGGGGCGCGGTGGCTGCGCTGGCGCTCACCTTCATCGGCCTCACCATTCTCTTCAACTACTCCCTCGCGGGCTGGCAGCTGGATCTCACCCAGAACCGCCTCTACACCATCTCGCCCGGCACCGATCGGATCCTGCAGAGCATCAAGGAGCCGATCGATCTCTACTTCTTCTACTCGGCCAAGACCGCGGAATCCATCCCGCAGATCCGCCCCTACGGCCAACGGGTGCACGACTTCCTCGAGGAGCTCAAGCAGCGCTCGGGCGGCATGATCCATCTGCACGTCATCGATCCGCAGCCGTTCTCGGTCGAGGAGGATCGCGCCTCGGAGCTCGGGGTCACGGGCACCGCCATCAACGAGGCCGGCACCAAGTTCTTCTTCGGTCTCGCCGGCACCAACTCCACCAACGGCCAACAGGCCATCCCGTTCTTCGACCCCGACAAGCAGCGCTTCCTCGAGTACGATGTGGCGAAGCTCGTCTATCAGCTGGCGCATCCCGCAAAGCCGGTCGTCGCCTGGCTCTCGACGCTGCCCATGAGTGGCGGTTTCGACCCGCAGAGCGGCCAGCCGGGCAAGCCCTGGATGATCTACTCGCAGGCACAGCAGCTCTTCGATGTGCGCCCGCTCGAGCCGACCGCAACCTCGATCGGCCCGGATGTCCGCGTGCTCGTGCTGGTCGATCCGAAGAACCTCTCGCCTGCCACGCAGTTCGCCATCGACCAGTACGCGCTGCGGGGAGGACACATCGTGACCTTCCTCGATCCGCTGGCGCAGGCGGATCAGTCCGGGGGCAATCCGATGCAGGCCATGGGAGCCGACCGCGCCTCCCACATGGAGACGCTCCTTTCCGCCTGGGGAGTCGACTTCAATCCGCGCGAAGTGGTGGCCGACCGCGGCCACGCGCTCACCGTCGCCATGCGCGAGGGCGAGCCGCCGGTCGAGCATATCGGGATCCTCGGGCTCGGCGACAACTCGCTCTCACAGAGCGATGTCATCACCTCGGGGCTCTCCAACGTCAATGTCGCAACCGCCGGCTATGTGGCCCCAGCGAAGGGCGCGAGCATCAAGTTCGAGCCGTTGATCCAATCGAGCGCCGATGCGGAGGCGATGCCCGCACAGCGATTTGCCATGCTGATGAATCCGACGAGCCTGTTGGACGGGTTCAAGCCTACCGGTAACCGCTATACCATCGCCGCGCGCTTCACCGGAATGGTGAAGACCGCATTCCCCGACGGTCCGCCCAAGGGCGTGACGCTGCCTGCCGGTCAGCGGGATCTCAAGGCATCGGTCAGACCCGTGAACCTCGTGGTCTTCGCCGACACCGACCTCCTCTCCGACTATCTGTGGGTGCGTGAGCAGCAGCTCTTGGGTCAGAGCATCGCGCAGGCCTGGGCAAGCAACGGTGACCTGGTGCTGAACACGCTCGACAATCTTTCCGGGAGCTCGGACCTGATCAGCGTGCGTGGCCGCGCAGGCTTTACCCGTCCCTTCGTGCGGGTCGACGCCCTACGGCGCGTGGCAAACGCCCGCTTCCACGCACAGGAGCAGCAGCTGCAGCAGAAGCTGCAGGATACCGAGCAGCAGCTGACCCTGCTGCAGTCGAAACGCAACGACAAGTCGGCGCTGATCCTGACGCCCGCGCAACAGCAGGAGATCGAGCACTTCGAGGCGGAGAAGCTCGAGATCCGCAAGCGCCTGCGCGCCGTACAGGCCGGGCTCGTCAGCGACATCGACGAGCTCGGCGCGCGCCTGAAATTCATCGACATCATCGTGATGCCGGCCCTCTTCGCGCTCGCCGCGCTGCTCATCGCCGCGATGCGCCGCAGACGTCCCCACGCCGTCTCCAGCAAGGAATAACATCCATGACCGCAAGGCGCGTCACGCTCCTCTTTGCCATCGGCATCTTCATCATCGCGATCGCCGCCTGGGTGTCGAGCCGCAGTCAGAGCGGTTCGGACGCCGCGGCCAACACGCGGGTCCTCCCCGGACTCGAGAGCGCCTTGAACGATGTCACGCAGATCCGCATTACCAAGGCCGGCAACACCACGGCGACGCTGGAGCGCAAGGCCGCCGACTGGATCGTGGGCGAGCGCGGCTACCCCGCCGACTCGGGCAAGCTGCGCAAGCTTCTGCTCGATCTCGGATCGCTCGAGGCCGTGGAGCGCAAGACGAGCATCGCCCGCAACTATCCCGTGCTCGGCGTCGACGATGTGAGCCAGCCCAAGGCCACCGGGGCGCGTATCGACATCATCACCCCCGGCAAGACCTGGTCATTGATCGTCGGCCACTCCATGGACGCCAACGACTGCTACGTGCGCGTGGTCAATTCCGCGCAGAGCCTGCTCGCGAGCCCCATCGTCCTCGTCGATGCAGACCCGAAACTCTGGCTCGAGCCGACGATCCTCGATGTCTCGCAGAGCCGCGTGAGTGAGATCGTAGAGCAGCCCGCCAAGGGGCCCGGGTTCACCGCCTCACGCGACAAAAAGACCGACGCCAACTTCACGGTCCACGGCATTCCTCACGGTCGCGAGCTGACGGCTGCAGACGCCGCGAACACGATGGGGAGCGCCCTCTCCAGCCTTACCCTGACCGACGTACGCAAGGCCACTCCGGCGCCGCAGAGTACCGACCTTGCCCACGCCGTCTTCAAGACCTTCGACGGCCTGGAGATCGACGTCAGCGGCTACAAACAGGCGAGCAGCGGGTACATCGACGTGTCGGCGCATGCAACGGACAAATCCGCTGCCGCCGAGGCGCAGCAGATCAACTCCCGTGTGCAGGGCTGGGACTACGAGATCCCCGACTACCGCTACGATGAGATCTTTCAGTCGATGGATGGCCTGCTGAAGCCCCTTCCAGCCAAGAAGGCGCAAGCGAGACCGCACGCGCATCCGGCGAAATCGAAGTAGTCCGCAGGACGCCGGGAGGCGCTAGCGGGCCCGGGCCAACAGAAGCAGGGTCACCGCCGCCAACAGCGCTGTCGGGAGCCACGCGAGGATGACCGGATCCAGGTTGAAAACGATCGTCCCGCTCTCGATCAGCCGCTGCAGCAGGAAGAAAAGGATGCCGATCACCAGCGCCAGCATCGTGCGTGTCCCGGAGCCCGCCGAGCGCATCGAGCCGAGGACGAACGGCAGAGCGAGAAGCACCGAGAAGGCGATCGCCAGCGTGCGCGCAATCTTCGACCAGAACGCGAACACGTACTGCCTGGCATCGAGCGAGTTGGTGTGGAAGTAGTCGATGAGCTGCCACAGGGAGCTCAGAGTCAACTGCTCAGGGTCCTGTACCGCGAGCCCGAGGAAGCCCGCGGTGACGTTCGATTGCAGCACCTTCTGGCCCGGGGCGCTGGCCGTCACCCGATCGACGGGCGGCGGCCGGCATGGCGTCGATTGCTGATCGCAACCCGGCGAGGCTGCCGGCGCATCGACACTGCCGTAGGCGAAGCGCGACTCGGTATACCCGCCGAGCATCCAGGTGTGCTGACCGGCGGCCGTTGCGCTCGCAGCACGGCCGATGGAAACGAGTGAGTGATCGGGCGACAGCTCGAACACCTGCATGCCGACGAACTGGCGCTTTCCCGATTGTCTCGCGACGTTCAGAATCAGGCCGCCGTCGCGCACCCACGCGCCAGCGCCACCGCCGAAGCCGACACTGCTGTATTTGCTGAACGCCTTCTGCTGGTTCGCCGCCTCCTGCAGCTGCGGCGCGACGAACTCGCCGAGTGCGCCCTCGAGGGCGATGAGGAGCGCCGCGACCAGGAGCGTCGTGCCGGCGAGGCGCGCGACTGACACTCCGGTCGCGCGAATGACGGTGATCTCGCTGCCGCGCGCGAGCTGGCCGAGACCGATGACCGAGCCGATGAGCGCCGTGATCGGCAGGAGCTGGTATACCTGCTGCGGCAGGTTGAGGAGTGTGTACCACATCGCATCGACGACGGTGTAGTGGCCCACGCCGATGTCACCCTGTTGACCGATGAATACGAAGAGGCCGCCGAGGATGAGGAATACCACCATGGCGAGCGCCACGGCACCGAGGATGGAGCGCACGATGTAGCGGTCGAGCATGCTCATGCGCGGGCCGTCCGATAACGCAGGCGTTGCAGGCTCTTCGGCCCGAAGACCACTGCGAGGGTGAGCAACACGACGACGACATGGGTCCACCAGAGACCGACCGCCGCGGGAACGGCACCCCTGGCGATCCAGGCCTGACCGAGGGAGATGAGGTTGGAATACACGAGATAGACCAGCAGCGCGAGCCAGACGCGGGCATAGCGGCCTTGGCGCGGGTTCAGGCGTGCGAGCGGCACCGCGATCGCCGTCAGAACGATGCACATCAGCGGCATCGACAGCCGCCACTGAAGCTGCGCCTGGCGCTTGGGGTCAGGAGACGCGACGAGCGCCGCCGTGGGCTGTGCATCGAGGTCCGTGATCACATCATTCGCCGGCGGCACGCGGATCGGAATGCTGAGCTCGGCGTAGTTGCTGGTCCGGAACCGGGTGCTGCCGGGAATGCCCACCAGGCGCTCACCGTCCAGTAGCTTGATGGTCTGGGTCGTCCCATCGGTGGCCGCGGTGTGCAGCGCCCGCCGGGCGATAGCCACTTCCACCATCGGGCCCTCGTTTCTCTCCACGAATACGTTCTGCAGGGTGCCATCGGCATCGACCTTCTCGGCATAGACGACGGCACTGCCGCCGCCGAACGCGCGGAACGTCCCAGGCTGCAGGGGGGCGAACTGCCCGGCGCGCATGGCGGCGTTGCGTAGGGTCAGCGCCTGCTCCGTTGCCCCGGGGGCGACGACCAGGGTGAGCGCCGCGAGTCCGATCGCCAGCAGAACCCCCAGGCCGATCACGGGGCCGTAGAGGCTCATGGGTCTGACGCCGCAGGCTAAGGCTGCAGCCAGCTCGCTGTCGTGATAGACCCTGCCGAGAGCGAGGACGATGCCGAGCAGTAGCCCGAAGGGCACCAGCAGGCTCAAATACTGCAGTACGCCGAGGTAGATGAGCTCGAATACGACACCCTGCGGAAACTGGCTCACCGCGGCGCGCTCGAGGACGGCGGCCAGCTGGTTCGCGAGCAGAATGACGAGCAGCACCCCCATCACCACCAGCCAGGCGGTGATGACTTCGCGCAATATGTAGCGCCCGAGGATTTTCCCCAACCGGAGACCTGCCGTGACTTTCCCCGCCGGACCGCCGGTGGGTTAAACTAAAATAACTAAGGTAAAGCAGACGGTTGCGCGCCTCAATGGCCCGCGCCGGCGAAACGAACAATACGCCGGCCTGTGCTGGCTATCCGGCACCATACCGGCACTAGGGGATACGAGATGCGATTCGAGACCTGGACCAAGGGGATAGTCACGCTCGAGGTGGACTGCCTCGTCGTCGGCGTATTCGAGGATGGAGAGCTCACCGAGGAGGCCCGTGCCGTCGATTCGGCGGGCGGCGGACGCCTGAAGAAGCTGCTCGGCCGGGGGGATTTTCCCGGCAAGGCGGGCGAGACCCTCCTGCTGACGGATGTGCCGGATCTGGGCGCCTCACGTGTCCTGCTCACCGGCCTCGGCGCGAAGAAGGGCTTCAGCCGCAAGACCTGGCGCAGGGCTTGGGCCGCCGCCGTCGCCGCGCTGCTGAAGACCGGAGTCGAGAGCGTTGCCATCGCCATCGAGAGGCCGGCCGCAAAGGAGCTCGACGACTATTATTTCGGCCGAGCGGTCGCAGAGATCGCCGGCATGGGCCTCTATCGCACCAACGACCTGAAGACGGGCAAGAAGCCGAAGCCCGCTTCGCTCGAGCGGGTGCTGGCCGGCCCGGTGACCAAGGGCGCGACCGCCAAGGTGAGTCGCGGGCTGGCGCATGGCGCGGCCATTGCCGATGCGAGCAAGATCCAGCGCGACCTCGCGAATCTGCCGCCGAACGTCTGCACACCCACCTTTCTCGCCGAGGAGACCCGTGCGCTCGCGAAGCGCCACCCGTCGCTACGCGTGCGCGTGCTCGATGAGCCGGCGATCCGCCGCGAGAAGATGGGATGCCTCCTCGCGGTGTCGCAGGGCAGCGCCGAGCCGCCGCGCTTCATTGTGATCGAGCACGGCGGGTCCGGCAAAAAGAGCGCTAAGTCCGCGGCCCCCGTGATCCTCGTCGGCAAGGGCGTGACCTTCGATACGGGCGGCATATCCCTCAAGGACCCGCCGGCCATGGACGAGATGAAATTTGACATGAGCGGCGCGGCGGCGGTGATTGCCTCGCTGATGCTCGCCGCATCGCTCGATCTGCCTCTGCGCGTCATCGGGCTGGTCGCAGCGGTCGAGAACATGCCGGACGGCAAGGCCGTCAAGCCCGGCGACATCGCCACCAGCGCCTCCGGGCAGACCGTGGAGATTCTCAACACCGATGCCGAGGGCCGACTGATTCTCTGCGACGCGCTGCACTACGCCCGCAGGTTCGAGCCGGCGGCGGTCATCGACATCGCGACATTGACCGGGGCCTGCGTGGTGGCACTCGGACATCACCACTCGGGTGCCATGGGGAACGACGAGGGACTGGTCACGGAGCTCGTCGAAGCAGGCGCTCGCGCCGACGATCGAGCATGGCCGCTGCCGGTCACGGAAGAGTATGCGGAGCAGCTCAAGAGCAACTTTGCAGACTTCGCCAATATCGGCGGACGGGACGGCGGTGCCATTACCGCCGCGGCGTTCCTGGGCAAATTCACACAGGGGTTGAAATGGGCGCACCTCGACGTAGCGGGCACCGCATATCTCAGCGGTGCGCAGAAGGGCAGCACTGGACGTCCGACACCCCTTCTCTCGGATTTCCTCATTCACCGCGCCAAGGTCTGACGCGCCACGGCGTGAGTCATGGGCGACAGCGACGGCACCTCAGCATCTGCCGCCCGGAGCGGCGCCGATTCCTCTCCGCCCGCCTCCTCCACCGCTGAGCAGACTCTACGCGTCGATTTCTACGTGCTCGAGGGGACAGGGACCCCGGCACGCCTGAAGGTCGCCTGTCGGCTCGCGGAGAAGGCCTATCTCGCTTCCCAGCGCACGCTCATCTGGCACACCGATCGCGCCGAGCTCGAGATGCTCGATGAGCTGCTGTGGACCTTCACTGACGGCAGCTTCGTGCCGCACGATTGGCTGACAACCAACGGGGCCGCCGAGGCGCCCGTGCTGCTGGGCGCAGCGGCGGCGCCCGCCGCGCGCTTCGACTTCGTCGTGAATCTCGCCGCCGACCCGCCACCTTTTCTGCAGCTGACGCGGCGGATCGCCGAGATCGTCGATGGCGATGAGGAGCGTCGGCGAGCCGGGCGGGCACGCTTCAAGGCCTACCGGGAGCTGGGCGTCGAGCCTGCAACCCATACGCTGCGCGCGGAATAGCGGCGTCCGACCGCTATAATGCCCTGACAGTCATTCAGGGCCCGCCGTCTCACCATGGACAAAGTGTATGCGCCGCACGACATCGAGCGGCGGATCTATCAGCAGTGGGAATCCCGGGGATGGTTCGCGCCGAGCGGCCACGGATCCCCCTTCTGCATCATGATCCCGCCGCCCAACGTGACGGGTACGCTGCACATGGGCCACGCGTTTCAGCACACGCTAATGGATGCCCTCACCCGATACCGGCGCATGCGCGGTGATGATGCGTTGTGGCAGCCTGGAACCGATCATGCCGGCATCGCAACCCAGATGGTCGTCGAGCGCCAGCTCGAAGCGCAGGGCACAAAGCGCAGCGAGCTCTCGCGCGAGGCCTTCATCGAGCGCGTCTGGGCGTGGAAAGCGCAGTCGGGCGGCACCATTGCCTCACAGATGCGCCGCCTGGGAGATTCCGTCGACTGGTCGCGCGATCGCTTCACCATGGATGCGGGCCTGTCACATGCGGTGATCGAAGTGTTCGTGCGCCTGCACGAGGAAGGCCTGATCTACCGCGGGAAGCGCCTCGTCAATTGGGACCCGGTGCTCCTCACGGCGCTCTCTGACCTCGAGGTGGAAAGCGAGGAGGAGGAAGGGCACCTCTGGCATCTGCGGTACCCTCTCGAGGACGGGTCGGGCCACGTCATCGTGGCCACGACGCGGCCTGAGACGATGCTCGGCGACACAGCCGTGGCCGTGAATCCAGACGACGAGCGCTACAAGCAACTCGTCGGCAATAGACTGATACTCCCGCTCACGGATCGGACCATTCCCATCATTGCCGATTCGTACGTGGACGCCTCATTCGGGTCAGGATGCGTGAAGATCACGCCGGCACACGATTTCAACGACTATGAGATCGGACTTCGGCACGGGCTCGAGCAGATCAACATCTTCACGCCGCGCGCCACCCTCAACGACAATGTCCCCGTGCGCTTCCGCGGCCTCGACCGCCTCGAGGCGCGCAAGCGCGTGGTCGCCGAGCTCGACGCGGCGGGACTGCTCGGGAAGGTCGAGAAGCACCGGCTTGTGGTGCCCCGCGGCGATCGCAGCGGCGCGGTGCTCGAGCCGCTCCTGACCGACCAGTGGTATGTCAGGATCGCGCCGCTCGCCGCTCCGGCCATCGCGGCAGTCGAGAGCGGCACGACGCGATTCGTCCCGGAGAGCTGGGCCAAGACCTATTTCGAATGGATGCGCAACATCAAGGACTGGTGCGTGAGCCGCCAGCTCTGGTGGGGACATCGCATCCCCGCATGGTATGACGGGGCAGGGAATGTGTACGTCGCGCGCAACGAGGCGGAGGCCCGCAGCAAGCACCGCCTCCCGCCCGACCTCGAATTGAATCAGGATACGGACGTCCTCGATACCTGGTTCTCCTCCGCGCTCTGGCCGTTCTCCACGCTCGGCTGGCCGCAGCAGACTCCAGAGCTCGGCAAGTTCTACCCGACCACCGTGCTCGTGACGGGATTCGACATCATCTTTTTCTGGGTTGCCCGGATGATGATGATGGGCCTGAAGTTCATGGGCGGGGTCCCGTTCCGGGAGGTCTACATCACCGGGCTCATCCGCGACGAGCACGGCGAGAAGATGTCGAAGACCAAGGGCAACGTCATCGACCCGCTCGACATCGTCGACGGCATCGACCTCGAGTCGCTCTTGGGCAAGCGTACGAGCGGCCTGATGCAGCCGCAGATGAAGTCGAAGATCGAGAAAGCCACGCGCAAGGAGTACCCCGAAGGCATTGCGCCGCACGGCACCGACGCGCTGCGCTTCACTTTCGCCGCTCTGGCTTCCCCCAGCCGCGACATCCGCTTCGACCTCGCGCGCGTGGCCGGTTACCGCAACTTCTGCAACAAGCTGTGGAATGCCGCGCGCTTCGTCATCCTGAGTGCAGGCAATGCCGGGGAGCACGCCAGAGCCGCGAGCGACACGAAAAGCGTGGAGCTTTCGGTAGCCGATCGTTGGATCCGCTCGCGCTTCGGACGCACTATCGAGACGGTCGAGAAGGCTCTCGCCGAATACCGTTTCGACTATGCCGCCACCGCGCTTTACGAGTTCACCTGGTACGAGTTCTGCGACTGGTATCTCGAGCTCACCAAGCCCGTGCTGCAGTCTGACTCCTCCTCGGTAGCGGCGCGCGCCGGCACCCGCCGCACCCTGCTGGAGATTCTCGAAGCGCTGCAACGCGCCCTGCATCCCATCATGCCGTTCATCACGGAAGAGATCTGGCAGCGCGTCGCACCGCTCGCGGGCCAGCCCGGCCCTACCGTGATGCTGGCCCCCTATCCTCGCCCCGCCGATTTTCCGTGCGACGAGGCCAGCGAGCGCGAAGTCAGCTGGCTGCAGTCCTTCATTCTCGCCGTCCGTCAGATCCGCGGCGAGATGAACATCAATCCGTCGCGCCGCATCCCGCTTCTCCACCGCA
>DASUHA010000023.1:0-70375 GCA_036273735.1 Steroidobacteraceae bacterium | reverse complement strand
AACAAGACCTGCGTGGTTTTTCATTTGCTTAATGTAATCTTCCTATTACACTATATGGACTTTATGGAACACGACGATTACATTTATGCCCACCCCTCATAGGCCTTCCATTGGCGTCCGACGAGCCCTGCGCAAGCTCGGGCACGACCTCAGGGACGCGAGAAGACGTCGCGGGCTCCCGGCCGGGGTTGTGGCTGAACGCGCCTTTACCAGTCGGCCAACTCTTCAGCGCGTCGAACAGGGAGATCCAGCCGTGAGCATTGGCATCTACGCCGCAGTGCTTCAAGCGCTCGGATTTCTTGATGAGCTGAGTCAGATCGCTGATGTAAGTCGCGACGCTACAGGCGTTGCCATCGCCAGCGAGAAGTTGCCGCAGCGAATTCGGTTGCGGCGCGTATCCGAGAGCAATCGTGGCTGATATTGAAGTCCATATCGACTTCACACCGGGACTGAAGCGCGTTGGGACGCTGCACCGCCATGCGCGACGCGGCGGAGAAGCAATCAGTTTCGAGTACCACAGCGACTGGCTCGCGGATCCAGCAAGATTTTCGTTGGAGCCCGCCCTTGTGCTCGGTCGAGGTGCGTTTGTTCCCGCCGACCACCAGCTAATCTTTGGGTCCATAGGCGACTCCGCGCCGGATACGTGGGGCCGCCGCCTGATGCAACGCGCTGAGCGCCGACGCGCCGAGCGCGACGGTCGCGCACTGCATGCCCTTCAAGAACTCGACTATCTTCTCGGAGTGTCTGACATCTCCCGTCTCGGCGCACTACGATTCCGTAACGCCGGGTCGGAAACCTTCCAGTCTCCGACCGCAGGTGGTGTACCTAAACTCGTGGACCTCGGCCGGTTGCTCGGAGTCACTGAGCGCATTCTTCGCGAGGAGGAGACAGACGAGGATCTGCAAATGATCTTCGCGCCAGGCTCATCTCTTGGGGGAGCACGGCCGAAAGCGTCAGTCGTTGATCAGCACGGCCGGCTTTCCATTGCCAAGTTCCCAAAGGAAACCGACGAATACGGCATTGAGCTATGGGAATTCGTTGCACTTACTCTCGCAAAGCAAGCCGGAGTCCGAACTCCTGTTAATGAATTACTCAGCGTTGCCGGAAGGCCTGTGCTGCTATCACGCCGCTTCGATCGTGCCGATGCGACCCGCATCCCCTTTCTATCCGGACTTTCAATGCTGACCTTAAAGGATGGAGAGCGCGCAAGCTACCCCGAATTAGTGGACGTACTAGCTCAGCACGGCGCTCAAGCCCGCGAGGACGCGCACGAGTTGTACAAGCGAATGCTATTGAACGTGCTGATCTCAAATGACGATGATCACTTGCGCAACCACGGCTTTCTGTGGATAGGATCACAAGGCTGGGTGCTTTCACCCGTGTACGACCTGAACCCCACACCAGTTGACGTGCGTCCACGCATTCTGAGTACCAACATCACCCTGGACGAGGCCACGTGCGACCTGGATCTCGTACTCTCGAGTGCAGAATATTTTTCGCTGGCGCTTAAGGATGCGAGACAGATCGTAAGGGAGGTTGCCAAGGTAACGGAGAAGTGGCGAGAAGTTGCGGTTGCGGCAGGCGCGTCCAATGCCGAAATTCAGCGCATGGCAAGTGCCTTTGAACACGACGATCTGCGTCGCGCCCTCGCTTTTTGAGAGGTATTGACCTACCGAAGAAGTCCGGATTCTGAACGCACAAATCTCACCGTATCCTTTCGAAAGTCCGTTCACGTACCAGATCATCTTCTCGAGTCCGTGCCGATGCCAGTTATGTCGGGCTCACCCTCGCCAGGAAGCTCTGAATCGCGGCATGAGGCTGCGTCCCATATTACTCGAGGAGCCCTGAATCCGAGGTTTCGGTTGGGGGCGACTGTCTTGCAGGACTGCCGTGCAGCGCGTACGTGGCCGACATCCCAACCATTGGGAAGGCGGCCGAGGAAAGTTGCAACGTCATTGGGAGTGAACCACCCCACCAGTCGTCAGATCGATGAGGCAAAGGCCCTTGTCCGTCGGCTTCGAGCGGGCTTCCGGAGGCGTATCGGCCGGATTCGCGACGCACTCCTTATCGGTTATCAGGGAGTAATTGTGGCCGGCTTCGACCGCGTACCGCACCGCCACGGGACTGCCGACCGGCAGGTAGTAGGCCGAGTCGCTGATGTACATCCCAGGGGTGGCGACGGTAGGTGCGATATAGCCAGGACCGCTTTCCCCATTGAGGGACATTGGCTGGACCGACATGGAATGCGGGCCCGGCAGCAGCGAGACGTAACAGTCGTTCATCAGGCGTCCCCCGCACTGCCCCTGCATGGCTGCGCCGTCCACGGCAAGAATTTGCGATTCCAGCGCCCGCATTCTCGCCACTTCTTTCGCCGGCCGGCTGGCGCCGGTGTAGGCTTGGACGTTCAGTGTAGTCGCACATCCGGTCAGCATGAATGCAGCGCAAAGCAATGCCAAGGATGCACGAACGTGCCGAGGCTGGTTCGGGTGATCAGTCTCAGACAGCGTCACTGTAGCTCTCCCATCTCCAGGAGGAATCAAAGGCCGACTGCGCCGCAGGTATGGTAATAACAGGGCCGGACGGATGTGTGATGCGTTTCGCAGTACTTCCAACTGGCGGCCGCGAAGTGGGGGAGGTGATGCGGTCCGGTAATCCCGCGCGCTGCGACTCCTACCGACCAACCAATAGCGCATACGGCGCGAGCTGATTGGGATCGGAGGCAAGTATGCGTACGAGCAGCGCCCGTTGGCCTGTTTGCGCCGGTCTTGATGATCCAGGAAGAGCTGCAGTTCGCCGCGGAGATCCGCCGGCGAAACTCCTCTTTTCGGCAA
This sequence comes from Steroidobacteraceae bacterium, assembly GCA_036273735.1. Classification (GTDB taxonomy): domain Bacteria; phylum Pseudomonadota; class Gammaproteobacteria; order Steroidobacterales; family Steroidobacteraceae; genus 13-2-20CM-66-19. Next base: position 67,544 of record DASUHA010000023.1, on the reverse strand, counting down.
GGCCCTGAGCGAGCGAGTGCTCGCGTGCAGAGACCCTGATGCAGCCCTTTTTACCCTAGTCTTTGCCGCGCCGCTGCGGCAGGTCTCGGTGTATGTCGTACTGTCATCTTTAGCCACGCACTCGTAAACGGCTGACTGGCCGGCTCACTCGTCCTGATCGTCCCGCGCCCGCGAGCTATTTTGCCGTGGCACAGGATTCGTTGGAGTTACCACTTTGCCCGCCGGCGCTCTTCGCGGTCACGACGTAGCAATACGTCGTGCGGCTCGTCACACTGCCATCCCGGTACGCGGTGGTCGCACTGATGGTCGCCAGCGGCGTAGATGAATATGGAGTACCGCTCGTGCGACGATAAATGCTGTTCTGCGTGACACCCGCACTCGTAGATTGGACCCACTGCAGGGAAAGCGTGCGGGGCTTGGTCGCCTTGGCGCTGAGACCTGTTGGCGGCGATGGCGGCATCGGAGGCGCGGCCTGTGGTGTCGCGCTCGCCTCGCCGGAGTTGGCGCTCTCTCCGCCCGCGTTGGGGTTGCCGCTGAAAGCGGCCGAGATCACGTAATAGTAGGGCGTGCCGTCGTTCAGGCCCGTATCGACGTAGCTCGTACCCGCGGGACACGCCGCGCCCACATAGGGTCCTTGACTCACGGTGGCGCGCTTCACGTGATACCCCGTCGCGCCGATGGATGCGGGCCACGATAGCGCAACCTGGCCGTCGCCGGGCGTGGCTGCAATCGTCGCGGGGGGTGCGAGGTTCACCAGCAGGGTTGTCGACGCAGTGTGAGTCAGTGCCCCGCTGGTGCCGGTGACCGTCAAGGACAGCGCCCATGGAATCGTGCTGGTCGTCGTGTCCATGGTCAGTACAGAGGATCCCGAGCCGATGATGGAAGCAGGACTGAAGCCGCCGCTGGTAATGCCGCTGGGAAACCCGGACTCGCTGCCGACCGTCAGGTTGACCGAGCCGGTAAAACCACTCAGAGGGGTCACGGCGACTGTGAATTGAGCCGCTCCGCCGGGAACGACTTGCTGAGCGGAAGGACCCACCGTGATCGCAAAGTCGGGGCCGGTGGGATTGACGGTGATTTGTCGGGTGGGCGGGTTCGAATCAGAGTTACCGCTTGAATCGATCAGGGTGAGCGAGACCCGGTAAGTGCCCGGCGTGGAGAAGGTCACGTTGCCCGGGTTCTGGGCAGTCGAAGTTGCGGGCGAGCCGCCGGGGAAGATCCAGGAATATTTCGCCGCGGCGCTGCTCGTACCGAAGTTCACGGTAGCGCCGGCAGAGATGGTTACATCGGAAGCGGGAGAGGCGATGATCCCGGAAGGCGCGCTCGTCGAGTAAGGCGTCAGCTGGATAAAACTCGCCTTGGAGGGGACGCCGGCGCTGTCCAGCAAAAAGAGCATGTAATAGCCCGGGGGCGCAACGTTGCCATTTGGTGGCGTAGTCAAATTGATCGTATTGTTTGAACCGTTGCAAGTCGGCTGTTCAGGCGTCGGGCCGCACAAACCGACCATGCGTTGCTCCATGTCAAACGCATGGGTGTCAGAGCCGACGCGCATCAGCACCGCAGAGCTGATCGCCGAGGTACTCGTGTAGCTCACCGAAAGGAGGGCGTTGTAGCCGACCAGCGTCGACGAAATTCCGGTAATATTCGGCCGATTGTTCGTGATCGGATGGTCGGTCGCATCGAACAGATAAGGCGGGGTATAAATCTCGATGGCAGCCTCATAACTTCCCCTGGCTCCAGGGTTGCTACCCATGCTCATGACGGTGGCATCGGGGAGCAGAAGCGCGGTGGAATGATATAGGCGCGAGTAGGCGGCAGTGCCGCCGGAACCTCCGGAACGGATCGTGTTGCTGCCGGGATCATAGAGATCGGCCGTCTTCCCCAGAGTATCCGGACTTTCGTTGTTGACGGAGCCGCCTTCGGCGAGCACGTTTCCATTCGGCAGGAGCACCGCATTCATCTGGATGCGACCGGTGGACATGTTTGGCCCTGGCGTCCAGCTCGGACTGCTGGCGGAGAGATCAATCAATTCAGTCGTACTCGTCGCGGGGCTGCCCCCGCCGAAATTGATCACGTGGGGTGTGTAATTCGGCGGCAGCAACGGCAACAGGACGGATGAGCCGGACATGCGATTTGCGGTCGTGGGCGCTGATACGGTCCAGCCGGCGGCTGCCGGATCGAAGATCCATGAGTTCGCAGTGGATGAGCTCTGACCCTGTCCGGTATAGAAGACCTTCCCGTTCGGGAGCAGGAATATTCGCGGATAAAGCGGCGGTGTGAACGGGACGCTCGTGGGCGCGCCCCAGCCGGTCCCGGCGCTCCTCAGATCATAGATCTCGATCGTCGTATTCGTACCGCCAGTCAGCGTGAGTCCCGACATTGCCATGACGCGACCATCCCCGAGCGCGAGCGCTGAGGCGTACCAGCGCCCATTCGCCATATTCTGCGATTGGATGAACTCCCCGGAGATGGGATTGAAAATGGAAGCGCGATTTTCCCCGGTGAACGTATAGTCTGAAGTCCCACCCACAATGAGCGAGCGGCCATCCGGGAGCGCGGCGGTGCCGCTACAAAACACATCGTAGTTCAGGTTCTTTACGGCGATGCTGCTCTCGGTGGTACCCGTCGGGTCCCAAACCGCCGCCCGATAGCTCTCCGCACCCTTCGAATTGTTAGTAGCATCGTTTTCCGAACCGGCCACGAGCAAGACTTTCCCCGTCGGAAGCATGGTGGCTGAGATTGGGTTGATCGGCATTTGATAGGGCAGTACGACCCAGGTGCCGGTGATGTGTGGGACATTGACGGCACAACTCTGTGCGCCTGCGCGAGCGCAGAGCAAGCTGCCCGCGAGACCGGCTATGACCAGAGTGGATCGGAGGTTGTATCTCATGGCGTATCCCCCTCTCGTTCTTTTGTTTGTAGGCTCTTTGGCCTGTGGCGTGAAACCCCGCTCGCTTCATCGACGCTACGCTCAGTGGAGCAGCGAATTCCTTGCTGTCCCTGCCTGGCCGGCCAATCAGCAGAGCCGCACCGCGACCCGCGGCTCTTTCGAGGAACTCACCCGGCCTTGTTGGCTCGAGTGCCGCGTGCGTGGGCGCGGCGCCGGAAGAAGGCAGTTACCTGCAATGATCCTTTGACGGTGAATTGAGCGTCTGAGGACTTCGACTTAGCCGCCGTGGATTGCGGGCATCGTGGCAATACCAATGAGGGATCCAGCAACGCAGGCGTTGGGGTAGATTATTGTGACGATCATGGGTGACTCCCTCCGAAGCGCATTGGCCGTTGGGACGCCGCCCGGCCGATGTGGAATCTTCTGTGGGCCGGGACCCAGCACTCTTTTATCGGGCTGCCGGAATCATTATGGGCTCATCCAGTCTCGAATGGAAACCCTGCTCGCCGCCTCGACATCTTTCTCCCTTTCAGCCTGCCTTAAAAACCACAAACACCTGATCGAGATCCCGTGTCCGGTGGGCGAGGGCGGCTGCTCCGCCTTTACTTTCAGAGGCTTGGGCCTATCCTTCCATTCCGACCCCTGCCTGATTTCTCCTGTCCTGCGACGTGCAGCGGGCCGGGCGCTAACCCACGGTGGACGATGCAGGGTGCCCTCTTCGGAGCGGAGAAAGTCACCGGTCTACCGCACCGTGTGCCTCAGGGCGATGGTGGTCGTGATCGCGACGACTGAGAGTAGTGGGATAAGAACGATAATCCAGGCGACGGGGTGCCCGAAGTTCACGGTGTATCCGATTCCAAATCGCCGCTCGACCATCACCGCCGGGTCATTGCGATTGAAATAGAAGACCCCTAACTTCCACAAGCGATCCTCCGTGCGGTCTCCCACCGGTCTGACTGAGCCCGTACCCGAAGGCTGCTGAGATCGCATTCGATTGCCGCCCTGGCCAAGCCACATGAGGACCGCGCCGCCTGTAATCGCGATGAGTCCGGCGACCATCGCGATCGCTCTGGGTGGACGCTCGAGCGAGGAGGGAAGAAGGGGCCTGACCGCGATATAGGAAAAGAGCGCCGCAATCCAGTATTCAATCACGAGAAGCACGGTGGAAGCAGTCCTGCGAAATCGTGACTCATTCTCGCCCTGAGCGCCGCTCACGTAGATCGGACGCAGCCAGTGGGTCATCCCGTAGAGAAGAAGTGTCAGAACAGAAAGAATCACTACGGCTATGAGTATTGGAAGAAAGACCGTGCCGATGCTGCGCGCCACCCACCGGTCGGGCTGGCCGTCAGTGCCGAAGTGAAGGGCGAGGAGAGCAGGGAGCTGCCGCCAGTGCGCGGCAAGATAGGCGGCGCACGCGCAGAGCAGCGCGAACGGCCCGGACATAGTCATCCATCCGCCGGGGATCTTTCGAGTAGGCGTCCCGATCCGTGCTTCACGGATCGTGGTCGGCGCGAGGGCGTGAGGTAGTACGAGGCGTCTTGCCCGATAGTAGACGGCGAAGTATGCGCCGAGCTGTAATAATAGGGCCAATGCCGCGAGTGCCGGTGGAGGCGTCAGGACAAGCGCCCCGAGCAGCGCCAACGTCAGCCCGGAAGCGCCGATAAGCCCCCGACGGTACCGGCTCAGAATGAGTCTGCCCTCGGTGGTATCGCGAAATTCAGGCGCTACGGTGACTGCAAAGTAGAGATCGGGGCGTGTCAGTCGCGGCAGGAACCAGTGCATGACCGCCGAAAACGTCGCGAGCGCAAGCAGGACGACACGTATGACGAGAGTTGGACTCACTTCGGCACCTCACTGGCGATTCTACGGAACGAGGAGGATTTCCGAACCACCTTCATAGCCCTCCCTCCTTGAGTCGACGCGCGCTGTTGATGAGCTCGCGGATCAGTAATTTGCGCGACAGCCCTTCTGCCAGCGCCTTGGCGAGAAGCTCCCTCAGCGGGCGGGCAAACTTCTCGGGGCCCTCGGACCGGTTGGGTGCGGAGCGACGCTCTCGGACTGTCGCGCCGCGATGTCTTTTTAGCTCCAGCCATCCCTCGTCCGCCAGCGCGCGATAGGCCTCAGCCACCGTGTTGTGGTGGACCCCCAGATCGATCGCGAGCGCCCGGACGGTCGGCAGCTTGTCGCCCAGAGCGAAATGCCCAGCCACGAGCTCGGCACGCAGGCCGTTGGCAATCTGCTCGTATACCGGGACGTTTGAGGCGAGATCGATCCTAAGCATGGGTCTCCTCGTATTCGGCCTCTTTGTACATCACTGACAGACAAAGTGCAAGCCGTCCTGAATTCAGCCCACGATGGTGGGGCCTCACGGTAAGCTCTACGCCACTGACTATGTACACGTTCACCTCGTGATGGAGGAGCCTGATGCCTGCAGCGCACAAAATCCTGGCGACCGCCGCGGCAATGATGCTATCGATGGTCGCCCTCACTCCTGCCGATGCACTGGACAACGGGCTCGCCCGGACGCCGCCGATGGGCTGGAACAGTTGGAACAGCTTTCACTGCGATGTCAGCGCAAAGTTGGTGGAGGAGACCGCCGACGCCATGGTCACCTCCGGTATGAAAGCCGCAGGCTACGTCTACGTGAACATCGATGACTGCTGGCTGCTCAAAAAGCGCGGCCCGAGCGGCGATCTGGTGCCGGATCCCAGGAAGTTTCCGCGCGGCATCGACGCGGTGGCCGCATACGTGCACCGCAAGGGTCTGAAGCTGGGCATTTACGAATCGGCTGGCGCCAAGACGTGCGCCGGCTATCCGGGCAGCATCGGCCATGAGAAGGAGGACGCCGCGCAGTTCGCTCGCTGGGGTGTCGACTATCTGAAATACGACAACTGTGGTGATTACCAGGGCGAGACATACGTGCAACGCTATACGGCGATGCGCGACGCGCTTGCCCGTACGGGAAGGCCAATGGTGTACAGCCTTTGCGAGTGGGGCAATGAGGCTCCGTGGCATTGGGCTCAATCTGTCGGCAATCTCTGGCGCACGACCCAGGACATTACTCCGCGATGGAAAACCGACCTGCCCGACAATGAATATCCGCGAGGTATCCTGGACATCGCGGACCAGCAGGCCGCGCTGTCCAAGGCTTCGCATCCCGGTGCCTGGAACGACCCGGACATGCTGGAGGTCGGCAACGGATACCTGACTGCCGACGAGAGCAAAGCGCATTTCAGCCTGTGGGCACTGCTCAACGCGCCGCTGATCGCCGGCAACGACCTGCGCACCATGCCCAAGGACGTGCGGGACATACTCACCAATCGCGAAGTGATCGCGGTGGACCAGGACTGGGGAGGCCGTCAAGGCTACAGGGTGCGCGATGATGGCAAGACGCAGGTCTGGGTGAAGCCGATGTCCGATCGGTCCGTCGCGGTGATTCTGCTCAATCCCGGGCGCGGGCCGGTTGACATCGGGACGACGGCGCAGGAAATCGGGTTGCAGCGCGCTGACAGCTATGCGGTGCGCGACCTGTGGCAGCACACCGAAAGCGTCAGCCACGGCCGCATCGAAGCAGTCGTCGCCACCCACTCGGTAGCAATGTTTCGCGTCCGGTCGGGCTCCAAAGACTTGCGCAAATCGTCGAACTGAGCCGTCCGTGCGCTGACGGTACATGCTTCTCGAAGCCACACTGCTAGTCTCGACTGGCCTGCTTTGTCAGCGGAGGCGGTATGAGTCAGCGCGTTCTATTCGTATCGATAATCGCGGCGAGTGCCTGTCTGGCCAACTCCACGGTCAGCGCCGCCACGCCGACACCGTCCGGGCTGGAGGCGCTTGTAGGTACGTTCAATTGCGTTACGCATGCGAGCGATGGCACCGTCTGGCGCTTCCACAGCGTCAATCGGCCCTGGGGTAGGTGGGTGCGCGCCGATACGACCTTTGCACCCCAGAACGGTCAGCCGGGTGATACGGCCTCCACGTTCGTTGGATTCGATGGCAACGCGAAGCAATGGAACATCGTATCCATCGACAACGACGGGTCGTACTACACGAGGTCCAGCAGGTCGGGATCCTTTGACGGCTCTCACTGGGTGGACGGCTACCCGGCGGACGGTGCCAAGGCGGTGATTCGGTTGCGAGACAAGCGGCAATATACGTTTGACCTGATCACTCCCGGTGCAAAAGGACGGGCGGCGACCTCGAATACGGTATGCACGCGTGAATGATGGCGAGAGCCCTCAATCCGCGAGCTCGTTGAACCCCCGGCCGCTCAAGATCATCGGCACGCACTTCGCCGCGGGCTTACCCCATTTCAACGCCTCGACCAGACCGCAGCTGAGTACGATCTTCCTCAGGTCGTCTATCTCGTTCTGCCACTTTGTCGCATAAGGCACCTTCATCGCGATCTCTCCCATCGTCGCGTTACGCGCTTGACCCCACGAGAATTTTGCGAGATTTCATCAGAGAAAAGCATTGTAAGATACTGATATACAAGGACTAACTGTGAAGCGGTACCGTTCCTGGCGGACAAGGTGAGAACGGCTGGGGCAATCGGCGCGGCGTACACTATGGAGTCGCGGGGCCTCTGCCACTCGAGGAGGAAAGCATGATCCGGAAGCACGGAGCTCTCACTCTAATATCGATATCTCTGCTCTCAACTTACGCGGTACCCAGTGTGCCGGCCTTCGCGCAGCAGAAGAAGCCTGACGTCACAGCAGCCGGGCCTCGGACCAACGCCGACTCGGCGGCTGCCACGAGGGCCATGGTTGAGCACACGGGCATGTGGAAATGGGCTGTGCCTCCGGTGAAGATGAAAGGAGCGTTCGCGAATAACGATCCAATCGGACTCGTTGCGGGAAAGTTAATTCCGGCCGACTGCTCGCTCAATTGGACCGACCCAGATACCCACAAGCTTTATTGCTTCAGTTCGGCAACCTCGCTGGTTTACTTCCTCGACGCGCCACAAACTTACTTGGCCGAGGCGGAAAAGACCTGGCTAGCCTTGAAAGGCGAGTCTGGCGAGGCTCGGTAAAACGCTTCAGGCCCATGCATCGGATGACAGTGCGTCGCAAGATCACTTTCAAGGGGCGTACCAGCTCCACGCGCAATTGGGACTGCTCGTTCAGCGGGGAAGGTATAATTTGGACCTGGATCGCCCTGGAGATTTCCGCATGACTGAAGACGTGCAAGCAGAGCTAGCGAGACTGCGAGCTGAAAATGAGCGGCTGAAGCAGGGAGGGCGCGGCAAGCTCGCGATGAAAGTCAGCGAGAAGGGTGCGCTCTCCGTTTATGGCATGGGGCGATTCCCGGTCACGCTCTATAAAGAGCAGTGGTTGCGGCTGCTTTCGATGGCGGATGAGATCAAGGGTTTCATCGAGGCGAACCAGGACAGCCTGAAGGCAAAGGATTCCAAGGAATAGTCCCACAGGCGCTGACTCGCCGCTGAGGGCGGAACGGGCGATGGATCAGGATGGGGCGAAGCAGCGCGCTCTGGAATTCAGCGAGCAGATCCGCGTCGGGCTGCCTCGATCGTGGCGATGTCGATCTTGCCCATGTTCATCATCGCCTCGAAGGCGCGCTTCGCGGCGGCGCGATCCGAATCGGTTATGGCATCCAGTAATACGCGCGGGGTGATCTGCCAGGAGAGGCCCCATTTGTCCTTGCACCACCCGCATGCGCTCTCGACACCGCCGTTACCGACGATGGCATTCCAGTAGCGGTCGGTCTCGGCCTGGTCCTCGGTGATGATCTGAAATGAGAAGGCTTCGCTGTGCCTGAAGGCCGGACCGCCATTGAGGCCGAGGCATGGCACGCCCAGCACCGTAAACTCGACCGTGAGCACCTGTTCCTGCTTGCCCGCCGGGTAGTCACCGGGGGCATGGTGAACTGCCGTCACGGCACTGTTCGGAAAAGTCTTGGCGTAAAACCTGGCAGCCTCTTCTGCTGCACCGTCGTACCAGAGACAAATCACGTTCTTGGCCATCGCTTCTCTCCGTTTTTCCCGGCGGCTGGACACAGCCTACCATGTCCCGCCGAGCAGAGAAGACGCGTGAGCCTTGCTTCGGAATGCTGAATACATCACCATACGGTGAACGATTAGTGTGAAGAGATCGCAGTCACAATAATTGCGGCGGGCTGCGGGCACGTTCGGTAGGGTTGTCGGGGGATTCCCAAGATGAATGTTGAACCGAAGTCGGGTCGTGGCACCATCTTTTGGACGATCAGCACCCTGGCCACAGTGTTGGCTCTCCTGGCGGCGGTGCAGATCGGCCATGCCCAAAATGCGGTTGCGAAGCCCGCCGCAATCAAGCCCTTCAAGATTCATATTCCTCAGAGCGTGCTCGACGATCTGCGGCACCGCCTGGCGGAGACCCGATGGCCCGACCAACTGCCAGGCACGAGGTGGGAGTATGGCGCCGACATCAGCAAAGTCCGCGCGCTCGCAGGCTACTGGCAGAATGGCTACGACTGGCGCGCCGAAGAGACGCGCATCAATCGCCTCGATCAGTTCACGACCGAGATCGACGGACAGACGATTTTTTTCATTCATGAGCGCTCACCACGGCCGGATGCCATACCGTTGATGTTGATTCATGGATGGCCGGGCTCTTTCGCCGAGTTCCTGGGTGTGATCGAGCCGCTCACGCATCCGAAGGACCGCCATACGCCGGCTTTTGACGTCATCGTCCCATCGCTTCCCGGCTTCGCCTTCTCCGGGCCGACGACGACTCGAGGCTGGGGCACGATGCGGATGGCAAAAGCCCTCATCGTCCTGATGGATCGCCTCGGCTACTCGCGATACGGCATTCAGGGCGGGGACTGGGGCTCCGAGGTCGCCCGACAGATGGCGCGGCAGGCTCCCGCCCATGTCATTGGGCTCCATTTGAACCTCCTTCCCATTCTCAGGCCCCCGAGCCCGGGTGCGGTGAAACAACTGACCGCCGAGGAGCGCCGACGCTACAGTCAATGGTGGGACGAGGGCAGAAGCGCGTTCTTCGGGCTTCAGGCAAGCGAGCCGCAGACGATTGCGTACGCACTGACCGATTCCCCGGTGGGGTGGCTCGCCTGGATGACCGAGAGGTTTCAGGACCTCACCGACAACGATGGTGACTTCCTGCACGCGGTGGATCGTGACACGTTCCTCACGGACGTGACCCTTTATTGGGTGACGGGCACTATAAATTCCTCCATGCGCATCTACCGCGAGGACCGGCTTTTCGATAAGGCCGTCGTTCCCCCGCGATTGCAGACTCCGGTCGGCTACGCCGTGTTCCCGAAGGAAGTCGCCACGCCGCCCGAGCGCTGGATCGACCCGCTATACAACGTCGTGCAAAGGACTGAGATGCCGAAGGGTGGCCACTTCGCCGCGCTCGAGCAGCCGGATCTCCTGGTAGGGGACATCAGGAGCTTCTTTGCAAGGCTCGAGGCGAATGGCTGTATCAAGCCTGCAGCCAACCCTTGCGTCAGCGGCCTGGCGAGGGCTCGCTAGACGGACTGCCCCTGGTGATACGCGCACAGCTTGTTCCCATCGAGATCGCGGAAGTAACTCATGAAGAAGGGCGAGCCACCTCGATACCCGGGAGCTCCCTCGTCCTTCGCCCCGAGCTCCAGCGCCTTCCTGTAGAAAGCTGTTACGGCGTCCGGCGTTTCAAGGTGAAACGCGATCATGGTGCCGTTGCCCACCGTCGCCGGACCTTTGTCGTAAGGGGCCATGACTGCAAACACGACCCGGCCGTCCTTGCCATAGGTTCGCCCTCCCGAGGGGTGCTCGAACATCCGAGTGAGGCCGGCGCCTGGCAACAATGCGTCGTAGAACGCCTTGGCTTCGGTGAGTCGGTTCGAGCCCACGGTTGCATAGGTCAGCACGGCGCCCCCCGGTACTGCGCATTACGGAACCGTTAATTGTACGGGGACTACGACGGCATCGCCGTCATTTCTGCAGTGCGCCGGCATGCTCGAGGTCGGTCGCCATCGTCTTGGCGAGCTGGCTCACCGACAGCGCCTGCAGGACTTCGGCGGTCATCGGGTATTCGTAGTCCTTCTGATACGTCCCACCCACCTGAAGCGTCCGCGGAGCGGTGGGGTCGACCTTCGGTTGCAGGACGGAGATCACGAAGGCGAAACGCGAGACGACCTGGGGTTGTGCGACGCTTCCCCGAAGCTCATCGCCCACCTCGATGACCTGCTCGCAACCGGCGGCATGCAGTTGTTGCATCATCGCGGCTGCCCGCTGGTCGACATCGCGAATATCCACGATGAAGTCGATGATGCGGTAGCCATCGGCGCTCAGATCGGTCATCAGCGCCTTCGAGATGGCACTGTTGACGACGAACCAGCGGCTATTCACGTCATCGCTGGTCGTGACGGTGCCACCGCCTCCCAGGAGGAGGGTGCATTTACCGCCTCGTGCGGGGGCTGCCGGGGTCGTGGCGGCGAAGGCCCCTGGGGCCGTGAGGAGGGTCGCGAGCGCAAGGCAGAGGAGGCCGGCTCGGCAGGTGGCGGCGACGGTAAAGCCCCGCAGGATGTGTTTCAGCGTCACGGCTTGACTTTGTGGCGCAAGAGTGGTGGTTTGGCCGGGTAACCGCAGGATCAGGGACGAGCGCGGCGAATTATCGTCATGTCGCGGTTTGAAAGACCAGCGGCAGGAATAGAACTTAGACGTGAGTCACTCGAGACCCCGAAGAGGAGCAGGGCCATGAGCCAAAAGACCTGGACCGCTGTCGATGATTACCTCGACGATCTCATCGTGCGGCCCGATCCTGCGTTCGCCGACGCGCTCGAGGCCAGTCAGGCCGCAGGCCTTCCTGAGATTGCCGTAACCGCGGCGCAAGGCAAGCTCCTCGAGCTCATGGCGCGGGCCATGGGGGCACGCCGCATCCTGGAGATCGGCACCCTGGGCGGCTACAGCGCCATCTGGCTGGCGCGAGCTCTGCCGGCAGGGGGCCGGCTCGTCACACTGGAATACAACCCCAAGCATGCCGAGGTGGCACGGGCCAACATCGCCCGCGCGGGCCTCGCGGAGGTGACCGAGGTCCGGGTAGGCGCCGGGCTCGACCTGATGCCCGCACTCAACGGTCCCTTCGACTTCTTCTTCATCGATGCCAACAAGGAGGGTTACCCGGACTATTTCCGGGCCTGCCTCGAGCTGTCACGCCCAGGTAGTGTGATGGTGTTCGACAACGTCATCCGGGATGGCAAGGTCATCGACGCTGCGACCACCGATTTTCTGGTGCGGGGCGTGCGTCAGCTCTATGAGGACATCGCGGCAGAGCCGCGCGTGTCGGCCACCTCCATCCAGACTGTCGGCGCCAAGGGCTACGATGGCTTCTGCATGGTCCTCGTCGGCCGCTGAGCGACGGCCGCATCGATCCCGTCGCACCAGCCTTTCCTACCAGATCACGCAGCGATGGGCGTTGGCCATGGGGCTGCCGGGAGGCACATGAAACGCGTCCTGGAACTGCGGCAGGTTCGCCATGGTGCCGTTCACGCGGTACTGGTCCGGCGCGTGCGGGTCGATAGTGACGCGTAGGCGCGCCTCGGCGGGACGTATGTTGCTCGCCCAGACATGAGCGGCGCCGAGGAAGAACTGCTGGTCCGGGGTGAAGCCGTCGACGGTCCTGGCGTTCTTGTAGGCGCTCGAGGCATGGAATGCGCGCCAGGCCAGCATCATGCCGCCGAGATCGGCGGTCTCCTCGCCGGTGACGAGCTTGCCCTGCACGTGAAAGTCGCCATCCACGGTGTAGGTCGAGAACTGATCCGAGATGCAACCGGTGGCGGCATGGAAGCGCTTGGCATCCTCCGGCTTCCACCAGTTCTTGAGGTTGCCGTGGCCGTCGAACTGTGACCCCTGATCATCGAAGCCGTGAGTCATCTCATGACCCATGACCCAGCCGACCGCGCCATAATTAACGGCTACCGGCGCCTTCGGATCGAAGAACGGCGGCTGCAGGATCCCGGCCGGGAAGTTGATGTTGTTCATGGGCGGGAAATAGTAGGCATTCACCTCCTGCGGCGTCATGAGCCACTCCTGGAGGTCGACCGGCTTGCCGATCTTGTTCATTTCCCGCTTCTGCTCGAACTCGTTGGCGCGCATGACGTTGAGCACGTACGGCCCGCGATCGATGCGCAGCGATGAGTAGTCGCGCCACTTATCGGGGTAGCCGATGCGCTCGCCCATGAGGTCGAGCTTCGCGATCGCGGCCTCTCGGGTCGCGGGGGTCATCCAGGCCAGTGTCGCGAGATCCGTCCTCAGTGCCGCACGCACGTTGTGCAGGATGTCGAGCACCGCTGCCTTGGAAGAGGGCGGAAACTCCTTCTCCACGTAGAGCTTGCCCACGGCGAAGCCGAGCGCGTCGTCCTCGGCACCCACCACCCGCTGCCAGCGAGGCAACAGCTTCTGCGCCCCGGTCACCACCGAGCGCATTTTGAAATCCTCATCGACGAAGGATTTCGAGAGATACGGCGCGAAGGCATCGATCAGGCGCCAGCGCAGGTACACCTTCCACTCACCGACGGGCACGCTGCGCAGCTCTTTGCCGAGCGCGCCGAAGAACTTCGGCATCGCGAGATTGATGCTCTTGATCTCCGGATGGCCCATTTCGAGGAAATAGTTGCTCCAGGAGAAATTCGGCGTGGCCTGATCGAGCTGGACCAGGTTCATGACGTGATAGATGGCACGCGGATCTCGTTCCTCCACCCGCGACATCGACGCCTGTGCAAGCTGCGTCTCGATCGTCATGATGGTCTTGGCGTCAGCCGCACCCTGCTGCTTGTCTTCGCCCAGGAGCTCCAGAGTTCTCGCAACGTGGGCCACGTACTCGGCGCGAATCTGCTTGAACTTCGCGTCCTGCTTGAGGTAGTAGTCGCGATCCGGGAGGCCCAGGCCGCCCTGGGCGGCGATTCCGATGACCTGCGTGGAGTTCTTGAAATCCTGAATCTGCCCGAAGCCGAACATGGCATCGACGCCGATGAGCTGCAGGTGAGCCACCTCACGCTCGAGGTCAGGAAGGGTACGAATGCCGGCGATGGCATCGAGCTCCGGCGACAGCGGATTCAGCCCGACCTTCTCGATGAGCGTCTCGTCCATCCCGCTTGCGTAGAAGTCGCCGACCTTCTGCTCGAGGCTGCCGGGCGCCCCATGTGACTTGGCCGCATTCTGAATGAGCTCGCGGAGCACCTTCTGGTTGCGCAGCTGGAGGATGTTGAAGGTGCCCCAGGTGGAGTAGGCGGCGGGTACCGGGTTACTCTTGCGCCAACCGCCGTTGGCGAACTCGAAGAAGTTCTGCGACGGACTCGTCTGCCGATCGAGCCAGCTCGAATGCAGCGAGTCGCCATCCGGGGCCGCACCGGCGGCAAGCGCCGTCCCCGAAAGCCCCAGGAGAAGCCCCAAAACGGCAAAGCGGTGCAGTCGCATAGATCCCCTGGCGTTTGTAGGTTCCGTGCCGGATCGGCGGCGGTTGGGAGGCGAATCTTAGCGGGAAAATGGTCGCCGCGTCACGTTTCACGGCCGGGGGAGTGCTACCCCCTGCACAGTTCAAGGGCTCTCGATGGCGGCTCCGGGGTGTGCTCTGGGACACTGCGGTCTCGTTGCGACCGGCGCCACGCGCCGGATTCGGAGTGAGACATGACGAGCCTGATGATCTTCGTCCTGATCCTGGTTCTGACGATCGGCTTCACGATCACGAGCTACAACGGCCTCGTGCGCAATCGCAACGAGGTGAAGCTCGCCTGGTCCAACATCGACGTGCTCCTGGTGCAGCGGCACGATGAGCTGCCGAAGCTCATCGAGGTCTGCAAGCGCTACATGCAGCACGAGCGCGAAACGCTCGAGCGGGTGACCCAGGCAAGGTCGCGCGTGGAGACGGCGCGCACCTCGGGCGATGTGACCTCGGTCAGCGCAGCGGAGAGTGTCATGCGCAGCGGCCTCGCCAACCTCTACGCGGTAGCCGAGCGTTATCCCGAGCTGAAGGCCGACCTCGTGTTCCGTAACCTCGCCGCCCGCATCAGCGCACTCGAGACGGCGATCGCCGACCGCCGCGAGATCTACAACGACGCCGCGAACGCGCAGAACATCCGCATCGAGACATTCCCCGATGCGTTCATCGCGGGCATCTTCAACTTCTCGCCGGCCCGGCTCCTGAAGTTCGACTCCACGCAGACCGCGGATGTCGATGTGAGGCTGGCATTCAGCAAGTGACGTCGCAGGCCTTCGCGCCGGATTTCCTCGCACTCGCAGTCCTGCTGGCCGCCGGCACGGTCTACGCCGTCTATCGCTTCTTCAGCAGCCTGCGCCGCGATCACTTCGCCGCAGATACGCCCGTCGCGCAGATCCGTTCTGCCGCGCAAGGCTACGTCCATGTGGAAGGACAGGCGGGCCCCCCGCCGGAAGGACCCATGGCCGCTCCTTTGAGCGGGCTGCCCTGCGTGTGGTGGGACTACAAGATCGAGCACCGCACCTCGGTCGGCAACCGCAGCCAATGGAATGTCATCGACCGCGCCGCCAGCGTGGCACCTTTTTCGCTGCGCGATGCCGGCGGTGAGTGCCTCATCGGCCCCGTCGGCGCCGATGTGACTCCGACCTCGCACGAGACCTGGTACGGCGATGTGGCCCGGCCCGCGTGTCTGCCCGGGCTCGAAGGACGTACCTGGAGTCCGAACCGGGAGTATCGCTACACGGAGCGGCTGATCTGCCAGGGCGCGCACCTGACGGTGCTCGGTGAGCTGCGCTCTCGCTCGATGGTCGAGTCGATCGAGCGAGAGGTGGGCAAGGTCGTCGTCGGGTGGAAGGAGGATCAGGCGGGACTGCTCGCGAGGTTCGACCGCAATCACGACGGCCACCTCGATGCCGACGAATGGGAGAGTGCGCGTGCCGCCGCACGAGAGCAGGTCGAGTCGAGTCTTGCCTCGAAAGACGCGCGCGTAAGCGTCGTTGGACAGACGACTCACGGGGAGCCCTTTCTCATCGCGCCGCTCGACGGCAAGCATCTCGTCAGCCGTGAGAAGCACCGCGCCGCGCTCGCGCTGGCGGCGAGCGTCGTGCTGGCGTTATTGACGGCCTGGGCGGCGCAGAAAGCGCTGCTGCGCTAGGCCATGGCGGCTGTCCTCAGGAGCGGATTCAGGCATGCTCGCGGCATGCCTCTACGATCAGGACTCATCGGGCTCGCCATGGGACTCCTTGCGAGCGCCTGTGCCTCACCGCCCCAGCACTATCCCTCGGAGACCGCGGCCGGCTATGTCGGCAAATCGCTGTCCGAGCTCGAGATTCACTGGAGCGCGCCCTGGGACATCACCACCGTCGGCGGCGGGCGAAAGGCCACCTGGCGGTTCGATCAGTACAACCTGGACGGCTGTACCGTCACGGCCCGCACGGATGCGAACGGCATCATCAAAAGCGTCTCGTGGACGCGGGGCTGCGGTCCGAAAGGAACGGAGACCGCGGAGCCGACGGGTATCGGCGTCCCTTGAGATAGCGGTCCGAGGGGCGGAATCGCCCCCGGACCGGCGTCTTACTTCGGCTGTGGTGTGAGCCGCAGGTACGGCCGCAGGGCCTTCCAGCCCGCGGGAAACTTCGTCTTCGCTTCAGAGTCGGGAATGGAAGTCGGGATGATCACATCATCGCCGCGCTTCCAGTTGACCGGCGTCGCAACGCTGTGCTTCGCGTTGAGCTGCAGGGCATCGAGCGCACGCAGCACTTCGTCGAAATTGCGGCCGACGCTCATCGGATAGGTGAGGACGAGCTTGATCTTCTTGTCCGGTCCCACGAGGAACACCGAGCGCACGGTGGCGTTGTCGTTCGGCGAGCGCCCCTTGGCCTCGCCAGTAGTCTCGGCCGGCAACATGTCGTAGAGCTTCGCCACCTTGAGCTCCGGGTCCCCGATCATCGGGTAATAGACGGGCGCCCCCTGCGTCTCCTCGATGTCCTTCGACCAGCGCTTGTGGTCCTCGACCGGGTCGACACTCAAGCCCAGGATCTTCGTGTTGCGGGCCTCGAACTCCGGCTTCAGGCGGGCCATGTAGCCGAGCTCGGTGGTGCACACCGGCGTGAAGTCCTTGGGATGCGAGAAGAGGATCGCCCAGCTGTTGCCGATCCACTCGTGGAAGTTGATGCGTCCCTGGGTGGTGTCGGCCGTGAAGTCGGGGGCCAGGTCGCCGATTCTCAATGACATGGAAATCTCCGGGCGGATGATGAGCTGGGATGCTGGGCGCCATTGTAGTCCCGCCCCGGCCGGGCGCGAGCACGTACGGGGAATGAATGTATAGCGGGCAGGAATGACGCCGGTTCAGCGCGCCGGATGATGGGCAACAAGCAGGGGCGCTCCCCGCGACCGGGCGAGCGCCCCGAAAGTGCGCGAAATCAGCTCTTGGCGTTGAAGGAGGCGCACCAGCCCTCGGAGCTCACCGAGTAGCCGGCGAAGATCTGGCATCCGCCGTACCCGGCCTTTTCGCCCGAGTTGCCCTGGAAGAAGCGGCAGACGCCGCAGCGCTCACCGGCCTTGTAGGTCGGGAACTTAGACTTATCGACGTTCTTGGCATCGTCCTGATAGCCGAGCGATTTGGCGAGGGGATCACTCGCGGAAAGATGCGGCAGGCTCTCGCCCGCGGCGCCGGCGGACTGTGGCCTCAGCCCCACGATAGCGGCCGAGGCCGCCACGGCGGCGGTCGCCAGGAAGGAGCGGCGCGAGGGATCGGGATTGTTCTTGGGCCGGGACACGGGTGAGCACCTCCGCACTTATTTTTGGAACCCGAAGTATCGGCGATGGAGCCTCGCACTGGCAACCTTCGTCGCGGCGGGGCTCGCGCCCCGCGGTCCTTGGCCTTCAGCGGGTCCGAAGCTTGCTTGAAATAAGCCTATGAGCCACGTCATCGCCTGCGTAGATGCGCACGTCCATCTGCACTCGTGCTACGACCCCGATGACCTCCTGCAGAACGCCTACAAAAACCTGTGTGCCGCGAGCAACGGCACGGCCCGCGTCGAGCCCAGAGCGTACTTCCTGCTACTCGCCGAATGCGCCCCGGACGACTGCTTCGGCGCGCTGCGCGCACTCGCAGATGGGCGGTTCGCCTACGACGGGACCTGCGGTCTCAGGCTGCGTCGCTGGACGGTTACACCGACCGAAGAGGGCATTAGTGTATTGGCCCGCGATGGCGGGCGGGAGCTCTTCATCGTCGCCGGCCGACAGGTAGCCTGCCGTGAGGGACTGGAGGTGCTGATTCTCGGTACGACTCAGCGATTCGCGGACGGTCGGCCGATCCGGGAGGTCCTCCGCGAGTCTGAGGCGTTGGGAGTGCCTCGTGTCATTCCCTGGGGACCGGGCAAGTGGTTCTTCCGCCGTGGCCGGCTCCTGCACGAGCTCGTCCGCGAATTCCGCAAGCCGACCCTCTTCCTCGGAGACGAGGGCGGGCGGCCGGTCTTCTGGGGTTACCCCCACCACTTCGAGCGCGCAGCGCGGCTCGGCGTGCGCGACCTTCCCGGCACCGATCCGCTGCCCTTCCCGCACGATGTCTCGAAGGTCGGACGCATGGGTCTCAAGGTCCCGATCGATCTGGACCCGATGCATCCCGGGGAGAGCCTGCTGCGGGCGCTGACGCAGGTTCGTGCCCCGCTCGAGCGCTTCGCCACCCTCGAGCCGCCCCTGCGCTTCGTGCGCAACCAGATCGGAATGCAGCTTCGCAAGCGGCTGCACGCGTGAGCTGAGGAGCGCTCATGTGCGGAATCGCCGGAGTGGCCACCCGCGGATCCTCACCGCCACGCGAGCTCATCGCCAGCATGTGCGATGCGATGCGCCATCGCGGGCCGGACGGGGAGGGGTTCCACATCGAGCCGGGCGTCGGCCTCGGCATGCGGCGCCTCGCCGTGTTGGACCTCGTGAGCGGCGATCAGCCCGTGAGCAACCAGGCGGGTACCGTACACGCGGTCTTCAACGGCGAGATCTACAACTACCGCGAGCTTCGTACCGAGCTCACGGCCAAGGGGCATCGCTTCCGCGGCACGGGCGACAGCGAGGTGATCCCGCGGCTCTATGAGGAGCACGGCCTCGGATTCCTCTCGCGCCTGAATGGCATGTTCGCGATCGCGCTCTGGGACAGCGAGCTCAGGCGCCTGCTGCTCGCGCGCGATCGGATGGGGATCAAGCCGCTTTACTACAGCCTGTACGGCGGCAGCCTCTGGTTCTCCTCCGAGGTCAAATGCATCCTCGCAGCCGGCGGCTCGGCGCGGGTCATCGACCCCATGGGCGTCGATCAACTGCTGACTTTCGAGTACACCGCGAGCCCGACGACGCTCTTCGAGGATGTGAAGAAGGTGCCTCCGGGCGCCTGGCTCACCTTCTCGGGCGGAAAGATCCACCAGGGCCGGTTCTGGTCGCTGCCGGCAGGTACACCGGATCTCACTGGCGATGCGACGGAAGTTGCCGAACAGCTGCGCCAGACGCTCGTTGGCGCGGTGCGGCGGCAGCTCGCGAGCGATGTGCCGCTCGGGGCATTCCTGAGCGGCGGGATCGATTCCTCGATCCTCGTCGCGGCAATGACGGAAGTTTCCCCGACACCGCCCCTCACGTTCTCCATCGGCTTCGGCGATCCGACCTACAGTGAGCTGCGCTATGCGCGCGCCGTCGCCGAGCATTGCGGTACACAGCATCACGAGGAGGTGCTGACTCCCGACTACCTCGCCGTGCTGCCGGAAGTCATCTCGCAACTCGATCAGCCCATCGCCGACTTCTCGGTTTTCCCGACGCTGCTCGTCGCGAGGATCGCGCGGCGCAGAGTGACCGTGGCGCTCGGAGGCGATGGCGGTGATGAGCTCTTCGGCGGCTATGACACTTATCGAGCGGATCGGCTGAGCGCGCGCCTCCTCGACTGGCAGCCCGCGCCGATGCGCGCTGCTGCGGAGTGGCTCGCGCGTGGCCTGCCGCTCGGACGGGGCAAGCGCGGGCTCGCCAACGAGCTGCGCCGGTTCCTCGAAGGCGCTCGGCTGCCGGCGGACTGGCAACACCTTCGCTGGATGGTGTTCCTGCGCGAGGAGCAGCGCGCCCGGCTCTACACGCGCGAGTTCCGTGCGCAGGTCACAGGCGCTGCCGAAGGACTCGTGCGCACGGTTCTGGAGGGCGGGGCGGCCGATCGGCTCGCGGCACAGATGCGCTGTGATCTGCGGTTCTATCTGCCGGAGGACATCCTGGCCAAGGTGGATGCGATGAGCATGGCGACCTCGCTCGAGGCGCGCGTGCCCTACCTCGACAATGAGGTCGTGGATCTCGCGCTCGCAATTCCGTCGCGGCTCAAGGTCCGCGGCGGAGAGCGCAAGTGGATCCTGAAGCGCGCGTTTGCCGGATCGCTGCCCCAGTCGGTGCTGCGACGCGGCAAGGAAGGCTTCAGCATGCCGATGAAGCACTGGCTGGCTCACGAATGGAATGGACTCATGCACGAGCTCCTGAGTCCGGGCAGCCTTGCCGCCGAGGGTCTCTTCGATGCCGGCTACGTCGAGCAGCTGATGCGCGAGCACGAGAGCGGCGCTCACAACCACAGTCATCTCCTCTGGGCCCTCATGGTCTTTCAACTCTGGCGCGACCGGTTCGGGGCCGGAATCGAGTTGCCGGGGGTGCGTGTCCATGCTGCGTAACATCGCGCGACTCCCAAGCACCCCCTACGACCTCCTCGTGGTCGGTGGCGGCATCTATGGCGCCTGCGCTGCCTGGGAGGCAGCGCTGCGCGGACTGCGGGTCGCGCTCATCGAGGCCGGCGATTTCGGCAATGCCACCTCGAGCCAGAGTCTGCGAACCCTTCACGGGGGGCTGCGCCATCTGCAGCGCCTCGACATCAAGCGTATGCGGGAGTCGGTCCGCGAGCGCCGGGAGTGGTTGCGTCTGGCTCCGCACCTCGCGCGGCCGCTGCGCTTCGTGCTGCCCACGCGTGGGCTCGGGATGCGCGGGCCGCTCGTCATGCGCACCGCGCTCTGGATCAACGATCTCTTGAGCATGGACCGCAACCGTGGCGTGCGCGAGGACCGGCAGTTACCGCGGGGAGTCCTCCTCAGCGAGGCTGCGGCCCGGGCAGCGCTCGCAGGCATCGACTTGGAGGGCTGCAACGGCGCCGCCGCCTGGCACGATGCCGTATGTCTCGACACCGAGCGGCTGCTCTTTTCGGTCGTCAATGCCGCCTCGGAGGCTGGCGCGCAGGTCATCAACTACGTGCGTGCAACAGGTCTTCTGGCGCATCACTCTCACATCCGTGGCGTGCGTGCCCGCGATGAGCTCTCCGGCCGTGAGATGGAGCTGCGGGCGAAGCTCGTCATCAACGCTGCAGGGCCGTGGGTGGAGGAGTGGCTGCCCGCGGGCGCGGGCCGGCCCAAGGAGCCGATGTTCCGCGCCTCCAGGGCCTTCAACCTGGTGACCCGGGCGCTGCCATTCCCTGATGGTGTCGGGCTCACGGTGCGCGCGCACGGCCGCAGTGACACCACGTATTTCATACTGCCGTGGAACGGCTGCTCGCTCATCGGTACGCGGCACCTGCGCTGTCATCCCGACACACGCTCGAGCGATGTCATGCGCGATGAGGTGCTCGCTTTCCTGACCGATCTCAACAGCGTTCTCGGCAACCACCGGTTGTGCGGCGCCGATGTCCGGGGCGTATTCGCGGGCCTCCTGCCGGAGGAGGAAGGCAACGAGGGGACCGAAGTCGCCCTCGAGCGCGACCCGCAGGTCATCGATCATGAACCGGCGGGCCTCAGGGGCCTCGTGTCCGTCGTCGGGGTGAAGTGGACCATTGCGCCGGCCGTGGCCGCGCAGGCCGTGACGGTGGCCTGCCGGCAGCTCGGCGTGGGGGATGAGATCGGCTCACGGCCGCGCAAGCTCGCTCCCAGGGCGAGCGCGATCGTCGCAGGTCCCCGCGGGACGCCGCCTCTGGATGCCGCCATCCTGAGCCATCTCGAGCAATGCTATGGCGCGGCGCACCGGTATGTCCTGGCCCTCATGGCAGCCGAGACCTCGCTTTCGGCGCGGGTCGTGCCGGATCTGCCGGTGGTCCTGGCGCAGGTCGCCTACGCCGCGCGCGCTGAGATGGCCGTACGTCTGGTGGATGTGGTGATGCGCCGGACGCCCCTCTATCTCAGCCAGGCGCTCGATCGGAGCGCGCTCAGCGCCTGTGCCGCGACCCTGGCGCGCGAGCTGCGCTGGAGCACCAAGGAGACGGGCGCCCAGGTGGATGAGGCTGCGCGTCAGCTCGCCGCCTTTCGCGGGCCCCTCGCGTGCGACCTCGAGCCCGCCGCAGCCTGATATTGGAGTCCCGCATGACGACCACGAGCCCGGTTACCCGAAGCCACTATGCCGCCCCTTCGGCCCCGCAATCGAGCGGCACCCCGTGGCAGCTGCAGATGTACGCGAAGTCGCTGAAGAAGCGGCAGAAGGTGGAGCTCCTGATGCGGCTCCTCGGGCCGGTGAAAGATGAGCGGTGCCTGCTCATCTCCGGTCACGACAACAACGGTGCCATGAACTATCACTTCCGTGCCGCCGGCGGCCGCTGGAGCTGGGGTCAGGTGTACCCGCAAGGGATCCCCGAGATGGCGGAGTTCCTCGGCGATCCGGTGGCGCACGTCGACATCAACCGCTTTCCCTTTCCCGACGGCGCCTTCGATGTCCTCATCGTGATCGACGTCCACGAGCATTTTCCCGATGTCAGCGGCTTGAACCGCGAGATCCGCCGCGTGCTCGCGCCCGGCGGCCTCGCGATCATCACGACGCCGAGCGGCGATACGCGCCTGCCGGTCGCCGCGTTGAAGCGCGTCATCGGCATGGGACCTGCCACCTACGGCCATGTCGTGCAGGGCTATCGCATTCGCGAGCTCGAAGCGATGTTCCGCTCGGTGGGCATGCGCCCCGTGGCGAGCGGCGGTTATGCGCGCTTCTTCACGGAGTTCGCCGAGCTCCTCATCAACTTCGTATACGTGAAGGTGCTCACCCGCAAGAAGGAGCATCCCCAGGTCATGGAGGGGACGATCGCACCGACGTCGCGCAAGGAGCTCGAGGCGGTGCGCAAGGAGTACCGCATGTACTCGCTGATCTATCCTTTCATGTATGTCTTCTCACTCCTCGATAAGCTGATCCCGGGCCGCGGCGGCTACGCCGTCGCCGTCTCCGCGCGCAAGTAGGCTGATGACGATGGGATCGGCGGGCGCGCGCGTACTCGTGACCGGGGCGGCTGGTTTCGTCGGCTCGCACTTCGCCCCTTACCTCGCGGGCCGCGGCTTTGAGGTGAGAGCCATCGACGTGCATCCTCCGGCGCAGCCTCAGGGGAGCGGCGTGGACTTTCGGGTGCAGGACATCCGCGAGCTGCAGGGTCTTGCCCAGGCACTCGAGGGCGTCGATACGGTCTTCAACCTGGCGAGCGTGCATCTCGATGTGCACGCGACGCCGGTGCAGTTCGAATCGGTCAACGTCAAAGCGCTCGAGAAGCTCATCGAGTTGAGCGCGGCCGCTCGGGTGCGGCGCGTGGTACAGGTGAGTAGCGTAGGCGTGTACGGACACGTCGCGCACCCGCCAGCCGCCGAGGACGCTCCGCTCAACCCCGACAACGACTACGAGCGGACCAAGGCTGCCGGCGAGCAGGCCGCCCGCAAGGCGGCCCGCCGCTTGGGCGTCGACCTCGTCATCGTCAGGCCCTCCTGGGTATACGGCGTCGGCTGTCCGCGCACGGCCAAGCTCATCCGCTCGCTACGCAAAGGGCGGTTCTTCTTCATTGGCCGCGGCAACAACCTGCGCCATCCCATCTACATCGATGACCTGTCGGCGGCTCTCGAGCTCGCCGCCGCAGCCGGACCGGAAGTCTCGGACCACATCTTCAACATCGCAGGCCCACGCTGGATGACGGTGGAGGAAATGGTCGGCGAGTTCGCGCGGGCGCTCAAGGTCTCGCCGCCGGGCTTTCATGCACCGCGCTGGCTGGGACTCACCGTGGGGTGGGCGGCAGAGCAGGTGAGTGCAGTGGTGGGGGCGGAGCCTCCCGTCTCCAGGCGGACCCTTGCCTTCTTCGAGAACGACAACGCCTTCGACATCCGTGCAGCGCGTCAGTCACTCGGCTTCGAGCCGAAGACCGACCTGCCGGGTGGTGCCCGCGAGGTCATCGCGAGTTACTCGGCCGCAGGCTGACCTGCCGCGGCAACCGGCTCCCTTCATTCTCGCGAGGCTGCCTGAGATAGGGCAAGGCCAGCCACGCGGTGAGGAGGCAGCGGATGAGCCATCCGGCGGAGATCCCATACAACACCCCGACGAGTCCCCAGGGCCCAGTGAGAAAGGCGCCCGCGACGCTGATGGCAATCGATCCCCAGCAGACGAAGCTCAAAGTCCGCAGGCGCCGTTCCTCGCCGCACGAGACCACGACCGCCGTCATGAAGCCGCTCACCACCTTGAGGAATCCCGAGACGAGCGTCGCTAAGATCAGCGCGTGCGAGAGCGTATAGCGGCCGGCAACGAGCCAGCGCGCGAGCGGCGGCGCAAGCACCCAGATGGCCACTGAGCCCACGGTCACGGTGACAAACACCAGAGTGGCTTCGCGTGCGATCTTCACGCGCCGGGCGTGGGCATCTGCGGCAACCCGCAGCGTCGGCATCAGCGTGAATTGCACGGCAGCCTGCAGCAGACGAAAGGGCGAGCTCACGAGCGCCGCGAGCACGCTGTAGACCGCCAGGTCGTGCAGCCCCACGATCGGGCCGAGGAGCAGACGCTCGAGCTGCATGAACGCCGAGCCGCAGGTCTGCACTGTCAGAAGCGAGACGGCCTCCCAGCGCAGTCCCCAGGGCGTCGGTTGGTTGTCACCCGCGCCCTCACGACGCCTGAGGAACCACCAGACGCCGGCCGCTGCAAGCATCGCCACTGCGGCGAGGAGCAAACACACCGAGGCGGCGGTGGTGAGGCCGATCCCTATCGCGAGGAGCGCGACGAGTGCGAGCGCGGCATTCAGGAGCTGCACCACCCAGACCGCGGTGCGCAGATGTTGCTGACCCTGGAAATGGCCGCCCGCGGATTGTGCAACACCCAAGGTGAGCGTGATCAGCGCCACGCTCGCCACCAGGGCCGGGGAGAGGTGATAGACGAGACCGGCGATCGTCGCAGCCGCGAGCGCGGTCGTCATGCAAGCGCCAAAGGCTGCGCGCCGCCAGCTCGCATCGAGTCGGATACCCCGCCGGGCGGCAACCTGATCGAGACCGAGTGGCGCGGTGAGACCGGCGACCGCGACGATACCGAGGACGAGCGATACGAGCCCGTATTCCTGGGTCGGCATCACGCGGGCGAGGAGCAGACTCCCCAGGCTGAAGCCGATGCCGCCGATCCCCATCGCCGCCGCTGTGCGCAGCGATGCGGAGCGATAGAGCGCCGTCAGCATCAGGAGACGGCCTGAAGCCGTGCTCGCGATCCGGACTGGGGCTGGGCGCTCGAGGGCGCTGCAGCGCGTGCTTCCTCGGGCTCGGCGCTCGGATCCGAGGTGCCGCGCAGAAGCTGCCGCTCCCAGAGCGCAAGGTTGAGCAGCATCCAGAAGAGATGGCTGTGGTTGTGTCGACGCGCCTGGTGCTCCTGCCAGCGCTGCTCGAGCGCGGTTCGCCGGAAATGCTCTCCGATGAGGGGCGAGGAGAAGACCTCATCCCGCGTGAGCTCGGCGAGCTCGCCGCGGATCCAGTTCTTCATCGGGATGCTGAAGCCCTGCTTGGCGCGCCTCGCAATCCCGGGCGGCAACCGCTCGCTCATGGTGTGCTTCAGCAGCCACTTGGTGGTGAGCCCCCTGAGCTTGAGATGGGTCGGCAGGGAGTAGCAGAACTCGACCACGCGGTGATCGAGGAAAGGCGGGCGCACCTCCAGGCCGCACGCCATGGACATCTTGTCCACCTTCATGAGGACGCTGTCCGGCAGCACCGTGTTGAGCTCGACGTACTGCTCGCGGTGACCGCGGTCCTTCGGGCCGAGTGAGGACCAGCGCTTGACCGGCGTGAAGGGATCGGTGTCGAGACCCTGGAGGAAGCCCGGCTCGAGGAGCGCGTTGGTTTGCGCCGGATCACTGAAGTACTGCCAGCGGATGTGCTCGCCATCGGCGTTGAGGAGCGCCCCCTGAAGGAAGCGCTTGAGGATATTGGTGGCGCCCTTCTTGAGCTCATTGTCGGGTAGACACGCCACCGCGGCGCGGTAGAGGTGTTGCCGCAGCGGCAGCGGCAGCCGCTCGAGCCAGGAGTTGGCCTTGCTCGCCCGGAAGCGGTCGTACCCCATGAGGATCTCATCGCCGCCATCGCCGCTCAGGCAGACTTTCACGTAGCGGCGCGCCTCGGCGCAGATGAGCATGAAAGGCAGGTTCGAGGGATCGGTGGTCGGCTCATCGAGATGCCATACCGAGCGCTGAATCACGGACGCATCGACGGGCTGCACGAGAAGCTCGGTATGGCGGGTATGGAAATGCTCGGCGACTCGGCGCGCATACTCGAACTCGCTGAAGGAGGCCTCGCGATAGCCGAGAGCGAACGTCTGAAGTCCTGCCGGCACCGAGCGGCTGAGGAAGCTCACGACCGTACTCGAGTCGATTCCGCCCGAGAGGAAGGCGCCGAGCGGGACATCGCTCATGGTGTGATCGGCGCTCGCACTCTCGAGGAGGTCCGCCAGCGCCTCCTCGGTGGGCTCGATCTCCTGCGTCTCGAGCGACCAATAGCGCGTGAGACGCGCGCGTCCTCCCTCGACGGTGAGGAGGCAGCCCGGAAGGAGCTTCCTGATACCCTCGAAGAGCGTGTCCGGCGCCGGTACGAACTCGTAGCCGAGAAGATCGAGCAGCCCTTGGCGGCGGAGCCCTCGTTTCAGGGCGGGATCGGCGAGCAGGGCCTTGATCTCGGAGGCGAAGCGCACCCGCCCATCCTCGAGCGTGTAGTAAAGGGGCTTGAGACCGAGCCGGTCGCGCGCCAACACGAGGCGCCGCCTGGGCGCATCCCAGATGGCGAGCGCGAACATGCCGGTGAGATGCCGGGCGAACTCGAGCCCGTATTCCTCGTACGCGTGGACGATCGCCTCGGTGTCGCTGCGGCTGCGAAACACGTGGCCCTTGGACTCGAGGCGCGAGCGCAGCTCGAGATGGTTGTAGATCTCCCCGTTGAAGGTGATCCAGACGGTGCCGTCCTCGTTCGAAAGCGGCTGTCTTCCCGCATCGCTCAGATCGATGATGGTGAGCCGGCGGTGCCCGAGTGAGACGCCTTCTGCCACGTAACTGCCATGATCATCCGGGCCACGGTGCACGAGCCGCGCCTTCATCCGCTCGATCAGACGCTCATCGCTCCAGTTGAATCCGCAGATGCCGCACATGAGGCCCCCTTTATCCTTGCTCTGTCATTCCGTCCCTACCGCCGCACCGCCCAAGTGCGTGCCTGGGACGGGTCCGCCGACAGCACCGCATCGAAGGCCTCGAGCACCCGCCGGGCCGCCTGCGGCCAGCCGAAATGACGCGCACGCTCGAGACCTGCCGCGCGCAACTCGCCCCGCAGTGACTGCGAGTGGGTGACTTCGAGCAATGCCTGCGTCAGGTCAGCCTCACTATAGGGATCGACGAGCCGGGCGGCGGCTCCTGCGACCTCGGGACCGGCGCCGGTGTTGGGTACGATGGCAGGACATCCCGTGGCGAGTGCCTCCAGGATCGGCAGGCCGAAGCTTTCACAGAGTGTTGCGAGCACGAAGCAGTCGGCGAGCCGGTAAGCGGCATGCAGGCGCTCGTTGGGCACGAACCCGATGAAATGCACCCCCTCGAGATCGGCGGGTCCGAAGCCCCGGGCAAGGAGGTATTCCTTGACGCGCTTGCCGGCGACGACGAGCGGCAGCGGCTGTGCGGCACGCTGGCGGTACTGCCGGTAGGCGCGCATCAGGCGCTCGTTGTTGCCCCCCGGGTAATCGGGGAGACCGTCGTGGCCGGTATGAAGAACGCGCGCAACCGTGAGGATGAAGCGCTCGGGCAGCGCATGGTCGCGGCGGAACTGCTGCAACTCGCCATCATCGCGCTCGGCGGTGAAGCGGGGGCCGACACCGGCGTGAGTCACGATCGCGCGGGGGAGCTTCAGCCCGTGGCGGCGAAGCTCATCTAGCGCTGCCTGCGAGATCGCGAGGATCGCCCGCGCCTTGCGACAGTAAAGCGGCAGCATGGCACGGATGTAAAGGTTGTCCCACCAGGGATAGTTCCCCGGGTTCACGTACCAGTCGCAGCTCTGGAGGATGAAGATTCCCGGGATGCGGGAGAAAAGCGGGAGCGAGAACTTCGGGTTGAAAAGAAGATCCACGCCGAGCCGGCGCGCCGCTCGCGGGATGAGCACCTGGTCCCAGAGGAGGCGGCTGCGGGACTTAAGCACCTGCACCTCGACGTTCCTCGAGCCTGCGAAGAGATCGCGGGCCGCCGGGCTCGCGAGGAAAACGATGTAGCGCGATCCCGCATCGAGGCTCACGAGGTGTTGCAGCAGATGGCGGGCATAGACGCCGAGGCCGTCGGCCTGGTCGAGGAGGCGCCCCATGACACCGATGGTTCGGCCCGGCATGATCAGTGCGCCAGATGTTGCTGGCCGGCGAATGCCGCCACCTTGCGTGCGAGCACCGGCAGGAGGCGGGCGCGGTTCCTGCCCGGCAGGAGCTCGAGCCAGTCGCTCTTCATGCGGCCAAAGACCTGCGGCTCACCGCCCGCTCGCCGTAGCGCGCGCGAGCGGCCGTAATCGGTGGCCACGCCGAAGAGGCAGCGGATTCCGAAGCGCCGCGCCATGCGGATGGAGAGCGGCGAGCCCAAGGCCCAGGGGTAGGCGAAGGCCGTCGGCGCAAAGCCCAGGTGCTCTTCGAACGCCGCTCGACTCAGCTCGAATTCAGACGCAACGAGCGCCTCGAGCTCTCGCGCGCTGGCAAAGCGCCCCCGGAGGGAGCTCGCGAGTGAGCGATGGAGGCGAGTGAGGAGCGAGTAACAGTCGGGACGGGCGAAGAACGTGTCACCTCCCGAGCGCTCGACGAGCTCGGTGCAGGCCGTGCGTAGCGCCTCGCTCTCGAGGTAGCGGCTGCGCGCCGAGAGCAGTGGGGTGGCATCGTAGATGGGAGTTCCGGGCTGCGGGCGGCCGAGGCGATCGCCGCCCGCGCCGTGGCGCATCGGCCAGTCATAGATGTCGTATCGCTCGAGGAGCCAGGGTG
Source organism: Steroidobacteraceae bacterium (assembly GCA_036273735.1). Taxonomy (GTDB): domain Bacteria; phylum Pseudomonadota; class Gammaproteobacteria; order Steroidobacterales; family Steroidobacteraceae; genus 13-2-20CM-66-19. The sequence continues at coordinate 38,498 of DASUHA010000023.1, read as the reverse complement.
TGGCGAAGCCCGCGAGGCGATCGCCATCGAACACGAGCGCATGTCGATGCGCGTGCGAGCCGACATCCACCAAGCCCGACTCGACGCATTCGCGCAACTGCGCCCAGTCCATGAAGCGCTCCGCGCCGGGCGGCCCCGAGTTGTCCATCCACAGGGTCGGGGCGAAGAGGGCCGCGTGCGCGCCGGTGGCGCGTAGAACCGGCAGGGCGGTCTGATGGAAGTTCAAGCGCGCATCATCGAATGTGAGGAGCACGTGCCGGCCCCCTCGCGGTCCGCCCTTGCGGGCGCTCAGGGCAAGGAACTCTGCGACCGACAGAGTGCGATAGCCGTTGCCGTGCAGGAACTCGACCTGGCGCGCGAAAACCTCTGCCCGCACCTCGTGGAAGATGAACACGGGGATCTCACCGGCGGCAGGCGCCAACCCGAAGAGGAATCGGGGATAGCGTGTGCGCAGGAGGCCAACGATGCCGCGCGCGGCGCGTGCACCACGATACCGCCACGGCTCTTTGCCGGGGGAATGCCCGGGCGTCGGCTTCATCGACTCAGGCCCTGAGCTCATCTGCGATGACATCCTCATCCCCCTGCAATATGCAGGCCCGGCGGGCGCCTCCACGACGCCGGCCGAGCTCCTGCTCGCGTCCGCGAGGCTCGCGGGAATGCTTCCTGCTAAGCCCAGGAGCGTGTCCGCGGCGCACCCACTTCGAACACATTCACAGGCGGCCATACCCTCCCGTCAGCGTCGGGTCCACCTTCCCGTGATCATCCATGCGGATGATTTCGGCGAGACCGGGGACATCACCGAGGGGATATGCCTGGGTATCGAGGCCGGTGTCGTGACCAGCACCTCGGTCATGGTCAACATGCCCGGGACGGCGGACGCGTTGCGGCGAATGCCACAGCTCGCACAGCAGGCGAGCTTCGGTATTCACCTCAACCTCTGCGAGGGCAGACCGCTCACTCGGGGAGCGACATTGATGGATGCGAATGGACAGTTTCTGCGCAAGCGCACGCTGGCGGCACACGCGCTGGCCGGGAAGCTGTCGCTGCCGCAGCTCGAGGCGGAAGTCACCGCGCAGGTCGGGATGTTGCGCGATGCCGGCGTCAGAGTCTCTCATCTCGACGGTCACAAACACCTGCATCAACTGCCGATCGTCTGCACCGCGGTAGCCCGCGTATTGCCACGGTTTGGAATCGAAAGAGTCAGAATTACACGGCTCGGAAGCTGGCGAAGCGTGCACGGTCTCTCAACGCTGGCGCGTGAAATCGCAGCACGGCATGCAGCGCGGGTATTCGCGCGTGCCGGGTTACGCTCACCCGAGCGTACGGTCGACCTCCGGGATCTCGCTGCCGGCAGGACTCTTGCGCCACTGACGGGCGCTCCCGCAGCGGCGCCGGTGCCCATCGAGATCTGTTGCCATCCGGGGACAGCCGCGGCCGATGCCGGCAAGCCGGGCAGCCACAGAAGGGAGAACGAGCTCGAATATCTGTTGTCCCAGGAATTTCGCACGCTGTTGGCCGCCAGCGGCGCTGCGCTGGTGAGTTATTGGCGAGTATGAGCGGCCTGCCGATCATGGAGCTCTGACGGACCCGACAGCAGTCTTATGCGCATCCTCAAGATCGTCCCGCAAGCCTTCTATGCCCCCCGCGGCACTCCGCTCAGCGCCTATCACCGCGCCCGGGAGCTGGTGGCCCAGGGACATCAGGTGGACATTCTGACATACGGGATCGGCGAGCCGCCGCCGGGCCTCGACGCGCGGCTCTTTCGGGCCCGCGGGCCGCACTTCTGCCGCTCGTTGCGGGCGGGCCCCTCGGGACGGAAGATCTGGCTCGACGTGCTCCTCTTCGCCAGCCTCATCGGCAGGCTCTGCCGTGAGCGCTACGATGCGCTCTACGCCCACGAGGAGGCCGCGCTCCTCGCACGCATTGCCGGCGCGCTGTTTCACATCCCGTATGTCTATGACATGCACTCGAGCCTGCCGCTCCAGATCACGGACTGGAAATTCAGCCAGAGCCGCTCGGTGGTGGCGCTCTTTCGCTGGGTCGAGCGCACCTGCGTGCGGGGCGCCTGCGCGGTCGTCGCCATCTCGCCGGCCGTGGCGCGCGCCGCCCGCACCGCCTGGCCGGCTGCGCGCTGCATCGAGCTCACCAACTATTTCGAGCTTCAGGACGCGTCCGATACGGCAGATGGCGCGGCCATTCGCGCACGCCATCAGATCGGGGCGCACGAGAAGCTGATCGTCTATACCGGCTCGTTCGTGGCGCTGCAGGCGCTGGACCTGCTCCTCGAGGCGCTCCCGCGAGTGCTGGTCTTGGTACCGGACGCGCGGCTCCTCCTCGTAGGGGGCGCGGAACCTGAGATCTCGGAGCTGCGCGCGACCGCAGAGCGTCTCGGGATCGCGGAGCGGGTGATCCTCGAGCGGGCGCGCCCCCAGGCCGAGATTGCGGCGTACCTCGCGGCGGCGGACGTGTTGGTCTCACCGCGCATTCAGGGCATCAATCCGCCCGGCAAGCTGCTCTCGTATCTCGCCTCGGCGCGGCCGGTCGTGGCGACGGACACGCTGGTCCATACCCAACTTCTCACTCGCGAGTGCGCGATCCTCACGCGACCCGATGCGGCCGGCCTCGCTGACGGGTTGACGCTCGCGCTCACGGACACGGCAGTTGCAGCCGCGCTGACGCAGGGGAGCAGGCGCGTGCTCGCGCAACTCTCCTGTCAGTCCGCCCGCGATGCGGCTTACGAGGAGATCGCTTCTGCGGTGGTCGCGGCCGGCGGGCACAGGCGCAGCGCAAGCGTCGCCTCCTCGGGGCGTCCGCCGCCCCGAGGACATTAGCGCTCACGCAGGATCTGACCCCGCACCTCGATGCGCCCGGAAATCAAACCGCCGGATCTCAACGAGCGGCCCCCGCCCAGGGGCGCGAGTGAGCGGGAGCTGGCCCTGGTGACGAAGCACCCGTCGCCGCGCAAGGCCCGCTGGAGGCTCGCAGGCTGGATAGTGGGCGTGATCGCACTCGCCGGCATCACCGTCCTCGTCCTCCCTGTCTTTCGCTGGAGAGCCCAAACGCTCTGGCTCGAGGTCACGGGCAGGCTCCCGGAGATCGGGTTCGATGACCTCATGGTCATGATGCTGCCCGGATCGGGTCAGACAAAACTCAGCCGGCTCCCGGGTACCCGAAACCCCTTCCCGGTTATCCAGCTGCCGCCGCTCAGCGCCGCGCAGAAGGCGAAAGGCGCCTCGCTCTATGCCGATCGGTGTGCCGGCTGCCACGCCCCGGACGGCACGGGCGGACCGGGCGCTCCCGCGCTCGCCGGACGCATCCTCGCTCGCGGCGATACGCCTTGGGCACTCTACCGGACGATCCGCGATGGAGTGCCCGGTACGGGGATGCCGCCGCATCCGCTCCCGCGCGATGAGCTTTGGGAGCTCGTGAGCTATGTGAGCTCGCTGCGCGTGCCGGCGAACGAGAAGCAGATTCCGACAGACCTGGCGGCCAGGCTCGATGCGGTCGAGGTCTCACCCGAGGAGCTGGCAGGGACGAAGGCGGCCGGAGCTGACTGGCTGACTTACGGTGGCGCCTACACCTCCAACCGGTTCAGCACGCTGACCGGCATCAATACGGGCAATGTATCGAAGCTGGCGCTGCGCTGGTTGTATCCCTTCCCGGGCAACCGATGGAAGATCGAGTGCTCGCCGCTCGAGCGCAACGGGATCCTCTACATCACGGGGCCCGAAGGGGAGGTGATGGCGCTCGATGCGCTCACGGGCAACGAGCTCTGGGAGCACGACCATCCCTTCAAAGTGGAGGGCGGCGGAGAAGGGCCGCTCGGACAGAACCGTGGAGTGGCGCTACTCGGCAAGCGCCTCTTCGTCGCGACCTGGAATTCGACGCTCACGGCGTTGTCCGCGGCCACCGGTAAGGTGCTCTGGGAGCAACGCGTGGGCGCCTATCCCGGCACGTGGATCAGCGGGGCACCGCTTGCGTACAGGGATCTCGTGGTTGTCGGTGTCACGACGCCAACGGGCGAGGGGCGTGGTTACATAGCGGCTTACGATGTCAGGACCGGCGCACTGCGCTGGCGCTTCATGTCGATCCCTGGCCCCGGGCAACCCGGACACGACACGTGGGAAGGCGACTCCTGGCGTACGGGCGGCGCCGGCCCCTGGATGACGGGCTCCTACGATCCGGCGCGCGATCTGCTCTACTGGGGAGTCGGCGGGCCGCGGCCGGATTTCGACGCCTCGACCCGCAGAGGCACCAATCTCTATTCCAACTCGATGATCGCGCTCAACGGCAGCACCGGCAAGCTCCTCTGGTATTTCCAGTCCACTCCTGCCGACACTCACGACTGGGATTCCGTCCAAGTGCCGCTCATCGCCGATCGCACGGTAAACGGTCAGGATGACGAGCGCCTTCTCTGGGCGAACCGCAACGGCTTCTACTACGTCCTCGATCGCATCACGGGTGCCTTCATCCGTGGCGTACCCTTCGTCCGCGAGAACTGGGCCACCGGGCTCGACGCCCGGGGCCGGCCGATCCTCGCGCCGGTGAGCACCAATCCCCGCGGACACGAGGTATTCCCGAGCGCCCGTGGAGGGACCAACTGGTGGCCGCCGAGCTACGACCCCGACCTCGGAGTGACCTTCATCCCGGCCCTGGAGCAGGGAATGACCTTTTTCCCGACGCTCTACTCGCTTCCCAGCTCCGAGGTGTCGTTCTATACGGCCATTCGGGCTGTGGACGCCTACAGCGGCAAGCTCGTCTGGGAGCATCGTGAGCGCGAGCGCACCGGTGACTCCACCGTGTCGGGGCTGCTGAGCACCCACGGAGGGCTGGTGTTTGCCGCTGCCGACGGTCAGTTCTTTGCCTTGGATGCGCGTTCCGGACGGACGCTCTGGAGCGTGGGCGCGGGGGGAAGCACCTATGCCGCTCCGGTCACCTTCTCGGTGTCGGGCGAGCAGTTCGTATCCGTCGTCATTGGACGATCCCTCCTGACCTTCGCTTTGCCGCCCGGGGCGGCTGCAGACGGCATGAAGCCTGCTGCCGCCGTCTCGCATGAAAAAGCGCACTCAAAACGACCCTGGACTCGCACGGCTGGCTGATCTCATCGCCGACGCAGAAGTCGCGATGCTCACGACCGAGGAGCCGGACGGGACACTGCGAAGCCGCCCGCTCATGACGCTGGAGATGGATCAGGAGGGGCGCCTCTGGTTCTTCACCAACCTCTCCACGCGCAAAGTAGGTGAGATGGACCAACACCGTAAAGTCAACTTGAGCTACGCCGATGTGGCGCGGCAGGCCTTCGTGTCGATCTCCGGGCGCGTGCGGCTGTTGCGGGATGAGGAGAAGGCCCGCGAGCTCTGGACCCAGCGCGTGAAGCCCTGGTTTCCATCAGGGCTCGACGACCCGGATCTCGGCCTCCTCGAAGTCACGGTGGAGGAGGCGGAGTACTGGGACGTGCCGGCGAGCCGCATGCAGCGGCTGTTCGGGCTCACCGCCTCGAGCGCGGGTGAGCCCGGGCAGCCGGGCGAGCATGGCGAGGTGCGGCCGCGCCCCTCATCCGGAGCGCGGCCGCCCAACTGATCTTCGCTTCGTCAGGCTCGGCGCAGGAAGGAAAGCAGCGCGAGAATGAGGAAGATGACGAAGATGACCTTGGCTATCCAGGCGGCCGTGGCGGCCAATGCCCAGAAGCCGAGGATCCCCGCTACGACGGCGATGATGAGGAAGACGACGGCGTAGTACAGCATGCGATGGGCTCCTAGGCAGTTTGCGAGGTTGAGCGCAACTTTCGGTCCCACTCCGCAGCGGGTGTCTGATCCGGGCAGGTGGGCGGGAATGGCTCCGCTTCACCCCACGCTACACATTCTGGCCGGCGGCCCGCAGACGCTCCTTGAGGTCTGCGAGTTGTTTCGTGACCGCCGCATGATCTTCATCCGAGAGAGCGAGTTGGGCCATCAGCTCGAGCGCACCCTGATAGGTTAGAGCCGCACTATCGAGGTGCCGCCGCTTCTTGTCGCCATTGCCGAGTGTCGCGGCATCGAGATGCCAACGAACCACCGTAATCTGCGCTTTGAGATGCTCGAGGCTCCTGAATTTCTCCAAGGTATTGATCCTCGCATATCCCGGTACTGCCCAAGAGTACGCACGATCCGTGCCGGGCTCGAGCGACACCTTTGGATGAACCGGAGGTGAACAGGTTAGGTTGTTGGTGTGTTGTTGACTGATGGTTCCAGGTCGCCGATCGGCGACGCAGGCGCAGTCCGCACGGTTGCTTCGCAGCGCCCAAGCCCGGGGAACCGCCGGCATCCCCTGGCATTGGCTATACATCACCCGAGGAAGAGGGGCTGCCATGCGATACGGCGCTGGTGTATTCGCGAGCCTCGCCGCCGCTGCAGTGCTCGTCTGCGGTTGCAGACCAGCGCCTGCTATGAGAAGCCCTATGGTGGATGCCGAGCGTCAGGCTCAAGGCGAGATCAATGACGCAACGCTTACCGTCAATCGCATGTGGATGGAGCCCGGCATGCCGGCGTTGCTGCGGTCGGCCCAGGGCATACTGGTCGTGCCCGCCTACGGCAGGGGTGAGTATTTCCTCGGCGGACAGGGCGGCCGGGGCGTGCTCGTGCTGCGCAGGAGCGCGACCGAATGGAGCCAGCCGGCCTTTTACTCCCTGGGCGGCGCGAGCCTCGGGCCGGAGACGGGCGGCAAGGCTGGGCCCGTCGCCCTCATACTGAGGTCCTACGATGCGGTTGCCAGGTTCAAGGACAACAGCAGCACATGGCGGCTGGATGCCGACACGGGACTCGAGATCGTCAGCTTCCCGAATGCGCCATCGGCGGCGAGCACCGACTCCAAAGCCGACATCGTGATATGGAGCGGAGCAAAGACCCTCGACGTCGGCACCTCTGCCGCAGCGATCTATATCACCCCGAGTGCCGCCCTCGACGATGCCTACTATCACCAGTTGGTGACCAGCCGGCAGATCCTCACCGGCGCGATCGAGAGCCGCCAGACGGCGGCCCTGCGTGAGGCTCTCGCAGGCGGCAACAGCGCGAGCTACCGCTGAGCGCCCGCTACCACCGGTACGCGACCGAGAAACTGAGGGTGCCCTGAGCCTTGCGCTCGACTATCGGACTGCGGCCGGCGCTGCCCACGAGCTCACTCACGGCGATGTTGGCGTTACCGAGGAGGTGTCGGGTGAAGAAGCGCGTGGCGCTGAAGCCGAATCCAACGGCCTCCAGGCCACCGCGCGCATCGAACCGCGGATAGCCGGACTGCATGGCCTGCCGTTCGCTGATTCCGTAGACCGTCTGCAGATGCTTGTGGTCAGCGAAAGTCACCGACGGCCCGGCAAACATGACGAACCTGCGCGAGCTGCCGGGGAGCGGCGAGTAGAGGCTGAAGTCACCCTCGAGCCCTGCTGCGCCGCCCGCTATCTTGCGAATGTCGGCCCGCAGCAGGATGGGCAGGCGTTTCGACAGGATGTAGGTGCCTGACAGCTTGAAGAAGGGCGCCCGCGGAGTGTCTCCGAGACCGTGCAGCGTGCTGTAGTGCCACGACATGCGCCGGCCGAGATCGAGGCCCACGGAGAGCGAGGCGCGATACTGCTTTCCAGCTATGAAGTTGACGCCGACACCCTCGCCGGTCGAGACGAAGATCCGATCCCTATAGCGGATGTTGATGACGGGTCCGGCGCCGGCGCGATATTGGCTCGCCCCGCTGTAAACGGGGTTCGCCGAGGTCGCAATTCCGAGGATCACGTCCCAATCAGGTACCTTGGGCGCGAACAGCCTCTGCAGCGCGATTCCCCCTGGGTACTGCCACTCCTGCATGGGGGAAGGCGTCTGCGCAGAGGCGACGCGTGCTCCGAAGCTCCAGATTGCCGCCAGTAGGCACGCGGCCAATAATTTTGGCAACAGCTATGCTCCTTCCGCCGAGTCAACGGTCGGAGGAGCACGCTTGTTCCCCGGCGGAGCTTCAGCGGGTCGCGCGGACCCGTCGGCTGCCGACGATTGCGAGAGAGCCCAGAAGCAGCGTGAGCGCGCCGGCGAGCGTCGCGGGGTCGAGCTCGGGTGCCGCGGCAGGCGAGTGGCCGGATCCCGGGCCCGAAGGGTCGGGCCCCGAGCCCGGCGGGTCGGACTTCTGTCCAGGGTCGCCGGCGCCCGGATCGCCGGGGTTGGAACCGTCAGTCGCCTGGCCCGGGTTGTTCGCCGTCGGGCCGGGGCTGTTGGTTTTCGGGTCCGAACCCGAGCCCTGCGAGTGATGCGCCCAGTAAGGACCGCCGTTGATTCCCGAGCCGCCGGCACCGCAGCCCGGTAGCCCACCGCAATCGAATGCCATGCCTCCGCTGTTGGCGAAGTAACCGCCGCCCGCCCTTTGCGGGCCCGTCGTGTCGCTAGAGCTCGAAGGACCACTGGGTTGCTGTTGGGTCCCAGCGCCCGGGCCAACCGTGTAGGCGGCCCCACCGTACGGAGTCGAATCGGAGTCTTTGGCCGCATCCGTTTCAGCGCTGCTGGAATACGTGCCGGCCACGATGTAACCGTCGCCGTGCGCATCGGAAGGAGCCGGAGTCTGCGCGGGCAGCTCATCGCCGATGGCGACGGCAGCCGTTGTGTCGGTTTGCTGTGGCGACGTATCGTCCGCCGGCACGATGCCGCTCGTGCTCACCACGAATCTGACGGGATGCTGATGGAGGGCGAAGGTGACTCCGGCAGCGGCCAGGACTCCCAGGAGCAGAGTCATGAGGAGCCAGCGCGTCTTTCTAGTTCTTGGCTTCATTGGCCATCCCGTTATGGAATTCTTGTAACGACCGGCTTTGGCCGGCTTCTTGGGTGGTAATGATCGCATCGAAGGAGCAACACCGCAAATCGCCGCGCTGCCTCATTACATAACGCGCAGGCGATCGGACATAACGCGAAGAGCGGGAACGGGCCGCAGCTCAGCCGGCATCGTGAAAAATGACACCGAGCGTATGCCGCTGGCCGGAGCGTACGCGACTGACGCCATGCCGGAGATTGACGCGGTAATCACCGCGCGTGCCGCGCACCGGTCGGTGATGGACCGCAAACACAACACCGTCGCCTTGTTGGAGCGGCACCACTTCGGCGCGCGACTGCATGCGCGGCCGCTGCTCGGTGAGCACGAATTCGCCGCCGGTGAACTCACCCGGTTGCGAGAGAAGCACGGTCAACTGCAACGGGAACACACATTCGCCGTAGAGATCCTGATGCAGGCAGTTGTAATCGCCCGGCCCATATTGCAGAAGAAGGGGCGTCGGCTTCACCTGGCCTGCGGCGTGGCAGCGCGCGAGGAATGCATCGAGCGTTGACGGATAGCGCTCGTCCCCTCCGAGCCGGCGGCTCCACTCGTTCGCGATGGATGCCAGGTGCGGATAGAGCTTCGCGCGCAACTCGGCAATGACTCGCGGCAGGGGATAGGCGAAATACCTGTACTCACCGCGGCCGAAGCCATGACGGCCCATGATGACTCGGCTGCGGAAGCGGCTGTCTTCGCAATAGAGCGCCGCGAGCGCTCGGCATACCGCCGGTGACAGGAGGCCCGGCAGAACCACGCAGCCGCGGAGGTCCAGCTCTCCGGCGGCGGTTTTCCAGTCGATTCTGGACAGTATATCGTTGTCTTTTAACGACTTAGCTGTAATTCCTGAAGTCATGTCGAGTATCGAAATCCAGCGGCTCCTGCATCCGGTGAAAGAGCTTACTGCCGGACTCCGCGGGACACTCGCCATTTCCGGCTGTCGTGCCGGCGTCAGGTTCCGATCTGCTACAGGGCTTTTCGCATCGTCAGATTGAGGCGCGCCCGACCAACACTGGCGTGGCATCCGTCTGCTACCGGCGCAACGCCGTGATACACGAGGCGGTGAGTGCCGCCCCACACCACGACGTCACCGTGCTCCAAGGAGAGCCGATGCGGCCTGTCCGACCGCTTCGAGCCCCCGAAGAGGAAGGTTGCAGGAAGCCCCAGCGACACCGAGACGATCGGTGCCGAGAAGTCGCGCTCATCCCGATCCTGGTGCAGTGACATGCGTGCGCCGGGCTCGTAGCGATTGATGAGGCAGACGTCCGGTCGATAATGGGGGAAGCCTGCTCGGGCGGCGGCCTGCCCGGCGAGCTCGGCGAAAATCTGCGGCAGCGGCGGCCAGCGCCGGCCTGTCTCAGGATCGATGGGATCGTAGCGGTAGCCCTGGCGGTCCGTGACCCAGCCGACCGCTCCGCAGTTGGTCATTGCGGCCGACATGCGCTGCCCGCCGGGAGTGAGCATGTGCCGCAACGGCGCCGCCGCCGTGATCTCCTCGATTGCGGCCAGGAGCTCCCGCTCGAGCGGCAGGGCGAAGCCTGAAAGACAGGTGAGGCCGATCCTGGCGGTGCGGTCTGCGCCCGATCCATCGAAGAGATCCGCGACCGGCAATCAGGCCTCGCGTCCCGCCTTGAGCGGATAGCCAGCCTCGCGCCACGCCTTCATGCCGCCATCGAGCGCCACCGCCCGCTGAAATCCCAGCTCGCGCAGCGTGGCGGTGGCAAGCGTCGAGATGCGGCCGAACTCGCAATAGACGACGATCCGCCGGGTCGGGTCCGGCAGATCCTGGTTGACGCGCAACTCGAGCTGGCCGCGTGGCAGCTGCTTTGCGCCGGGCACGTGTCCTTCCTCGTAGGCGTCTCGCTCGCGCACATCGAGGATGATCAGGTCATCGGGGCAGCTCTCGGCGCGTGTCTTCAGCTCCGCGAGCGACATGAAGGGCACGGCGGCGGCCGCCTCGGCCAGCATCTGCGCCACGGTCTTGGCGCCATTCATGTTGGAGCGCAGCGCCTCGGTCAGGTGGGAGGGCATGCTGAGGTTGAGATTGCGCATCATCTCGCTGAACTGCGTGCGATCGCGGACCTGTAGCCGCGGATTCGATGCGATCTCCTCGCCGATCGTCGAGTTGGCGCGCCCCTTGTAGTCATGCGCCGGGAACACGAGCAGGGCGGGATCGAGGCGCAGCAGGTGATTGAAGAGGCTGTCATGGAGGGCATCCGGGTCGCCGCTGGGAAGGTCCGTGCGACCCGTCGCGCCGATGAGGAGCGTGTCGCCCGTGCATACCCGGTCCTCGATGCGCAGGCACATGGAGTCGCGCGTGTGACCTGGCGTGTGCAGGACCTGGAGTCTCAGCTTCCCGACGAGAAGCATGTCGCCGTCATCCAGCCGCAGGTCTACGAATGGCGCCGGGCTCATCCGATGCATGGCGACCGGGACGCCGAGTTGCCGTGCGAGGCCGCGCGTTGCCGAGAAGTGATCGGCATGGGTGTGCGTATCGACCAGATAACGGACCCGCAGGCCATGGCGCGATGCGAGCCCGAGGTAACGGTCGATCAGGCCGATTTCCGGGTCGATCAACGCCGCCGCGCAGGTATCGGCACAACCCACCAGGTACGACTTGCAGCCGCCGGCCGAGAGCTGCTCGAAAATCATGCTGGACCTCCCCGCGATCCGAGCTGCGAGCTTTGATTTCAGGCGAAAGGCCGGCTCATGGTCGGCCCGCGGTGCCACATTGTCAACGTAACCGCACCCGCCCGAAGCGCCTCTACTGGATCAGGGAGGAAGCGACGAATCCCGTCTTGATCTCGGTCGGCAACAGCCGAACCATCAGGTGTAGGAGCAGCGGGACGAGAACGAGGTCATCCACCACTCCCGCCAGTGGAAGTGCGAAGTTGACCGGATCGAGGGCGTAGAGCGCGAGAACGACCGTCACCGGCCACAGCCAGATCGGCCGGCGCCGGTGTCGCAGCGCAAACCAGAGCAGGCTCAAGTCGCCGGCCACCAGCCGCCAGAGCCGCAGCAATCGAATCATGGCGGGGCCTCCCGCATGCAGATGAGCCCTATGATGAAGATCACGGGCGGGGATTCCAAGCTTTGCTATAAGCTCTGGATATTCGGGGGGGGGAAGAGGAAATGGGAAATAATATTCAGTGCGCCATTACGGCGTCCCTGGCCGGCAGGCGCCTGGCCGCGATCTTACTGCTCACGGTCCTGGGTGCGCTCGCAGCACAAAACGGGCATGCGGCTTCGCTTGCCGACTACGGCCAATTACCCAGCATCGAGGACGTCGCGCTCTCACCTGATGGCTCGCGGCTGGCGTACGTAAACACCAAGGGCGACCAGCGCATTGTCGTCGTGGCCAGTGTCGCGGACCGCAAGATCGTACGTTGGGTGGCACTCGGGGAGGAGAAGCTGCGCGACCTCCAATGGGCCGACGACGACAATGTGCTGATCACCACCTCCGATACGACGTCGCTGTACGGCTTCAAGGACGAGTGGCACCTGCTGCGGGTCTACAACGTTTCGCGAAACGAGCTTCACGCGCTGCCTGACACTCCGCTCGGCGCAGCCCATGGCGCGCGCAAGATCGTAGTGGGCGATGTAATGGTCCGACGCATCGACGGGCATACTGTGCTCTTCGTGCCGGGCATGAACGTGGACGACGAGTTTTCGCTCTACCGCTGCGATCTCGATGCCGGGCGCACCAGCCTGGTGAGAGCGGGGTCCTGCGCGGATGAGTCATGGCTGGTTGACGGCCAGGGGCAGCTCGCTGCGCGTGAGACTTACGACCGGCAAACGGAGCGCTGGTCCATCGACGTCTTTCCCGGAAGCGGCTCCCGCGAGGCGGCTTCGGGCCACGCGGCGCTGGATGCGCCCGAGATTCTTGGATTCGGGCCGACGGCTGGCTCGCTGCTCGTGGAGTCGATCGAGAGTGGCGCCAGAGTCTGGCGGCTCCTCTCCATCAGCGACGGAAAGTCCACGGATATACCCAAGGAGAGCGTTTTCGATGTACCCATAAGTGACCCGCTGACCGATCGCCTGATCGGTGGCATCAACATCGTCGACCGGCCGGCCTACGTATTTCTCGATCCGACCTGGGAGTCCCGTTGGAAATCCGTACTCGATGCATTGGACGGATCTGCGGTGAGTCTCGTCTCAAACTCGAGCGACTTTTCTAAGGTGGTGGTGCGCGTAGAGAGTCCGAGTCTCGGGTATCGCTACCTGCTCATCAACCTCGAGAAGCCGGAGGCCGTTCCGATCGGCAAGGTTTATGCAGGCATCGACAAGCCACTCGCAGTGCAGCGGATCACATACGCCGCCGGCGATGGCCTCGAGATTCCGGCGTATCTGACGCTGCCCCCGGATCGCTCGCCCCGCAACCTGCCGCTCATCGTGCTGCCTCACGGTGGTCCCGCTGCCAGCGCGATACGGCGGAATTCGACTGGTGGTCTCAGGCGCTCGCTGCGCAGGGCTATGCGGTTTTGCGGCCGAACTATCGCGGGTCGAATCTCAACGAGCGATTTCTCGCGGCGGGCTTCGGTCAGTGGGGCCGCAAGATGCAGACGGACCTATCCGATGGTGTGCGCTACCTCGTCAAACAGGGCATCGCCGATCCGGCGAGGGTATGCATCGTTGGGGCGAGCTATGGTGGTTACGCCGCTCTTGCAGGAGTCACACTCGACCCAACGGTGTACCGCTGTGCAGTGTCCGTTGCCGGAATTTCCGACTTGGCACGGATGATGCGGTGGAAAGGCAGGGGTGGGATCGACGCCAGGGGCGTAGACCGCTACTGGGACCGTTTCTGGGGCGTCTCAGGGAGCTCGGACCCGGCACTGGACGCCATCTCTCCCATCAAGCACATCGATACGGTCAAGGTACCCGTACTGCTCATTCATGGTCGCGACGATACCGTGGTGCCTTACGAACAGAGTCAGATCATGTTCGACGCGCTGCGAAGCCAAAAGAAGGAGGTCGAGCTCGTGACCCTGAAACGCGAAGACCATTGGCTCTCTCGCGGCGAGACCCGGACGCAGATGCTGGAGGCGACCGTCGCCTTTCTGCGGGCGCACAATCCCGCAAATTGACGGCGGGCGCCCGGAGTTCATCAACCAGCAGCGCTAGGCCCGGGGCGCCCGGGAGCGCCGGACAAGCGCCGTGATGACCAAGGAGAGGAGCGAGGCCATACAGAGCCACGCGAACCAGTCTCCCCATCGCGAGTACAGGGTCCGCACTCCCCGGGTTGGAACATCCGCGATCATCGTGGCCCCGTCGGACCGGAAGTAGTCGACGGCAGCCAGGCGATTGCCCTGATAGTCGAACGCCGCCGAGAGACCGTGGCTCGCCTGGTGGACGACGCTCGTGCCTTCCTCGATGGCGCGCAGGCTCGCCATCTGGGTGTGCCACGGATCGATCGCCGCCCATTCATTGGAGGGATTGAGAACGATGTCGGCATTGAGAAGGCCTGCCTGACGCAGGACCTGCGGGAAGTCGGCATCGAAGCAGATGGCGGCGCTCAACCTGCCAAACGGCGTGTCGAGCATCCGCAGCTTCCCATCAGAGGGGGCCGACATGGCCGCCTCCTCACCGGGCACGGGGTGAGACTTCCGGTAGTGCCAGGCGATGGCGCCACTCGGCTCGATCATGACGAGCTCGTTCTCGAGCACGCGCGCTGCGCCGGGCACCCAGACCGCGAGCGCCATGCCGAGATAGATCTTGTCCCTGGCGGCCAACTGCGAGCCTTCCGCCAGCAGCTGGCCTTCATCCTGCTTGAGTACCGATGCGTTACCCTCGGCCCAGAAGACGATCCGCGCTCCGTTGCGGGCGGCGAGGTCGGCACGCCGCAGGAGGTCGTCATCGACGGGTGTCGCCCATGCTCGAATTTGCGCGAGGTCAGCCGCCGTGGCTTTACCGGCAACGAGGTGCTCGAGCGCATCCGGCGCACCCTGCGGTAGTGCGGAAAGCGATGCAATCCGGACGGTTGGCGAGCGCGGAGCGAATGCGGTCAGACGCAAGCCTCCGCCGATGAGGATGAGCGTAAGGACGACGACAAACACCGCGCCCGTGCGCAGAGCGGAGTAGGACTTCCAACCGTCCTCCCAGAGCAGGTTGCCGACTGCCGCAAACCACCCGATGAGGAAGGTGATGCCCCACAGACCCGTGATGGCGGTGAGCTGCAGCAGCGGGAGCTCACCGTACTGAGAGTAACCGGCCGCACCCCAGCTGCCGTACGGGCCGAAGGACCCGACGTAGTCGATGATGGCGTAGGAGACCGGAAAGACCAACGTGCCGAGGAGGCCCGGCAACCTGCAAATCATGACCCGGTCGATCGCGTACGGCGCCAGGATCGGGACGATGCTGACCAAGAGACCGATCCAGTAGGCACTCCCGTCGGTGATGAACATGCCGCGAAGTTGAAACGCAGTCGCGGCCATCTGCACGCCGAAGAGGACAGGCATCGAGATCCGAAGCCGCTGAGTGCGCACGAACCGCAGCAGAAATAACGGCGCCAACCAGGCGGCGCACGGGATATTGTCGACGCCGTATGCAAAGGGGAGGGCCAGGCACCCCAACGCGAGTGCAAGCCAGGAGGCGGACGAAGACATTGCCCTTACCGGCACCGGCGTATGCTCCCGTACTTCATCCGTTGCGCCGGTAATTCCCCGTATGTCGGTTGACACAGTCGACTCCTCGCCCGTACTATTTCCCGTGCTTGTACGGTAAATATTAAGCGTACGCGTACGGAATGTAAAGATCGATACGTCGAGGCCGCATCCAGCATGGCACGAGCTCAGGTCGCAAGACTCACTCGCCGCTCTCCCGGGCGCCCCAGGCGCTCGGCGGATCAGGAGATGGAAGTGCGTGCCCGCATCACTCATGTCGCGGCGCAGCTCTTCCGTGATGAAGGGATCGACGCCCTGAGCGTCCGCCGGATCGCCCGCGAAGCGGGTCTATCCGCAATGAGTCTCTACGACTACTTCCATTCAAAGAACGACATCATCCGCAGCATCTGGGAGCGCTTCTTCACGAAGTGCTTCGCGCGCGTCGAGCGCGCAGTGGTTGCCTGCGACGGCACGCCCCGCCAGCGCCTGGAGGCGGCGTGCGCGGCCTACACGCGCTACTGGCTCGATCACCCCGATGAGTATCGCGCGGTATTCATGATCGAGGACAGGATCGAGAGCCAGGAGAAGTACTACGTCGAGACCTCGACCATTCTTGCGCGCTACCGGATCTTCGCGGAGCTCCTGGGTCAACACCTGGGAGTGACCGACAAGGCTGCCGAGCGTCTGCGCGAGCGGGCCGTCGCTCTCATCTGCGCCATGAACGGCATCTGCCACATGCTCGTGACCGTGAGCGAGCACAGTTGGCCGCCGCCGGCGCGGCTGCTCGAGGAAGCACTACGGATGGTCGACGGGCCTCTGTAGCGGGCCGCACCGGGCCCCTAACGCGGCTCACCGCTCGGCCGGTCGTGCAGGTGCTCGAAGAGTTCGCCGTTGGCGGCTCCCTTGCCGAAGTGGCAGACCGGAATCGGGAACGCCAGCGTGATGGTACAAGGCCCCACATCGATGATGCCGTGCTCGATCCTCTGGACGCGGTTGATGTGCGCCTCATCCCAACCGAATGCGGGAGGCGGGACCTGCTTCGCCGGAACCTGCGGAAAGCCGAAAGTCGCCTTGGCCCGCGCGGCCGCGGGCGCCAGCTCGGTTGTCACCTCGTGTTGCATCGCGGCCTGCCAGTCGACGGAAGAACCCGGCAAGCGCTGTTGTTGAGCGGACGGCAGGATCGGCTGCACGATGGGCGGCTCGATCACCGGGTTTCGTATTCGGGGCTCGCTGGGTAGTGGAGGGGGCGGCACCACAGGTCTGCGCCGGGTGGCGGACATGATCGTCGTGATGAGCGGCGGTGCGCTCGTGCTACTCGACAGAAAAGGGTGTTGCGTGCTGAGCACACCGTAGAGGGCCGCCTGGAGCAACAGGGCTGCCGCCACGGCAGTGATGCGCTCGGGACGAGGTAGCCAATCGATCATCGCTCGCGGCGGAAACCTTATTTATTCAGCGGCTTGCCTGGTTCCCGGCAACGGGAGGCCGTCGCGGGCGGCCGAAATTCCCCGGCCCCTGTCCTTGGATGGGCGGGTTGGAAGACGGTTCCGCTTCACTTGTGTCCGATGCGGTCCAAGTGCATTCAAGCGGGCGCCGGCGCGATGCAGCACACTCGGCACCCACAGGCTCGACGTGGAGACCGCGGACCGGAACGACCGGAGAGCGGTCGGCCACGAGGCGCCGCAGGGCACATCAAGAGGCATCCGTGAGCAGGCTGGCGCCCACCTTCATCCCGCCCATGGCGCTCGATTTCAGCAGCGCGACGCCACTCTATCGACAGATTTTTACCGGGTTCCAGCGGGCGGTCCTTTCCGGCAAGTTGCAACCGGGCCAGCGGGTGCCGTCCACCCGGGCACTCGCCAAGGACCTCTGCATCTCGCGCATGCCGGTACTGGGCGCGTATGACCTGCTGATCGCGGAGGGTTACCTGCAGACCTTCGTCGGCACGGGCACCTGCGTCTCGAGATCGCTTCAGAAGCCTTCCGCGCCGTGAAGTGCGACCCTGCGCAGATCATGGTGACCCCGAGCCCCCAATGGTGACGGGGATGTCGTGAAGAAACTGCCCAAGCTGAGCGCGGCGGTATATGCTCTTTCCGAATGCTACACGCGAAGACCACCGAGAGGCGGTCTCGTGATCGGATACGGCAACCTCAGTATCGACGAGACCCGCGCAATGCCGGCAGGTCTGAAGACCCCCATTCTCGCCAGCACGCCGAGACACTGAGAGGCATCTCTGGGTGAGCGCAAAGCCCTACGAGTTTCGCAGCATCCTGACCGGGGTCGAGACGATTCCGGCCGGCCGGGGGATGGCGCGGCATCATCACAACGAGGGGTACGCTACGATCCTCCTCGGCGGCTCGCTCACGGAAGTCAGCTTCGCAGGGCGCATGCACGCCGAGCCCGGACATGTCCTGCTCCACGGGCGTTTCGACTGTCACATGGACATCGCAAGGGGTAGGCGGCCTCTAGAGATTCTGCGTCTGCCATGGCGGCATGACACCATCGAGGGGCAGTTCTACGTCACAGACCCTGACGCGCTGGCGCGGTTGGCAGAGATCAACCCCGAGCGCGCCGCAGCCCAGCTGCGTGAGGATCTGCGGGTCGTCGCACCTCGTGACCGATATTGGGTGGACGAGCTGGCCGGCACCCTGCGGGATGGGTCGAGCCTGCAACTGCAGGTGTGGGCCGAGACTCGCGGGCTGCGGCCGGACACGGTGTCGTACACCTTTCAGCGGGAATTCGGGGTGTGTCCAAAGCGCTTCCGGCTGGAGTGCCGGACCCGCCTGGCATGGCGCGAGATCATGCGCTCCACCGGCACACTCACCGACATCGCATTCAAGGTAGGATTTTCGGATCTGGCCCACCTGAGCCGCAGCATTCACGTGCTGACCGGCCGCTCGCCGAGTAACTGGCGCTCGATCCAGGCCGCGAGCCGCCTGGCACACGGACGCGCAGGCGTCAGGATTTCCAAAGAGACAGCTCGCTCCTAGAGTCGAGGCGATGCAATCCATCGCGCCGGCTGATGTCGATCTGCGCCCACATGACGTTCTAATTCGAGCGGTGGGTCCGGAATACGTTACTGATGCATTGGTCATGCTGCGCGAAGCCGCGCAGTGGCTGGCCACCCTCGGAGAGCCGGTATGGTCCGAGTACGACCTGCGGAAGACGGACTTGCCGAGCCACAGCGCGGCGGGTTGTCTGATATTCGGGTTCGCGGGCGCAGAGCCGGCCGCGTGCATGCTGTTGCAGCGCACGGATCCGATCTATTGGCCAAGAGCGGTCGAGGGGAGCGCACTCTATCTGCACAAGCTAGCGGTGAGACGCGCTTACGCAGGCCGCGGGTGGGGCCCTCGGATGATCACCTGGGCGAAAGCTGAGGCCCGGCGGCGGCAGATTCCCCGGCTGCGATTGGATACATTTGCTGACTCGTGGCTCGCGCAGTATTACGTGACGCATGGGTTTCGCGTCATGAGCCGGACGGTACATTCCGAGAATGGCCGCCAAATGTGCCGCATGGAATGCTGGCTGAGCCGCAAGTGATGTCGATGCTCAGGCCGCGAGCATCCATACTCCAAAATCCGCGGTACCCAGAAGGGCGCGAAAGCCCTCCGGCATACCTTCGTGCAGCATGGATTTCAGCAGGCCATGAACGCCGAGCGAACCGAGCTCGCGCCACATCTCATCCGATAGGGGCGTCACGGCCGCCTGCATGACGAGCGCCACCAGATACAGAACGATCAGATAGTTGTGCGCGGTGGTCAGATCGAAAGGGTAGGAATACACCTTGCAGAATAGTGTGTTGCGCAGAATCTGCGTCAGCACCGGCGCCTCGCGCACCTCGAGGTGGAAGAGGTCGGGCGGAATCTCCCGCGGGAGTCGGCGCAATGCCGAACGCTCCCAGCCGATGATTCTCGCCAGCATGCCGCGAATGGCGTCGCGGAGCTCCTCATTGAGCTGCGCCGGGGGCTCCGCGAGCCATGCGCCCAGGTTGATCGCCTGGTTGTCCTTCAGCGCGCCGAGCAGCCGTGCCCCGACATAGAGCCGACGTCGCATGGGAACATCGCCGGCGGCAAGACAGTCACACAGCGCCTTCTCGATGTCGCGAAAGCGCTCCCAGGGAACCTCGACGCCGGGCGCGAGGTGATACGCATCCGCGGACCTGGGCTCGGCGTGGACCAACCGCTCACGCAGATCCTCCTCCCGGTCCTGCGGCCTGATCCCCAAACCCAAGCGCACGCTGCCGCAGATGGGACTCAATCCGACCGCGATGCCTTCCGGGGTGTGAGCGAAAGAGAACGGAAAAACACAGCAGGCGCCGAAGGGCTGACGCCCCAACGTCTGGTGAATGAGGCACATTGCGCGCGGCCCGAGAAATCGGCACGTCTCATCCGGCCTCTTGAGCTGCAATTTGCCGTCTGCGCGCTGTGGCAGCCGTGTCCCGGTCAGCGGGGGGTTGAGTTTGTGCCATGGCATCGCATCGATAAGGAGCTGCGCCTCCGGCGGCAGAGTGATCTCATAGTCGTGCCTGCAGCATGCGGTGCTCATCTGACAACTGAAGCGTGCCTCCGGCAGTGAGCTGAATTGGACCGAAGGACGCCAGTATCGGCGGAAGTAGCCCGCATCGAGCAATGCGCGCGCTGTCGCAGGATCGCTCTTGCGCATCCAGGGGTAGTCGGCGAGCGTCTGTAGCAAACCGTCGGTAAAAGACCAGGGCTCCAAGCGGTCGGCCAGCGTGCACCACACGATCCGCGATACGCCCTCGGTCGTTCGCGCACCCAGTGCGGCCACGAGGCGACGCGCATTACCGTTCTCGCCCACTTCGAACCAGCTCACGGACTCGGGATCATCCGCGCTCGCCGTCGCTTGCAGAAGGGCGGGGTTTGAGAAGACGGGGAGCCGCTCCCCGCCCCGAAGACTGATGTCGCGATGAGCGCGGGCGAATTCGATCTCATCGATACCGGCAGCCGGTGCCACTCCCTGTGCCCGGCGCACGGGCGCATCGGCCGTATGCATACGATACAGCGCCCTCCCACCCTCTGCGTCACACAACGCTTGGAGGAAGTCACTAAATAGTTGCATCAGCGCCGCCGCGGCGGCATCGCTCGGCGGCTCACCGCCAGGCGGCCGGTTGTTTGTAACGATATCCACAAACCCTAAGTTCGGAGACCCTCGACCCGAGGATACTCTGGAGCTTACCCCCGAGCACCGCATTTATGTGTCGCCGTTGCAGGGCCGTCACTGACCGACCAATTGCACGTCTGTAAGGCACGTGAAATTCTCGCAATTCTCTTGACAAGGACAGTCCGCCGAGTACACTGCGCAGCCCTTATGCATCCCAACACACACATACCACATCACGTCGCCCTTAAGGCGGGACTGCGATCGTGCCACATCGGCTATCGCGTTGAACGCGATGCGATGGCGTGCGCGTCCAGGTCGTGCCCGTTCGGCTGGGATCGCATCGTTTCAGTCTAGCCCTCCCATGAGCTCGGAGGGCTGGTTGAGCAGCCCTCCGGGAATCTCGATACCTCGAGGCCCCGGTCGGCACTGCCATCGGGGCCTCGTCGTTTCTGCGGCCGGCCCCTGAGAAGAATTCGACGCAGCGCCCAAGGCGTTGCGTCGTACAGAGGTCTGGACGGAAGCCGTGTCAGCGGAGCGGGCTCTTGGGTCCCGCCTGGCGCGCCTGCGCTGAGATTGCGCTCGCGTGTACCGCATGGGCATTCTGTCCTAACCACCTGACAAGTTAGCTCAGATGGTAGAGCGACGGTCTCGAAAACCGTAGGCCACGGGTTCGACTCCCGTACTTGCCACCGGCACCTTTCAAGTGCCTTTGTGATAGCGCGGGGCTCAGGCCTCGCATCGAGGTGCCCCGGTGACCTCGCTGCAGGAAGCAGTGCGCCTCGCACTCGAGGCGGCCGGCAGGAGGAGGGCGGGCCACAGCGCGCAAACTGCCTCGAGCGGTTGGGATGCGCGGCGTCTGAAGCACTCATGGCGCTCAGCAGCGTTCCCTCCGGAAGCGGAGGGCCGCTGCCTCGAGCGGCGGAGAGCGGATGGTGCCGCGGCCCCTGCAGCCCGCGGTCTGAGCGTGGGTCACACCTCGACTCATTTTTGAAGTGACTGGACGATGAGAGGAGATGAAAACATGTTCGCAATCAAGCGCATCACCATCGCCCAGCACGAGCGTGGCCTCCTGTTCCGCAATCGGAGCTTCGAGGCTGTTCTCGAGCCGGGCGTGCACCGGATTTTCGATCCGCTCGAGCGGACCGAGGTGCAGGTCTACGATCTGACCGTGCCGGAGTTCGAGCACCCGCGCCTCGACTTCCTCCTGGAGGAAGCGCGGGAGATGGTGGCGAAGTACTTCGTCATCGCGCAGATCGGCTACTCCGAGGTCGGCGTTGTGTACAAGAGCGGCAAGCTGTCGGGAGTCCTTGCTCCCGGAACCCGCCAGCTCTTCTGGCGCGGCGCAATCGAGGTGCGGGTCGATCGGCAGGACATCTCGGAGAGCTTCGAGCTCACGAAGGGCCTGGCGAAGCTCCTGGTGCGTGCAAAGCAGCCGCTCGCCACTTCGGTGGCTGAGGCTGTGAGCGCGGCCGAGGTGCCCGACACTGCAATCGGCCTGCTGCTGGTCGATGGAGAGCTGGCGCAGGTTCTTCAGCCGGGACTGCACGCCTTCTGGAAGTACCAGCGGGCACTGAAGATCGAGCTGGTGGATCGGCGCGTGCAGGCCATGGAGGTGGCGGGACAGGAAATCCTGACCCGGGACAAGGTGAGCCTGCGGGTGAACCTGACGGCCCTCTGGCAGGTGCTGGATGCCGTGAAGGCCCGCTCGACGCTCAGCAACTTCGTGGAGTTTCTCTACAAGGAGCTGCAGTTCGCGCTGCGGGAGGCAGTGGGCGCGCGAACCCTCGATGAGCTGCTGGGCGACAAGGGTGCACTCGACCGCCAGGTCGGGGAGGCCGTGCGCGCCAAGGTGGAGGAGCACGGACTCGCCGTGCGCTCGGTCGGAGTCAAGGACGTGATCCTGCCGGGTGAGATGAAGACCATCCTCAACCAGGTGGTCGAGGCGGAGAGGGTGGCTCAGGCCAACCTGATCCGCCGGCGCGAGGAGACGGCAGCGACCCGTTCGCTGCTCAACACCGCGCGCCTCATGGACGAGAACCCGACGCTCCTGCGGATGAAGGAGCTGGAGACGCTGGAGAAGGTGACCGAGAAGATCGACAAGCTCACCGTCTTCGGTGGCCTCGACGGCGTGCTGAAGGACATGGTGCGGATCCAGGTGCCCAGCACCTGAGCTGCATCAGGCGGCGTCCCGGCGGGCTCTGGTTTCAGGGCTCGCCGGGCGACCGTCAACCTAGTGCCTGGGTCGCGTCACGACCGAGCGTGCGAGCAGCGTCGCCGCAATGACGGCGAGGAAGAGTAGGAGCTCCAGTGACCCGTTGCCGCCATCCGGGGAGATCCCCAACAAAAGCTCGATGAATTCCATGATCGCCTCTCAAATGATGTAGACGTTTTTTACAGGTGCTCGGCGTACTAGACCGCGCCATGCTCGTCTTCGTCTTCGTCGTCCTCGTCGCAACAAGGATAACCCTGCCGGCAATCAGATTCGCCATGGTGCTTATCGCAACACCCCTTGTGACAATCCTCACAGTGCTCCCGGCAAGCCCTGTCCCAGGTGGTGTAGGCGAGTACGTCCATCCGCTTCACCGGCATTTGCGGATCATCGCTCTCGATCAGCAGCTCACACGCCCTCGGGCACTTCTCAGTCGCACGATATTGAATGACGAGCGGTAGGCACGCGCCAGGGCGTAGTACCGCCGGGAACGGGTTATTGACCAGCTTCCAGTGGCGGCTCCTGCGCCGGAAATGGGCGCCGGTGACATGAAGAGCGCATTCGCCGGTGTTGCAGACAGCGAGCGTTCGGTCGGCGCAACAGCAGGCGCTCACGCCACCGAAGCTCGTTGAGCCCGATATGGACAATCTGCCAGTCGGTGCCCGACCCGAGACGTCGATGGTTCGAGGTCCCGACGGGTCATCGCTGCTCACCGTAATCGTTCCGGTGTGAGCGCCGGGGCTCGTGGGCTGGAAGCGAATCGGCAGAGGAAGCGCGGTACCCGGGGCGATGGTCAATGGATACGACAGGACCTCCGCGGTGATGAAATTGCCCGTGGCGGCAATGCCATGGACAGTGAGCGGGCACCTCCCGCTGTTCTCGAGGAGCAACGGCCGATCCACGAGCCTGCCTACGCAGACGTCGCCAAAACTGCCCTTGTCGGCGATGATCAGGGACAGGCGCGGGCTCGGGCACTCGCCCGAGACCTCAACGACAT
The DNA here is from genome assembly GCA_036273735.1 of Steroidobacteraceae bacterium. GTDB lineage: Bacteria > Pseudomonadota > Gammaproteobacteria > Steroidobacterales > Steroidobacteraceae > 13-2-20CM-66-19. The sequence goes on along the minus strand of DASUHA010000023.1, from coordinate 14,767 downwards.
GGGGGCTCGACGGATCATCGCTGAAGATCTCGATCTTGCCGGCCCTGAACCCGCGAGTCGTCGGCCTGAACCTGATGGGCAGGTCAATGGCGACTCCCGCGAGAACCTTCAATGGATAGCTGAGGACGCTCGGAACCTCGAAGTCCGGCGATGTCGAGACAATCTTGAAGATATGAAGTGGACCCCAGCCGCGATTGTCGACCACCAGGGTCTCGTCCACGAAGTTTCCTAAACACGCGTGACCGAAAGAGCCCTGGTCTGCAATCGCCGTGCTGATGTGCGGGGTGTCCACATGCAGCTTGAAGAAGAACGGGTCGATCGACACGGGAACGGGGGTGACCCCGTCGGCGCCGAGAAGCGTCTGCGTGGCCCAATTGACATTGCGCTGGTACACGATGCCCGATGGAAAATTCGCCTTCACCGGCGAATTGCTGGCGCAGAAGGTACCGTAGAAATCCCGGCCGACCGACTCGAGCTTGATGTAGTCGCCGAGGTAAGTGGCCATCACGCCCGTAGGCGTCGGATTATTGGTGGGAGTGCTGGCCAGGATGTGAGAGGTAAAGCTCGAGACGAACCCGTCATGACTGACCTCGAGCATGGTGACCCAGTTCGAGCCCGCAACCTGCTGGTACGCGAAGCCCACTATCCCGAGTGTATTGATGGCAACGCTCGGATTCTTCGCAACCGGTACGGTTCGAAGGCTCGAGGACCAGGTCTGACCTCCATCCTCGGAGCGACGCAGTTGCAGTTGCTCATCTGCGGCGGTGGTGCCGGTCGCGTAGACGACGTATAGGCGCTGGTCGTTTCGCGGATCGACCGCTATGGCGAGCTCCGGTCCATAGCGGTCATTGCCGAAGCTCGGATCCTCGAAATTGGAGTTGTACCAGGGGTTGGAAATTCCGGTAGCTACGCGCTGGCCGACCTTGCCGTCGCCCGTATCGACCAGAGCACTGAAGGGGGTCGCAGAGGTGCCCCAGGCCAGGTCCTTGACAACGACCACGTCCCGCTTGCTCGAGGGCGATGCGCCCCCTGAGTTGTCGTAGCTGTAGAAGGCGCAATAGATCGTGCCGTCCTGGTGTATGGCCGTCCGGGTGGGGGGCATGTCGGCCGGCCAGCGCACATCCAGCGTATTGGTCGTGAACGTCGGTGTTGTTGCCAGCGCGTCTGGAAACACCAGCACGGTGGAGTTCGTGCCGTTCTGGTTGAACCCGACGAAAAGCCGGTCTTGAGTGCTGCCTCCGGAGCTCGTGCTCGCGGCCTCGAGGAATGGCTGATCCCCGCTGACCGTAGCAAACTGCACCTGTTGCGTCTCCGCGTCGGGTGCGCGATTGACCAGGATCGTAAAGCTGCCGGGCGTGATGAGGCCCGAGTAAACCTCACCGCTGTTGCCACCGTAGCGCGAGGTGACGTCCCAGGTGGGCAACTGATCGCCGGAGCTGCTCGGCAGGACGAACTGCAGCGACCAGGTCTCACCGCCATCATTCGAGTAGAAGAGGGGCGCCCAGTTGCCGCTCATCGCGGGGCTCACGGCAGAGGTCCCGGCAGGATTGTCGAAGGTAAACGAGGTCCCGATGATCTGGTTGGAATTGGCTGGATTGACCGAGAGGTTGGGCTCACAGTCCTGATTCTGCTCATCGCTCCAGGCATTGGGAATCATGTTGACGATTGTGAGCATGGCGATCACTCCTCTTCACCGTGCCCGAGAGTCCGTTCGATGAGGTCGAGCCGCTCAGGCGGCTGAATATCAAACGTGTCCGCGGCAAACCCCACGCTCTGTCGCGAGTCCTCGCCCAGTAGCTCCAATGCCTCCTGCGGCGGGCGCTGCAGAATGAAGATCGCCCGCGTTCCGGCCCGCAAAGCGGGCGCCCGGGGCAGGCGCTTCGATGCCGGATTGGGCCCCACCAGAGCGATATGCTTCGCTTTCCTGCCCTTGAGAACGCGTTCGATCTCAAATGGCGCATGAGCCCAGGGGACGCGGCCGCGCCGCTCCGCGGGCTTGGTGAGATGACGAACCTCGCCGACCACGCCCAGGGCGACAAGAAATGCTTCCTTCAGCCGAGGCTCGAGGCGCGCCACATACCCGTCCGTCACCGCCGCGACGACCTGCTCGAGCATGGTCACCTCGACATGGGCGCGCTCCTTGAGAGTAATGTTGGCCCCGACTGAAATGGGATCGGCGAAAAACACGTAGCGTCCGTGCGGCGCTGGCTGCGACATCTGAACGGTGACGGTTCCTTTCAGGTTGCCGACTAAACCCAGAGGCGCCTTGATGACCTGATGCACAGAGACCGGATATCGGCCCGCTGGTGCCTCCCCCCGCGTCGGTCCCGAGCCGATCGAGCCCACGAAGATGAAGACGGAGGAGTCCGCGAGCGGGATGAGTTGATGGGCTGTTGAGTGCATGCGGGCGCTCCTCAGTGTGCGATGCCCATGAGTGCATTTCAGCTAGATGGGCCGCGTGGCAGGTTGACGCGGCGAGCAGGTCAGGCGGAGTTTCCGTTCCGCACGTTCAGCGATTTCGCTTCCCCCTCCGGCCTCCTGTTAGGCCGCGCATGATTTCTTTTCGGTCCTGACGTCTTTATTGAGCTTCCTGCTGCAGTGTAGTGCAGCATTAGCGCGAGCTGTTGGGTCTGTCAAGTTAAATCAGCCTCGCGAGGGCGGGACGCACAGGTTGTATCATGAATGGATCAGGATGGTTGAGCGGCGTATCAGCCTGTAGCACAAGCTAGGCGGACGGTGCAGTCTTCGTGCCCTCGATAAAAGCATAGACCGCAATGGTAAAGCCCGCACTTGCGCCGTCAGCTCCCCACATGGCCTATCCCAGCTTGCAGTGGGCGCACACCACCAAAGCTCGCCGGATTTTTTGGGCGTCTACGCGCCTGGACGCGTGGGCGAGCATCGTGAGAATCTTGCGGCTGAGCGGAATTTGCCGACAGGGGGCCCGCGCAACGCGGCTGATCGACGAGTGTCTTTTTGGTCGCGCAAGACGATCGAAATGTGTGCCGCCGAGGCGTACGGGGAGGCAGGACCTCATCTGCGCCGCTCGCTCGGGGTGATGGGTCTAACGGCCTTTGGCGTCGGTTGCACGGTCGGCGCAGGCATCTTCTCCCTGACCGGTGATGTCGCCGCTCACCAGGCCGGGCCGGCCGTGTCGCTCGCCTTTGTGCTCTCGAGCATTGCCTGTTTCTTTGCCGGGCTGTGCTATGCCGAGTTCGCCGCCATGGTGCCCATCTCCGGCAGCGCCTATTCCTACTCCTTCGTGACTCTCGGTGAGGGCGTGGCCTGGATCATAGGCTGGAGCCTCGTGCTCGAATGGCTGTTCTCTGCGTCTGTCGTCGCAATCAGCTGGTCCGGATATGCCAGCTCGGCGCTCAGGGACCTTGGATTTCCCTTGCCCGCGGTCCTGACCCACACTCCCTTCGCCATCAGCGCCTCTGGACATTGGACACTGAGCGGTGCCTGGATCGATATGCCGGCGGTGCTCGCGGTGATAGCCTGCACCGCGCTTGCGCTTGCAGGGACCCGCACGTCGGCGGCCGTGAATACCGTTATCGTCATGGCCAAGGTGATCGCGCTCGTGCTCATCATCGCGATTGGCGCGAAGTACGTTCACCCGGAAAATTGGCAGCCGTTCATCCCTCGCAATGCAGGCGGGTTCGGCCGGTTCGGGTGGTCGGGTATAGCCCGCGCGGCAGGCACGCTCTTCTTCGCCTATATCGGATTCGATGGAGTCTCGACCCTGGCCGAGGAGGCCCGAGATCCGCAACGGACTTTGCCGTGGAGCCTGTTCGCCTCACTCCTGATCTGCACGGTTCTCTATGTCAGTGTGAGCGTCGTCGTCACCGGATTGGCGCACTACCAGTCGCTCGGCGTAGCCGATCCACTCTATTTCGCCTTGTCCCGGGCGGGAGTGTCTCTTGGCTATCTTCGCGGTCTCGTCGCGGTAGTCGCGATCGCCGGGTTACTGTCGGTGGTGTTGGCGAGCATCGTCGGACAAGTTCGGATCTTCTATTCGATGGCTCGTGACGGACTCCTGCCACCGGCCTTCGGGAGGCTGAGCCGCTCCGGCGGAATCCCCTTCCTGTCCACGATCATCACAGGCATCGCCGCGACGGTCATGGCGGGGCTGTTGCCGCTCGAGCTACTCGGCGAGCTCATTTCCATCGGCACGCTGCTCGCATTTGCGATGGTCTGTACGGGCGTCGTGATTCTTCGCCGGATTGCACCGGATGCTCGCCGGCCGTTCCGCACGCCATGGGTGCCGGTGATTCCGGCACTCGGATTCCTGAGTTGCGTGGCGCTGATGCTCAGCCTCCCAGCCGGGACCTGGATCCGTCTCGCCGTGTGGACTGCCTTGGGTCTGGCGATCTACGCGCTGTACGGCCGGCGTCACTCCAGGCTCAGCGCGGCAGTCCCTCTTCACAAAACCGCCGAATCCGAGCGCACGCCTCATCGATCGTCGCTTCCTCCGTAGCGAAGCAGATGCGCACGAAGCTGGCGGTCCGCTTGCCGAACGCAGCTCCGTCCATCACCGACACCCGTTCCCGCTTGTAGAGCGCGCGGGCAAATTCAGCTGCCGACAGGCCTGTATCCGAAACGTCCACCAACATGAACATGCCGGCCTCGGGCACCGTAGGTCGGATTCCCGGAATGCCTCGAAGTCCCGCCAGGAGCCGGTCGCGACGGGCGCTGCAGAACTCGCGGATGCGGTGCTCCGCATCGGCCGCGACAGACAATGCAGCAATCGCTGCCTCCTGAATGAAACCCGGCAATCCGAAGAGCATGCACATGGCGAGCGCTTCTGCATGCTTCGCGAGCTCACGTGGCCCGATGAGCCATCCTGCCCGCAACCCCGGCATGGAGTGGGACTTCGAGAGGCTGCTGATGGTCAGCACGCGCTCGGGCAGCGTTGCGGCAAGGCTGGGAACCCGGCCACCCGGTGCGAGTCCTGCATATACCTCATCCGAGATTACCCACAAATCATGGTGGCGGGCGATCTCACCGAGAGCGTCCAGCTCAGCCTGATTGATGATCACGCCGCTCGGGTTGGCTGGAGTCGCCCACACGAGGGCGCGCGTCCGGGGCGTGACCAGGGACTCGATCCCGCCGATATCCGGCCGAAACCCTGCGCCGGTCGCGGCGCGAATCATCCGCGCACCGGAAACCTCGATCGTCGCAGGATAGGTCGCATACATCGGATCGAGTGTGATGACCTCATCCCCTGAGCCAGCAATGCACATCAGAGCAACGAACAGTGCATTCTGCGCGCCGGCGAGATACACCACGTTTTCGGGCGAGACGGGTTGGCCCGTGCGGGCGTTATGCTGTTTGGCTATTGCCTCGAGAAGCGGGCGGCGGCCGGAGGCCGGTGTGTAGCGCAGATCACCGGCCCGCAGCCGCTCGACAGCCCGGTCGATCACTGCCGGAGGGGCGTCAAGCGCGGGGTCCCCGACACTAAGAACAATGACGTCCTCACCCCGGGCGCGCGCTGCTGCCGCTTCGTAATGGGTGACCCAGGCGTCATAGCCGTCCCCGCTGATGCGATCGACGAGCGGAGAAAATCTCATGGGCCCGGAACTTTGCACTTTGATGCTCTCGTGTCAATATGAAAAATCATGAGCACCGCTTCGACCGTTGGCCAGTACGTCGTCGAGCTACTCGCTGCCAACGGCATCGATGTGGTGTTCGGTATACCGGGCGTCCATACGCTGGAGTTGTATCGGGGCCTGGCTCAGACCGGCATGCGCCACGTTTTAGTCAGGCACGAGCAAAACGCAGGCTTTGCAGCGGATGGGTATGCGCGCGTGACGGGACGGCCGGCGGCCGCGTTCGTTATTTCAGGCCCCGGAGTGACGAACGCGCTGACGGCTGTTGCGCAGGCCTATTCCGATTCCGTTCCCCTGATCGTCGTAGCCAGCGCGCCAGTGCGTGCCTCGTTGGGAAAAGGGTGGGGCGTTCTGCACGAGCTCCCCGATCAGTTGGCGCTCGGTAGCGGTGTTGCGGGAATTGGGCGAAGCGCGTCTTCTGCTGAGGACGTTCGCGATCACCTGCGGGCAATCTTCGCGTCCTTCCATAGTGGCCGGCCGCGCCCTGGTTACCTGCAGATCCCCCTGGATCTCCTGGCCAAGCCCACGGGCTTGAGAGTCGAGCGATTTGCCGGCTTCACCGCTCGTCCCAACCCGGCGACGGAAGCGATCGACCGGGCGATAGAAGCGCTCGCCGGGGGCAAGCGGCCACTCATCATTGCAGGCGGAGGCGCCCGGGGGGCCGCGGACACGCTGCTGCGGCTCGTCGATGTCCTCGACGGCTATCTGGTTACGACCACCGCCGGCAAGGGAATACTTCCGGAAAGTCATCCGGCGAACCTGGGTGCATCGCTCCAATATCGTGAGACACAGGAGATTGTCGCGTCCGCAGACGTGGTCGTCGCGGTGGGCACGGAGCTCTCCGAAACCGATTCCTATACTGGCCCCCGCTTGGCCGTCGCAGGGCGTCTGATCCGGATCGACCTCGATCCAGCGAAGCTCTCCGATCAGTACGGCGCGGAGTTTCCGCTGTTCGGCGATGCGCGCGTTACTCTGGAAGGTATCGCCGCCGGATTGAAGTCGCGGCAGGGGTGGCGTACTGGCGCAGGCGCGGCGGCAAACTACCGGGCAAAGATCGACCGGTCCTTCGATGCGTACGCGCGCGCCCGCCTGAAGGCACTGACTGCAATTCGTGCAGCTGTACCTGCCGATGGTGTCGTATTCAGCGATCAGACTCAGATCGCTTACCTGGGGAACTACGCTTACGCCGCGGACCACCCGGGCAGCTGGTTCCATCCTTGCGGATACGGAGCTCTGGGCTTTGCGTTGCCGGCTGCCATCGGAGCGAAGATAGCGCAGCCTGCGCGAGCCATCATCGCGCTCGCCGGAGATTTCGGTCTGCAGTTCACCCTTCAGGAGCTCATGACCGCCGTCGAATTGGACTTGAGTCTGCCGGTGGTCCTCTGGAACAACTCAGCATTAGGGCAAATCCGCGACGACATGTTCGCGGCAGGCATCCCGCCGATCGGCGTCGTCGCCCGCAATCCTGACTTCGTAGCGGTTGCGCGGGCCTTCGCTGCCGAAGGCATCCGCGCGGCGAGCCGGGCAGAGCTGACCGAGAGCATACGCTGGGCGTTGAACCGCAAGGGTCCTACCTTGATAGAAACGGTCGAAACCGACTTCCTGGTGTGAACGTGACCGCACGCCGCGCGGACAATCGACTGCGAAGAGTCGTGCCGAGCCGACGGAGCTCAGCGAAACAGACGGGGCGCAAGGTCGTTCAGATCGCGGCGCCAGGTCTGCCATTCGTGTGCCGTCCCTGGACTCTCGTAGTAGACCAAATGCACATCGTGCGCACGGAGTGCCTTGACAGCCGCGACAATGCCGTTGCGAATCTCCGGCGGCTCGGCGGTGCCGACGCCCATCCATAGCAGCTTCACGTGTTTATTGAAGCGCGACGCGTCAGCAAAAGCCCCTCCGTAAGCGCTCTTCACGTCGAACGGGGCACTAAACGCCGCGGCAAGGGACTGTGACGAGCTCGGATCCTGCATGATAGGGCCGCTGAGCGAGGCGATGTAAGCGAAAGTCTCCTGGTGATGAAGAGCGATAAAGAGCGTTTCCATGCCGCCCATGGACAGTCCCGCCATAGCGCGATGCTCCCGGTCGGGGATCGCACGATACGAAGCATCAATCATCGGGATCAGATCATGCAGGATCACGTCCTGGAATTGACCGAAGGCGAGCCCGACTTCCTTCGCCGTCGTGTGGGCACCGAGGTGCAGAGCGGGCGTACCAGGTTTGTTGGCGAATCCGCTATCCATGACGACGATCATCGGCTTGGCTCTGCCTGCAGCGATCAGGTTGTCGAGAATGAATTGCGCCTTGCCTTGGCGTGTCCAGCCCGTTTCATCTTCGCCATAGCCATGTTGGAGGATCAGCAAAGGGTAGCGACGTGTCGGATTTGCTTCATATCCCGGCGGCGTATAGACGAACGCCCGACGCCAGGCTCCGGTGACGCGCGACCAGTACCACTTCTCCCGCACCTCACCGTGCGGGACGGCCTTCAACGCGTAGAAGTCGCCCTGCGGGTCCGGTACCTCCAATCCGCTGACCTCCTTCCCATAACCGAAGTAGGTCTTGCTTGCAGGATCATTGACTTCGACGCCGTCCAGAATGAACCAGTAGTAGTGAAACCCCGGAACCACAGGCGGGAGCGTCACTCGCCATATTCCATCGGGGGACTTGGTCATGGGGAAGGGGCCGTGTCCGAGGCCGTCGCCTCCGGCAACTTGAACGCTGTGAGCGGAGGATGCGGCGAGCTCGAAAATAACTCGGCGGTCCGGGGAGATGCGTGGGCTGACGGCACCAGGGACGCTCGTTGCCGCGCGTGATGAGGCCGCGCTTGCCTGTGCCCAGGCGAAGGCCGAAGAGAGCATCAGGACCAGTGCTGCGAACGCCGCCGGGGCCCGGGGTGGTAATCGGTAACTGAGCATGCTGCGCAGTCTGCCAGCGGGTGGCAGGGCCGGCAATGCCGCGTCTGCGGCAGGTTTCCCGGACCGGGGGGTCACATGGTGGTAAGCGTTCACTGAGCGGCGTCTTGAGTTCTTCGTGGATAGGATTACACGGGCGCTCTGCTCAGCTTCTTGCAGCAACGGTAACTATGGAAAGTTTAAGCCAGCTCCGAAGGTCACATCATCGCGGGTAGGTTCGCGCGCGGATCCCATTCTCTGCTTGTTGGGCGCGGCGAATTCGGGTCTCGGGCCGTTTTGCCTAGTCCACATAGTCGCGCGGAATCGGCACGCGCATCACGCGTTCGCCTCCGGACGCGGTTCCTCGAAGCGTGTGCTCAGATATGGACAGGCGGACGGCTTTCTGGCCTGGCCCCCAGTTCCTCGCCACGCCCGCAGGGATGACAAGCAACGTCCACGATCGGTAAGGTCGTTTTATGCCGGAACGAAGGCTCAAAGCCTCTCCAATTTGTGAGCTAGATGCACGCGAGCGCTCAGCTCATTCCGGAAGAATCCGCTCGTAGCACGCCCGGGAGATAGCCATGAGTCAGCAAAAGGCGGTGTTTATCGCTGTTGCGCAAATATCAGAATCGCTTCTGCCCATCGCTCGTGGTGTCAGGTACGAAGATCCCCTCGACGCTGCACTCAAAGCCGCCGGGCTTGGAAGCGTCAACGGGGGCGGGTCGATGTTGAGCGCGCAGTGGCAGGTCTCATCGGTGGACATCGAACTTGCCCTGCGGAATTTAGATGACGCGTTGCAATTCGCCCGCGTCACGCTGCTTTCGCTCGGGGCGCCCGCAGGCTCGCTGCTCCTCTTCCTGCGCGACGGCCGTCCGCGTGCACTTGCCATTGCGACGGGAGAGGAGTTCGACCATGAGCCGGCCCACGACGCACTCGCGCGCCGACTGGCAGTCCCGCAACTCGACGACGATGAGGAGCGCGAGCGGGTGACGGCCACCGCGAAGAAGGTCTTGAAGGACTTTGAGGGCTTGTGGGCCGGCAACTACGAATATCCCCCAGCCGATCTTGCTGCTTATTCAAGCGATTGGTTACAGTGGTACGACCAAGTTACTGAAGCGCTCACCTCGCAAGGTTTTCGGTTCGCTGGCGATATCGCCACCGTACGCACCGATCTGCCGGTAGCAAAATGTTTGGGTTTTTCGCGGAAGTTTCTTGCTGCTGACGGCATTACGCGAGTGGACGCTTTCCAGATGATGAGAGCCCAACCTAAAGGACCCATCCAGGCAGTGGTGCTCAAGAGCGAATTCGAGGACGGGCGCTATCTCGCCACGAGCAACGTCGCGTTGAAGTGGAACACACCCGATTTTATCGACGATGAGCGCCTGCCGTCCTGCTCGGTGGCCCTAGCTATCGTCGAGCGCCACACTGCCCGTCTCGCGGCGTATCGCGCGGGGAATTCATCCGCCGCGCTGCGGCTCAATTCCCTTACGGAATTGCTGGCCTCTGAGGAGCGTGAGCGTGCGCGTACGCGGCGCTTCAGACAGGAACAGCGGGTGCCGCTTCAAGTCGAGCTCGAGCGCTTGGGGGCGCCCCCCGACTTCGCGGCACTGGTGCACGAGGAAATGCACCGACTCATCGGCGTGGCCGTGTGAGTGAGTGATGCTCGCTTGTGCATCGCTGCCGTATCGCGCCTCATCGCCGCAATACAGCTTTGAGGTCGCACTGCGACCTCAAAAAACCGCCGACCGCGGCGGCGGCCGTCGCACAGTCACGATGCACCAATGGCTGCCACCGGCGCCACTGTCTTGAAAGGTAGGCATAAGGCTAACTCTCTTGCCGCAACCGATGATATATGTCGGCCAGAACATCTTCTGCCGGCCTGCCGCGATTCCTATCAATCTTGTATGCCGCTAGGCGACGGTCAAGTTCAGCCCTTTGGTCGGGCGTGACCAGCGACGCCTTGTGATCGGGAATTACTGCACCGCGCCTCGCGCGGCTAAAGTCATATTCCTTTCGCATATTCGACTGCCTCTACCTAGTGCCAAGCCTGCATTATCAGGTGTATTTGCACAGGAATGCCACCCGTGACACGTCAGTGAAAGACGTCAGATCGAACTCTGTATGCGGACGCTGAGGGATGACGTGAGACCAGGCGGCGATGGCGGTTGGTTTCGCGGTTTCCACGGTCACGCAATGTTGGGATGTTGGAGGACGGGCAGGGAAGGTGGAGGTTGAAGCCACCTGGTGCCCGGGGCCGGACTCACAATAGCTGCGTAAGATACTGATCTCGCAGGGATTGATCCGGCTCAATTCTTCAGCTTACCCCCGTTTTCGGCTGAGCCCGCCTTCGCCATCCGAGGCGGCCCCCGCCGGTGCTGATAACACCGACGAGGGCCTACCACAACCAGCCTGGATTGGAGGCCGATCATGGGTACTGCTACATGGCGAGATTCTACTCGCACGTCACGATCACGCTCTTCTCGGATGTCCTCGGCTGTCCGCAGACGGGCCTTGCGGATTCCCGAGCCGGATTTCGATGGCTTACTCGGCAGGTTCGCCGATGCGATCACGCTCGTTCGCGTGTCTCACCGGTCGCTCGATGCACTCGAGGTCGCCTTCGAAGAGGAATTCGTGCTGCGGAGGGGACTCGCCGCGCTCGATGCCGTCTATAACGAGCTCGATCTCGCCATTGTCGCCATCCACACGCGCACACCGCGTACCAACGGCGACCAACGCCGTCCATCCGCGACACGACGAGGGCGTTCACTTGAGTAGTGCTCAGGAAATCTCAGGCGGTATCAGGAGCGTTCACGCGGTATCAACCCCCGCGGGGAGTCCAAGATCATCCAACAGTGTCATCCCGTTTCTATGCCTGACATCTGATGGTTTCTCGGTGAATTCCGGGACGGAAAAAAGATGGAGTATTGGGGTAAATTCGGTACCAATAGAGGCTTCCTTTTTCAAATCTGCTGAATACACTCGGCCTACAGCGTGAGTTGAGAGTGTCAACTTCCCGCCTCGTAAAGCCGCCACAGATCCCATTTGTTTTCAGGAAGAGGTATCTGCCATGAACGATCGCGTGCTGTACTCCATCACTGACGCCCGGGAGCTCCTAGGCAAGATGTCGCGGAACATGATCTACGGCTTGCTGCGAAGCGGCGAGCTGCCGAGTGTGGTCATTGGCTGCCGGCGCTACATCTCCGCAGAAGCCATCTCCGAGCTCGTCAAAAAGTCGACGACGACACGGAGCCCGGCCATTGAGGCTTTACGCTCCCGGCCGATCCAGCCGTCCCTGGGGCTCCTCCGGCCGCCACAGAGTGCTCGATCGCGACGGCGGGTCAGCCACGATTGACGACCTGGCAGGCGTTCTTATGAGCTGTGCAACCGGGCATCATGAAATCGGACTGATGGGCTCGCCGGCGTGGGTGAGCCCTGGTCTGGTTTGCCGTGTGATCGGCTCCCGCTCGCAGCAGCTCACAGGCGCAGCAGTGTTTTGGAGTTGGTGTTGTTTTGATGGCAGGATAGCAAAGTGTCCGCGATGTGCTGCACGAGAGGATCGGCTCTCGTGACCAGCGACAGAGCCAGGTCACGATTGCCGACCATCACCGCGCGCCTCTCGCCGGAAGAGAAGCGGCGGTTCGCCGAGTTGGCGGCAAGCCGCGGGCTTTCGGAATGTGCACTGGCAGTGGCCACGCTCCGCGCAGCGCTGATCCCAGGGACGCCCTTCGTGGCCAATATCCCGAACGCGTCGCCCCGGGAAGCGGCGACGGATCGGATCACCATCCGATTGCGGCCAGGGGATGGCGCGGCCCTCGAAGCCCGCGCAGCCCAGCGGCGGGTGAAGACCTCGACTTATCTTGCGGCGTTGGTGCGCTCCCATATCGCCGCCAATACGGTTCTCACCGCCGACGAGCTCGATTCCGTTAAGAAAGCCGTCGTCGTACTTGCAGGGGTAGGGCGGCTCCTCTCCCGGATCGCCCGCTGTGGCGGCCAGGGAGGCTCACTGTCGCCCGAAGTGCGCCAGGTCTTGGCGCAGACGCGTTCCGTCGTTGCGGCCGTAGAGCAGCGCACAAGCGATTTGGCGCGCGCGGCACTTCGGAGCTGGGAGTCACGGTATGACTAGGCAGCCATTTCGCTTACCGCCTGGTGAGCCTCCATTTCTCGAGTTGGCTAGTCTCGGCCGCTCGGGACCGCCCGGGAGCACGCGGTTCAGCCCGGCGCAAATCGAACAAATCCGGCGGACCATTAAAAGGACCCCGGAAGTGATCGTAAAAGTCACCGGCGGTGGCACGACCCCCAGCGCCGTTGCAGCGCATTTCGCCTACATCAGCCGGAGGGGAAAGCTCGAGATCGAGACAGACGAGGGTGAACGGATCGCCGGCACGGATGCGCAGCGGACGTTTCTGTCAGGCTGGCACCTCGAGTTGTCCGCCGGCCAGTATCGCGGTCCCCGCGACCAGCGTACCGAAGCGCGTGAGACCAAGCTGGTCCACAAAATCGTGCTGTCGATGCCAGCGCCGACCCCACCGGAGAAAGCGCTGGCCGCAGCCCGCGCCTTTGCCAGGGAGAAGTTCGGGGCCCGCCACCGATACGCGATGGCGTTGCATACGGACCAAGCCAACCCTCACGTCCACTTGGTGGTGAAGGCCGAAGACGAGACCGGAAGGCGCCTTCACGTCGACAAGCCGATGCTGAGGGAGTGGCGCGAGGATTTCGCGCGGAGCATGAGAGAGCAGGGGATAGCCGCAAACGCGACATCACGCGTCATCCGCGGCCGGAACAAAGGTAAGGCGCGTGACGAGCCTTTCCGTGCCCAGCGCCGCGGGAATTCGACCGCAATCCGCGCAAAGGTAAGGATGATAGCAACTGAGCTGGCGAAGAATGGCCGGTTTAGCGACCCGGCCAGAGGCAAGATCATCGAAACACGAAAGGCCGTCGTCGCCAACTGGATGAAGATCGCAGACACGCTGGACCGACAGGGCGAGGTGATTCTCGCCGGAGACGTACGGTACTTCGCAAAGCGCCTTCCGCCGGCTCTCACGGATACGGAGAGACTGGCCGCGAAATTCGCTCAGCACCTGGCTTCGTCTCCGGAAGCACTCCGAGCGCGTCAGCCTCCCGACGTCGATGCGCCCGTCCGATAACAACGTCCTTGCCATAAAGCAAACCCCGCCACTTGGGGCGGGGTTTGTACGCCGATCCTCTTGGTTATCCCACGCTTGGTGCGGACCCTTGCAGGCGGGCAGCCGCACTATCGGCTATTGCGGCACGGAAACTACTCTAAGGCTGGAAGCACGGCAATTCAAGCGAAGGGTCCTTCTCTCCATTTTGCAGCTAGCCTCAGGGCGCCAAACCTTCAGCCCGTGCGAGCAGGAGCCGCTGCGTGCATGAAGTGCAAATCAAAGCAACTTGATTAGTCCACCGGGCTTAGCTAAGCTACCAAAATGAGCGAGAAAACCGTCAATATCCACGATGCGAAGACCCAGCTCTCACGTCTTATCGCCCGAGTCGAGCGGGGAGAGCGGATCGTGATCGCCCGGGCCGGCAAGCCCGTCGCCGAGCTCAGACCTGCGCGTAAGGTCAAGAAGCGCTCTAAGCCGCTTGATGACCCGCTCTTGCGCGTAGAGGAGTATAGCTACGACGGTCCAATTGGCCCGACGGCCAACGAGGACATCGACCGCACCGTCTATGGCATCTAGACGAGTCTTCGGGGACACGTCCTTCTTTTTCGCACTCGTCGCCAAGCGCGATCCCGCGCATCGTCCCGCGGTTAGCGCCTACGAGAAGCTGTTGCGCGCCGGGGCTCGCGTCGTGACCACCGATTACATCGTAGACGAAACGCTCACGCTCACAAAGGCTCGGATCGACGCAACGACCTCCCTCGCGTTGCTTGATAGAATGGAGCGCTCGGAAGCGATTGATCTTGAGCCCCTTACTAGCGAGAAATTCCTCGCGTCGAAGCAGTATTTCCGCAAGCATTCGGATCACGGCTATTCCTTTACCGACTGCACAAGCTTTGTTGTCATGGATGAAATGGAAATTCGCGCGGCTTTGACTACAGATCGGCACTTCGCCGAAGCTGGTTTCGAAGTGCTTCTTCCGATGGCTTGATCTTCGGACCTCACAACGGGCGCGCCAGACCTGATGCAACAACTGGTATCAAACCAATTTGTGTTCTGATTCGCAGCTTTGAGCCTCGCCTGTAGACATAACCCCTCGTGTGGGTGTAATAAGTAGCGCCTCGAGGGGTATATTGGGCGGCAAGCAGAAGAC
>DASUHA010000022.1:0-26021 GCA_036273735.1 Steroidobacteraceae bacterium | reverse complement strand
TCCGCGGCAGGCGGTATGGACATCGAAGAAGTGGCCGCGCATACGCCGGAGAAAATCCTGGCGGTGACGGTGCACCCGGCCGCGGGCCTGCAGCCCTACCAGGCGCGGCAGATCGCCTTCGGTCTCGGCCTCAAGGGCCCGCAGATCGCGGAATTCCAGTCCATCGCCGCGGCGTTGTACAAGCTCTACATGGAACAGGACGCGAGCCTCGTGGAGGTGAATCCGCTCATCGTGACCAAGGCCGGCAAGCTTGTTGCGCTCGACGCCAAAATCAACGTTGATGCCAACGCGGTATTTCGGCATCCAGATCTCGCAAAGCTTCGCGATGCGTCCCAGGAAGATCAGATGGAGCGCCGCGCCAGCGAGCACGAGCTCAACTACGTCTCTCTGGACGGTGACATCGCATGCATGGTCAACGGCGCGGGCCTCGCGATGGCGACCATGGATCTGATCAAGCTGCACGGCGGCCAGCCGGCCAACTTCCTCGACGTCGGTGGTGGCGCGACCGCCGAGCGGGTCACCGCAGCGTTCCAGCTCATCCTCTCGAATCCGAAGGTCAGGGCGGTGCTGGTCAACATCTTCGGCGGCATCGTCCGCTGCGATCTCATCGCCGATGGCGTGATCAACGCCGTGAAGAACGTCGGCGTCAAGGTGCCCGTCGTCGTCCGCCTCGAAGGGACCAACGCGGAGAAGGCGCGCACGACGCTGGCCGGCAGCGGTCTCACCATCACTCCGGCCACTGATCTGACCGATGCCGCGCGCAAGGTCGTCGCGCTCGCGGCTGGCAAGTAAGGGTTTCGAGCATGAGCATACTGGTCAACAAGCACACCAAGGTGATCTGCCAGGGCTTTACCGGCAAGCAGGGAACCTTCCACTCCGAGCAGGCCATTGCCTACGGCACTCAGCTCGTTGGTGGCGTGACGCCTGGCCGGGGTGGTCAGAAACATCTCGGCCGTCCCGTGTTCGATACCGTCAAGGATGCCGTGAAGGAGACGGGCGCCACAGCCAGCATGATCTACGTGCCGGCCGCAGGCGCCGCCGACTCGATTCTCGAGGCGGCCGATGCCGGCATCGAGCTCGTGGTGTGCATCACCGAGGGCGTGCCCGTCAACGACATGGTGCGCGTGAAGTCGGTGCTGGCCGGCTCCGGCACGCGCCTGGTCGGCCCCAATTGCCCGGGCGTCATCACCCCGGACGAATGCAAGATCGGCATCATGCCGGGCTTCATTCACAAGAAGGGCGCCGTGGGCATCGTGTCGCGCTCCGGGACCCTGACCTACGAGGCGGTCTTTCAGACTACCCACATCGGTCTCGGCCAGAGCACCTGTATCGGCATCGGCGGCGATCCGGTGCGCGGTCTCAACTTCGTCGACGTGCTCGAGCTTTTCGAGCGCGATCCGGGCACAGAAGGCATCGTACTGGTGGGCGAGATCGGGGGCAGTGACGAGGAGGCAGCCGCCCACTTCATACGCCACTTCGTCACCAAGCCCGTGGTCGCCTACATCGCAGGTGTCACCGCGCCCCCGGGCAAGCGGATGGGGCACGCGGGCGCCATCGTCGCCGGCGGCAAGGGCACGGCCGCCGACAAATATGCGGCGTTCGAGGCCGCGGGCGTGCGCACCGTCAAATCACCTGCGGAGCTGGGCAGCGCGATGAATGAGCTCCTGCGCAGGCGCCGGGCCGACGCAGCCAAGAAGGTGGCCCGCCCAGTAGTCACGGCACAGACGACGGCACGATCCAAGGGGAAGGTTGCCAACGCGCGTGCGGGAAAGCCGTCGAAACGCGCCGCGAAACCCGCTGTTACCCCGGCATCGCTGCGCAGCAAGAGCAACCGAAAGGCCGGGCGGCGCCCGGCCGGCGCTCGGCTCGCGGCCGCTGGCCGTGGCAAGTCGGCAGGCCGCGCTGGCGCCCGGCGTATAGCCGCCGCCGGAAAAAAGAAGCCGGCGGCCGTGCGAAAGGGCAAGCGCAGCTAGGAGGCGCATGAGCGAGTCGCTCCGCATCGCGCTCGCGCAGCTCGACCTGCTGGTCGGTGACGTGCAGGGCAATGCAGCGCGCGTCATCGAGTCCGCACGCGCCGCGCACAGCCAGCATCAGGCCGATCTGGTGGCTTTCCCGGAGCTCGCTCTCTCCGGCTACCCCCCTGAGGACCTGCTCTTCCATCGCGGCTTCAGGCGGCAGATCGAGTCGGGGCTGGAGCAGGTCTGCCGCCAGGTGTCGGGCCCCTGCGTGATGGTCGGCTACCCGGAATACACCCGCTCGACCATTTACAACTCCGCGGCATTAATCGCTGACGGGGCGGTCGCGGCCATACACCGCAAGGCGGAGCTGCCCAACTACAAGGTGTTCGATGAGAAGCGATACTTCCATGCGGGCGCGCAGCCGACCGTAGTGGAATGCAAGGGCTTCCGCGTGGGGCTCCTCGTCTGCGAGGACATCTGGGAGCCGGAGCCCGCTCAGCTGGCGCGCTCGGATCGAGCGGAGCTGCTCGTCGTCATCAATGCGTCACCGTACGAGCGCGATAAGCAACGCGAGCGTGAGTCTGTGGTGCGAGCACGTGTGACCGACGTCGCTCTCCCTATCGCGTACGTCAACATGGTGGGGGGACAGGACGAGCTGGTCTTCGACGGCAACTCCTTCGTCATGGATGCGGAGGGCAAGATTGTCATGCGGGCGCCGGCCTTCGAGGAGGGCACTTACCTCATCGACTTCGAACGCCGTCGCCGCGGCACGATCGTCCCCGTCCCGGGGGATGTTGCCCCGGAATTGAGCGATGAGGCTACTGTTTACGGTGCGTTGGTACTTGGGGTGCGGGACTACGTCAATAAGCATGGCTTCCCGGGCGTCGTCATGGGGCTTTCGGGCGGCGTCGATTCGGCACTGACGCTGGCGATTGCGGTCGATGCGCTCGGTGCAGACCGCGTGCACGCCGTCATGATGCCTTCGCGCTATACCTCATCCATGAGCCTGCAGGATGCAGCGGAGGAGGCGCGCCTCCTCGGCGTGAAATACAGCGAGCTGTCCATCGAAGGTATGTTCGAGGCTACTCTCGCTACGCTAAAGGAGGAGTTTGCAGGACGTCCGCCGGATGCGACGGAGGAGAACATCCAGTCGCGCTGCCGCATGCTGCTCCTCATGGGCATCTCCAACAAGACAGGGCGGATGTTGCTCACGACCGGTAACAAGAGCGAGATGGCCGTGGGTTATGCCACGCTCTATGGCGACATGGCCGGCGGCTTCGCGCCGATCAAGGATTGCAGCAAGATGCTGGTCTATCGTTTGGCCGCCTACCGTAACGCGCGGGAGAGGGTCATCCCGCAGCGGGTAATCGACCGGCCGCCGTCGGCTGAGCTGCGCCACGAGCAGAAGGACTCCGATTCCCTGCCGCCCTACGAAACTCTTGATCCCATACTCGAGGCCTTCATCGAGGAGGATCTGTCGGTCGATGAGCTCGAGGCGCGCGGTTTCGATCGCGCGACCGTGGGCAGAATCCTGGATCTGGTCAAGCGCAACGAATACAAGCGCCGTCAGGCCCCCCCGGGAGTGCGGGTCAGCCGGCGCGCCTTCGGGCGCGACTGGCGCTACCCGATCACGAACGGGTATCGCAGGTAGCATGCAAGGGCGCTGACGCCTCGCTCGATCGGTCCGCGTGGTAAAATGCGTACATGTCGAGTGACTCCGATCGTCGCCTACGCGCCGAGCAGCGGCGTCGGACGGCACTTCTTCGCCGCGCAACCTTCGGTGGTATCGAGCCAGATCTGTCGCCTATTTGCGGACCCGAAGCAGTGTCACTCGTCGCGCGACTGACTCGCGAAAGCTGGACGGCGGCCGGTTTGACGATTCCAGGGTATTCCCGCAAGCAGATCCCCGTATCTTTTGCGCCTCGGCGGCCGAAGTGATCGAGCTCCCGGAGGATTTCCGCGACCTGCTCATCGAGCTCGCAGACAACGGCGCTGAGTTCGTGCTGGTCGGCGGCCACGCGGTCGCTTTTCACGGCCATCCACGGGCGACCAAGGACATGGATGTCCTGATCCGACCCAACTCATCCAACGCAGAGCGGGTATATCGGGCGCTCGCGGCCTTTGGTGCGCCGCTCGAGAACTTCGACGTCCAAGCAACGGACTTCGCGACTTACGAGGGAATGCTGCAGATCGGGCTGCCACCGCGGCGTGTCGACATCATCAATCGGGCAGATGGGGTCAGCTTCGACGAAGCGATTGCCGAAGGCAGCGCATTCACCCTGGAAGGGCGGACAATTCCAGTGATCGGGCGCGTCGCGCTCATCAAGAACAAGCGTGCAGCCGGGCGTGCGCAGGATGTCGCGGACGTAGAGGCCCTGATCCAAGGTGGGGGTGAAGGGACGACTATCGGCAGCGGGTCTTGAGGCCGAGCACGCCTACCAGAAATGCCACCAGTGGTGCGGCCGGACCGCCGCGGCCACCTGTGCCACCTGCCCGGTGAAATTGGCGGCGTAGACCTGGCGGGCCTCATCGGCCAGAGGCTTGAGGCCGAGACGGTCGTCGGCAACGATCATGATGGCCAGCGCATCCTTCGTCGCCGGCGCGCCCTCATAGTTGTCGATCACGTACTTGGCCCGTCGTACTGCGCCCACAAAGGCGCCGCGCTTCAGGTAGTACCTGGCGATATCGACGTTGTAGGCCGCCAGCCGGTCTCGCAGATAAACCATCCGCTGCCGGGCATCGAATGCGTACGTGCTCTTCGGGTACTCCTGCACCACCGTGCGGAAGGCCGCGAAGGACTTGTTCGCGGTCGTGGGCGGCCGCTTCGAGAGGTCGACGCGGAAGAGGTGCTCGATTGCGTTCGGCTGCTTTTCGAAGTTCACCAGCCCCTTCATGTAATAGGCATAGTCCACCCGCGGATGGGTCGGGTTCTCGCGGATGAAGGTGTCGCAGGCGTCGATGGCGGAATCGGTCTCCCCCGCGCGGTAATATGCGTAGATGAGGTCGAGCTGCGCCTGGCGCGCCTGATCGGTGAAGGGGTAGACCGCCGTCAGCTGCTCGTAAGTCTTGATCGCAGAGTTGTAATTGTAAGTCTCCAGATCATGCTTGGCGTCCGTATACAGCTTCTGAGGGCTCGACTGCGCGGGTTTCTTGTGGGCGCAGCCCGTCAGGGCGAAGACACTGATGCAGAGCGCGGCGATGAGGCCGCGCAGCGGGAAAGCGGTATTGAGCATGGCGCGAGAGTATAGCGAATCCGCCGGCAGCCCTTCGGACCCCGAGGCGGCGGTGGAGTTCCGCAGCCATTCGCTGGTGCTGCCGGCCAGCGCGGCGGGCCTGCGGCTCGATCAGGCGCTTGCGCGCGCTCTGCCGCAGTACTCCCGGGCTCGCCTCCAGGGCTGGATCGAGGCGGGCGCCGTGAGACTGGATGGCCGCCAGCCGCGGACGAAGGACAAGGTTTTGGGCGGTGAGCAGGTGGAAGTCGCGGCGCGGCTCGAGGCCGACGGGCGGGTTGCCCCGGAGGCACGCGCCCTGGCGGTCGTCCATCAGGACCGCGCGCTCTTCGTCATCAACAAGCCTGCCGGCATGGTCGTGCATCCGGGTGCCGGCAATCCCCGCCACACGCTGCAGAATGCGCTGCTCGCGCTCGATCCCAAGCTCGGGGTGGTGCCGCGCGCCGGACTGGTGCATCGGCTGGACAAGGACACGAGCGGGCTACTGGTCGTGGCGCGCACGCCTGAGGCGCACGCACGGCTCGCTGAGGCGCTCGCCGACCGAGAGATCGAGCGCAGCTACCTCGCAATCTGCACTGGCGCGATGACGGGCGGGGGCACGGTGGATGCGCCGATCGGACGCCATCGCACGAATCGCACGCGCATGGCGGTGCGAAACGATGGGCGCGAAGCCGTCACGCACTACCGCATCGTGAAGCGCTACCGCGCCCATACATTCGTGCGGGTGCAACTCGAGACTGGAAGGACTCACCAGATCCGCGTGCATCTGGCGCACATCGGATACCCGATCGTCGGCGATCCCGTATACGTCGGTCGGCGCCGATTGCCTGCGGGCTGCAGTGCCGCACTGGCCGCGGCCCTCGGCGCCTTTCCGCGCCAGGCGCTGCATGCCGCGCGGCTCGCTCTGGCCCATCCCATGACCGGCCGTGCGCTCGAATGGGAAGCACCGCTCCCGGATGACATGCAGGGATTGCTGAAGGCGCTCGATGACGATCAGCAAACCTGACTTCATCGTCCCCGACTGGCCCTCCCCCGCGGGCATCCGCGCGGCTTTCACGCTGCGCGCAGGCGGAGTCAGCCTGCCGCCATTCGACACTTTCAACATCGGTGCACACGTGGGGGATGATCCCAACGCGATCGCCGGGAATCGGGCGCGCCTGCGAGAGCATCTCGCGTTGCCTGCGGAGCCTCTCTGGCTGCAGCAGGTGCACGGCCAACGGGTCGTCGATCTCGACCGGCAGACCTCACGTGATTCATTCGGGCCTGCCGATGCCGCCGTCACGCGCAGCTCCGGCAGAGTCTGTGCGATCCAGGTGGCCGATTGCATGCCGGTGTTGTTTGCGGCGAAGGATGGCTCGGTGGTCGGCGCTGCGCACGCCGGTTGGCGCGGACTCGCCGCCGGGGTGTTGGAATCCACCGTGCTCGCGATGAAGGTGCCCGCCGGTGAGCTCATCGCCTGGATGGGACCTGCGATCGGGCCGGCGCATTTCGAGGTGGGCGAGGAGGTGCGCACCGCATTCCTGGCGGC
This sequence comes from Steroidobacteraceae bacterium, assembly GCA_036273735.1. Lineage (GTDB taxonomy): Bacteria > Pseudomonadota > Gammaproteobacteria > Steroidobacterales > Steroidobacteraceae > 13-2-20CM-66-19. The sequence goes on along the minus strand of DASUHA010000022.1, from coordinate 19,305 downwards.
GGACAGTGGGGCTTCGGCCGCATTCGCCGCCAACGAGAGAGGGCGGTGGCAGTGCGATCTCTACGCATTGGCCGGGCGCCGGCTCGCCGCACTGGGCGTGAGCGCCGTTCATGGCGGCGGCTGGTGCACTTACGCTGATGCGGGGCGCTTCTTCTCATATCGCCGGGACGGCCGCTGCGGCCGGATGGCCGCGCTGATCTGGCGCTCTTCCTAGGCACATGGAAGTGCCCCGCCGCCGTAGGTGGCGGAGATCGCGGGTAAAAACCGCGCTTTTGCCCGCGATCGCGCTGGGCCGGGCAGGATGCCCGGATCCAGCGCCTGAATAAGGCCTTGAACCAGCAGCCATTCACCCCCAAATTTTCCGCCAACCGAACCCCATTTGAAGGTCTCCCCCGATGCGGATGGACAAGCTCACGAGCCGATTCCAGCAGGCGCTGGCCGACGCCCAGTCGCTTGCCGTCGGCCGCGATCACCAGTTCCTCGAGCCCGCTCACGTGCTGCTGGCACTTCTCGACAGCCAGGGCGGGACGGTGCGGCCGCTCCTCCTCAAGGCCGGCGCCGACGTCAACCGGTTGCGCTCGGAGCTCGGCGCCAGCCTCGATCGGCTGCCCAAGGTGGAGGGGACCCCTGGGGACGTCCACATCTCCAATGAGCTCAACCGGATCCTCAACGTTACCGACAAGCTCGCGCAGCAGCGGGGCGATCAGTTCATCTCGAGTGAGCTCTTCGTGCTCGCCGCATTCGAAGACCGCAATCTCACGCGCCTCTTCCGCGAGGCTGGCGTCGTCCGCGGCGCGGTGGAGAAGGCGATCGACGAGGTGAGGGGTGGCGAGAAGGTCGCCGACCCGAATGCCGAGGAAAGCCGCCAGGCACTGGAGAAGTACACGATCGACCTGACGGCCCGGGCCTCCGCGGGCAAGCTCGATCCGGTCATCGGCCGCGACGATGAGATCCGCCGCACCATCCAGGTGCTGCAGCGCCGCACGAAAAACAACCCGGTGCTGATCGGTGAGCCCGGCGTCGGCAAGACCGCCATCGTCGAAGGCCTGGCGCAGCGCATCATCAACGGCGAGGTGCCCGAGGGCCTCAAGAACAAGCGCATCCTGGCGCTCGACATGGGCGCGCTCATCGCCGGCGCGAAATTCCGCGGCGAGTTCGAGGAGCGCCTGAAGGCCGTGCTCAACGACCTCTCCAAGCAGGAGGGTCAGATCATCCTCTTCATCGACGAGCTGCATACCATGGTCGGCGCCGGTAAGGCGGAAGGCGCCATGGATGCCGGCAACATGTTGAAGCCGGCGCTCGCCCGCGGCGAGTTGCATTGCGTCGGCGCCACGACGCTCGATGAGTACCGCAAGTACATCGAAAAGGACGCTGCCCTGGAGCGGCGCTTCCAGAAGGTGTCGGTCGATGAGCCCTCGGTCGAGGACACCATCGCGATCCTGCGCGGCCTGCAGGAGCGTTACGAGGTCCACCACGGTGTCGACATCACCGATCCGGCGATCGTCGCTGCAGCCACGCTGTCGCACCGCTACATCACCGACCGGCAGTTGCCCGACAAAGCGATCGACCTCATCGATGAGGCGGCGGCGCGCATCCGCATGGAGATCGACTCCAAGCCCGAGGCGCTCGATCGCCTCGAGCGGCGCATCATCCAGCTCAAGATCGAGCAGGAAGCGCTGAAGAAGGAGCAGGACGAGGCCTCGCGCAAGCGCCTCGCGACGCTACAGGAGACCCTCCACGGGTTGGAGAAGGAGTATTCCGATCTCGAGGAGATCTGGAAATCCGAGAAGGCTACGCTTCAGGGCGCAGCGCAGATCCGCGAGGAGCTCGACCGGGTGCGCCTCGAGCTCGATGCGGCTCGCCGCGCCGGCGACCTCGGCCGCATGGCGGAGCTGCAGTACGGCAAGATCCCTGAGCTCGAGAAGCGGCTCGCCGCAGCCGCAGCCGCCGAGGACAAGGCACCGCAGCTCGTACGCAACAAGGTGACGGAGGAGGAGATCGCCGAAGTCGTCTCCAAGTGGACGGGCATCCCGGTTTCCAAGATGTTGGAAGGAGAGAAAGAGAAGCTCCTCAGAATGGAAGAGGCCCTCGGCCGACGCGTCGTCGGCCAGGACGAGGCGTTGAAGATCGTTTCCAACGCCATCCGCCGCTCGCGGGCCGGTCTCGCTGATCCGCGCCGCCCCAACGGCTCATTCCTCTTCCTCGGCCCGACCGGCGTCGGCAAGACCGAGCTCTGCAAGGCGCTCGCGGAATTTCTCTTCGACACGGAGGATGCGCTGGTTCGCATCGACATGTCGGAGTTCATGGAGAAGCACTCGGTGGCACGGCTCATCGGCGCCCCGCCGGGCTACGTCGGCTACGAGGAGGGCGGTTACCTGACCGAGGCCATCCGGCGCCGTCCGTATGCCGTGATCCTGCTCGATGAGGTCGAGAAGGCCCACCCTGATGTTTTCAACATACTGCTCCAGGTGTTGGACGATGGCCGCCTGACCGACGGCCAGGGCCGCACGGTGGACTTCCGCAACACGGTCATCATCATGACGTCGAACCTCGGCTCGCAGGTGATCCAGGAATATGCCGGGGAGAAGAACTACACGCGCATGAAGAACGCCGTGATGGCGATCGTGCAGCAGAGCTTCCGGCCGGAGTTCATCAACCGTATCGATGACATCGTCGTGTTCCATCCGCTCGGCGCCGGCCAGATCCGCGCCATCGTGGACATCCAGCTCATCTACCTGCGCAAGCGCCTGCAGGAGCGGAACATGGACCTGACGCTCGATGACTCCGCGCGCGACCTCCTCGGCGAAGCCGGGTTCGACCCGGTCTACGGCGCGCGGCCGCTGAAGCGGGCCATCCAGCAGCAGATCGAGAATCCGCTCGCGCAGCGGATTCTGAAGGGTGAGTTCGTTCCGGGGGACGCCATCCGCGCCACCGCGCGGGACGGGCAGATCACCTTCAGCAGGGCGGCCTGAGCGTCGGCCCGGAGGACGGGCGTGCGGCGGCTATAATGGGCACAGCGGGGAATTCCCCAGACCGATACAACTCAAAGCCATGCCGTTCTACGAATACGAGTGCCAGAGCTGCAAGTTCTACACCGAGCTGATGCAGAAGATCAGCGATCCGCCGCTCACCAAGTGCCCGTCCTGCGGCAAGCGGACCATGCAGAAGCTGGTGTCCGCACCGGTGTTTCGCCTGAAGGGCAGCGGCTGGTACGAGACCGACTTCAAGTCGGACAAGGAGGGCAAGCGCAATCTTGCCGCCGACCGCGAGGAGCCCAAGCCCGCTGCCGAGGAATCGAAAACGGAGACCAAGGCCCCCGCCCCCGAGGCCGCGGCCAAGCCTGCGGAGCCCAAGGCGCCGAGCATCACGACGTCCGCATCCGGCGGCGCATCCTCCGGCGGCGCCTCAAAGCGGCGAAATACAGTCGCACAGAAGCGTCCGGCTGCCCCGAAGGCGAGCGCGCGTCCGGCCTCCTCGCGGGCCAAGGCGAAGCCGGCTCCCCGAGGAAAGCCTGCGAAGCGTGGCTCGAGGCGGTGAGGCGTTGAGCGTTCCTGTAGCAGATCGATCCGCTCCGGCGCTTCCGACCGGCCCGGGCACCCCGAAGAAAAAGGGCTCGCCGCTGCGGCGCTACCTGGTCTCGGGCGTGCTCGTCTGGCTGCCGATTGCCGCCACCCTCTGGGTGGTCGGTTTCCTGTTCGGCATCGCCGATAAAACACTGCTGCTCTTTCCGCTACCCGCGGGATACCAGCCTCGCGGGCTGATGGGCCTCCTCCTGCCGGCGATCGGCGCGCTATTTGCCTTCGTCGTGCTCTTCCTCACCGGGATCCTCGCCACCAACCTCATCGGGCGGCGCCTGCTCATCTGGGGCGAGGAGCTGCTGCATCACATTCCCATCGTGGGCACCGTCTACGGCGGTGTGAAGAGCTTCGCCGAAAGCGTCTTTTCTCAGTCGAATTCCTTCCGCAAGGTCGTGATGGTCGAATATCCGCGGGAGGGTGTCTGGAGCCTCGGGTTCCTGACCGCCGAAGACGTTCCCGAGATCACCGAGAAGACCGGTGAGCCTCACGCCTGCGTCTACATCTCCGCCGCGCTCAATGCCACCGGCGGCTTCCTCGCCATCCTGCCGCGTCGCCGTGTCGTGGAGCTCGACATGACTGTCGACGCCGCCATGAAGATGATCATCACCTGCGGAGTCGTGGTCCCGTCCGCCCCGGTTCCTGATGCAAGCAGGGCAAGCGCCGTGGGAAAGCAAGTGCTTGAGCGGCCGAAAGCCGCCTTTGGGCCGCGGGATCACACGCGGTGATACGGCTGGCTGCCCACAAAATCGCCGGGAGCGATTTTGGACGGCGGAAGCCGGCCTGAAGGGCTCGGCACAGGGACGGGGCCGAGCAACGCGCCGCAGGCGACTTGAGGCCAATATGAAAGCGATGCGACTCCCGGCCCCCGGCTCTCCGCTTCGCCTGGAAGAGGTTGCGCTGGAGCCGCCCGGCGAGCACCAGGTCCGCATCACGGTAGAGGCCTGCGGCGTCTGCCGCACCGATCTGCACCTCCTGGACGGCGAGCTGCCCCACATCCACTACCCCGTCACGCCCGGCCACGAGATCGTCGGCTCGATCGCCGAGATCGGGGCGTCGGTCACCCGCTATCGGCCTGGCGACCGGGTGGGTGTCCCCTGGCTCGCCCGGGCCTGCGGACTCTGCCGCTATTGCCGCGCCGGTGAGGAGAACCTCTGCGAGTACGCTCTCTTCACTGGCTACTCGGTCGACGGGGGCTATGCCGAGCAAGTCATCGCAGACGCTCGCTTTTGCCTTCCGCTCCCGGTCGGTGCGCCCGCCGAGGAGCTGGCGCCCCTTCTTTGCGCGGGCCTCATCGGTTATCGCGCCTATCGCGCTGCCGGCCGTGGCACCCATCTCGGCCTCTACGGCTTCGGCGCTGCGGCCCATCTGCTCGCCCAGCTCGCCCGCGCCCAGGGACGCCGCGTCTTCGCCTTCACCCGTCCCGGTGACCTGCAATCGCAGGCCTTCGCCCGTGAGCTCGGCGCCGTCTGGGCGGGCAACTCTGATGAGCCGCCGCCGGACCTGCTGGATGCCGCGATTCTCTTTGCGCCGGTCGGTGCCCTGATACCTGCAGCGCTTGCCGCCGTGCGCCCTGGTGGCCGGGTCGTCTGCGCAGGCATCCACATGAGCGACGTGCCTCGCTTTCCCTATCAGCTTCTCTGGGGCGAGCGCTCCGTGAGCTCCGTCGCCAACCTGACCCGCACCGACGGTGAAGAGTTTCTGGCGATCGCCCGACAACTCGCGCTCAAGCCGACCGTCGAGACCTTTCCGCTGACCGAGGCCAATGTCGCGCTCGAGCGCCTGCGCAAAGGGGCGCTCCAGGGTGCCGCGGTTCTGGTTGCGGCCCCTCGGGGTGCTCCGTAAGATCGCCCGCCCTATGCGCTCACATTACTGCGGACAAGTCGACGAGAAGCTGATCGGCCAGACGGTCGAGGTCGCGGGCTGGGTGCACCGGCGCAGGGACCACGGCGGGATCATTTTCGTGGATCTGCGCGATCGCGAAGGTCTGCTGCAGGTGGTTTTCGACCCTGATGCCGCCGAGGTCTTCCGCGAGGCGGAGCGGCTGCGCAATGAGTTCGTCATCCGCGTCAAGGGACGGGTCCGTGAGCGTCCCGTCGGGACTGTGAACACCAACCTCGCTTCCGGCCGCGTGGAGCTGCTGGCCGGTGAGCTGGAGCTGCTCAACCGCTCGGAGCCTTTGCCCTTCCAGCTCGATGAGCAGGTGGGTGAGGAGGTTCGCCTCAAGTACCGTTACCTCGACCTTCGTCGCGACGTGATGAATCAGCGTCTGCGGTTGCGGCACCGGCTCACACGCTCGATTCGTGGCTTTCTCGATGGGCACGGCTTCATCGATCTCGAGACGCCGATGTTGACGAAGGCGACCCCAGAGGGGGCACGCGACTATCTCGTGCCGAGCCGCACGCACCCGGGCAAGTTCTTCGCCCTGCCGCAGTCGCCGCAGATCTTCAAGCAGCTGCTGATGATGGCGGGCTTCGACCGGTACTACCAGATCGTGCGCTGTTTCCGGGATGAGGACCTGCGCGCCGACCGGCAGCCCGAGTTCACGCAGCTCGACGTCGAGACCTCCTTCCTGACACAGACGCAGATCATGGAGCTCATGGAGGGGCTGACGCGGCACTTCTTCAACGAGGTGTTGGGTGAGGCGCTGCCCGACCCCTTCCCGCGCATGACGTTCGCCGAGGCGATGCGCCGCTATGGCTCCGACAAGCCTGACCTGCGTGTTCCGCTCGAGCTCGCCGACGTCGCCGATCTCGTCAGGGATTGCGATTTCAAGGTGTTCGCAGGTCCCGCCAAGGACCCGAAGGGCAGGGTGGCGGCACTGCGCGTACCGGGCGGTGGCGCGATGCCGCGCTCAGCCGTCGATGGCTACACCGAGTTCGTTGGGCGTTACGGCGCCAAGGGACTCGCCTACATCAAGGTCAACGAGCGGGCCCGCGGCCGCGATGGGCTGCAGTCGCCCATCATCAAATTCCTGAGTGATGCGGCGCTCGAGGGAATTCTCGAGCGCACGGGCGCATCCGACAACGACCTCGTTTTCTTTGGCGCCGACAGTGCGAAGGTGGTTGCGGATGCGCTCGGGGCGCTGCGCCTGAGGATCGGCCAGGACCTGAAGCTCGTGCAGCCGGGCTGGCGGCCGCTGTGGGTAGTCGATTTCCCGATGTTCGAATGGGCTCCGGACGAGCGGCGTTGGGTGGCCATGCATCACCCCTTCACGGCGCCCAAGATCGACGATCCGGCCGCCCTGCGTGCGGACCCCGAGAAGGCCATCGCCAAGGCCTACGACATGGTGCTCAACGGGTCGGAGATCGGCGGCGGCTCGGTGCGCATCCACCGCCAGGAGATGCAATCGACGGTGTTCGATCTTCTCGGCATCAATCCGGAGGAGGCGACGCGCAAGTTCGGCTTCCTGCTCGATGCCTTGAAGTTCGGCGCGCCGCCGCATGGCGGCATCGCCTTCGGTGTCGATCGGCTGGCCATGCTGATGGCGGGCGCCGACAGCATCCGCGAGGTCATTGCCTTTCCGAAGACCCAGACCGCAGCCGACCCGCTCACGGATGCACCGACGGAGATCGGCGAGGCGCAGCTTCGCGAGCTTCACATCCGTGTGCGGACGCCCCCGCAGGCATAGCTCATTGCGTGCCACGCGTCGTGGCGCATTTCTTGATACTGTCGTTGAGGTGAGCGTGGCGGCAACCGCCGCGCGACTGCTGCGTCATGAAAGATGCTGTTGCGCAACACGTGGTCTACGTCCATGGGCTATGGATGCCCGGTGGCGAATCGCTGCTGCTCGCGCATCGGCTGCAGCGCGAGTTCGGCCTGCAGGTGCAGGCGTTTCCCTACTCCGCCGGCACCTGGGGGATGGAGGAGATCACGGCAAGCCTGCAGACCTTCGTACGCTCTCTCGAGGTGCCCGCGGTGCACTTCCTGGGCCACAGCCTCGGCGGTCTCGTCATTTACCGCTTCTTCGAGCGCTATCCCGACCAGGCGCCGGGTCGGGTGGTCTTCCTCGGCACGCCCTGTCTGGAGAGCCGCGCGGCCGTGGGAGCTGCGCGACTGCGGATCGTGAGCACGCTCATGGGACCGTCGGTAGCCGACGAATTGCTGCGCCCGCGTGAGCGCAGCTGGACGTTCGGGAGGTCGTTAGGGATCATCGCCGGCAGCCAGTCCGTCGGGCTGGGTCAGCTCCTCGCAGGGTTCGACGAGGAGTGTGATGGCACGGTCGGAGTCAGCGAGACGCGCCTTCCGGGCGCGAGTGATCACATCACGCTGCCGGTCAGCCATCTGGGGATGTTGGTGTCTCCGAGAGTGGCGCGGGAGACGGGACTATTCCTCACGAACGGGCGGTTTTCGCTGCGGTAAGCCGCCGGCCACGCTCGCTTTGCGGCCTCAGACATCTCACTGCTTCTTGTCCGGACCGGATTTATCTCGCCACTCCTGGACGGCGCGGCGACGCCTTTCCTCCAGATCGATCGGTGGCTCCCGTTCGCGAAGCTTTCGCCATGCCTCGACAGCCGCACGCCGGCGCTCCTCGAGCGACATACTCGAATTTGAATTGCCAATTTGGCTATCGTCGAATGTTCTTTTGCGCAAGGGTGGCGGCGGGAATCGGCCCATTCTGAGGTTCCAATAAGCCCACGAGCGCGGATCGATTACTCCTGGTGGCGCGGCGTCGAGCGCCTCCCGAATGTCCTCGTCGGAAACATACTGCCGGATTACCTGCATATCCTGGTGACGAGCATAAGTCATGGCATAGGCCATGAACCTAACCGGGTCTGCAAGCGCCTCCTCCGGCTCCTCAAACCAGACAATTCGGCGTGCCGCTTCTGCTGTTTGAGGTGTAACCGGAATTGGCTTCATAGACTGAGTCCACCGTCGCGGTCGTTGCGTAACTCGAAATCGTCCAAGCTTGGAAGATGATTCAGGTCCACCTTCCTTACGGCGTCGGCCAGTCGGAACTTTATATCCGTGGGTAGCTTACGCAGGTTGCCGTCATCGAAGTACGACAAAGCCTTAAGAGTGATTTCCGGATTGAAGGAAGATCCATAGAGCTTTTCCGCTGCAGCCAATGCAAACGGCAAACCGACTTTGCCGATCTGGATGAGCGCATCCATATCGATGTAATCTTTAGCCTCTGCCCGGACCTGAAGGACAGAGGCCTTGGTCCCTGCCAGATCAAGGAGCGAAGCTATCTTCAAGTGGTTGTCCTTGGCTACGACTGGCTGAGCCAAACGAGGCAACTTCGGCACTCCAAAGAAAGACACCTTTACGGGTGTGCCCCGGTCCACGATGGCCGTGAGAGTGTTCTTTTCACGCTGGACAATCGCCGCGCCGGCCAAGAACGAGATTCCGGATTCCAACGAAGCAAGATCAATCGTACGGCTCCCAAAGAAGTCGAAATCGACTGATTTGCGATGACCGAGATGCAAGGCAAGCGCAGTTCCGCCATAAAGCGTGAACTCACGAGGTACAGCGGATAACTCTCCCCAGAGCCGTCGCTGCCCCTCCGGCAGAACATCAAGATGAGGCGAAAATTCCGACATTCACCAAGCTGCTACGATCAGCGTCCAACGAAGCATACAAGGAACCGAGGCTCGAGCAAACGGCGCTGCGGAGATCTCAAGTCGGTACGAGGGTCTTCGACATACAGACTGCGGAGGCCGGGCAGAGCGAGCGGAACTCCGCGCTCTCCTGTACGGCCGGTGGGACTTGTCCCCGCTCCTTTGCGCCGTAGCCCAGCCGATCAAAAAAGTCCCGCGCGGTGAGAGTGAGCAGGATGAGCTCGCTGATGCTGGCCGTGCGCGCGCGGCGCTCCAGCTCCTCCACGATCAGACGGCCTACGCCCGAGCCGCGCGATTGCGCCTCGACGGCGACCGAGCGGAGCAGGGCGGCACTACCGAAATGCTCGAGGGCACCGACGCCGACGATCTGACCATCGTGAGTGGCGACGACGAACTCCGGCCGAGCGGCGCTGAGGTCGCCTGTGGGCAATCCACTGCGCTCGAGCAGATCACGGATGATTGCGGCCTCGGCGGCGGTTGGAGTGCGTAGCGTCACCTGGGTAACAGTGTTCACTTCGGATGCTCCTCAGTCGAGCAGCTTTCTCAGCCGGTAGATCGCTTCGAGCGCAGCTTTCGGAGTCAGCTCGTCGGGCTCGAGGGCGCCCAGTGCTTCGCGCACGGGGTCAGGCGGGGGCTCCGCTGGTGCAGCCGCGAAGAGCGGCAGCTCCCCCTGCGCCTTGTTGCCATTCTGCTTCCCGCGGGCGGCTCCGTCCAGCCGATCCCGCTGTGACTCCAACGCCTCGAGGTAACGCCGGGCCTTGCCGATGACATCGCGGGGCACGCCGGCGAGCTGCGCAACCTGAAGACCGTAGCTGCGGCTCGCGGGCCCTTCCTTCACGGCGTGCAGGAATACGATGCCATCGCCGTGCTCCGTGGCATCGAGATGCACATTCGCGCAGCCCTCCACCTCGGAAGCGAGGCTGGTCAATTCGAAATAGTGCGTCGCGAAGAGGGTGAAGGACTCGAGACGAGTGGCAATGTGATGTGCCATTGCCCATGCCAAGGACAGTCCATCGAACGTACTCGTGCCCCGCCCGATCTCGTCCATGAGGATGAGGCTGCGGGCCGTGGCGTTGTGCAGGATGTTGGCCGCCTCCGTCATCTCCACCATGAAGGTGGAACGCCCTCCCGCAAGGTCATCAGCCGCACCGATGCGTGTGAAAATGCGGTCTATGGGGCCGATGACTGCCTGATCGGCCGGCACGTAACTGCCGAGGTGCGCCAGCACCGTGATGAGCGCCGCCTGACGCATGAAGGTCGACTTGCCGCCCATGTTGGGGCCGGTGATGATGAGCATGCGCCGCGACGAGTCCAGCTCCAGGTCGTTCGGCACGAACGGTGTCGAGGCGAACCGCTCGACCACCGGATGCCGGCCGCCTACGATGTGGAGCAACGGGTCGGCGGTGAGTTGCGGCGCGGTCCACTGAAGTACGCAGGCGCGCTCTGCAAGTGCCGCGAGCGCATCGAGCTCGGAAAGCGCGGCAGCGGTGGCCTGCAAGGGCGCGAGACCGTCCGTGAGCCGAGTCAGGATGTCTTCGTACAGCTCCTTCTCGCGTGCGAGCGCGCGCTCGCGCGCCCCCATCACCTTGTCCTCGAAGCTCTTGAGCTCTGTAGTGATGAACCGCTCGGCGGATTTGACCGTCTGCCGCCGGATGTAGTCCTTCGGTGCGCGCTCGGCATCCTTGCGCGAGATCTCGATGAAGAAGCCCTGCACGCGGTTGTATCCGAGCTTGAGCCCCGCGATGCCGGAGCGCTCGCGCTCGCGCTGCTCGAGCTCGAGGAGAAACTCGTCGGTGTGGGTGGCGATTTTGCGCAGCTCATCGAGCGCCAGGTCGTAGCCGGCCGCGATGACATCGCCGTCCCGCACGAACGTCGAGGGCTCCGCCGCTATGGCTTTGCCGAGGAGGTCCACGACTCCGCCGTGCTCACCGATGCGCCCGGCCAGCTCGTCGACGAGCGGCGAGTCGATTTCGCGCAATGCAGATTTCAGGACGGGCAATGCTGCGAGCGAGGCGCGAAGCTGAGTCAGGTCTCTCGGCCGCGCCGACCGTAGCGCCACGCGCGCGAGGATCCTCTCCACGTCCCCGACACCCTGGAGTTGCTCGCGCAGGCCTTCGAACCGGCGCGAGTCGATCAGCGCCCCCACGGCCTGATAGCGCGCGCGCAGCGCGCCGTGACTGGTCAGCGGCCGATTGAGCCAGCGGCGCAGCTGCCGTGAGCCCATGGCGGTCACGCATTGGTCGAGGATCGCGAAGAGTGTCGCGTCCTCGCGCCCGCTGAGACTGACATCGAGCTCGAGGTTGCGGCGAGTTGCGGCATCGATGATGAGCGCGTCCGTGCGCTCCTCGACGTGCAGGCCGCGGATATGCGGCAGCGACGTTTTCTGGGTATCGCGCACGTACTGCAGCAGTGCGCCTGCAGCACAGAGGGCGAGCGGCAGCTCGTCCGCGCCGAAGCCCTTGAGATCCAGGGTGCCGAGCTGATCGGTGAGCAGCCGCGAGGCGCTCGCCAGCTCGAAATTCCACGGTGGCCGGGAGCGCAGCGCCGTGCCGTTGCGCTCGAGTCCTTCCTCGGGCAGGCCCTCGGGGATGAGCAGCTCGGCGGGTTTCAGGCGCTCGACTTCCGCCGCCAGCGCACTGTCGCCGCTCGATTCCAGCACAGTGAAGCGGCCCGCCGCCAGGTCGAGCCACGCGAGCCCGAAGCGCTCGCCGTCGCGTGCTGCCGCGGCCACCAGCGTTTCCTCACGCTCCTCGAGCAGGGCATCGTCGGTCACGGTCCCGGGAGTGATGATGCGCACCACCTCCCGCTCGACCGGGCCTTTGGATTTCGCCGGGTCGCCCATCTGCTCACAGATCGCGACGCTTTCGCCCTTGCGCACGAGCCTCGCGAGGTAGCCCTCGACGCTATGGAAGGGCACGCCGGCCATCGGGATGGGTTGCCCCGCAGACTGGCCGCGGGTGGTCAGCGTGATATCGAGGAGCGTCGCCGCGCGGCGGGCGTCATCGAAGAAGAGCTCGTAGAAATCGCCCATCCGGTAGAAGAGCAGCACGTCGGGATGGCGGCTCTTGATGCGCAGGTACTGCTGCATCACGGGGGTGTGGTTACTGACTGGGTCGTTCAATGCTCAACTGCCGGCGTTCGCGTCATTGCGGCGGCCGGGCGCCCCGGCCGCAAGGCGGGGCATTATCCAATAAGCCGCGCGAGGGCGGCGGCCCTCCTGGCCCGGGCGCTTCATCAAGGCGTAAAGCCGAGGCCCGAAAGATGCCTGGCCAGGTCGGGGTGTTGAGCCCGTATCGCGGCCAGATGCGCCTGCCCCTCGGCTCGTAGACCTTTTCTGATCTCTACCAGCCCGCGCCCGTAGCATGCGGCTGGAAGCCGGGGTTGCAGCTTCAGGGCGGCCTCGAAGTCTGCGAGCGCGCTGTCCAGTTTGCCTTGCCGCAGGTACACCAGGCCTCGATTGCTGAGGGCCGTCGCCGAGTGGGCGGGGCTGCGCATGAGACCCAGTGCCGAGCCGCAGTCCTCGAGTGCGCGGTCTAGATCCAGATTGGCCGCTGCTTCCGAGCCGCAGCGGCTGCTCAGCGCTGACGGCAGACGGATGTCGTGCGGGTGATACTCGACCCAAAGGTCGTATTGGTGCACGGCGCCCGCGTACTGTCCGGCGGCGCCATACAGTTGCGCCACCATCAGGCGCAGGTCGGCCTGTTGCGGGGCAAAGCGATCCACGGCATCGAGATCGCTCTCCGCATCGGCCGGCTGTCCTGGCAGCTCGAGCTGCGCCCGCGAAAGGTGAGCCTCGAAGTCATCCGGTTGCAGGCGGATGGCCGCGCTGAAGTCGGCCAGCGCGAGCTCACGCTGTGAGCTGTTCAAATAAGCGAGGCCCCGCTGGTACCGGCAATCGCCGTCGGCGGGATCCAGGCTGCACGCATGCGTGAGATCGGCAATTGCCTCGGGATACTCATGGCGGGAGGCATGCGCCATTCCGCGGCGCATGAAGCCGGCAGCGTCCATGGGTATGTCGGACGTCGCCGCGGAAAGGGCCTGGGAGTCATCGGCGGAAGTCTTTGGCGTGCCCGCCTTCCTCGCCGGGCGTCTGGCGTTCAGATCGAACACAACTCCGCCGTTGTAGGTGAAATACAGCTTGTTCTGGCTGTAGGCGACGTAGATGTGATGTGCCAGGAAGAAATCCGAGCCGAGCAGCATGTCGACGCCAAGATCAGGGAGACCTATGCCACCCATCAGGACGCGGGTGCGCTCGATCGTCTCGCCGCCGATCTCGAAGCTGGCAACCGGGGCGACCCAGACTTCGACGGTGTCCTTACCGAGTCCGCTGGTGACGCCCGCCTCGACCACGCCGGGGCTGTCGGATGTGATGCCGGCTCGCCTTGCCGCATCCAGCGACAGAATCGTCCGTGGCGACCCGGTATCGAAGAGGACTTGGATCGCGTGCCCGTTCACGACGGCCTTGCCGGTCAGGTATGGACGCTCGTTTGAGGTCCGGTGCAGATCCACGACACCGACGGGCTGAGTCTTGGTCCAGTAGACCAGCTCATCTTCCTTGCCGCAGTGCTGCGGCTCGACGAAACGCAGCACCCCGTCGGCGAAATCGTAGTCGACGTCGGCGATGCGGAATATGTTCTGGCCCAGGATGCCGATCTGGCCACCCAGGAAGTCATTGTTGCCCACGAGAAAGCGCGCGTCATGGGAGGTAATGCCCGCCACCGTGAATGTCTTGGCGGTGGCAATCCTGGGGACGACTGCGCCACCGACACCGTTGACGTAAAAAAAGGGCGGCGCGTAGCTCAGCGGCAGGTTGAATTGCGCCGCGGCGGCCGGCGAGAGGAAGTCCCAGAAGCTGCCGGTATCGACGATGAACCGCGCATCGACGCCGTTGATGCTCGCGGTGATGACCGGCCGCAGGTCGTCCATCTTGACCGGGATCCGCGGGTACATGATGAGCTTGCAGGGATCGGTCGCGCCGGCGGCTGCCGTCAGGTGCGAAGCGGCCAGCAGAACCGCGATCCAACCGAATCTGCGCACGGGCATGAGCGTAGCCTACACCCGCGGGGTCAGATACCGGAACGGCGTACCGTATGCTCTCGGCTTTCGACCTCAGGGTTCATGCCGAAGCTCGCGAAGCGTTCGGCAGTCCCGGGCTCCTCCGCCTCCGCAGCCGCCAGGTCGGCGTGCCCTTCACTGCTCATGCCATTCTTCAGCTCCGCGAGCCCCGTCCGTAGCGCGCCCAAGCCATCTTGGGCACCCGGCCGAGCGCAGAATTGAAGTCCGCGCGGGCGCTGTCGAGCTGTCCCTGGAGCAGGTACAGCAGTGCACGGTTATCGAGGGTTGCCGGCGGCCGAGATACACTCGCGGTATGTCGGATGTGCCCGGTGCCGTCGGTGATCCCCAGCTCTATGCGCTGGCAGAAGCGGTTGGGCGCGGGCTGCAGGCCGCAGGCTGGCGCATTGTAACGGCAGAGTCCTGCACGGGCGGTTGGATCGCCAAGGCATTGACGGATGTTCCCGGAAGCTCCCAATGGCTACATTCCGGATACGTTACTTATTCCAACACCGCCAAGACGCGTGACGTCGGGGTGTCGCCGCTCACGCTGCAGGAGCACGGCGCGGTCAGCGAGGAGACGGTGCGCGAGATGGCCAACGGTGCGCTGCGCGTCACCGGCACCGAGGTGGCAATAGCGGTCAGCGGGATCGCAGGTCCCGATGGCGGCACGGTCGAAAAGCCGGTGGGCACCGTCTGGTTCGGCATCGCCACGCCGCAGGCACGTGGACCAGCCGCTGTTTGCGAACTGCAGCACTTTGCGGGCGACAGAAACGAGGTGCGCCGCCAGTCAGTCGACTACGCGCTGCGGCTCGTCCTGCCGCTCGTGCGGTCCGGCCGTGCCTGAAGCACCGCCGGCCGAAGCGGCGCCACGGGAGCCCGCCCACCGGTTCTTTTTCGCACTCTGGCCCGACGAAGCCATGCGCCAGGCCATGGCGCTCGCGACCCGCAAAGCGGCGCGGACGAGCGGCGGCCGGCCGGTACCGGCCGCTAACCTGCACATCACGCTGGCATTTCTGGGCTCAGTTCCGGAGCGGCAGCTGCCGCGGCTCGGCGCAATCGCGCGCCGGGCGGCGAGCCACTACGGTACAGCCCCGCCCCCCGCCGACGAGCCGCGCATCGAGCTGGCCTTCGAGCATCTCGAATACTGGCGGGATGCGCACCTCCTTTGCGCCGTGCCGGCCGAGCCGCCTGCGCGAGTGGCAGGTCTCGCCCGTGGGCTGCAAGGCCTGCTGAACGAGGGCGGATTTGCTCCCGATCTCAAGCCTTTCAGACCGCATGTGACTGTAGCGCGCAAGGTCTCGCGCCCCGGACCGGCAGACCGGATCCATCCGGTCATCTGGAGATTCACGGAGCTGGCGCTCGTCGAGAGTCGCACGCTGCCCCAGGGAGCGCTCTACAGCGTCGTCGAATCGTATGCGCTGGGCTGAGCCCCAAAGTCATCTGCAACTACCTTGAATGACACGTGACTCGGGCCACCCAGTGCCCTTGCTGTCCTTGCTAGTGCCCTTGCGCCAGTACCCGGGCTCCCGAGAGCACGACGACCCGGTTGCCCGCAACTGCGCCCAGTGAGAGTGATGCCGGATCGCCGCTCCTCCAGAGGACACTCCCGGTGCTGACCGAAAGAATCGAGGCCTTGTTGACGACATAGATGTCGTCGGAAGTGACTGTCTGAAACGCGTCGACTTCCGGCAGTGCGCAGGGGCCCGTGCTCTGACCGGAAGGGGAATATACGGCGCATCCCGCGTAGCCGATGTCCTGAAAGGGATCGATGTAGATGTAGGTCGCGATGAGGAGATGGCCGTCGTCGATCCACCCGAGTGGGTAGCCCGTGATTGCATTGAGCAGGTTGGCATGAACATCCCAGAGATCCGTCCCCGGGTTCGCCCCGGAGAAGGGCACGCCTGGAGTCGTGGCGAACGAGGCGCCGTCGGGCGAAACGAAGATCTCGGGAGGGAATCCGGATCCGGCTGCTCCCTTGATTATCGAGACGGCGAACGCCGGCAAGCCACCGGTCGCCGGGCTGGCCTCCAGCGGCACGGTGTTGCCCGAGGTGGGCAAGAGGACTTGGGTCAGTAGCGCGCCGGATCCGGAGAGTCCGATGCCCGTCGCAACGAAGCCACCGGAAGGGGGGTAAGACCAGGTATAGAGCAAGCTCGCGCCCGGGAATGAGTAGATCCCAATCGATCCGTCATCCTGTAGGGCTGCGAGCACGGATCCGTCAGCCGACAGCGCGAGCTTCGAGGCTGATACGGGGATGACTCCCTGCTGTGCCAGAGTATTTGCATCAAAGTACACGATGCGACCCGAGGCCGTAGCAATCGCAATCAACCCGGCGCTGCCGGCGATGCTCGAGACTGCGCCATAGTCAAAGTATCGCGGTGTGCTGGTCAGGCTGGCCCCATCGAGGAGCACTCCCGACTTATCACCAAACATCCACTGAGAGGTTGAGGCGGCCGCGTAGACGGACAGGTTGTAGTTGTTGTACGCGGTCTCCGACAGCGTCGTACCCGATAGATCGATTACCTCAAATCCCAGGCTGTCACCGGTGGCCACGGCGAGTGTGGTTCCAGAGGGGATCTCGCTCCAGGTGGGATTTACCGTGAGGCTTGCAACGGGCGCCGAGCTGGAGGCGACCGGAAATATCTGCAGGGTTCCCGTAGGCCCGCTATCGGTCCAAATCCAGTTGCCCTGTCCCACGAGCGGCGTCGTGGACGAAAACACCATTGTGGCCTGTAGAGTGCCAGCCTGAGAGTACACGAGCGTGCTGGGTGCCGCGTTTGTGATGAATCGGCTGCCGTCGAGGAACCAGGATCCGAACGACCCAATGAAAGCGGGGCCGGTGGTGCTCGCGCCACCGGGCACAGAGACTGTCTGGATAACATTCTGGTTGGGTTCCCCCAACTGAATCTGACCTGGCGCAGCGAATGCCATCGCTTTCGAGTAATCGCCTGAGAGGGAGGCCACAGAATCCCCCGACGGCAACCAGGCAGACAAACCCTTGGTGCTGCCGACGGCGAGATAACTGCCGTCGCTGGCCAGACTCCACCAGGTCACGGAGGCGGTAATGCTCGAGATTTCCTGGCCGGACGCGGCAGAGAGAAACTCGAATCCGTCCTGGGTCGCGAGCACGACGGTGCCTCCGGCCATGTCCGCCAGATGCGACGGTACATCCGGCTTATCGCAGCCCGGAGCGCAATACAGATCTCCGCTTGCGATCTCTGACGCGGATGCGTAGTCCCAAAGATTCCAGTGACCGGACCGATCGAGGCTGAAGACCGTCGATCCGCTCATCCGCAGCGTCGAAATGGCCGTGTCATGCCCGACATCGAGGACCACGTCCGGATCGACCTCGATAGTCACATTCACCGTCGCCTTGCCGCCGGCATTCTGGGCAGTGACCACGTACCTGGTCGGAGCCGACGTTGCTGTGGGGGTACCGCTGATGGTTCCAGCGGTCGTGTCGAAAGTCAGCCCCGCAGGCAACGAAGGGGTGATGCTCCAGCTGGTCGCTGCGCCCCCTCCCGCAGTCGGCGTAAATGTGCGAGCCGCGATATGGGCCGTGAAGGTAATCGCCGAGGCGCCGTAGGTCGGCGAGGACGGCGGCTGCGGGTTCACGGTAATCGACAGACTCGCGCTGGCACTGGCCCCTCCCCCGGAGGCGCTGATGGTGTACATCGCAGCAGCCGAGACCGCGGTGGGTGTGCCGGCGAGGGTTCCGTTCGAGGAATTGAGGCTCAAGCCGGCCGGAAGAGCCGGTGCGACCGTGAAGCTGGATAATCCCGACGATGCTGCCGGAGAAACGGGCGTGATCGCGGTTCCCACCACGAAGACGAGCGAGGAAGAGGGGTAGCGCAGACTGGCTTGGGGCGTGGGGTTTGCGGAGCCGCCGCCCCCGCCGCCGCACCCGGTCAGAAGGATCGCTGTCGCGATCCATGTGATGACCGTCAAGGAGATGTTCCGTACCGGCGCTCCGCCGGTGCTTCCTGCGGCCGTCATGACCTTACCTCGCAAAGTGCCTTCGTTTTTTTTAATGCTTTGCGCGCAGGACTTGCAGAGGCGCTTCCGCGCACAGCGGGCTGAGCCCCGTCCCATCGACCTCCCGGGCAGCGTGTACCTGGGCTCTGCCGCAAGTCACTCTACTCCTGCAGATGCCGCCATTCAAATCCGAGCCCGCCTTTCCCGCTGCAGGCAGGCCTGGGACCGGAGCAGGGTAGCGACAAAGTAAAATCAGACGCTTCCGCTGCGATGTGCCGGTGGTGCGCAAAGTCTTGCGCCCGGCTCGGCGGGGCAGGAGGACAGCGGCATGCGGTGAATCATCGAGCACAGCGCATCGCCGGCCGCCCTGCCGTACAGTGTTGTCGAGTCATTGCCACTGTGTGCCGAGAAAGGCGATAAATAACAGTAAATCAGCTCGATTGATGGGCTTCTGGCGGCGCAGCTTTGTGGGATAATTCTGCGGCAGAGAATTCCCCTCGCCGTGCAACCTCCCTAGGTGTCGAAAGATGGAAGAGAACCGTAAGAAGGCGCTCGCCGCCGCATTGGGCCAGATCGAGAAGCAGTTCGGCAAAGGCTCGGTGATGCGCCTCGGCGATGGCGCGGCGACCTTTGATGTCGAATCCGTGTCGACCGGCTCCCTCGGTCTGGACATTGCCCTGGGCATCGGGGGCCTGCCACGCGGCCGCGTCGTCGAGATCTATGGGCCCGAGTCCTCCGGCAAGACTACCCTCACGCTGCAGGTCATCGCGGAAGTGCAGCGCAGCGGTGGCACGGCGGCTTTCGTCGATGCCGAGCACGCGCTCGACCCGAGCTATGCGGAGAAGCTCGGCGTGAATATCGGCGATCTCCTGGTCTCGCAGCCGGATACCGGCGAGCAGGCGCTCGAGATCACCGACATGCTGGTGCGCTCGAATGCCGTGGACATCGTCGTGATCGACTCCGTCGCGGCGCTCACGCCGAAGGCGGAGATCGAGGGCGAGATGGGCGAGATGCAGGTCGGTCTGCACGCGCGCCTGATGTCGCAGGCGCTGCGCAAGCTCACCGGCAACATCAAGCGATCCAACACCATCGTCATCTTCATCAACCAGATCCGCATGAAAATCGGCGTGATGTTCGGC
>DASUHA010000021.1:0-3450 GCA_036273735.1 Steroidobacteraceae bacterium | reverse complement strand
AAACCGCCATCCGGTCCGAGCTCGCGGCCGGACACGCCGACCTCGCCGCGGCGCAGCTCACCGCGGGGCCCACTTGGTGGAAGGTCGGCAAGGCCACCGCCCCCTACGCGCAGATCCCCCAGCTCGTGGTCTACCACCGGGATGAGGCGAAGCCGCGCGAGACCCTGCAGCTCGAGACCGCCAAGCTCGCCGTGCGTGCGGGCAGCCCTCAGGAGCAACTGCTCGCGAGGATGAAGACCATCCTGGCTCCCCACCTCACCTGGGTGGAAACCGCGCCGAGCGCCGCTGATCCATTGGAGGATGTGGATTCCGGGCAGGCCCGCTACGCGATCGTCGATGCCCGCGCCTACTCCTACGCCCACCACCTTTATCCGGACATCCGAATCGGCTTCACGTTGCCCGAGAAGCGGCCGGTCCAGTGGATCGTGAGCCGCGATGAGGACGAGCTCGTCGAGGCCGTGAACAGCTTCTTCCGCGTCGAGGAATCCTCGGGCGAGCTCGCTCATCTGATGCAGAAGGAGTCGGGCGATGCCAACACGTTCCATTATGAAGAGCTGCGCCTCCTGCAGGTTTCCCTGACGCAGCGCCTGCCCCATTACCGCGCCTGGTTCCAGCAGGCCGCCGCGCGATATGGAGTCGATTGGCGGCTGCTCGCAGCGATTGGCTTCCAGGAGTCGCGCTGGGAGCCGCAGGCTGTCTCGCCGAACGGCGCCATGGGCGTCATGATGCTGACCTCCAACACCGCGGAGGCGATGGGAATCAAGGATCGGGCGAATGCCAGGGAGAGCATCTTCGCGGGGGCTCGCTATTTCGCCCAGGTACGCAGCATGGTTCCGACCCACATTCCGGAGCCCGACCGCACCTGGTTCACCGTCGCCGCCTACAATGTGGGCTTCGGGCACATGGAGGATGCACGCATCATCGCTCAGACGCTCGGCAAGAATCCGGACTCCTGGGCGGATGTCAGCAAGGAGCTGCCGAAGCTCGCCGAGCCCCGCTGGTACACGAAAGCGAAGTGCGGCTACGCGCAGGGATGGCAACCGGTCGAATATGTCGGGCACGTTCGCCAGGTCATGAGGCTCCTCGAATGGCAGCCGGAGGACGGCGTGCCGCACATCACCGTCGCCGACACCCCGCGGCCGCCGAGAAGCACCGCCGACGGCTTCTGACGCTCAGCCCCGACGGGCGGCGAAGAATTCTCGGAGGACGCTGGCGCACTCCTCCATCAAGACACCGCCAAATACGTCGACCCGATGATTGAGGCTGGGCAGCGCAAAGATATCGGTGACGCTGCCGGCTGCCCCCGCGCGCGGGTCCCAAGCGCCAAACACCAGTCTGCGCACGCGTGCATGGACCATGGCCATCGCGCACATCGGGCAGGGCTCCAGTGTGACGTACAAGGTCGTATCGGTGAGCCGGTAGCTGCCGAGCGCCTGTCCTCCGGAGCGCAGCGCTGCGATCTCGGCATGGGCGGTGGGGTCGTTCGATCCAACCGGGTGGTTCGCGCCGATCGCAATCACGCGATCGCCGTGCACCAACACCGCGCCCACCGGGACCTCCCCGGCCGCCAGCGCTCTGCCGGCCTGCTCCAGCGCGAGATGCATGAAATCGGTATCGGCGGGCACGGGAGTGCCCCGTCAGGAATCGCGCGAGCCCGTGACTCGGGCCTGCAGGAAACCACTCGCCAAGTGTGCCTCGATTTCCTCGCCAGCGGGCACCGAGCGGGCATCGGTGACGACCGTGCCGTCCGCGCGCTTCACGATCGCAAAGCCGCGAGCCAGGATAGCCCGCGGGTTTGCCGCCTGCAGCGTCCTATCCGCCAGATCGACCCGATGTTGGCGGCGTGACAGATACTCCCCCACGGTGAGGCGAAGGCGCAAGCCCAACGCTTCGTAGCGGCGGCGATACTCCCGCGCAAGACCCTCGGGCGAGTGCTGAATCAGGCTGGTGAATGCATCGTTCACTCTGTGCCGACGCATGTGCAGCACCCCGATCGCAGCACTCGTGAGTCGCTGCTCCAGGTCATCGAGCCGCTGCGCCTGGTGGACGAGACGCATCCCCGGATGCGCCTGCTTGAGCCGGGTGCTGACATTTGCAAACCGGGTCGATATGGCGCGCAGCTCGCGCTTCATGCACGCGTTCAAGCGCGTCTCAACGCGCAATAGCGCCTCCAAACATGCTTTCCTGTCTGGTGCTACGAGCTCCGCGGCACCGGATGGTGTCGGCGCACGCGCGTCGGCCGCGAAGTCAGCGATGGTGAAGTCGATCTCGTGGCCAATCCCGGTGACCACCGGAATGGCACACGCGCGAATGGCGCGCGCGACGCGCTCGTCATTGAAAGCCCAGAGGTCCTCGAGCGAGCCCCCACCACGAGCGAGGACGAGCACGTCGCAGTCGCGACGCACGGAGGCGAGTTGCAGTGCCCTTACGATGGCAGGAACCGCGGCAGCACCCTGCACGGCGGTGGGATACACCAATACCGCAGCGGATGGAAACCGGCGCGCGAGAATATTGAGCACGTCGCGGATGGCTGCGCCGGTTGGTGAAGTGACGACGGCGATGCGGCGGGGGAAGCGAGGCAGCGCACGCTTGCTCTCGCTCGCAAACAGCCCTTCTGCGGCGAGCTTCGCTTTCAGCCGCTCGAACTCGCGCTGCAGCGCGCCGACGCCGGCTTCTTCCAGGTAGTCGACGATCAGCTGATATTCGCCTCGGGGCTCGTAAAGGCTCACGCGGCCGCGGACGATCACGTGCTGACCGGCCGTGGGCACGAACCCCAGACCCACGTTCTTCACCCTGAACATCGCGCAGCGCACCTGCGCGTCGCGATCCTTGAGGGAGAAGTACCAGTGCCCCGAGGAGGGCTGGGAGAAATTCGAGAGCTCCCCTTGCACCCAGACGACCCCCAGGCTGCGCTCGAGCGCTATCCGCACCTCCCGATTGAGCCGCGTGACGGTAAAGACGCTGCGTTCTGGAGCGGCGCCGGGCTCGGTGTCGGGGGGAGGACTGGCGGGCATGGCCGGGCACCATAGCATGTGGTTTACCGGGGCGCCCTTCATGCGTAGAATTAGCTATGCGAATCCTCGAAGAAGCCCTCACCTTCGACGACGTCCTCCTCGTCCCGGCCTACTCGGAAATACTCCCCCGGGAAGCGGACCTCGGGACGCGCGTCACCCGCCGCATTCGGCTCAATCTGCCCCTGCTCTCCGCCGCCATGGACACGGTCACCGAAGCCCGCCTGGCGATCACGATCGCCCAGGAAGGCGGCATCGGCATCATCCACAAGAGCATGACCATCGATGCGCAGGCGCACGAGGTCGGCCGTGTGAAGAAGTTCGAGAGCGGCATCATCAAGGACCCCATCACCGTCTCTCCCAATACGACCATCCGCGAAGTGCTCGACCTGACGCGCTCGCGTGGCATCTCCGGCGTACCGGTGGTCGTTGGAAAGAA
>DASUHA010000020.1:0-18259 GCA_036273735.1 Steroidobacteraceae bacterium | reverse complement strand
GCCCGCGCTCTTCTCGAAGCCTTCCTTCCAGGCACTGCGGAGCTGGCTCGCGCTCACGCGAAAGACGAAGTCCAGATCGATCTCGGCGGCCTCCCTCGAGCTCAGGATCGTTTGCGCGTCCCGGGTCGGATGCGCAAGGTAGAGCGCACCCACGTAAACCTTGATGCTGAAGACAGTCGCCTTGCGCAGACCGAGCCCGTTCAGCGTCAACGTCCTGCCGCTCCACTGAATATGCTCGGGGAAGGAGACCCCGTCGCAGTCGGCGGCGGCCGCTGTCGGAATGAAGCCCGCCGACATGGCGAGAGCCGCTACGGCAGTAGCGAGCGATGAGGCAAGGCTTGCGCGCGCTTTCATGGAGGGTCGCGGGACTCCTGCGGGCGGCCAAGCCTAGCATGCCTCACGGTGCGGATGCCGCCGGCCCGCGATACTCACAGCCGCTGGTGCAGGTCTCGTGAATGACGATGCGGTTCAACGCCGGCAGATGCGGCGCGAGGCGGTCCCACAGCCACATCGCGAGCCGCTCGCTCGTCGGGTTGTCGAGGCCCGGTATCTCGTTGAGATAGCGGTGATCGAGCTCCTCGTGCACCGGCGCGAAGGCCGCCGAGAGCTCGGCAAAGTCACACACCCAGCCGAGTTGCCGGTCGATGGGGCCGGCAACATGGACGGACACCCGAAAGGAGTGGCCATGCAGCCGCGCGCATTTGTGGCCGGGCGCAACGTTGGGCAGCCGGTGTGCCGCCTCGATGCGGAACTCCTTGAAGATCTCCATCGGCGGCAATGTACCGAGCCCGGGAAGGGAATGATAGCCTCGCCCGATGCATCGCAGGATCACCGGCTATCACCGCGACGAGGAGAGCCATTGGGTGGCAGAGCTCGACTGCGGGCACAATCAGCATGTGCGTCACCGACCACCGTGGATCAGCCGGCCCTGGGTCACGACTCCAGAGGGCCGTGAGCGCATGCGGGGCACCGTGCTCGACTGCCGTAAATGCGACCGCGGCGAGCCGCCGGATCGCCTGCCGCCGGACTGAAATCAGGTCCCAGCCTGCACGCAGCCCCGCCGTCTCTCCGTGACGGGCGGGGTGGTGCGACGGGTGGAGGTCTGTCAGCCGCGCCGGGCTTTGGCATGGGCCTGTACGGATGCGAGCCGGGCATCACCAATCTGCACGACGGCGCGCGCGACCGCTGCGCGCTGACACGCTCTGCTGTCGGCGTAGGCCGCCAGGTCGCGCGAGTCGTATCCGGGGCAGACCGCGCGCGCGGCGCTCACGAGGCGCTGATAGAGCGCCTGAGTCCCCTGCTCGCTCGAGAGATCGAGCGCGTTGTAGTAAACGGCCGTCTGCAGGATCTCATCGGACGGCTGCGCTGCCGAAGCGACTGCGGGGGATCCGAGCAGTGCCGCCGTCGAGAGGGCGCCCAGGGCGGCGAGGGCGGTAAAGGTGCGTGCGCGGAGGCGGACAGGCGGTGCGAAGCGGCTCATGACGAGTGTCTCCAGTTGAGTGTTGGCTGCGTTTGTTTCGACGCGCATATGAGACACCGCCGTGACGGACACCGGAAGGCGGCTGCCAACGTGTCGGTCCCCGCCACCGACGGGTCTGGCACGGGTTGTCAGGAGGCTTCCCAGAGCGCCATGGCCGGCCGACGGCGCAAATTGCGCTGCTCCTCCACGGCCTTGCCCCGATGCCTCACGGATTCGTCCCCGCCTGCGCTGCCTTCGTCCCGGAAAATACGGGTTCTCGCTCCTCGGCGCTTCCCGTGGCGTAGTCTATGCGTATGGTCTCGCGCATCCGTCCGCCGCTCCTGATCGTCACCGCATTCTGGGCTTATGTGGCGGTCTCGAACGTGCTCTATGCGAGCCTGACGCAGGCGAGCCTCACGGAGATGCACCTCACGCATTTCTTCGCACCCTGGACGGCGCGCCTGCTGCAACATCTCATCCTCTATCCGTTCCTGCTCGCCGGCATCTGGGCATCGCAGCGCATCGGCTGGCAGCCGTTGCGGCGCGTGCCGCTGCAGGTGCTGATCGGCGGACTGTTTGCAGTGTCGGCGACGCCTGCGCTCTGGATCGGTCAATTGTTGATCGACGATCCGTCCGAGCATCATCATCATATGGGCATGAGCGGCATGGACATGAACGCCGCCGGCTTTGGCCTGGATACTCTGCCGATCGTGCTGGCGAGCGCCACGACTTTTCTCCTGACCTACGGGTTTGCGCTCGCGCTGGTGAGCGGCTTCGATTTCTATCGCCGGCTGCGCGACTCGCAGATCCGCTCCGCCGCTCTCGAGCGGGCGCTCACCGCAGCCCACCTGGCATCGCTGCGCATGCAGCTCTCGCCGCATTCGCTGTTCAACCTCCTCCATACCATCCGCGGTGAGATCGAGTGGGATCCGGCCGCCGCGCGCACCATGATCGTACAGTTGGGGGATCTGCTGCGGCGCCTCCTCAATGCCGGCGAGAAGGAATATTCGCGGCTCGCCGATGAGATGCAGTTCGTGCGCCTGTACCTGCAGCTGCAGCAGCGGCGCTTCGCCGATCGGCTGTCCATCGAGGTTCCGCCGGCCGCGGAGTTGCCCTCCGCGTGGGTGCCGAGCCTCATCCTGCAGCCGCTCATCGAGAATGCGATCGTCCATGGGCTTGCCGGTCACCAGGGGCCGGTCAGCGTGCGGGTCACGGCGAGCACGGAACGCGGCACGCTCATCCTGCGGGTCATCAACACGATGGCAGCCGGGCGGGTGCCGCGGGAGAACGGCATCGGCCTGCGGAACGTGCGCGACCGGCTGGCCATTCAATTCGGGGAGCGGGCGGTGTTCACCGCCGGACCGGAGGGTGAGCACCAGTGGGTCTCTGAGATACTGCTGCCGTTCCTCAACGATGTCATGGACGGCACCACGGCCGTGCCGGCGGAGACCGCCTGATGCTCGAGGTGGTCATCGTCGATGATGAGCTCGCCGGACGGCGCACCTTGCGGGAGTCCTGCGCCCGCGAGCCCGACCTCGAGGTGATCGGTGAGTATGGTGACAGCCGTGCGGCCCTCGAGGCCATCCGGGCCCGTCCGCCGCACCTGCTCTTCCTCGATATCCAGATGGACTCACTGGATGGCGTCGCGCTCGCCCGCGCGCTCGACTCGAAGAATCTGCCGCTCATCGTTTTCGTCACCGCGTACGACCACTACGCGCTCGATGCTTTCGATGTGAGCGCGGTCGATTACCTGCTGAAGCCGTTCGATGACGAGCGTTTTCGCCGCACCCTCGCGCGGGTGCGGCAGCGCCGGGAGGCGCAGAGCGCAGCGCAGCGGCAGGAGGTCCTCACCGAGGTTCTGGAGCGGATCGAGCGCGCGGCGGCGCAGCCAGCGGGTGAGCGGCCGCGTGTGCTCGCCGAGCTCGGCAGCCGCATGCACATGCTCGATGTGAATCAGATCGAGATGGTCGAGGCCGAGCGCAACTACGTCAGGCTCACCATCGGCCGCGATACCTTTCACACACGCAGCACTTTGCAGCAGGCCGAAAAGACACTACAGTCGCAGCCCATGCTGCGCATCAGCCGCTCCTGCCTGGTGAACATCAATCATGTACGGGAGATCAGCCGCACACCGCGGGGCGATTTCATCCTGGTGCTGTCGGGAGGCGCCACGGTGACGAGCAGCGAAGGCTACCGCGATGCGGTCCGCCAGCACCTCGAGCGGCTGAAGATCCGCTCGGCCTGATATCGTCTTACCGGCATGCGCAAAGACGGGTATGAGCCCGGGAGCGGGACTCGAAAGCTTTCGCTGCTCGCACTCTGCATTCTCGCCGGCATCAACCTGCTCAACTACCTCGACCGCTACGTCGTCGCCGCGCTGCTGCCGGATCTCAAGCAGTCGCCGATGCGGCTCACGGATTCCGAGCTCGGCAGCCTGATGAGCGGCTTCCTCATCGTTTATCTCATTGCCGCACCCATCTTCGGCCGGCTCGGCGACCGCGGCTCGCGCCCGAAGCCGATTGCGATCGGCGTTTTTCTCTGGAGTCTCGCCACCGGCCTCTCGGGACTTGCCCGCAATTACCTGCAGCTCCTGGGCGCCCGCGCTCTGGTGGGAATTGGAGAGGCAGCCTATGGCACGATTGCGCCATCGCTGCTCGCCGACTTCTTCGATAAGCGCACGCGGGGGCGCGCTTTCGCCATCTTCAACATGGCCATCCCGGTGGGTGCGGCGCTCGGCTACATCGTCGGCGGAGTCGTTCGCCAGCGATTCGATTGGCACATGGCCTTCTATGTCGCTGGAGTCCCTGGGGTGTTGCTGGCGGTCTGGATCCTCAGGCTCCCCGACCCGCCGCGCGGAGCGAAAGACGAAGGGAGTTCCGATACACGCGCCGTCGCTCACGGCGCGCCGCAGCCCGGTTCCTGGGCGGTTTATCTTCGCCTCATCCGGCAGCGCCCGTACATGCTCACTGTGCTCGGGTATGCGGCCTACACATTCGCGCTCGGAGGCCTCGCGTACTGGATGCCGACCTTTCTCGAGAGGGCGCGGGGGATCTCGGCTGCACAGGCCTCCGCAGGTTTCGGCGCGATCGTCGTCGTCACCGGCTTCGTCGGTACCTTCGTAGGGGGCTGGCTGGGGGACTACTGGCTCAAGTTCTCTCGCCAAGCGTACCTATGGATGTCGGGCTGGGCCACGCTGCTTGCGGTCCCGGCGGCTGCCGTCGCGCTCGCCGCGGGCTCGCCCTCCATTTTCTATCCCGCGCTGATCGTTGCCGAGCTGCTGCTTTTCATGTCCACGGGTCCCATCAACACGGCGATCGTCAACCTCGTGAGCCCGGTGGAGCGCGCTTCGGCGGTCGCGCTCAGCATATTTACCATTCATCTCTTGGGTGACGTGCTCTCACCCTGGTTGATCGGCAAGCTCTCGGATCTGTCGTCACTCGGAACCGCGGTGCTGATCGTCCCGATCGCGGTAGCCATCGGAGCCGTCTTATGGTTCGTGGCCGCGCGGACGGGTGTTGCGCCCCCCGCGGCGAGTACATAAATATTCGTTAATGAAGCATCCGCCATGGTGGGGGCGCTGGCAGGTGTTGCTTGCGATGGCGCTGCTTTTTTCCGCCAGCGGGCCGGTGTGCGCCCAGACGGACGAGATTCAGGTCTATGACGCCACGATCGCCCGCGCGGGTATCTTCAACCTGACATGGCACAACAATTACACGCCGAGCGGCGGTACTCGCCCCGACTACCCCGGCGCCATCGTGCCTCAGCACTCGCTGAATGGTGTGACGGAGTGGGCTTACGGAGTGGCCAACTGGATGGAGGCGGGACTGTACCTGCCGCTTTACAGCATTACCGCCGATGGTGCGGTACGCGTGAACGGGTTCAAGCTGCGGGCGCTCTTCGTGCGTCCGCATGCGGCCGACCAGGTATTCTTTTACGGCATCAACTTCGAGCTCAGCTACAACGCCCCGCACTGGGACCTGCACCGCTATAGCTCGGAGATCCGGCCCATCGTCGGCTGGCATTTGGGCCGAGTCGACTTCATCTTCAATCCGATCCTGGACAACGACTACGAGGGTTTGGGGCGACTCGATTTCGCACCTGCGACGCGCCTGGCATGGCACGCATCGAAGAATTGGGCGGTGGCTGCGGAGGAATACGACGACTTCGGCCACGTGCAGCATTTTGAGGCCGCCGGTGCGCAGTCACACCAGCTCTACGCCGTACTGGACTACTACGGGACGGTTGCCGTGGAAGCGGGTCTCGGATTCGGCCTGACGCGCGCTACTGACCATCGCCTCGCGAAGCTGATCGTCTCCTGGGATCTCAACTGAGTCCCGGCGGCGGACCAATCTCAGCGGCTGACGAACGCCCGCTCGATCACATAGTCCCCCGGCTCGCCGATTCCTGCGGAGATCTCGAAGCCGCGCGCATCGAGCAGCGCACAGGTGTCGGCCAGCATCGCCGGACTGCCGCAAACCATGACGCGATCGTGCGCGGCATCGAGCGGCGGGAGCCCGAGATCATAGGAGAGGCGACCCGAGTCGATGAGCGTGGTCAGCCGCCCGCGGTTGGCATGCGGCTCACGGGTGACCGTGGGGTAGTAGCGCAGCTTTTCGCGCACCCACTCACCGAGGAGCTCGTGCGTCCTCAGACTCTCTATACGATGCTTCAGTACGGCGGTTTCCCGGGCCCAGCGCACGCCGTGCACGAGCACGACGTGCTCGAAGCGCTCATAGACCTCCGGGTCTTTGATGACGCTCATGAAAGGTGCAGCGCCGGTGCCGGTCGAGAGCAGATACAGCCGCTTGCCGGGCCTGAGATCGTGCAGCACGAGGGTGCCGGTGGGCTTGCGGCTGACCAGCACCTCATCGCCCTCGCGGATGTGCTGCAGGCGGGAGGTGAGGGGACCGTCGGGCACCTTGATGCTCAGGAACTCGAGGTGCTCCTCGTGATTGGCGCTCGCGATGCTGTACGCGCGCAGCAGCGGGCGGCTGTCGACCTTGAGCCCGACCATGACGAACTGTCCGTTCTCGAAGCGCAGCCCCGAGTCCCGCGTAGTCGTGAACGTGAACTGCGTATCGGTCCAGTGCTGCACCGAGAGAACGCGCTCGCTGCCTATCGCCGCCAAGAGGGTCACCTCCCTTTTCCCGGGTATTCCGGCCGGGATATCTTACCGGGCGCTGCGGCCGCCGTGGCGCCAATGGGCTATGCCATCATAATCGCGCGTTATTAAGAAGATGAGGAGGGGGACGCCATGACCGATCCGAATGTGCTCGCTGCGCTCGAGAAGCGCGTCACCGAGCTTACGCGCCAGGTGGCATGCCTCGAAGACGCCAATGCCGTCAAATCTCTGCAATACAAATACGGCTACTACATCGACAAGTGTCTCTACGAGGAGGCTGTGGCGCTCTTCGCGGACAGCGGTGAGGTGCGCTTCCTCAATGGAGTCTACCGCGGCAGATCGGGCATCCGGCGTCTCTACTGCAATTGGTTTCGCAACTATTTCACCCGTGGGGTCAACGGGCCGTTGCGCGGCCTCCTGCTCGACCATCTGCTGCTCCAGGACATCGTCGATGTCGCCGAGGACGGCCTGACGGCCAAGGGCCGCTTCCGCTGCGTGCTGCAGGGCGGCTGTCACGAGAGCATGCCCGAGCCCATTCCGAACTTTCCCCGTCAGTTCTGGGAAGCCGGCATTTACGAGAATACCTACGTGAAGGAGGCAGGACTCTGGAAGATCAAGTGCCTGCACTACAACATGTTCTGGCGGGCGGACTACCATCAGGGCTGGGCCAACAGCGTCGGGCATCTGACACCCATGACCCGCGCCTATCCGCACGATCCCAACGGACCCGACGAGCTCCTGCCCGATGTGCCGCAGACCTGGCCCGAGACGAGGGTAGTGCCATTCCACTATTCCCATCCCGTGACGGGGAAACGTTGGGGAGAGCCTTAGACCGCGGCTCACCCAACGCGACGATCGAACTCGATGTCGGCGAGCTCGTAGCCCTTTCTGAAGTCGCGGATGTGCCGCGCCATCCAGGTGCGCGCCGCTTCCGTCTCGCGCTTGCCGATGGCCTCGTGGATGCGCCGCTCGGCCACGGCGATGCGCGAGCGTGCCTGCGGGACCTTGTCGATCATCACGCGCAGCGACGGCTCCAGGAGGCCGAGCAGGGGCTCTTGCGCAAGGCCGAGTACCTGGTTGTGCGTCGCGCGCCCGACACAGCGGAAGAACTCGGCCGCGTGATGCACGGCCTTCTCGGTCTCCGCGTTCTCGTCCGCAAAGCGCTGACATGCCGCCACGAGGCTCTCGAGGTCGGCCGTGGTTCGGTTGCGCGCCGCAATCTCGGCCATCGGCGGCTCGAGCTGTGTGAGCGCCTCCCAGACCTCGAAGAATGTAACATCGTGCAGCGCGAGGGCCCGGCCGACATCCTTGGCGATCGCGCGGTGCTGCGGGCGGCTGACGGTCATCAACTTCGAGCCCGGGCGACGCTCCAGCAAACCGCCGCTTTCCAGCTCCCGCAGGGCCTCGCGCACGGTCGAGCGGTTGACGCCGAACTGGCGGGCGAGCTCCGTCTCCGATGGCAGCCGGTCGCCTTCACGCAGCTCGCGGCTGAGGATGCGGGCGGTGATGGCCGCGGCGACTTTGCGGTAGCCCGGCACCAGCAGGATCTGATCGAACTCGACGCTCATGCTGCGCTTTCGTAGAGCTCCCGGCCGATCAGCATGCGGCGGATCTCCTGCGTGCCGGCGCCGATCTCGTAGAGCTTCGCATCGCGCAGGAGCCTCCCCGCTGGGAAGTCGTTGATATATCCGTTGCCGCCTAGCGCCTGGATCGCCTCCAGCGCTACGCGCGTTGCGTTCTCCGCCGCGAAGAGAATGCAGGCCGCGGCATCCGTCCGTTTCACCCGGCCCGCATCACAGGCGCTCGCCACAGCGTAGACATACGCACGGGAGGCGCTGAGTGCAGTGTACATGTCGGCCACTTTCGCCTGCATCAGCTCGAAGGTACCGATGGGCTGGCCGAACTGTTTGCGCTCGTGGACATACGGCAGCACCAGATCGAGCGCCGCCGCCATGATGCCGAGCGGACCGCCGGCGAGCACCACGCGCTCGTAATCGAGGCCGCTCATCAGCACCCGTGCGCCGCCGTTCTCCGGCCCCAGCCGATTCCCGGCCGGGACCGCGCAATCGTCGAACACGAGCTCGCAGGTGTTGGAGCCGCGCATGCCGAGCTTGTCGAGCTTCTGCGCGGTGGAAAAGCCGCTGAAGCCGCGCTCCACGATGAAGGCCGTGATGCCGCGGGGGCCGGCCGCCGGATCGGTCTTCGCGTAGACGACGAGGACCTCCGCGTCGGGGCCATTGGTGATCCACATCTTGCGGCCGTTGAGCACATACGCGTCGCCGCGCCGCTCCGCACGCAGCTGCATGGACACTACGTCCGAGCCAGCCTGCGGCTCGGACATCGCGAGCGCCCCTACGTGCTCGCCGCTGACGAGCTTCGGCAGGTAGCGGTCGCGCTGCGCGTCGGTGCCGTTCAGGCGCAGCTGGTTGACACAGAGGTTGGAGTGCGCGCCGTAAGAGAGACCGACGGAGGCCGAGGCGCGCGAAATCTCCTCCATGGCCACTGCGTGGGCGAGGTAGCCGAGACTGGCACCTCCCCAACGCTCCGGCACGGTGACGCCGAGCAGGCCCAGCTCCCCGAGCGCCGGCCAGAGGTCGCGCGGAAACTGGTTGCTGCGATCGATCTCGGCGGCGCGGGGGGCAATCCGCTCCGCCGCAAAGCGGCGCACCTGCTGGCGGATCTCCTCGACGCCCTCGCCGAGACCGAAATCGCTGTCGATGGGTGCATTGGCGGACATGAGCTTGTCTTCCGTCGGGGTAGAATCGTATGATTGTCCGACAATCAGGCCATCGTGACAAGCCCATGCCCCGCATTGCTTCCCGGCTCGATACCCGCTCGCAGGAATTCCGCGATAACGAGACGGCCATGCACGAGCTCGCCGCCGCGCTCAAGGCCGAAGCCGCCCGGGCGGCCGAGGGAGGATCGAAGCAGGCCGTGAGCCGCCACCGGGCAGCGGGCAAGCTCACCGCCCGCGAGCGCATCCAGGTGCTGCTCGATACCGGCAGTCCCTTCCTCGAGCTTTCGCAGCTCGCCGCCCACGGCATGTACGGCGGCGGCATCGCCTGCGCCGGGATCGTCACCGGTATCGGGCGGGTGAGCGGCCGGGAATGCGTGATCGTCGCCAACGATCCCACCGTCAAGGGCGGGACTTACTATCCGATCACGGTGAAGAAGCATCTGCGGGCGCAGGAAGTCGCTCGCGAGAATCGCTTACCCTGCCTCTACCTGGTGGAAAGCGGCGGCGCCTTCCTGCCGGCGCAGGACGAAGTCTTCCCCGACCGGGAGCATTTCGGGCGGATCTTCTACAACCAGGCGACGCTCTCGGCCGCGGGCGTCGCGCAGATCGCCGTCGTCCACGGCTCCTGCACTGCGGGCGGCGCCTACGTACCCGCCATGTCCGATGAGAACGTCATCGTGCGCGGACAGGGCAGGGTGTTCCTTGGCGGACCGCCGCTCGTCAAGGCCGCCACGGGCGAAGACATCGATGCGGAGTCGCTGGGTGGGGCCGAGGTCCACTGCCGCGAGTCAGGTGTCTGCGATCACTACGCCGAGAACGACACTCATGCGCTCGCCATCGCACGCCGCATCGTGGCGCGCTTGCGTCCGCCGCGCTCCACGCATCCGCCGCAGGCCGCGCGGGATCCCCACTACGACCCGCGGGAGCTCTACGGCGCGGTGCCCGCGAGTCTGCGCCGCCCCTACGATGTGCGTGAGGTGATTGCGCGGCTGGTCGATGGGTCGGAGCTGGATGAGTTCAAACAGCTCTACGGCACGACGCTGGTCTGTGGCTTCGCGCACCTCGCAGGCTACCCGGTCGGCATCCTCGCCAACAACGGCATCCTCTTTTCCGAGAGCGCGTTGAAAGGCGCGCATTTCATCGAGCTCTGTGCCCGCGAGCGCATCCCGCTCCTTTTCCTGCAGAACATCACCGGCTTCATGGTCGGCCGGCGGGCCGAGGCCGGCGGGATCGCCAAGGACGGTGCCAAGCTCGTCACCGCGGTGGCCTGTGCGCAGGTTCCGAAGCTCACGGTCATCATCGGGGGCAGTTACGGCGCCGGCAACTACGCGATGTGCGGCCGCGCCTACTCGCCGCGACTACTCTTTCAGTGGCCCAACGCCCGCATCTCCGTCATGGGCGGCGAGCAGGCGGCGAGCGTGCTCGCGACCGTCAAGCGCGGACAGCTCGAGGGCTCCGGAGGCGACTGGCCGGCGGAAGAAGAGGAAGCCTTCAAGCGGCCCATCCGCGAGCAGTACGAGCGCCAGGGTCATCCCTATTACGCCTCGGCGAGACTCTGGGACGACGGGGTGATCGATCCGCTCGAGACGCGCCGCATTCTCGGTCTCTCTCTTGCCGCGGTGCACCACGCGCCGGAGGAAGAGACGCGCTTCGGCCTCTTCCGCATGTAACGGCGATGGCAGGACGACAATGAAAATGATCCGCAGCCTCCTCGTGGCCAACCGCGGGGAGATCGCCTGCCGCATCTTCCGCACCGCGCGCCGCATGGGCATCCGCACGATTGCGGTGTATTCCGACGCGGATTCTTCCGCCCGGCACGTGCGTGAGGCCGACGAGGCCGTCCGCATCGGCCCTCCGCCTGCTGCCGGGAGTTATCTCGATATCGGGGCCGTCCTCAAGGCGGCCCGCGCGACGCGCGCCGAAGCCATTCATCCGGGCTACGGATTCCTCTCGGAGAATGCGCAGTTCGCCCAGGCCTGCCTCGATGCCGGGATCGTCTTCGTGGGGCCGGGACCGGCGGCGATTGCCGCCATGGGCTCGAAGAGCGTCGCCAAGGCGAGCGTCCGGGCGGCCGGCGTGCCCGTACTTCCCGGCTATGACGGCGCGCGGCAGGACCTCGAGCACCTCGAGGCACGCGCGCTCGAGGCGGGCCTGCCACTCATCGTGAAGCCCGCTGCCGGCGGCGGCGGCAAGGGCATGCGCGTCGTCAATGTCAGGGAGGAGTTACGCGATGCGCTGACGGCCGCACGCCGCCTGGCGGAGAGCGCCTTCGGCGACGGAACATTGCTCATCGAGCGTTATCTGCCACAGCCGCGCCACATCGAGGTACAGGTGTTCGCCGACGGGCATGGTAACTGCGTGCATCTCGGGGACCGCGATTGCTCCGTGCAGCGCCGGCATCAGAAGCTGATCGAGGAGGCGCCGGCGCCCAACCTGCCGCAGCCTGTGCGCGAGTCGCTGCACGCTGCGGCGGTGCTCGTGGCGCGCAACATCGGTTATCAGAGCGCCGGTACCGTGGAGTTTCTCTACGACGGCCGCGATTTCTACTTCCTCGAGATGAACACACGGCTTCAGGTGGAGCACACCGTCACTGAGGCGGTCACCGGGCTCGACCTCGTCGAGTGGCAGCTGCGCGTGGCGGCAGGGGAGCCGTTGCCGCTCGCACAGGCTCAAATCCGTCTCGACGGTCATGCGATCGAGGCACGCGTCTGCGCGGAGGATCCGTGGCACGAATTCCTGCCGAGCGCGGGCACGTTGCATCTTGCGGACTGGCCACACGGCACGACGGTACGGGTCGACGCCGGTTTCGCGGGCTCGGACGTCGTGCCGTCCGTATACGATTCACTCCTCGCAAAAGTCATCGCCTGGGCGCCGGGGCGCGAGCAGGCGGCGTTGCGGTTGGCAGATGCGCTCGAGCATACGTATCTCGCTGGCATCCGCACCAACGAGCGTTGGCTCGGACGAATCCTCCGCTCCAGCGTCTTCCTCGACGTGCGCCACAGCGTGGCGCTTCTCGATCGCAGCGCCGCGCAGTTCTCGGCGCCAGTCGGACCCACCCCCGCTGCGCTCGCTCTGGCTGCGCTCGCGGCATGTCGTGCGCCTCGCGCAACGGGGCCACTCGAGCCGAGTCGCGCACCCGGTCCCTGGGAGGTGAGCGATGGCTTCCAACCCAATCTGCCGGCGCGCATCGAGTTGACGCTGTCCTCGGGTGGCCACCCGCATCGGCTGCAGCTCACCCTCGAGGGCGGGGACCCGCGTGGAGTGCGGCTCTGTGCCGTGGCTGATCCATCACCGCAGGCGCAAGCCGCCGCGCAACTCGAGCTCGCTGGCACGTCCGTCACTCAGGACACCGTCTCGTCCGTCATCGGCGATGAGCGGCACAGTGCACGCTGGTTCCGCCGGGGTACGCACCTCCATGTCTGGATCGGTGACGCGCATCACGAACTCATCATCGAGGACCCGCGCACCGAGGAGTTCAGCGCAAGCGCCACGAGCGGCGGGCTCACGACACCCCTTCCGGGCGTGGTGTCGGCAGTCAACGTCCAGGAAGGTCAGAAGGTCGCCGCGGGCGAGGTGCTGATGGTCATCGAGGCGATGAAAATGGAGCACAGCATCACCGCTCCCTACGAGGGCACGGTAGGCGCGATCCACTTCGCGCGCGGTGAGCGCGTGCCCGAGGGAAGTGAGCTGCTCGAATTGTCGCGTACCGGCGACAAGGGAAGTTAGGTTCCATTCAGGGTACGGTGCGCGTGGATCATGACCCGGGCGAGCGCATTCCGCTCGATCGCGGGCAGTTAGTTCTCGGGGATGGCTCGCAGTCGGGCTGACACCGTCGAGACGTAACGAGAATCGCGATCATAGAAGCGCCATGGACGGCGCGCCCACTCCCCGGCGTAGTCGACGCCGATGCGCGCGCTGCGGGCGATGCGCGGGGGCCGGCGGCCGTAGCGCGGCGGCTTCTCCAGCCAGAGCGCATCGCCACAGAGATCCGCGCCGTTGAGCCCCTTGTCGATGTGCATCGCCCGGCAGAGCAGGCCGGGTCCCCAGGTTTTGTCCGCGATCCCCGTCACAGGCTCGAGCGCGCGCAGCAGCACGGCGTGCGGCACTCCCTCGGCCTCCGTCACGAGGTTGAGGCAATGCCAGAACCCATAAATGAAATACACGTAGGCATGACCCGGTGGGCCGAACATGACCTCGGTCCGCGGCGTACGGCCGCGGGAGGAGTGTGCCGCGAGATCCTCAGGGCCCTGGTAGGCCTCGGTCTCGACGATTCGTCCGGTCCGCAGTGTGTCACCGTCGGCACGCACCAGGTGCATGCCGATGAGCTCCCGGGCAACCGTCAGTGTGTTCCTGGCGTAGAAAGCGCGAGTTATTTTTCGTGACGGAGGCATGCCGCGCGCATGTTGAGGCATGCCGCGTGCATGTTACAATGGCGAGAAGGCCCAACCCGGGCCAAGCGGTAGCGGGAATCAGACTGATGCGAAGGCTGATGCGCAGTAACGGTGGCTCGAGCTGGGCGGTGATCGGCAGATGGCTGGGGGCCGGGTTCGCGGGCGCCCTTCTGGCGACGGCTAGCGAGGCGGCTGTGTTCACTCTGCCTCCCAACGCCGGCTCGCTCATCGGGCAGGATCAGCAGATCCAAACCCAGTCCGCGGACACGCTGCTCGACCTCGCGCGCAAATACAGCGTGGGGTACTGGGAGATCCAGGAGGCCAACCCCAGAGTCGACATGTGGCTGCCGGGACAGGGCACGGGCCTCACCATTCCGGGGCGCTTCATCGTGCCGCCCGTGGATCACAAGGGCATCGTCATCAATCTGCCGCAGCACCGGCTCTTCTACTTCCCGAAGACGCGGCGCCATGACCAGCCGATCGTCATCACCTATCCGGTGAGTCCCGGCGAGGGCGATTTTCCGACACCGGTCGGCGTCACCCGCATCATCCGCAAGGTGCCGCACCCGGTCTGGATTCCGACTGCGCACATCCTGAAGGCGCACCGTGATGCCGGCGATCCGATCCCGAAGATCTGGCCCGCGGGACCCGACAACCCGATGGGTGAGTGGGCGCTCGAGACGACGCTGAGCCATGGAGAGATCTACATTCATGGGACCAACAATCCGATGGCGATCGGCATGTCGGTGACGCACGGCTGCGTGCGCCTGTACCCGGAGGACATAGCAGCGCTCTACCCGGTCGTGAAGGTGGGTACGCCGGTGACCATCGTCAACGAGCCGGTGCTCGCGAGCCTGCAGGATGGAGAGCTCTATCTCGAGGTCCATCCACCCACCACGAGCAATCACGTGCCTGCGCCGCCGGACTTCGACAAGATCTCGCAGATCATCGATGGGGTCATCGGCAAGAACACCGTCGCCATCGATTGGGACAAGGTGCGCGAGGTGGCGACACAGGCGAACGGGATCCCGCAGCTCATCGGTATTCAGGCCGACTACACACCGCCCGCGGCTCCGGGGACGCAGACTCCGACTCAGGAGACGACGCTCAGCGCGGCGCCCCGCCACTCAAGGAGCGCAGCTGCCGGAGCAACCTGACGATCGCCCTGGCGCGCGAGAGGAGCGCCACCCCGGCGCTCACCTTGCCGACCCACCCGACCAGCCGGCGCTCGCGCATCATCACGAGAAGCGTCGCAAGCGATACCAGCCATTTCAGCGGATGACTCGCCGCTGAGGTCGGCGCCCGCCGGGTCCAGTTGGAGAACTGTGCCGCCGGGCTGAGCTCCGTCATCCGATAGGCGATCTCCAGGCGTTGCTGCTCGCAGCGGGCGATGAGGTTGAGTCGGCGCGCCTCGAGCTCGTGCAGGCGCCTCATGATCGTTCCCCGTTGGTGCCTGCCATGCGGCGCTGGTCGTGCTCGAATTGCGCGAGGGTTCCGGCGAGGAGCGGCGGACGCCCCCGAAAGATGCGCGCGCCGATCAAGCCGCAAATAACCGCCAATACGAGCAGCACCGCCATGCTGCCCACGAGTCCTGCCATGCGGTGCGTTTCCCACAGCGCGATGATCACCGCCGTCAGCGCGAACACGATGGCGAGCAGCGCGCAGGCGACGGCCGCAAAGCCCCAGAGGAGGAGCTGCGCGACATAGACGAGATAGATCTCCGCTTCCACCGCGGCAAGATCGAGACGCGTCTTGACCGAATCGAGGATTGCAGCGAGGAGGCCGCGCACGAGGCCGGGCGCGCGCGGAACTTCAGGCTTCTCGAAAGCCTCCTCGGGAGCAGGAGCAACATGATCACTCATTTAGCGGCGGCCCATGAGCAGGCCGACGAGCAGCGCGATGCCCCCGACGACTGCGACCGCCGTCCAGGGATTGTCATGGACGTAGCCGTCGAGCATTTCCGCGCGTCCCTTGAGATCGCGCTCGATATCACCGAGCTGGCTGCGAAGCGCGTGCAGCGACTGCTCGGCGCGCCGACGCGCTTCGTCGGTCAGCTCCTCGGCATTCTCGGTGCTCGCCCGCAGCAGCTCCTCGGCATCTCTCACCAGGGTCTTGATGTCTTCGGCCAGCTTTCCGGCATCGAACGTTGGGCTCATTGGAGCGTCCTCAGGGTGGAGTTTCAGGCCAGTTTAGCCACGGTCATCGCCGCACGCACCAGGAGCAGCTCCTCGTCCACCGGGATGACCCGGACGCCGACGCGGCTGCCTGCTGTGCTGATGCGGGACTCGCTGCCCTTCGCGGCCTCGTTGGCGGCGGAGTCGAGCTCGATTCCCGCCCATTCGAGGCCATGGAGGATCCGTGCCCGCACCTGCGGCACGTGCTCGCCCACGCCGCCGCCGAAGGCGACGCCGTCGCAGCCACTGAGCACAGCAAGATAGGCGCCGAGGTACTTCCGCGCGCGATAGCAGTAGAGCTCGACCGCCAGGCGCGCCCGCTCGGAGCCCTCATCGAGGAGAGACTGCGAATCTTCGTGGCTTCCGGCGAGGCCGGCCAGGCCGGAGCGCTCATTCAACATTTCGAGGACCTGATCGCCACTCAAGCTGAGCCGACGCTCAAGGTATGGCACGATGGCGGCATCGACATCGCCCGAGCGGGTAGCCATGACGAGTCCCTCGAGCGGCGAGAACCCCATGGACGTATCGAGGGCCCGCCCCTGCGCGAGCGCCGCGATCGAGCAGCCGCCTCCGAGCTGCAGGGTGATCAGGCGGCCGCCACTCGGGAGGGCCGGCTCGAGCTCGCACCACCGGCACCACATCGCCTCGTGGGCGAGGCCGTGAAAACCGTACCGACGAACGCCCAGCTCGAGCGCGAGGCTGGACGGCAGCGCGTACTCCGCGGCTACCCGCGGCATGGCCGTGAAATAGGAGGTGTCGAATGCCGCGACCTGCGCCACATCGGTGCCGCAGAT
This sequence comes from Steroidobacteraceae bacterium, assembly GCA_036273735.1. Lineage (GTDB taxonomy): Bacteria > Pseudomonadota > Gammaproteobacteria > Steroidobacterales > Steroidobacteraceae > 13-2-20CM-66-19. Next base: position 1,582 of record DASUHA010000020.1, on the reverse strand, counting down.
CTCCCGGGCGGCATCGATCCAGCGAAGCGCCACGGGATTGTGCAGCGGTGCGAGCTCTGATAGCTCGCCGACCGCCCGGCGTGCGGCATCGTCGATGAGCGTCGGGCCCGTGAAACGCGTACCCCCGTGTACCACCCGATGCGCCACCGCGGTGGGACGGGTCATCTGCGCCAGAAACCCGCGCAGACTCGCCACCGGGTCGAGTCTGCTGCCGGTGAGGTGCTGCGCTTTCAGCCGCGTCGGTACCGGTTGAGCCTCTCCGGGCCGCGTCTCGATGCGGAAGGCGGTCAGCTTGACCGAAGTGCTGCCCGTGTTGACGGTCAACACGATCATGGGGGGCTCATCGCTGTCATTGAGCGGTTATATTACGCACTAGCATTGCTCCTGCATTTGCCGGGAGGCTCCGATGGACACACAAGCCGTACGCGCACGCCTGCTCAAGCGCCGGGAGGAGCTGCAGATGCGGGCGAGCAGAGCGAGCGCTGACTTGAGACATGAGTCGGACCCCCTGAGCGCGGATTTCGCCGAGCAGGTCACGCAACGGGAGTCGGACGACGTCCTCGGTGCCATCTCCGAATCGGCGCAGCACGAGTTGCGCCTGGTTCAGGCCGCCCTGCGGCGCCTCGAGGAGGGCCGCTACACCACCTGCGTGGGCTGCGGCGAGCCCATCGAGGAAGAAAGGCTGCAGGCTGTGCCATACACGGACCGCTGCCGCACCTGCGCGGAAAGCACGCGGCCCCCGCGCGGCTCGCCACCCCCGCGCAAGGGTTGAGACGCAGTGCGGCCTTCCGGCGTCATTACCATCACGACGGACTTCGGACACCAGGGTCCATTCGTAGGTGTCATGAAAGGCCGTATCCTCGGCCGCCTGCCGACGGCGCGGATCATCGACCTCACTCACGAGATCGTGGTTCATTGGCCTGCCGAGGCAGGGTTCTGGCTGGCCAGAGCCTTCGAGTACTTCCCGCCCGGCACCGTACACGTGGCGGTCGTCGACCCCGGGGTGGGGACCTCCCGGGAAATCATCATCGTGACCGCCGCAGAGCATCTGTTCGTCGCGCCGGACAATGGGCTCCTGGCGCCGCTGGTCGCGCGCCATCCCCGGGCCTCGATCGTGCGCCTGCGGCCTCACGGGCTTGCGCGAATCGGCGTTCAGCACGCGAGCGCCACCTTCCACGGACGGGACATCTTCGCACCCGTCGGGGCCGAGCTCGCGGCAGGGCGCTGCAGCCCCGCCGACCTCGGTGAGCCCGCGGCCGCGAGCTCGCTGGTGCCTTCGTGGGTCGATGAGCCAGCCGTCGACCATGCGAGCGTCACCGGGCTCATCATCACCATCGATCACTTCGGCAACCTCATCAGCAACATCGACGCGGCCCTGATCGAGCGTTTCCGGCTGCCCCTGGTGCATGCCGGCAACCACGCTTTCCCACTCCTTCGGACCTATGGCGATACTCGCCCGGGGCAGTACCTCGCGCTCATCAATTCCTTCGGCGTGGTAGAGATCGCGCGGGCGGAGCAGAGCGCGGCCGAAGGCCTGGGCCTCAGCCGGGGGGCGCCAGTGATCGTTCGGGATCGCACCGAC
>DASUHA010000019.1:0-4291 GCA_036273735.1 Steroidobacteraceae bacterium | reverse complement strand
CCCCCATTGTCCAATATTCCCCACTGCTGCCTCCCGTAGGAGTCTGGGCCGTGTCTCAGTCCCAGTGTGGCTGGTCGTCCTCTCAGACCAGCTACGGATCGTCGCCTTGGTAGGCCGTTACCCTACCAACTAGCTAATCCGGCTTCGGCTCATCCAATAGCGCGAGGTCTTACGATCCCCCGCTTTCTCCCGTAGGACGTATGCGGTATTAGCCATCCTTTCGGATGGTTATTCCCCACTACTGGGCAGATTCCGAAGCATTACTCACCCGTTCGCCGCTCGTCAGCACGTATTGCTACGCCTGTTACCGCTCGACTTGCATGTGTTAGGCACGCCGCCAGCGTTCAATCTGAGCCAGGATCAAACTCTTCACTTGAAGATTTTGAGAATCATCAGCAAGAGTAAATCCAAAATAGCTCCAACTACTGCTGGACATTTTGGTCACTCGGTCTTTGCGCCCCAAAGGGTTCATTGACACGAGTCCCCACACAAATTACCTGTCAAATTTTTAAAGAGCACCCGCAAGCGCTGAGGCTCCGGGGGGTCGCACATCGCTGCGCGCGCCCACGACGACGCATTGCTGCGTTCGACCGGGGAAAGGGGGCGGAAGTATAGCCATCGGCTTTCCTCCGTCAACCTCCTTTTTTGCTGCGCGCTTCCTGCGCCCTGGCTGAGACCGAGGCCTCATCCGGGCCACCTGCCGCCGCACCGCATCGCGCGGCTTTGGCTGCAAGGGGCGCGCAGTATAGCCCCGATTGGGGGCCTGTCAACGCATTGTCACAATGGAATTTCGGGGCGTCCGCCGGATGGGCAGCGCCGTGCCATCCTTGGGACTCTGCCGCCATTCTTGGGCTCTGCCACCATCCCTGTGCCCATCCTTGGGCTGGGCCGGGGGGTCGGCGTATACCCTCATATCCCGAGGGCTCCTAGGATCGTCCCTGCAGTCCTTGCAGGCTAAATGAAGGGCGCGGCCCGAAGTTTCAAGGTCCGGGACCGGAATCAGCCTTTTGCCTCGAGCTTTACCCGGGCAAAGCGCTTCGAACCCACCTGCAGCACGTGGTCGGCCCCGGCGCTCAGCACCAGCGCCCGGTCGCTGACCCGCTCGCCATCGATCCGCACCGCCCCCTCTTCGATCTTGCGGGTGGCCTCCGAGGTGCTCGCGGCGAGTCCCGCGGCCTTGAGGAGGCTCGGGAGCCTGAGGCCGGAGGCGTCTACCTGAACCACCTGGGGCGGCAGGTCGGCAGGCACCGCCCGCTCGCTCACCCGCGCCCGGAAGTCGCGCTCCGCGCGCGCCGCCTCTGCCGCGCCGTGGAAGCGGCCGGTGATCTCGCCCGCGAGCTCGAGCTTGATGTCGCGGGGATTGCGGCCTTCACCGGCAGCGCGCTTCAGCGCCGCGACCTCCGCCAGGGGGCGGAAGGACAGGAGCTCGAAATACCGCCACATCAGGTCATCGGAGATCGACATGACCTTGCCGAACATGTCGCCGGGCGCCTCGGCGATGCCGATGTAGTTGCCGAGCGACTTCGACATCTTGTTGATGCCGTCCGTCCCCTCGAGCAGCGGCATCGTGATGACGACTTGCGGCTCCTGCCCGTAGGCCGTCTGCAGCTGACGCCCGACCAGCAGGTTGAATTTCTGGTCGGTGCCACCGAGCTCGACGTCTGCCTTCAGCGCGACGGAGTCGTAGCCCTGCGCCAGGGGGTACAGGAATTCATGAATGGCGATCGGCTGGCCGCTCTTGTAGCGCTTGTCGAAATCGTCCCGTTCCAGCATCCGCGCCACGGTGTAGTGCGCAGCCAGGCGCACGAAATCCGCCGCTTGCATGGGTGAAAGCCAGCGGGAGTTGAAATCGATACGGGTGCGCTCAGAGTCGAGGATCTTGAACACCTGACGCTCATAGGTGCGTGCGTTGGCCTGTACTTCCTCGGGTGTGAGCGCCGGACGCGTCTGGTTGCGTCCGCTCGGGTCGCCGATGAGGCCCGTGAAGTCCCCGATCAGAAAGATCACCTCATGGCCCAGCTGCTGGAACTGGCGCATCTTGTTGAGGAGCACCGTGTGCCCCAGGTGCAGGTCCGGGGCGGTCGGGTCGAAGCCCGCCTTCACGCGCAGCGGCTGACCCCGGCCCACCTTGCGGACGAGGTCCGCCTTCAGCAGGACTTCCTGGGCGCCGCGCTCGAGCTCGGCGATCTGATCGTCGAAATTCATGGTTCTCGGAGCTCTGTCGGGTAGTTCTGTAACACATCCGTAACGGATGTAATAAACGAGTGTAGTCGATCGCCCGCCCGCTCGTGCATAAGCTCCCGTAGTCTGCTGTACTTAGGGGCATGGACGCACCCGATCTCAAGTCGCCCGGCCTCTACTTCAACCGCGAGCTGTCCTTCCTCGAGTTCAACCGCCGGGTGCTCGCGCAGGCCTTCGACGAGTCGGTGCCGCTGCTCGAGCGGCTGCGCTTCCTCTGTATCTCCTCGAGCAATCTCGATGAGTTCTTCGAGATCCGGGTCGCCGGCCTCAAGCAACTGCTCGAGCTGGGCTCGGGCACGTTCGCGGCCGATGGCCTGTCGTTCGAGCAACAGCTCACGGCCATTCACGAGCGCGCCGCCGGCCTCGTGGCCGAGCAGTATCGTTGCCTCAACGAGATCCTGTTGCCGGCGCTCGCGAAGCGCGAGATCCCGCTGCTCGGCGGCAACGACTGGACGCCGGAGGCGAGGCGTTGGCTCGAGGAGTATTTCGAGCACGAGGTGGAGCCGGTGTTGAGTCCGCTGGGCCTCGATCCGGCGCGCCCGTTCCCCCGCATCCAGAACAAGAGTCTCAACTTCATCGTACGCCTGGAGGGCAAGGACGCGTTCGGCCGCGACAGCGAGCTCGCCATCGTGCAGGCGCCCCGCTCGCTGCCGCGCGTCGTGCCGGTGCCCGTCGAGGAGAGCCGGCGCACCCTCGTGCTCCTCACCGGCATCGTGCAGGCGTTCGTCCAGAAGCTCTTCACCGGAATTCAGGTCGTCGGCTGTTACCAGTTCCGGGTCACCCGCAACAGCGACCTTTTCGTCGACGAGGAAGAGATCGATGACCTGCGCCGCGCGCTCGAGGGCGAGCTCGCGCATCGGCGCTACGGGGCGGCGGTGCGGCTCGAGACCTCGGAGGACTGCCCGCCCGACATCGTGCAGTTCCTGCTGCGGCAGTTCGCGCTGCGCGACGTCGATACCTACAGCGTCCCGGGGCCCGTCAACCTCAACCGCCTCTCGGCGGTCTACGACCTGGTCCAACGCCCCGAGCTGAAATATCCGGTGTTCACGCCCGGGGTGCCACGCCGCCTCGCGGGCAGCACCGACCTCTTCGCCTGCATCCGTCAGAAAGACGTTCTGCTGCATCATCCTTACCAGAGCTTCGCGCCGGTGATGGATTTCCTGCGCCAGGCGGCGAGCGATCCCAACGTGCTCGCGATCAAGCAGACGCTCTATCGCACCGGCAGCGACTCACCCATCGTCGATGCGCTGGTGGCCGCAGCTGGGGCCGGCAAGGACGTGACGGTCATCATCGAGCTGCGCGCCCGCTTCGATGAGGAAGCCAACATCGAGCTCTCCAACCGCCTGCAGGAGGCCGGCGCGCACGTCATGTACGGCGTGGTCGGCTACAAGACGCATGCGAAGCTCGCGATGGTGGTGCGGCGCGAGCCGGGCGGCATCCGCCGCTACTGCCACCTCGGCACCGGCAACTATCATCCGCGGACCGCCCGCCAGTACACGGATTACGGGCTTTTTACGAGCGACGATGAGGTCGGCCAGGACGTGCACGAGCTCTTCCTGCAGCTCACCAGCCTCACGCAGACACCGAGGCTCAATCGCCTGGTGCAGTCTCCCTTCGGCATGCACGACAAATTCATCGCCAAGCTCGATCGGGAGGCGGAGCACGCCCGTGCCGGGAGGCCGGCGCGCGTGATCCTCAAGATGAATGCACTCGTCGAGCAGCAGTCGATCGAGGCGCTTTACCGGGCCTCAGGCGCCGGCGTGAAGGTCGACCTCATCATCCGCGGCGTTTGCGCCCTGCGTCCAGGCGTGCCTGGCGTCTCGGAAAATATCCGCGTGCGCTCCATCGTCGGACGCTTCCTCGAGCATTCGCGCGCGTTCTACTTCGAGAATGGCGGCGAGCCGGAGCTCTACTGCGCGAGCGCGGACTGGATGGAGCGTAATTTCTTCCGCCGCGTGGAGGTGGCATTCCCCATCCAACGGTCCTCGCACCGGGAGCGCATCTTCGAGGACCTGACACGCTACCTCGATGACAACTCGCAGGCATGGTC
>DASUHA010000018.1:0-6575 GCA_036273735.1 Steroidobacteraceae bacterium | reverse complement strand
TCGATCTCGAATCCCTGGAAGTGATCGTTCATTACGAAGTTGACGACGCCCGCTACGGCGTCCGCCCCGTACACCGCGGCGGCACCGCCCGTCAGCACGTCCACACGTTCGACCAGGGCAATGGGGATGTTATCCAGGTCTGCCGCATTCGCGTTGACGGGAAGGGTCGAGGGCTGGCCGGGCATCAAGCGCTTGCCATCGACCAGCACCAGGGTGCGCTGCGGGCCGAGGCCACGCAGATCGACGGTCGCCGTCCCGGTGGCGGCATTCGAAGCCATGGCTCCCTGATCGGCCATCACCTGCGGGAGGTTGTTCAGCACATCTTCCACCGAGGTCACGCCCTGGGCGGCAATGTCCTTGGCGCTGATGGCGGTGACCGGGCTGATGGAGCTCAGGCCCGGCTGCACGATGCGCGAGCCGGTTACCACGACCTCCTGGAGAGCGGCGACCGGGGCGGCCGCGGTTGCGGGGGCCGCCGGCGCGGCCGAAGGGGCGGGTACCGCCTGATCGGCAGCTGCCGCCACCCCCGCCGCCGGCAATGCGATGGAGGCCAGCGCAGCATGGGAGAGAGCGATGCGGATTGCTCTCCGTATGGTGATGTTATTGGACATGAAGTGCTCCCGGAGTCTGTGTAGGTAGGTCTGCGCCGCTCGATTGCGGCGATGCCGTTGCGACGGCCGTGTGATCGCTCGAAGACGAAGAGGGGCGGGCTGCTCTGAAGCCCATTTGCCGGAAGATCCGCTGACACTGGCGCACACCCAGGCGCACCCCGTAGCGCCGCCGGAGGTGCTCCGACAGGCTGAGTCCATCCCAGAGCGGCGCCGTCAGGCCGAATTCCCGCGGGCTCTTTTGCAGGTCCGCCTGCAGCCCCCGCCATTGCCCCGGATCGATCGACCGCGGGCGGCCGGGTCTCTCGCTCTCGTGCAGTGCGTGCAGGCCGCCCTGCTCGAAGCGATGCAGCCACCGCTGCACGGTCGTGTCGTCCTCGCCAAAGAGCTCCGCTACTTGTCTGCAGGAGTGCCCGGCGGCCAACAGGAGCAAGCCATGCAGGCGATGATCGTAGCGGGCCTCCTCGCTGCGCCCGAGCTCCTGTTGGATGGCGATCCGCATGCTACCGATATCGTCGATTTGGAGTTTGCGCATGAACCCTCTCACGGAGAAGACACGGCGAGTCCGCAACCATGCGGCGTTATTTAGGTCGTCCCGCGCCTGACTGCGCGCTGCCGCTATGTGCATTGGTCATTTCGCCACACGAACCTGCATGCCATCCGTCGGATGGTCACATTGCGCGGTGCAGCCTAGCGCTGCGCGTCAGGCATAGATTCGTTGCGGATCGAAACGTCCGGAGCGCGTCGTTGTGCGCGCGAGACAGATCGCGTGGCCTGGGTAGGCGGCTTATCGCTCAGGATGAGCGGCAGGACTGACGCCGGATGGTTTGCTGGAGGATATAAGTCGCCCCGGACGCAAGGGGAAGTAGGCGGTGGCCGGAGAGCGGCCTCCCGTGCCGGGATCGGTTGGATGGTCGGCGTGCGCCGACCGCTCTAGTTCTCGGCGAGGGGTCCCAACGCCGCCTTCAACGGACCCAGCCACGGCTCGTAGTTGCGCCACTGCTCGAGTCCATCGGAGTTGATGGGGCGGCGCACCTGGTCCGCGCTCAGCGTGCGCACCACCCGCTCGGTCTTGTGGAACTCGAGGCAGGAGGGCTCGAAGTCGAGCCCGCAGAAATCCAGAATTCGCCGGACGCTGCCTTGGAGGTCGCGCACCACGTCCACATGTCTGACACGCAGGACCTTGCCAGGCAACACCGTGTCCCAGTGATCCATGAGCTCGACGTAGTTCCGATAATAGTGGCCCATTTCCACCAGATCGTAGGTGGCCTTCTGGCCGTTCACGAACAGCTGCTTGAAGTTGCCGAAGCAGCACGCCATCGCTTCGCGCCGAGCATCGATGATCCTGGCGTTCGGCAGGATGAGATGGATGAAGCCGATGTCGTGAAAATTTCTCGGCATTTTGTCGATGAAGAACGGGGCTCCCCGCCGATAGACGCGGGTCTCCTCCAAGTAGATCTCGCCCATTCTCTCGAGCTCCTCGCGCGTGAGCTCGCGGAGGATGGCCGGATATCGCGGCTCATCGCCTGCACGGCGGTCGCGGAACTGCTGTACCAGACGGGGGATCTCCGGCAGCTCCATCGTGCCGTCGACTTTCGAGTGGGATGCGAGGATCTGCTCGATCAGAGTCGATCCCGAGCGCGGTAGCCCGACGATGAAGATCGGGTCCGGGCGGGGGCAGCCCACGCCTGCGCGCTCTGCCATGAATTCGGCCGTACAGACGGCAGCCTGCAGGCGCAGGCTCCGCTCCTCCACCTCCGGCTTGTAGACCATCTCCGAGCGCTTGAGCGCGTTCCCACGTGCGTAGTAGTGAAAGGATTCTTCGTATTCCCGCCGGTCTTCCAAGGCCTTGCCGAGCGCGAAGCAGAGCTGATAGCGCTCGGCCAGCGCACCCGCCTCGGCTTCCGCACGCCGCATGTGGCCGATATCCTCGTCGCGAAACCGAAAGCGCTTGATGTGGGCAAGCGCCAGGAACGCGCCACCCGTGCCTCCCGGTATGCCCGCTACCGCCTGAAATTCCTCGATCGCCGCGCGGGTATCGCCGCTGTTCCTCAGTGCATGGGCGGCCGCGAGCCGCAGGGCAGCATCGTCCGGAGTATCTGCGAGGAGCTGCCGATAGAGGGCCAGCGCCTCGTCGAACTCGCCCAGTCCGTCGCAGGCCGACGCATAGAGGCGCCGCCACCTCGGGTGCCGGGGCTCGATCTGCAGCAGATGGCGCGCATGCATGAGCGCCGGTAGGAAGCGGCGCCGGTGAAGCATGACGTTGCCGAGCTCGAGGCGGGCATCGTGGTAATCGGGCGCTGCTTCGAGTACCGCCTCGAGCAGCAGTTCGGCATCGTCGTAGGCTTCCCGCTTGACATTGGCCTGCGCGAGCAGCCGCATTCCATCGATGTCATGGCCGTGCTCCCGGAGGTAGCCGCGGATGGACTGCTCGGCTGCCTCGAGTCGTCCCTCGTTGAGGAGGCTCGATCCTGCCAGCAGCTGAGGCGGCAGGCTCCGCATCTTCCCGGCGCAGGCCGCGGCATGCTGCGCATCCGCCAACAGTCCGGCAGCGCGGTATAGCTCGACCAGCGCCAGCCAGCTGTCGGGAAGCGCATCGTTGAGCTCCACCGCTCGCCGGAAGGCGCTTATCGCCCCGACAGTGTCGCGTCGCGCGCGGCAGCCGAACGCGCGCTCCTGCCAGAGCAATCCGGACGCGGAGTACGCAACTTCCAGCTCGCTCAGCAGCGCAGTCGCTGCAGCGTGCTCGCCCTCGCTCCTCAGGCGGCGTGCCCGAGCGAGGCCGCTCTCCAGCGGATCTTCGGCATTCTCAGGCGGATCAGTTTGCACGGTGACCGGAAGTATGCCGCCTTTCATGCCGGCTGCAAGGCACCTGTCCGTGACCTGCCGTCAGGACTGTTGGATCGTTGGCCTCCGCCGACGGCTCTAGGTCTCGGCGAGCGGTCCCAGCGCCGCCTTCAGCGGCCCGAGCCAGGGCTCGTAGTGGCGCCACTGGTCGAGTCCCTCGCGGTAGATCGGGCGGCGTACCTGATCGGCGCTCAATGTTCGCACCACGCGGTCGGTCTTGTAGTACTCCAGACACGCAGGCTCGAACTCGAGGCCACAGAATTCGAGTATCCGCCGCACGCTGCCCTCGAGATCCTGCACCACGTCCGAGTGCTGTACCCGCAGGATCTTCCCGGGCAGCGCCCGATGCCAATGCTCCATCAGCTCGATATAGCCGCGGTAGTAGTGCCCCATCTCCGTCAGGTCGTAGGTGAACTTCTGCCCGTTGGCGAAGAGTTGCTTGAAATTCCCGAAGCAGCAGGCCATCGCCTCGCGTCGGGCCTCGATGATCTTCGCGTTCGGCAGGATGAGGTGGATGAAGCCGATATCGTGGAAGTTGCCCGGCATCTTGTCGATGAAGAACGGCGCGCGCTGCCGGTAAACCCCGGTTTCCTCCAGATAGATCTCGCCCATCCGTCGCAGCTCCTCGGGACTGAGCTCCGCCAGCACGCCGGGATAGCGCGGCGGCTCGCCCGCCTTGCGCGTGCGGAACTGCTGCACCAGGCGCGGGATTTCCGGCAGCTCCAGAGTGCCCTCGACCTTCGAGTGTGAGGACAGGATCTGCTCGATGAGAGTCGAGCCCGACCGCGGAAGTCCGACGATGAAGATCGGGTCCGGCCGCGGACAGCCCAGGCCCTCGCGGGCCGCGAGGAATTCGGCCGTGCAGACACTGGCCTGCAGGCGCAGGTTGCGCTCGGTAACATCGGATTTGTACACCAGCTCCGAGCGCTTCAGCGCATTGCCGCGGGCGTAATAGCGGAAGGACTCCTCGTACTCCCGGCGCTCCTCCAGGGCCTTGCCGAGCGCGAAGCACAGCTGATACCGGTCGGTGAGCCGTCTGGGCGCTGCCGCCTCGGCTTCGAGCCGTCGCATCCTCATCAGCTCCTCGTCCCCGAAGCGATAGCTCTTGACGTTGGCAAGAGAGAGGAAAGCCTCCGCCGCCGTGTCCGGGGCCACGGTTGCCGCCTGAAACTCCGCGATGGCGGCGGCTGAATCGCCCTGGTTCCTCAACGCATGCCCGATCGTGATCCGCATATTGGCGTCGTCGGGCATGTCGGCCTGCAGGTCCCGGTAGGCCCGCAGCGCCTCGTCGTATTCGCCCAGGCCGTTGACCGCGTCGGCATACAGGCCCCGCCACAGGCGGTTCCGTGGATCGATCTGCAGCAGCTGGCGCGCATGCATCAGTGCCGGCAGATAACGGCGCCGTTGCATGAGAACTCCGGCGAGCTCGCTGCGGGCGTCGTGATATTCAGGCGACTTCTCCAGGACTTCCTCGAGGAGCAGCTCCGCATCGTCCAGAACGTCACGCTTGATCCGAACCTGCGCCAACAGGCGCAGGGCGTCGAGATGCGGCCCGTGCCGGTGAAAGTAGTCGCGCACTTGTGCCTCAGCCTCATCGACCCGGCCTTCGTTGAGGAGGCTGGAGGCCTGAAGAAGCGCAGAAGGGAGGCTCCGCAATTTCGCTATACAGGCGCTGGCATGCTGCGCCTCGGCCTCCTGGCCTGCGACACGAAATAGTTCGACCAGCGCCAGCCAGCTCTCGACCAGGGTGTCGTTCAGCTCCACCGCACGTCGGAAGGCGGCCCCCGCTGCCGCATCGCCCTGTAGTTGGAGGCAGAGCGCGCGCTCCTGCCAGAGCAGTCCGGACGATGGGAAGTCGCTCGAGAGCTCGCCCAGGAGGGCGGTCGCGGCATCGAGAGCTCCCCTGTTCCTGAGCTCGCGTACTCGCGCGAGCCCAATCTGCAGGGGGTCCTCGGGACTCGCGGATGCGTCGGTCTGCATGACCGCGCCAGTATGCCGGTATCCGGGCCGGCTGCAAGGCGCGAAAAAAAGCAGCGGGCCTTTCGGCCCGCTGCGGCAAGTCGCCTGAGAGTCCGGCGAGGATTTAGAAGTCGATCTTCACATTCGCGAACACGAATCGTCCCAGCGTGTCGTATGCCTGCGCATAGGTGTTGCCGTTGACGAACCCTCCCAGGCTGGAGGTGGCGAGGATCGGGGGATCCTTGTCCAGGACGTTGTTCACGCCCAGCTGCAGGCTGACACTGCTGAAGATCTGATCGGTCGCGATCAGGTCGAGGTAGTCCCGGCTGCCCGTGTACAGGGTGAGAGGATTGATCTTGCCGGAGAGGAGCGGCGACGGGTTCGCGACGTCGTTCTTCGTGTTGCCGAGATGCCGCCAGCGCGCCTGCAGCCCGATTCCGTGCCACGGGGTCGACCAGCCGACCGTGAACGTATGCCGCCACTTCGGCAGCGGATTCTCGCAGGTGCCGCCGAAGTAACCGGCGCAGTTGTAGTCGCCCGACCCCGGGAATGGCTCCGTGATGAAGGACGCGGTATAGGTGCCGATCATGTTGAAGTTGACCGAGCCGAAAGCGCCGGCGCTCTGCGTGTAATTGAGCGAAAGGTCCGCGCCAGCCGTCTTCTCGAATCCGAGGTTGAGCAGTGGGTCATCGACGAAGCCCAGGGGCGAGAACCAGAGCGAGCCGGCCGAGTCGCGATGCACCATGGCACAGAACTGCGGATTGTCGTCGTTGACGCACTGGCTGAGGATCAGGTTGGAGCCGTAACTGCTGATCAGATTCTTGATCTTGATGTCGAAGACGTCGATCGTCGCGTTGAACCGCGGCAGCATGCTCGGCGTGAGCACGAGGCCCACCGAGTACGTATCCGCGATCTCAGGCTGCAGCTTCGGGTTGCCGCCCAGCTTGCCGTTGTACTGGCCAGCCGGATTTCCCGGGGTACCGATCGCGCCGTACTGCGCCGGGGAGAGGCCGCTGCGCCGGCAATCCGTCTTGCTGGCCGGCGCCGTCGAGCCCGAAGAGCTCGCGCACGGGTCGACCGACCCGTCCAGAGCGACCACGTCCTGCGCGAAGAGCTCCGCGATGTTGGGCACGCGGACCGCGCGGTTGTAGCCGCCGCGGA
>DASUHA010000017.1:0-25516 GCA_036273735.1 Steroidobacteraceae bacterium | reverse complement strand
GCCGATCGCCGAGCGTGCTGGAGATGTGCCGCAGCCTGCCTGAGCAGGCCCGGGAGTGAAGTACAATGCGCGGAATGTCCATCGCGAGCACGCGAACGCAGATCGACGCGTCATTTCCTAACCTAGTCTCAACACGCAAGTAACTGACGCTCTACACGCGTAGAAATTTCACTCTTCCCGTTGCGCCACCCTGAGGTGGCGAGGATCATTTCCGTCCTGAGGCAATGCGCAGTTCGGCGGGGCAGTCTGCAGCCACTCGGACGCGAGGGTGAATCGTGGGGAGAGCATGCGTGAGTCGCGTGACGGAGTACGATTTTAGTTCCGATCGGTCGCGGAACACCCCCAGCGAGGTTGGGGCGGGTCGGTACTACGATCGCAGCTGCAGGCATCGCATTCACCATCGCGAAGTTTGTTCATTAGCGGGGGGTGTACGCCTGAGGCGTGAGGCCGAGCATATCGGCTGCCCTGATCTTCCTGCCGCGCACCGGGGGCGCGCCAGCCCTCGGAGCCTTGGTATTCGGCGTGGTGGCTGTCCGAATTCGAACAGTGTACGGTCGCTTGTTCGGCAACGAACACCTCGTGGTCAATCCATATCGTCTAACTCACTGAAATCTCTTCCAATTGTGCATGGTATGGCCGTTGCAAAGGGCATGCTCATGCGATCCGGCGGACAGTCTTCAGAAAGTCGAGTAGTGGACGTCAAGACCAAGCGGGCGGGCGAGGCCGAGCCGGCTCCCCCTCCGGCTGGCGGTGGCATGGACAGGCCGCTCGCCCGCCCGCCCGTCTGGCGGCGCTATGCGCCATACGGAGCTGCGGCACTGCTCGTCCTCGGCATCGCTGCGTGGTTGCTCCATGGCGCCGGGATCAGCACCTACCGCGTACCGGTCGACCAACTCACGATGGGCACCGTGACGCGCGGCCTGTTCGAGGACTACATCGCGGTGCGCGCGACGGTGACACCGCTCACGACCTACTACCTGACGACCGAGCAGGGAGGGACCGTGAAGGAGGTGCTGGCCGAGGATGGTGCGATCGTCAAGGCCGGGCAGCCGCTCATCGGGCTCACCAACACCGCGCTGCGGCTGCAGATCGCCTCGCGCGAGGCGGATACGGCGAGCCAGATCAACGCCATCGAGAACACGAAGCTGCAGCTCGAGGATACCCGGTTCAGGTATCAGAGCCAGCTGCTTGACATCCAACATCAGGTTGCGGTGCTGAAGAGCGACCTCGTGCGCGACAAGATCCTGCTCGACGGCAACGCCATCGCACCGACACTCTATGCGCAGGAGCAGGAGCAGTACCGGTACGAGCAGGAGCTGCGGGATGCCACGATCGCCTCGCGCGACACCGAGCAGCAGGTGCGCACGACCCAGCTCGAGCAACTTCGCAAGACCCTGGGATCGCTCAACGACAACATCGCGACTGCCCGGGCAAGTCTCGACGCGCTCACCATCCGCGCGCCGACAGCAGGCCAGCTGACGGCGCTCGACGCCCGTGTCGGCCAGTCCAAAACCGCGGGAGCGGTGCTCGGGCAGGTCGATTCGCTCGACCGTTTCAAGCTGACCGCGCAGGTGGACGAGTTCTATATCGGTCGGGTTGCGCGCGGCCAGACTGCGGTCTTCAGCCTGGGTGATCGCGACTTCCGCGCGACCGTCGTCAAGATTTACCCCCAGGTCTCCGACGGCACATTCAAGGTGGACCTCAACTTCACCGGCCCCGCGCCGCAGGGCATCCGCGTCGGCCAGGCGGTCGACACCCGTCTCGAGCTCGGGGGCACGGCCACCGCCCTGATGCTGCCCAACGGACCTTTCTACCAGGACACCGGCGGCAGCTGGGCGTTTGTCGTAACCCCCGGCGGCAAGGATGCCGTCCGCCGCAGAATCGAGCTCGGGCGGCGCAATCCCGAGCAGATCGAAGTCCTTCAGGGTCTCGAGCCGGGCGAACGGGTCATCGTCTCAAGCTACCAGGGCTTCCAGCGCGTCGAGCGGGTCGAGCTCGAGCACCCGAACCACCAGAACTGATCATGCGGGATGAATCCATGCTCTCTCTGAAACACCTCTCCAAGGTCTATCGCACCACCGAAGTGGAGACCACCGCCTTGCGCGCCGTGGATCTCGAGATCGGCGGGGGCGAATTCGTCGCGGTGATGGGCCCCTCGGGCTGCGGTAAATCGACGCTGCTCAACATCGTCGGCATGCTCGACAGCCCCTCCTCGGGGGAGTACTGGTTCGCGGGACACGAGATCGCCGGCTGGTCGGAGGGCCAGCTCTCGGAGCTACGCAAGAACAGCGTGGGCTTCATCTTCCAGAGCTTCAATCTGGTCGATGAGCTCAATGTGTTCGAGAACGTCGAGCTCGCGTTGCTCTACCACAAGGACGTGTCCACGCGTGACCGCAAGGCAAGGGTGCGCGAGGCGCTCGAGCGCATGAAGGTCGCGCATCGCTCGAAGCACCGGCCGCAACAGCTCTCCGGCGGACAGCAGCAGCGCGTCGCGATCGCCCGTGCCGTGGTTTCACGGCCCAAGCTGCTTCTGGCCGATGAGCCCACGGGCAACCTTGACTCCGCGACCGGCGAGGAGGTGATGCAGCTCCTGACCGAGCTCAACGGCGAAGGGACCACCATCGTGATGGTCACACACTCGCGGCCTCACGCCGAGTACGCCCACCGCATCGTCAATCTCCTTGACGGCGCAATCGTGACTGAAAAGGTGCGGATGGCCGTCTGAGACTACAGCAATGTGGCGGCACTACCTCATCATGGCGGCGCGCAGCTTGGTGAAGCACAAACTGTACGGCTTCATCAATGTCGCAGGGCTGTCGGTGGCGCTGACATGCGCCATCCTGATCGCGATATTCGTGCGCGATCAGCTTTCCTATGATTCCTGGCTGCCCGATACAGCGAACCTCTATCGGCTCGAAGTGACGTTTCACATACCGGGTCAGCCGCCATTCCCGCTGGCGCTTTGCCCATTCCCGGTGCTGACCGCCGCGGGAGCGCAGATACCGTCGATAAGAGCGGTCACGCACGTAGTGCCGGAGCCGATGACGGTGAGCGTCGGCGGCCGCGTATTCCACGAACAGGTCACGATCGTCGATCCAAACTTCTTTCAGGTGATCCGGTTGCCGCTCGTCGCGGGCCGTCCGGCGCAGGTTCTCGAGCAGCACGATTCCATCGTGCTGTCGCAGACCATGGCCCGAAAGCTCTTCGGCGGGGCCGATGCGATCGGGCGGACCCTGCGCATCGGTGGCGACATCTGGCCGGATGCATGCAAACCCGATGATGCGGCGTGCTTCTCCAAATCCCATACGCTCGTAGTCACGGGCGTGCTGCGCGATCTGCCGCACAACACCCAGCTCGTCGCGGACCTCGTGATGCCGAACACGTCGCAGGCCGATCCGATGCCGGAGGTTGACAAGCAGCAGGGATGGACGAGCGGAAACGGCGTTTCCGGTTACGTCGAGCTGGCGCCGGGAGCCAACCCGCGGGACGTACTCTCGGCGGTCGCACGGATCGTGGATCGATCGGTGGATGAAGGCAAAATGGGCATGGGCGATGTTCCAGCGAGCAGCATCGACGAATTCCATCTCACGCCCTTCCGGGACGTGCACCTCACGAGCGGGAAGATCGGCAACATGAGACCGACCGTGAGCCCTGCATGGCTGGCGGGGCTCACCGCGATCGGATTTCTCATCGTGCTGGTTGCATGCATCAACTTCATGAATCTCACTACGGCGCGCGCGGGACTGCGGGCGCGGGAGATCGCGCTACGCCGGATGGCGGGGGCCCAGCGACGTCAGCTCGTCAGCCAATTCCTGCTCGAGGCTGCCGCGACGGTCCTCGTATCTCTCGTGATCGCCCTGTCGCTGTTGGAATCGCTGCTGCCGCTCGTCGACCGGTTTCTGGGTGTACCGCTTGGGCTGTCCTATCTCGGCGACGGGAAGCTGCTCGCGTCCATCGTCGCCGGCACGGTGCTCATCGGACTGTCTTGCGGGCTATATCCTGCCTGGGTGCTCTCCCGCTTGCGGCCCGCGGCAGCGCTGCGGACGGGCGGGTCCGCACAGACAGGGTCGGGGCTCGTGCGCGCCGCTCTGGTCGTCGGTCAATTCGCGGTTTCCATCGCGCTCGGGGTGGCGGTCCTCGTGGTGTTTCGGCAGATTCAGTTCGCGCACGGCCGCGATTGGGGCTTCGAACGGTCCGACATGGTGGTCATCCGAGGCATCGAGAACCTGCCGATCCAGACGCGCGAGAGCCTGGCAACGATCCTGAAAGCAGGGCCGGGAGTCGCCGGGACGGCGCTTTCCACCGTCGTACCGTTCGACACGGACGCCGTGCGGAATGATGTCGTCCGCCTCGAAGGCGCGGCGGGATCGATCGCGACAGAGATCATCGACATTACCCCGAGCTTTCCCTCGCTCTATGGCATGCGGTTGCTTGCCGGCCGGCTCCTGTCGAAGTCGTACGGAAATGACGTGTCGGCCGGCTGGTCGGAGAAGAACATCCTCATCAACCTGGAGATGGCGCATCGCTTGGGGCTCAGCCCGCAGGGGGCGGTCGGCAGGAGAATCGACGTCGAAGGTTCCGGCATGGCGATGCCGTTGAAGATCGTCGGCGTTCTGAGCGATGCGATGTTCGATGGAGTCAGAAGCGAGGCGAGGCCGGCCCTGTTCATGGTGGATCCGGCGCGTTATCTACGCCTGTCCGTCAGACTGCAGGGCGACAGGTCGGCTGCGCTCTCTCTCATCGATCACACATTGCGCTCCGTGCCGCCCAATACGGGTGTGACGCGCTACTTCATGAGTGATGCGTTCAACGGCCTTTTTCAGGAAGACCGGCGGCAAGGCGAGATGTTTGCGGCTTTCGTCGTCATCGCCATAGTCATCGCATGCCTCGGCCTCTTCGGGCTCGCGGTGTTCACCGCCGAGCGGCGCACGAAGGAGATCGGCATTCGCAAGATATCCGGTGCCCGCCTTCCGGATATCGTGAGACTGATGCTCTGGCGGATTTCCGCTCCGGTGCTCGCGGCGAATGTCGTGGCCTGGCCGGCAGCCTATTGGTATCTGCACCGCTGGCTGCAAGGCTACCCGTTCCGGATCACCCTCGGCCCCTCGTATTTCCTGGCGGCCGGCGCCGCTGCCCTCGCGATTGCCTGGGCCACTGTGTATATCCATACCGTACGGCTGGCACGCACCAGCCCGGTTCACGCGCTGCGTAGCGAGTAGGTCCGATGCTTCAGCATTACCTGCGGATGGCGCTGCGCGGATTCATCCGCCACAAGCTCTACAGCTTCATCAACGTCGCGGGCCTGTCTGTGGCCATGGCGTGTGCCATCCTCATCCTGCTCTTCGTGCGCGACCAGCTCTCGTACGATGCGTGGATTCCGGGCACGCAGAACCTCTATCGGCTCGCAGCCACCTTTCAGATGCCCGATAGTCCCCCGGCACCGACGACCGGCTGTCCGTACCCGCTCCTTACGGCGGTGGGCGAGAAGATCGCGCAGGTCAAGGCGGTCGTTCACGTGGTGGCGGAGAAGATGACGGTCATGGCAGGCGACCGCCAGGGACATGAGACGGTGACGGTGGTCGATCGCAATTTCTTGCAGGTCGTCAGAATCCCACTGCTGCGCGGCGATCCGGCGCGCGCCCTGGCGCAGCCCGAATCGGTCGTGCTCTCCGAGAGCATGGCGCGCCGGTACTTTGGCGGCGCCGATCCGCTGGGAAAGATCCTGCGGGTGAGCGGCAAGCTCATCGACTACTGTGCGCCGCACGACACATCGTGTTTTGGCTATGGCGTCACGCACCCGTTGACCGTTACGGGCGTGATGCGCGACCTGCCGCACAACACGCAGCTCATCGCCGACTTCGTCGTACCCAATGGCTCACAGGCCGATGAGGAGACGCGCGCCGAGAAGGACAGCTTCTGGACCTCGACGCTCGGTGCTTATGGATATGTGGAGCTCGTGCCGGGGGCGAGTCCCGCTGCCGTGCTGGCGGCGCTCGATCCCATACTGGATGGCTCGGTTGACTTCAAGGGCCTCGGCATGCACGTGCGGGGCAGCCAGGGGGAGCGCTACCGGCTGATTCCCTTCCGGGATGTGCACCTCGACAGCGACCGGGACGGCGGCATGACGCCGGGAGGGAGCCGCGTGACCGTGTACGGATTCGCCGTCATCGCGCTACTCATCGTGCTCGTGGCCTGCAGCAATTTCATGAATCTCGCAACCGCGCGTGCCACGCTGCGCGCGAAGGAAATCGCCGTGCGCAAGCTCGCAGGCGCCGGGCGAGCGCAGATCGCCGTGCAGGTCCTGTGCGAGGCTGTGGTGACCGCACTCGTATCCTTTGCCATCGCGCTCTCGCTCGCCGAGATCCTGTTGCCGCAATACGAGCGATTCCTCGGAGAGCCGATCGGGCTCCATTACCTCACGGACGGTTGGCTGCTGCTCGCCATGGCCGGCGGTGCCGTCGCCGTCGGCCTCGTGAGCGGAATCTATCCGGCGCTGGTGCTCTCGGGATTCCGTCCCGCAGCGGCGCTCAAGTCGGGTGGGACCGAGAACAGGGGCTCGGGGCTCTTACGCTCGGTGCTCGTGATCTCTCAATTTGCGGCGTCGATCGCGGTGGGAATCGCCGCCATGGTCGTATTCCGGCAGATCAACTATGCGCGCAGCGTCGATCTGGGATTCCATCGCGAGGATGTGGTAGTGCTGCGCGGCCTCACCAACGTGTCGCCCGATGTGCGGGAGAGCCTGGCGCGCATCCTGCGCGCGGGCCCAGGGGTCGAGTCAACGGCGCTGTCGGACACCGTGCCGCTCGATCTCTGGTCGTCGTTCTTTCTGAGAATTCGCTCGAATCAGGTTCCGGAGGGAACGAGCGTGCGGTTCATGCGCACCGGCCCGACCTTCGCGCCGCTCTACGGAATCCGCCTCCTGGCCGGACGATTGCCCCAGGAGTCTCAGGACGATGAAAGGCCGGGACCACCGGCCACGTCGGACGTTTTGCTCAATGCGTCGGCTGCGCATCAGTTGGGCTATTTGCCCGATCAGGCCGTCGGACAGACGCTCTCGAGTGTGTGGGGAAGCCTGAAGGTCGTTGGCGTCCTCGAGGATGTCGCGATCGGCGGGGTGAGCGGGCGGCCGGAACCGTCGGTGTACCTGCCTGATGCCGGCCAGGCAAGTCTCCTTTCGGTGCGGGTGCGCCCAGGCGAGCTGCCGCAGGCGCTGCGCTACATCGACGGAGTCTGGCATTCGCAGGTTCCTGCCGTCGCCCTGGATCGCTATTTCCTGACCGATGCCTTCGACGAGCAGTTTGCGGCAGACAAGAGGCAGGGCGCGATATTCGCAGCCTTCGTGGTAGTCGCCGTGCTCATCGGCTGTCTCGGCCTCTTTGGCCTTGCGGTGTTCACTGCCGAGCGGCGAACCAAAGAGATCGGTATCCGCAAGGTCTCCGGCGCGCGCACCGGGAACATCGTCGGGCTCATGCTGTGGCGCATCTCGATGCCGGTGCTGGCGGCCAACCTCATTGCCTGGCCGGTCGCTTACTACTATCTGCGCCAATGGCTCGAGCATTACGCGTACCGGATCAGCCTGAACCCGGCTTACTTTCTGGCGGCAGGCGCGGTGGCGTTGCTCATTGCCTGGGCGACGGTGTATGCGAATACGCTGCGGTTGGCACGGATGAGCCCCGTTCATGCTCTTCGTTATGAATAGAGGGCGTAAGGGCTGGATGAGCAGACCGCGAGCGCGATCCGTTGCTGCTGCCGCGATAGCTGCGCTCCTCACGGGCTGTGCTACGGCGCCGCCGCGCGCCTTGTCGCCGCAAATCGTTCCCGAGGCCTTCGTCGGGCAGCCGCCAGGCTCGGAGCCCCTCTGGCCCAAGGCCGGATGGTGGCGTGGGTTCGATAGCCCGGAGCTCTCCAGCCTCATTGCACGAGCTCAGTCGGACAACCGTGATCTGGCTGTAGCTGCTGCGCGGCTCGGGCAGGCGCGGGCGCAGATGACGATCCAACGGGGATCGCTCTTCCCGACGATCGACGGTGTGGCGCAGGCGACGCGCTCGGGGGTAGGGCGGGCGGCGCTGTCAAGCAACGGACAGCAAGGCTCCACCACGCGCAATTCCTTCGGCGTCAGCGCCGATGCCAGCTACGAGCTCGATGTCTGGGGATTGTCGCGCGACAATCTCCGCTCGGCGGAGGAGGCGCTCAAGTCCTCGCGCTTTGCGCAACGGGCGGTCGCTCTCACGACTACCGCGGCGGTCGCCGACGCCTATTTCGGGATCCTGGCCCTGCGCGAGCGGATTGCCATCGCCAACGAAGACATCGTCGCGATCGACGGCATCCTCGAGATCGTCAAGCTCAAAGTCCATGCGGGTACGGCCTCCCATCTCGATCTCGCGCAGGAGCAGGCGCAGATCGAGGCGGTGCAGGGGGAGCTGCCGCTCCTCGAGCAGCAGGCCCTCGAGGCACAAGTCGCACTCGCCGTACTGATCGGCAGGCCGCCTGAGGGGTTCGCCGTAGCGACGCAGAGCGCGGGTGCGATTCGGCTCCCGGCGGTCTCACCGGGCCTCCCTTCGCAGCTTCTGCTGCGCCGACCCGATGTGGCCGAGGCGGAAGCGAATCTCGCGGCTGCACACGCCAACCTGCAGGCGGCACGCGCGGCCTTCCTGCCTCAGTTCGCTCTGAACGGCAGTGCCGGCTTCAGCAGTGCTGCGACCAATGCGCTCCTGCACGGGCCGAGCTTCCTCTGGGAGGCCGGTGCGCAGCTGGTGCAGACGATATTCGATGGCGGCAAGCTCATCGGGCAGAAGGAGCTTGCGCACGCCACGCAGGAGGAGCTCGTCGCGAGCTACCAGAGCGCAGTGCTCAATGCCTATGCCGACGTCGAGAGCGCGCTCGGTCAGGTCCGCAATGACGCACTGGAGGAGCAACACCTTCGTCGGGAAGTGGATGCGGCCCGCGAGGCCTTCCAGATCTCACAGCTCCAGTACCGCCAGGGCGTCGCCGACCTGCTGAATGTGCTTCAGGCGCAGCAGACGCTCTTCGGGGCGAGGGATGCTCTCGCCCAGGCGAGGCTTGCGCGTCTGCAGGCAACGGTCCATCTCTATACCGCGCTCGGCGGGGGCTGGCAGGAGCCGGCGCGCGATCGAACCCAGTTCATCGCTCGAAGGTGAGGGATCCGAAGTGCTGCGCTATTCGTCTGACGGCACTGAGTGAGGATGCGGCGATGTGGCGTCACAATCTAACGATGGCCATCCGCGGATTGCTCCGGCACAGGCTCTACAGCTTCCTCAATGTGTTCGGTCTGTCGGTGGCGCTCGTCTGTGCCATCCTCATCCTGCTGTACGTGCGGGATCAGCTCTCGTACGACTCTTGGCTTCCCGGTGCTGGCAACCTCTATCGGCTCGAGGTGACGGCACACCCACCCGGAGGCGAGCCGTTCGTGACTGCAGGATGCCCGTTTCCGGTCTTGAGCGCCGTGGGAGAGCAAATACCGCTGGTGAAAGCGATCACGCACGTCGTTCCGGAGTCCATGACAGTCACCGCCGGCCATGAGCAGGCGCTTGAAAGGGTCACGGTCGTCGATCCAGGCTTCCTGCAGGTCATCCGGCTTCCTCTTCGGCAAGGCAATCCGGCACACGTGCTCGCCCAGCCCGAGTCGGTGGTGCTCTCCGAGAGCATGGCGCGTAAGTATTTCGGCGCCAGCGATCCGATCGGAAAAACGCTCGAGGTGAGCGGGGTTTGGCCGGACGAGTGCACGGCGGACGACGCCAAATGTTACTTTGCAGTGCACACCCTCACCGTCACGGGCGTGCTGAAGGATCTTCCACACAACACCCAGCTCGTCGCCGACTTCCTGATGCCGAATACGTCATCGGCCGACGAGCTTCCGCAGTCGGACAAGACAGGTGGCTGGAATGGTGTCGATGGGGACTATGGCTATGTCGAGCTGGTGCCCGGCGCCGACCCGACTGCAGTGCTCGCGGCGCTGAAGCCCATCCTCGATCGCGCCATGGACCTGAAGAAGCACGGGATAAATCTGACCGGCAGTGAGCTCGAGGAGTTCCGTCTGACGCCCTTTCGGAAGGTGCATCTGACGACAGACCGGTATGGCGGCATGACGCCGGCCGGGAGTCGTACCACCGTCTATGGTTTCGCGATCGTCGCACTTCTCGTCGTCCTGGTGGCTTGCTGCAATTTCATGAATCTGGCTACGGCGCGTGCGACGCTGCGGGCGCGGGAGATCGGTCTACGCAAGGTCGTGGGCGCCAGGCGCATGCAGCTCATCGGGCAGCTTCTGAGTGAGGCTGTGCTGATGACATTCATCGCACTCCTGATCGCACTCTCCCTGGTCGAGATCGTACTGCCCTTCTATGCACGCTTCCTGGGCGAGCCGCTCTCACTCCACCACCCGGGTGACTGGCGTCTGCTCGTCATCCTGGTGGGCGGTGCAGTCGGCGTGGGTCTTTTGAGCGGCCTCTATCCTGCGCTGGTGCTCGCAGGCTTGCGGCCGGGCTCAGCCCTGCGCACAGGCGCCTGCGCGGCGACGGGCGCGGGCTGGCTGCGCTCCGCACTGGTCGTCGGCCAATTCGCCATCTCGATAGGTCTCGGGATTGCCGCTCTCGTCATTTTCCGGCAGATCAACTTCTCGCGAGCGCTGGATCTGGGCTTCGATCGTTTCAACGTCATCGTTGTGCCCAGCGTAGCCAACCTTCCGCAGCCGGCTCGCGAGCGGTTTGCCCGCGTTCTCGCCAGCGGGCCGGGTATCGCCGGCACGGCGCTGTCGGATGCGGTGCCGTTCGATTTCTTCGCGGCAGCGACGTGGTCCGTCCGCCTCGAGGGAGGAGGGCAGGTCATCGAGGCGCTGCTGCTCGACATGAGTCCGGGGTTCCCGTCGCTCTACGGCATGCGCCTGCTCGCGGGCCGGCCTCTATCGGCCGCGCGTGGGGATGATGTGCCGGAGGGGAGAGCCGGTACCAACGTCCTGCTCAATGCGGCGGCCGCACGCCGCCTCGGTGTTTCGGCAGAGGGAGCTGTGGGAAGGACCATTGACCTGGTTGGCCGTGGTCCGATCACCGTCGTGGGAGTTCTGGACGATGCCATGCGTCAGGGGCTCGATGAGCGCGCCCTGCCGATGATCTACCGGGTCAATCCGAGCCGATATTGGCTCCTCTCGCTCAGGGTGCGGAGCGCCGAGCTGCCGCAGGCGCTCGCATTCCTCGACAGGACCTGGCACTCATTCGCCCCAGGGGTCGCCATGAGGCGCTACTTCGTCAGCGATCAGTTCAACGAGCTGTTCCGCGATGACGAGAGGCAGGGCGTGCTGTTTGCGCTGTTCGTCGGCGTTGCGGTGCTCATCGCCTGCCTCGGGCTCTTCGGTCTCGCAGTCTTCACGGCGGAGCGCCGCACCAAGGAGATCGGCATCCGCAAGATGGCCGGCGCGCGCACCAGCGATCTCGTGGGCCTAATGCTGTGGCGAATCTCGATCCCCGTCGTTCTCGCGAACGTCATCGCTTGGCCGGCAGCTTATGTCTATCTGCGCGGCTGGCTCGAGGGTTATGCGGACCGGATTCCGTTGAGCCCGTTATATTTTCTAATTGCGGGCGCCGCGGCGCTGCTGATTGCGTGGGCAACCGTATGGGTGAACACGCTGCATCTTGCACGCACGAGCCCCGTGCACGCCCTGCGATACGAATGAACAGCGACTGCATATGCCGAAGGCCGGATACGAGGCGCCGGGCGGGACCCTTGGACGCCCCGCGCGACCGCGCTCGGGTTACTGCTGACCGTCCTGTTGTTCCGCCTGCTGGTGCGCCGTATTCGCGATGAAGGCCGCCACGTTGTCGTGCATCTCCTTCAGTGCGGGTGTATGGGCGTACACCATGTGCCCCGACTCATAGTAGTGGTATGAGATGTTGGCTTGCAGCTTGTCCGGCATCGGCAGGTGGGCCATCTCGTACATGCCCTGGTAGAAAGGTGTCGCCAGGTCGAAGTACCCGCCGTTCAGCATGACCTTGAGATTGGGGTTGTACTTCATCGCATTGGCGAGGTCGGGCATGACATTGAGTGCCCGCGGGAAGGCGAACGGCGCATTGGGCTGCTTGTGCTTGAAGTCCCACTCGCGAATGTTGCGGGCCGAGGGCTTGTACCGCATGTTCATGCCGTAGTGCAGGTCGTTGCGGACGTAGTCATTGAAAGCAGAGACGTACGCGGAGCCGATCGCGGCCGACTGCGGGTCGTACTCGGCGCGCTGACTCAGAGGATCGAGCGAGGGCCCCGAGAAACGCGAGTCCAGCCGGCCCGTCGTCGTGTCATCGCTTCCCTGCAGCTCGTGCTCGAATTCCCCGGCGTCGACACGTAGATTGGCTTTCTCGATGTAGGCAACGGGAAGGCCGGTGTAGTCGTGGAGCTTCGCGGCGATCGCATCCCGCCGATCCGAGGGCAGCGCCGAGCCTGCCCGCAGCGCACGCGCGTAGTCGGTCATCGCGAAGTGCTCGACCTCCGTGAGGAGCGCATCGAGCGGCTGGCTGTTGTTCGGCAGCTTGTGGTGATACCACGCGGTGGCGGTGTAGGTGGGTAGCGCCAGCTCGAAGGGCAGATTGTCGCCCGGGTTGTATTGCGAGCGGCCGGGAGAGTCGTCGTAGTTGAGGATCTGCGACAGCAGGATGACGCCGTTGAAGTCGGTGTCATCCTCGGTCTCGAGCACGTTGATCAGGTTGGCCGAGCGCGGCGTGCCGTAACTCTCGCCGAAGAGGTATTTGGGCGAGTTCCAGCGACTGTACTTCGACAGGAACTGCATGATGAACTCGGAGAAGGCGTGCACGTCCTGGTCGGCGCCGAAGAAATCCTTGGCGCCATTCTTGCCCTTCACCCGCGAGAACCCCGTGCCGGGGGCGTCGACGAAGACGAGATCGCTGGCATCGAGCAGGCTGTAGTCGTTGTTGACGAGCTGGTAGGGGGCGGCCGGGGAGTGCGTATGGTCTGCCGTCACCACTCGCCGCGGTCCGAAAGCGCCCATGTGCAGCCACATCGAGGCCGAGCCGGGACCGCCGTTATAGAGGAATGTGATCGGGCGATCGCCAGGCTTCTCGCCATCCTTGAAATAGGCAACATAGAACATCGACGCCTCGCTCTGCTCGTCCTTGGCGTCCTTGTGGTGGGCTCCCGCCATGGGATCGTCACCGGCGTTCTTGGCCGTAGCATCGTCCCAGCCTTCCGGGTG
The DNA here is from genome assembly GCA_036273735.1 of Steroidobacteraceae bacterium. GTDB lineage: Bacteria > Pseudomonadota > Gammaproteobacteria > Steroidobacterales > Steroidobacteraceae > 13-2-20CM-66-19. The sequence goes on along the minus strand of DASUHA010000017.1, from coordinate 12,309 downwards.
CACGACGATGAGACCCGCTACCGCCTGATAGTGGATACTGTTGCCCTCGACGGTGACCGTACTTGCCGTCTTGCTGGTCTCGGTGCGGAAGTAGGGATTCATCTCGTGGCCATGGTGCCACTGCGCGCCGTGTTCCTTGCCTGCGGCCGGGTCGGCGGCGGGCGCCGAGTCCGTGTCCGAAGCCGAAGCCGGGGGATCCGCCTGCGTGTAGTCACTCGACCGGGAGGATTGCGAGGGTTGGATCGCACAGCCGGCGAGGATCAGGAGCGAGGCCGCCGCAGCAACGGAAATTCCCTTCGGGGTGAGCGTCTTGGTTTTGGTCATGCTCATTCCCCCACCTGATTCGTCTTGCGGATGAAGGCCGCGACGTTGTCGTGAATCTGATGGAGCGACGCTTCGTTGGCGTAGACCATGTGGCCCGATTCGTAATAGTGATACTCGATGTTGGACTGCAGGCTCTCCGGGATGTCCAGGTGGTGCATCTCGTAGATACCTTCATAGAACGGGGTCGCCAGATCGAAGTAGCCGCCGTTCAGGCAGATCTTGAGGTTGGGGTTGTATTTCATGGCCGTGGCGAGGTCCGGCATCACATTGGTCGCAATCGGCACGGCGAACGGGGCGCCCGGCGGCTGGTGCTTGAACTCCCACCACTTGAAGACGTCGATCTCGGGCTGGTAGACCGCATCGGTCGTGTAATGGAGCATGCGGCGTGCGTAGTCGTTGAATGCCGAGACATACGCCGAGCTGATTGCCGCGGACTGCGGATCGTAGTCCGCCTCCTCGCTCAGAGGGTCCATCGAGGGGCCCGAGAAACGAGAGTCCAGACGCCCAGTGGTCTTGTCGGAGTCGATCTGCAGCTCCTGCGCGAACGCCCCGCCGCTGACGCGCAGGTTGGACTTCTTGATGTAGGCGACCGGGAGGCCCGTGTAGTCGTGGAGCTTTGCGGCCACGGCGTTGCGCTCATCGGCGGAGATCTTCGCACCTTCCCCGAGAGCCTGTGCGTAATCACCCATGGCAAACCCCTCCACTTCGGTGAGGAAGTTTTCCAGGTTGTCCGGCCGGGAGGAGAGCTTGTGGTGGTACCAGGCGGTGGCCGCATAGGTCGGCAGTGCGATCTCATAGGGCAGATCCATGCCGGGGTTGGTCTGCGGTCCATCGATGCTCAGGTCGAAATCGAGGATCTGGGAGAGCAGGATGACCCCATTGAAGTCGATGTCGCGGTCGGTCTCGAGCACGTTGATGAGCGCCGCAGAGCGGGGAGTCCCGTAGCTCTCGCCGAAGAGGTACTTCGGAGAGTTCCAGCGGTCGTACTGCGAGAGAAACTGGGTGATGAAGTTGGCAAAGGCCTGCGCGTCCTGATCGACACCCCAGAAGGCCTTCTCCTTATTCTTGCCTTCGATGCGGCTGAAGCCGGCGCCCGGTGCATCGATGAAGACGAGGTCGGAGGCGTCGAGGAGGCTGTAGCTGTTGTCGACTGTGTGATAGGGGGCGGCCGGCGTATGGGTGTCGTTTCGGGTCACGATCCGCACTGGGCCGAAGGCGCCCATGTGGAGCCACACGGTCGAGGAGCCGGGACCACCGTTGTAGAGAAAGGTGATCGGCCGGTTGCGCAGATCCGCGCCGTGCTTGAAGTAGGCGACGTAGAACATGGAGGCGACCGGTGGGCCGCCTGCCGTACCGATCGCATCCTTGCCGCCCTTGGGTTTAGCGGCATCGTCCCACCCCTGCGGATGGACGACGATTCTGCCTGCCACCGCATCGTAGGGGACCTTGTGGCCCTCGACCGTCACGGTTCCCGTGCTCCTGACGGCTCGCGGCGTGAATACACCGGCCGGTGCCGCTGAGGACTCGGCGGGGCTCTTGCCCGATGCGGGTTTCTCCGGGGCAGCCAGGACTGCGGCGCTGGTGAGCGCGAGCGCCGTGACGAGTGCGACCGCTGACTTCATAGCGAGCTACCTCCAATCGACACGCACTTCATTGCCGGCCGTCCTGCTGCTGACCGCCCGGGTGCTCCGTCTTTGCGATGAACGCCGCCACGTTGTTGTGCAGCTCCTTCAGCGCGGGGATGTGGGCATACACCATGTGACCCGACTCGTAGTAATGGTACTCGATGTTCGCCTGCAGCTTCCTCGGCATCGGCAGGTGGGCCATCTCGTACATGCCCTCGTAGAAAGGCGTCGCGAGGTCGTAGTAGCCGCCGTTCAGGCAGATCTTGAGATTCGGGTCGTATTTCATCGCATTGGCGAGGTCCGGCATCACGTTGAGCGCCTGAGGCAGCGCGAAGGGCGCTCCCGGCGGCTGATGCTCGAAGTTCCATGTGCGGTAGTACGAAGTCGAAGGCCGGTAGTGCAGTTGCATCCCGTAGTGAAGGTCCCTGCGCACATAGTTGTTGAAGGCCGAGACGTAGGCCGAGCTGATCGCAGCCGACTGCGGATCGTAGTCGGCGCGCTCGCTCAAGGGGTCGAGCGTGGGGCCGGAGAAGCGCGTGTCGAGCCGCCCGGTGGTGAGATCGGCATCGCCCTGCAGGCTGTGCTCGAACTGCCCGCCGTCGATGCGCAGGTCGGCTTTCTTGATGTAGGCGAGCGGGAGCCCGGTGTAGTCGTGCAGCTTGGCGGCGATCGCATCGCGCTCATCGGAGCTGAGCGCCGAGCCCTCGCGGAGCGCCTGCGCGTAATCGCCCATGGCGAAGTTCTCGACTTCCTTCAGGAAGCTCTCGAGGTTGGCGGGCTTCGAGGCGAGCTTGTGGTGATACCACGCCGTTGCGGCATAGGTGGGCAGCGCCAGCTCGTAGCCGAGATCGATGCCGGGATTGTTCCGTGGTCTTCCCGGGGAGTTGTCGTAGTTCAGGATCTGCGAGAGGAGGATGACGCCGTTGAAATCCGTGCTGTCCTTCGTCTCGAGGACGTTGATGAGGTTGGCCGAGCGGGGTGTGCCGTAGCTCTCCCCGAAGAGGTACTTCGGCGAGTTCCAGCGCCCGTACTTGGCGAGGAACTGCATGATGAACTCGGAGAAGGCATGCACGTCCTGATCGGCACCGAGAAAATCCTTGTCACCGTCCGGGGCCACCCGGGAGAAGCCGGTGCCGGGTGCATCGATGAATACGAGATCACTCGCATCGAGAAGGCTGTAGTCGTTGTTGACCAGCCGGTAGGGGGCGGCAGGTGAGTGGCTGTGGTCCAAGGTCACGACTCTTCGCGGGCCGAAAGCGCCCATGTGCAGCCACATGCTCGCTGAGCCCGGTCCGCCGTTATAAATGAAGGTGACCGGCCGATTGCCCGGGCTCTCGCCGTCCTTGAAGTAGGCGACATAGAACATCGAGGCCTTGGGCGAGGGCTTGCTCTTCGCGCCCTGAGCGTGCGCCGCCTCAGGAGAGCCATCGGATGAATCGCCGTCGTCCGATTTCCCGGCGGCATCGTTCCAGCCCTCCGGATGCACGATCAGCAACCCGGCGACGGCATGGTAGTGAATGGTGTTGCCTTCGACTGAAACGGACCCCTCGGTGGTGCTGGTGGCAGTCCGAAAGTACGGGTTCACCTCGTGATGATGCCAGTGCTGCTTCGCATCGGAGTCATGCCTGTCGTGCATGCCGTCGCCGGAGCCGGAGTCCGTATCCGTCTGCGCATAGTCCGTCGACGATGCCGCCGATGACGCCGCGGATTGGGTCGGCTGCAGGGCGCAGCCCGCCAGAGCGAGCAGCGAGGTGGCCGCGGCGGCCGAGACGCCCGTCATGACGAATCGTTGGGTGCATGCTGAGTCGCTCATGATCATTCCCCTGCCTGGTTGTCGGTCCTGCGGATGAAGGCCGCGACGTTGTCATGAATCTGATGGAGCGAGGCCTCGTTGGCGTAGACCATGTGGCCCGACTGGTAGTAGTGGTACTCGATGTTGGACTCGAGCTTTTGCGGGATATCGAGATGATGCATCTCGTAAATGCCCTGATAGAAGGGCGTCGCCAGGTCGAAGTATCCGCCGTTGAGACAGATCTTGAGGTTGGGGTTGTACTTCATGGCGTCGGCGAGATCCGGCATCACGTTGGGCGCGATGGGCAGTGCCGTGGGCGCATCCGGCGGCTGATGCTTGAACACCCACGAGGTGGGGTTGATCTCGGGGTAGTACTCCTGGTCGGTGGTGTAATGGAGCGTGCGGCGTGCGTACCCGTTGAATACCGAAACATAGGCCGAGCCGATGGCCGCCGATTGCGGGTCGTACTCGGCCTCTTCACCCAGAGGATCCATGGTGGGACCGGAGAAGCGGGTGTCGAGGCGTCCCGTGGTCAGGTCGGACTCGTTCTGCAGCTGGTGCTCGAATTGAGGACCGTTGATGCGCAGATTCGCTTTCTTGATATAGGCGACCGGGAGTCCCGTGTAGTCATGGAGCTTCGCGGCGATCGCGTTGAGTTGATCCTCGGGAAGGTTGGCGCCCTGATCGAGCGCATGGGCGTAGTCGCCCATCGCGAACTGCTCGACCTCCTTCAGGAAGCTCTCGAGATCGGCCGGCTGGGAGGTGAGCTTGTGGTGAAACCAGGCGGTCGCGGCGAACGTCGGCAGCATGACCTCGTAGGGCAGGTCCACGCCGGGGTTCGACTCCGGGCCGTCGGAATTCAGGTCGAAGTTGAGAACCTGGGAAAGGAGGATGACACCATTGAAGTCGATGCTGTCGTCGGTCTCGAGCTCGTTGACGAGCACTGCCGAGCGGGGCGTGCCGTAGCTCTCGCCGAAGAGATACTTCGGCGAGTTCCAGCGATCGTATTTCGTCAGGAACTGCTTGATGAAGGAGGCGAAGGCATACACGTCCTGGTCGACGCCCCAGAAGGCCTTCTCCCTGTCCTTGCCGGCGATGCGGCTGAAGCCCGTGCCCGGAGCGTCGATGAAGACGAGGTCGGAGGCATCGAGCAGGCTATAGGTATTGTCGACGGCTCCGTAAGGCGCAGGAGGCGTATGCGAGTCGTTCCTGGTGAGGACGCGGACCGGACCGAAGGCGCCCATGTGCAGCCACACGGTCGATGAGCCCGGACCGCCGTTGTAAAGGAAGGTGACCGGACGGGTGCGCGGATCGACTCCCTGCTTGAAGTAGGCGACATAGAACATCGAGGCCACGGGCGGCCCATCTTCCGTGCCGATGGCATCCTTGCCGCCTTTGGGCCTGGTGGCATCGTCCCAGCCCTTCGGATGGACGATGATCCTGCCGGCCATGGCGTCGTAGGCAATCTTGTGGCCTTCGACCGTTACGGTTCCCGTGCTCTTCACCGCCCGTGGCGTGAAGACGTTCGCCGGCGCTGCGGACTCGGGAGGGGCCTTGGCCGGTGCGGCCTTCTCGGGGGCGGCCAGCGCTGCGGCGCTCGTGAGCGAGATTGCAGCGAGCAGTGCGAACATGTGCTTCATTTCAGAAAACCTCCAATTCAGCCCGGCGCCGGCCGGGGCCGGCGCGAGTCTTCTTTAGATGCTGCCGCCGGGTCCCCGGTTGCTGCCCAATGTGACGGGGCGCCGAGCCGGGGCGGCGGCGCTCGGCGGGCTCTCGAGCCCGCACGAGCGCCATCCAATCTATTGCTGCCCGTCCTGCTGTCCGCTGCCCTGCGAGTGCTCGGTGTTGGCGATGAATGCTGCGACGTTATCGTGCAGCTCCTTCAGGGAAGGGATGTGGGCGTAGACCATGTGCCCGGACTCGTAGTAGTGATACTCGATGTTCGCCTGCAGCTTTCGCGGCATCGGCAGGTGCTGCATCTCGTACATGCCTTCGTAGAAGGGCGTTGCGACATCGAAATACCCGCCGTTCAGCATGACCTTGAGGTTGGGGTTGTACTTCATCGCGTTGGCGAGGTCAGGCATGACGTTGAGCGCCTGCGGGAGCGCAAACGGGATCCCTGGAGCCTGATGCTCGTAGTTCCAGGTGCGGAAGAGGCCGATCGACGGCTTGTAGCGCATTCCCATGCCGTAATGGAGGCCATTGCGAACGTAGTTGTTGAAGGCTGAGACGTACGCGGAGCTGATCGATGCGGATTGCGGGTCGTAGTCCGCGCGCTGGCTCAAGGGATCGAGGGACGGGCCGGAGAAGCGCGAGTCGAGCCTTCCCGTGGTCGTGTCGGAATCGATCTGCAGCTGCTGCTCGAACTCACCGCCGTCGATGCGCAGGTTGGCCTTTTTGATGTAAGCCACCGGCAGGCCTGTGTAATCGTGAAGCTTCGCCGCGATGGCGTCACGCTGGTCGGGACTGAGCGCCGAGCCTTCGCGCAACGCCTGCCCGTAGTCGTTCATCGCGAAGTGCTCGACCTCCGTGAGCAGGGCCTGCAGCGACTGGCCGCCGTTCGGCAGCTTGTGGTGATACCAGGCGGTCGCGGCGAAGGTGGGCAGGGCCAGCTGGTAGGAGAGGTCGATGCCGGTGTTGTTGTGTCCGATATCGGGCAGGGCGTCGAAGTTCAGGACCTGGGAGAGGAGGATCACGCCGTTGAAGTCGGTGCTGTCCTTGGTCTCGAGCACGTTGATCAGGTTGGCCGATCGCGGGGTGCCGTAGCTCTCGCCGTAGAGGTACTTCGGCGAGTTCCAGCGCCCGTACTTCGAGAGGAACTGCATGATGAACTCGGAGAAGGCATGCACGTCCTGGTCGGCGCCATAGAATTCCTTCTCGGCGCCCGGCGTCACCCGCGAGAATCCGGTGCCCGGCGCATCGATGAACACGAGATCGCTCGCATCGAGGAGACTGTAGTCGTTGTTGACGACCTGGTAGGGCGCAGCGGGCGTGTGGGTGTGGTCTTCCGTCACCACGCGTCGCGGGCCGAAGGCCCCCATGTGTAACCACACTGTCGAGGAGCCCGGACCACCGTTATAGAGAAAGGTGATCGGCCGGCTGCCCGGACTCTCGCCGTCCTTGAAGTAGGCGACATAGAACATCGAGGCCTTGGGCGAGGGCTTGCCCTTTGCGTCATGGTCCGGCGCCATCCCGTGGGAGTCATCGGAGGCATCGCCATCGCCCGGCTTGCCCGCGGCATCGTTCCAGCCTTCAGGGTGCACGATCATGAGGCCGGCGACCGCGTGGTAGTGGATCGTGTTGCCTTCGACGCTGACCGATCCTTCGGTGGTGCTGGCGGCCGTGCGGAAGTAAGGATTCATCTTGTGGTGATGCCAGTCCTTCTTCGCATCGGCATCATGCTTCTCGTGCATGCCGTTGCTTGACCCGGAGTCCGCCGACGCCGAATCCGCCGAGGACGAGTCGGCCTGTGCATAGTCGGAGGAGGACGACGAGGAGGATGACGATTGGGTCGGCTGCATGGCGCAGCCCTGCACGAGGGCGAAGAGCGAGGCGGCCGCAATCGCCGGGAGGCCTCTGATGAGGAGCTTGCTATGAACGGGATTGCTCATGGTCATTCCCCCGCCTGATTGTTGGTCTTGCGGATGAAGGCCGCGACGTTGTCATGGATCTGCTTCAACGAGGCCTCGTTGGCGTAGACCATGTGACCCGACTGGTAGTAGTGGTACTCGATGTTCGACTGCAGCTTCTGCGGGATGTCCAGGTGGTGCATCTCGTAGATGCCCTCGTAGAAGGGCGTCGCCAGGTCGAAGTAGCCGCCATTCAGGGAAATCTTGAGGTCGGGGTTGTACTTCATCGCGGTGGCGAGATCCGGCATCACATTGACGGTGATGGGCAGCGCCATGGGCGCATCCGGCGGCTGGTGCTTGAATTCCCAGCCCGGAAAGACGTTGATGCCCGGGTGATACTCCTGGTCGGTGGTGTAATGGAGCGTCCGGCGCGCGTAGTCGTTGAACACCGAGACGTAAGCCGATCCGATGGCGGCCGACTGTGGGTCGTAGTCCGCGGTTTCACCCAGCGGGTCCATGGCTGGACCCGAGAAACGGGTGTCGAGGCGGCCGGTGGTCAGGTCAGAGTCGATCTGCAGCTGCTGCTCGAACTTCGGGCCGCTGATGCGCAGGTTCGCTTTCTTGATGTAGGCGACCGGCAGCCCCGTATAGTCGTGGAGCTTCTGGGCAATCGCGTTGAACTGATCCTCGGGCAGGCTCGCGCCCGCATCGAGCGCATTGGCGTAGTCGCCCATCGCGAACTGCTCGACTTCTTTGAGGAAGCTCTCGAGGTCGGCGGGCTGGGAGGCGAGCTTGTGGTGATACCAGGCGGTGGCTGCGAACGTCGGCAGCATGACCTCGTAGGGCACCTCGACGCCCGGATTCGAGTCGGGAAGATCCGCGGCCAGATCGAAGTTGAGGATCTGAGAGAGCAGGATGACGCCGTTGAAATCGATGCTGTCATTGGTCTCGAGGTCGTTGACGACGACGGCGGAGCGCGGCGTCCCATAGCTCTCGCCGAAGAGGTACTTCGGTGAGTTCCAGCGATCGTACTGGGTAATGAACTGCTTGATGAAGGAAGTGAAGGCGTACGCGTCCTGGTCGACACCCCAGAATGCCTTCTCCTTGTCCTTGCCTGCGATGCGGCTGAAGCCGGCGCCCGGCGCGTCGATGAAGACGAGGTCCGAAGCATCGAGGAGACTGTAGCTGTTGTCGACCCGGCCATAGGGCGCAGCGGGCGTGTGCGAGTCGTTCTTGGTCACCACCCGCACCGGGCCGAAGGCGCCCATGTGCAGCCAGATCGTGGCCGACCCCGGGCCTCCGTTATAGAGGAAGGTGATCGGACGGGTGCGCGGGTCAACCCCGTGCTTGAAGTACGCCACGTAGAACATCGAGGCAACGGGCGGGCCATCCGCCGTGCCGATGACATCGTTGCCGCCCTTGAGCTTCGTGGCATCGTCCCAGCCCTTCGGGTGCACGATGATTCTGCCGGCGACGGCGTCGTAGTCGATCTTTCGACCCTCGACGGTGACAGTGCCCGTGCTCTTGACGGCCCGCGGCGTGAAGACGCTCGCGGGGGCGGCTGCTGCGTCGGACGGACTCTTGCCCGGCACGGGTTTTTCCGGGGCGGCGAACGCGGTCGCGGCAGTGAGCGAGAGCGCCGCGACGAGTGCGACCACTGGCTTCATATCGAAATTCCTCCGAATCGGCTGGCCGCGAGCAGGGCTGGCGGCGCACTCCGCCTATGATGCCCGATGCGCGCCTCGCCCGAGTACGCGCCAGAGGTGAGCGGGGACGGATCTGCGGCAAACGCCCATCGCGCCGCGACGAAGCGAATGCGCGAGGGCCTGTCACCCGGCCGTCACACCGCATCGCTAGAGTCGAGGCGACCCGACCTGGATCGGCGCTCGGTCACCGATCCACGCATCCAGCCGGCCCAAGTCCATACAAATCAGCTGATGAAGGGAGCCCCGGTAATGAGAACCCTCTGGCGTACGCTACCCAGTCTCGGCGCTGCCGCTGCGGTCGCTTGCGTTGGCGCGTCTGCGCTCGCGAACGATCACGACCACAACCAGGGTCATAACCGCGTGCAGACCGCCACGCCGATCCAGCACGTGGTAGTCATCTTCCAGGAGAACGATCCGCAGCACGGCAACTGTGCCGCCTGCGATTCCTGCCAACAGCGATCCGGTGCGCGATCGCGCCAACCTCGATACGAGCGATGCTCCTTTCGATCGCCACCCCGGTAATTCGCCCGCACTCACTCGGGCGCAAATCTGCGATGTGATCGCGTTTCTCGATACACTGAGCGACGGGTATCGCGGCGCCAGCCGCTGACGGCGCCCTGCAGATAGCGGATTCCTCGATGCCAGCCGTCGTCATTGGATGAGCGGTCCGCCGGCCGCTTGCGTTCAGGATTCGGAGGGGACCGCAACATGAGACTACCGCTCATCCTCGGCATTGCCGCGACGCTTGCCGCAATCGGTGTGCAGGCGCGCGGTGCGGCGGCAGGCCCGGCCGGCACGACTCGAGTCACTGCGGCGCATGCGCGCTTCGAGTTCCTCACGCCCTCGCTGGTGCGCATGGAATACTCACCGGGCAGTATTTTCATCGACGCACCGACCGCTGTGGTCGAAAAGAGAGACTGGCCCGCGGTAAAGGTGACGACGACACGCGCGGCAGGCTGGGTGACCGTCGCGAGCTCCGAGCTGACGCTGCGCTATCGTCCGGAGGCTGGCGCATTCACGGCCACGAGCCTCTCGGTGAGCTGGCGGGACCCGAAAGGCGAAGATCACCTCTGGCGGCCGGGTCAGGTCGATCCCGAGAATCTCGGCGGCCTCACGTACTCGCTCGACAACATCAGCGCCGCGACTCTGCCGCCACCGGGTGATGATCTCGGCAGCCCGGTCAACGATGTCATTCCCGGGATCGAGGTGCACCTGCAGCCGGCGACGCCCGGCCTGCTGAGCCGCAGCGGCTATGCCTTGCTCGATGACAGCGCGAGCCCGGTCTGGAATGCGGCGCGCACCTGGATCGAGCCGCGGCGCGGTGCGCAAGGTCAGGACTGGTATCTCTTCACTTACGGCCAGGACTACCGCGAGCCGCTCGAGGAGTATGCGCAGCTCTGCGGCCCCGTGCCGATGATCCCGCGCTACGCCCTTGGGCCCTGGATCACCGACCTCAACTTCGAATACTTCCCCGGCACCGCCGAGTCGCGCTCGCCCGCCATGCGCCGCTATGGCCAGCAACACCTTCAGAGCGAGGTCGCGCGCCTGCTCGCAAGTCACATTCCGCTCTCGGGGCTCGTGCTCGATTTTGCGTGGCACAACTACGGCTGGCAGGGCGGATACGACTGGAGTCCGCTCATCCCGCAGCCGCACGAGCTCATCGACTGGCTGCACGCTCGCGGCGTGCGACTCTCGCTCAACGATCATCCGGGCTATGCCAACACGGAGGAGAGCAGCCTTTCCTACAGTGACAGCCGGGCGCCCGAAGTGCTGCGGGCACTCGGCCGGCAGCTGCCGCCGGCGCCATCCTTCGACCAGAGCCTCGCGGGAAGTTGGAAGTTTGCTCCGGATCCCAATGACGCGGGGGTCAAGGCCCGCTGGTATGCGGGCGGCTACGATGATCGCCGCTGGCATGCGATCCGGACCGATGCGCCCTGGCAGGAGCAGGGCTTTACCGATTACCACGGCATCGGCTGGTACCGCGCCTCGTTCCGTCTGCCGGTTACGTTGCCGCGGACCGTTTATTTGTATTTGGGCGAGGTCGCGAGCGCCTACCGGCTGTTCGTCAACGGGCAGGAGGTCGAGCACAGTCACGTGCAGTGGCCGCGCCGGCTCACCTATGCCGATGTGACAGCCGCCCTGCACGCGGGACAGCGCAATGTCATCGCGCTGCGCGTCGAGCCACCGCAGCCGCCAGCCCTCAACCGGCCCGCCGGCATCCTGCGCGGCCCGGTTGCGCTGCGCAACCTCGAGCCGCCGCCGCGCATCTATCTCAACCTCGCCGACCGTACGCAGGCGCAGATCTCGATGAGCGATCTGCACGCGCCGCTCATTCGCCAGGGCATGGACTTCTGGTGGGTGGATGGCGGCGGTGGCGCGGCGCAGATGCCCGGCCTCGATCCGCAGCTCTGGACCAATGAGGTCTTCTACGATGCCACGGAGCGTGAAACGGGCAAGCGAGCCTTCATCCTCAGCCGCTATGGCGGGTGGGGGAGTGAGCGCTATCCGGGATTCTTCACCGGGGACACGTACTCCGAGTGGCGGGTGCTCGCCTACGAGGTTGCCTACACGGCGCGCGGCGGCAACGTGCTCGTGCCTTACATCAGCAACGACATAGGCGGCTTCCATGGCGCGAAGATCCCCTTCGACCTCTACGCGCGCTGGATCGAGTTCGGCACCTTCAGTCCCATCCTGCGCATGCATGCTGCGCACGAGAATCCTCTCGAGGGCAACACGCGCATGCCTTGGGTTTATGGGCCAAAGGGCATCGCGCTCATGCGGAAGTATTTCACGCTGCGGATGCAGCTCCTTCCTTATCTTTATACCTATGGTTGGCGTGCCCACGAGCGCTCCCTGCCGCTGCTGCGGCCACTCTACCTGAAGTGGCCGCAGCTCGATGAGGCCTACCGGCACTCCCATGAGTATTACCTCGGTGATGAGATGCTGGTGGCGCCGGTGCTCGCGGCAAGTGGCGAGCGCAGCGTCTATCTGCCGCCGGGGCGTTGGATGGACTTTTTCAGCGGCCGGCACTATCAGGGTAATACGACGATCACGGGTCGCTATGCGGTCGATGCGACACCTGTGTTCGTGCGTGAGGGGTCGATCATCCCGGAGCAGGCGGTGGCGGGCGACAATGGGGACGCGGCGCCTAGCGTCCTGACTGTCAATGTCTACGGTGACGGTGACAGTCGCTTCGATCTTTACGAGGACGACGGCATCTCGTTGGACTACGAGCGAGGACGCTATGCGCTGACACCCCTGAGGCATATCACGTCCGGCGCCGACCGCCGTCT
>DASUHA010000016.1:0-7846 GCA_036273735.1 Steroidobacteraceae bacterium | reverse complement strand
GCCATGAGGCCACCGGCCTGCGTCTTGCCTGCCATCCACAGGGTGTAGTCGGGCATGCCGGACGGCTGGGTCTTCCACGGAAGGACCTTGGAATAGAAGGCGCCCGCGCCCTGCGGGTCGGTCGTCATCAGCTCGTGCCAGACGAATCGCCCCCGAATCTCAGCGTTGCTCATGTGAGGTTGCCTCTTCTTGACGAGCGGCGTCGTATCTAACTCCCTCCATTGTGCACTGATGCGCGTTGCAGTTCCATGTCTGTGAAGCGTCACACCGTCCCGACGAAGTCCCCCTCGAAGGTGGCCATTCGCTGGACGTCGTAGACCAAGTGGGCGGTAAGCGTCAGGCGGGCGCGGCCGCGACGCACGAGCGTGCTGCGGAATCGCTCCCACGCGACCTCGTCCGAGAAGCGGCAGACGGCATCGAAGTCTCCGGGAATGGGCCGCTCGTATTCCATGGTGCAGCGCTGAATCACCAGCCGCGCGTGCAGTCCCGCGCTCGCGACCCGCAGGTGCAGCAGCGTCCAGCAGGAAAGAGTGGCCAGCGCCGCAGCGCTTCCCCCGAAAACGGTCTCATTGTGATTGAGGTTCGGCGCGAGTGGCGCCGCGAGCTGGACCCGCTCCGGGGTGGCCATCCTCACCCGCACACCCATCGCCGCCGAGAGCGGAATCTGCTCATGCAGATAGCGCTCGAGGTGCACTGCGGCTACCAGCTGCCGGTGTTCGGCATCGATTTCCACGGCTCTGCGGGCGCCAGCGGTGCACCGCGCTGCAGCAGCTCGATCGAGATTTGATCGGGCGAGCGCACGAAGGCCATGTGTCCGTCCCGCGGAGGGCGGTTGATGGTGACGCCATGATCCTTCAGGCGCTGGCAGGTCGCGTAGATATCGTCCACCGCGTAGGCGAGATGGCCGAAGTTGCGGCCGCCGCCATACGCCTCCGGGTCCCAGTTGAAGGTCAGCTCGACCTGCGCCGACTCATCCCCGGGCGCTGCCAGGAAGATCAGTGTGAACCGCCCCTGCGGATACTCGTTGCGCTTGAGCTCCATGAGCCCGAGCGCATCGCAATAGAAGCGCAGCGAAGCCTCGAGGTCGGTCACCCGGACCATGGTGTGCAGGTACTTCACGGCACTGCCTCAAAACATCTCGGATGGGCCGGGTGGCTTGATGCTCACCTTGTAGCGCGAGGCGATGTGCTCGCCGGTGATCATCTCCTCGTAGCTCTGTCCAGGCCCCACCATGGGATAGACACCGGCATCCGGGTCGATCATCACCTCGAGAAAGGCCGGTCCTGCGAAGCCAATGAATTCCGCGACCACGCGCGGCACGTCTTCCTTGCGCTCCAGCCGCACGGAATAGCGGAACCCGTCTGCCTGAGCCGTGCGGACGAAGTCCTTCTTGTGCAGCGACTTGTCGCTCGCCGACAGCCGCCCCTTGAAGAAGAGCTTCTGCCATTGCTTGACCATGCCGTCGCCGAAGTTATTGAGTACGACGACCTTGATGGGCAGGTCATACGTGGTCACGGTCTCGAGCTCGCCGATGTTCATGCGGATGCTCGAATCACCGTCGATGTCCACGACCAATCGCCTCGGGTGCGCGAGCTGCGCACCGATCGCGGCGGGAAGGCCAAAGCCCATGGTCCCCATGCTGCCGGAGGTCAGCCAGAGCCGCGGCTCGCGGAAGTCGCAGTACTGTGCGGCCCACATCTGATGCTGGCCCACCCCGGTCGTGATGATCGCCTCGCCGCGCGTGAGCCTGTTGATTTCCTCGATGACATAGTACGGCTGGATGAGCGGGCTCTGCCGATCGTAGCCCATGGCGTGGACCCGCTTGAGCTCGGCGAGCGCTGCATGCCATTCGGCGTAATCGTGTCTGAATCCCGTGCGCCGGCCATGCTCGGTGAGCGCGCTCAGAGCCTCGGCCAGGAGGCCGACGTGGCTCCAGTGAGCACGCTTCACCTTGTTGATCTCAGCGCGGTCGATGTCGAGATGCGCGATCCGGCTCGCGCCGCGGGCGAACTGCGCCGGGACACCGGCGACCCGGTCGTCGAACCTCGCGCCGGCAGCAATGAGGAAGTCGCAATCCTCGACCGCATAGTTGGCGAAGGCGGCACCGTGCATGCCGAGCATGCGCATCGAGAGCCGGTGCGTGGTGTCGATCGCGCCGATGCCCATCAGGGTCGTCACCACCGGAATGTCGAAGGCGGTGGCGAACTCGGCGAGGGCCGTGGCCGCATTGGCGTTGATCACGCCGCCGCCTGCATAGATGAGAGGACGGCGCGAGTGCGCCAGCATCTCGAAGAACCGCTCGGCGTCGCGAGTCTCGAGGATCCGATCGGCCAGCTCCTTCATGCGGCGGCGATAGCCTGGAAGCGGCAGGGTACCGGCACCCTGGAACACGCCTTCCCAGTTCTGCACGTCCTTCGGAATGTCGACCACCACCGGTCCCGGCCGGCCCGTGCGGGCCAGCTCGAACGCCGAACGCACGGTCGCCTCGAGCCGCGCGGGATCGGTAACGAGGAAAACGTGCTTGGCGACCGACCCCATCAGGGCGGCGACGGGCGCTTCCTGAAAGGCGTCGGTACCGATCGAGGCGCGCGCGACCTGGCCACAGATCACCACGATCGGGACCGAGTCCGCCATGCAATCCCTGATCGGGGTCACGGTATTGGTCGCACCCGGCCCGGAGGTCACGAGGCAGACGCCCACGCGTCCAGTGGCGCGGGCATAGCCAGCCGCCATGAAGCCCGCGCCCTGCTCATTCGCGGGCACGATCAGTGGAACCTGTGTGCCACCCACGCGTGCCTGCTCTTCGTTGTGGAGGAAGACGGCATCGTAGGTCGGCAGGATGGCGCCGCCGCTATAGCCGAAAATGGCCCCGACACCCTCATCGGCCAGCACCTGTACGATCATCCGGGCTCCGGACAGGGTCTGGCCGGCAAGCGGATGCCCGAGCGGGCGGGGCTGAATGACGGTGTCGCTCATACGGAGCTCTCGAAATGGGCTCGAAACTGCGGGAGGGTCTCCGGAGACTAGCAGGTAGCCGCCGGGCCGTGCCAGTGGCCGCCGGCGCTTACGGGAACTGCCCCAATGGCGGCAGGGCTGCCCGATCCTTTATCCTGCCCCGGTCCCAGCCTCCTGCAATCCCCTCATCGCGACCCACCCCCGAGCGAGCATGCGTCACATCATCGCCATCCTGCTGCAGAACGAGGCCGGCGCCCTCAGCCGGGTCGCCGGGCTCTTCTCCACGCGGGGCTACAACATCGAGTCGCTCTCCGTTGCGCCCACTGACGATCCGACCGTCTCGCGCCTCACGCTGGTCACCACCGGCTCTGATGCGGTCATCCAACAGATCGTCAATCAGCTCAACAAAATCGTGGACGTCGTGAGCGTGGAGGACATGACGACCGGCGAGCACCTCGAGCGCGAGCTCATCCTGCTGAAGCTCAGGGTTCGGCCGGCAGAGACCGATGCGCTTCGGGGCTACGTCGTGCGCACCGGCGGCCGAGTACTCGATCCGGCGCCGGATGGCTTCATCGTCGAGCTCACCGCGAGCGAGAAGGAAATCGACAGTTTCACGACCGATCTCGCGCGCAGCGCGGAGCTTCTCGAGGTCGTGCGCAGCGGCGCCCTCGGGATCGGGCGCAACGCGCGCCCGCTCCGGGTCGTGCGCTGAACCGAGCGCCGGCACGGGCGTGTCAGACCCCAGCGATAGTCCTGGAGCGGCGCGAGGCGAGCCCGCCTCGCCACGGGCGAGAATTCTGATCGTCGATGACCTGCCCGAGAAACGCATGGTTTACGGCACGACCCTCGAGGGCCTGGACGCCGAGGTCGTCATGGCGCAGTCCGGCGAAGAGGCGCTGAAGCGCGTGCTCGACGAGGAGTTCGCCCTCATTCTGCTCGACGTTCACATGCCCGGCATGGACGGGTTGGAGACTGCCGAGCTCCTGCGTCAACACCGCAACGCACGGCACACGCCCATCATCCTGGTCACGGCCTACGCGGATGATATGCAGCGCGCACGCGGATACGAGGTCGGCGTCGTCGATTACATCCAGGTGCCCATCGTCGCGCCCGTAATGCGGGCGAAGGTTGCGGTGTTCCTCGATCTCTTTACGACCCGGGCGGCGCTCGCGCGCGCGAATCAGAAGCTCGAGTCGCGCGTCGCGGAGCGCACGGCCGAACTGGTGCGCACCAATGAGCGGCTGCGCGCTGAGATCGAGGAGAGGCTGCATGCCGAGAACGAGCGCGAAGCGCTGCTGGCGCGGGAGAAGCTGCTGCGCGGTCAGGCTGAAGAGCTGAGCCGGCTGAAGGACGAGTTCCTGGCTACCATGTCGCATGAGCTGCGCACGCCGCTCAATGCGATCTTCGGATGGATCACGCTGCTGCGCACCGGTCGACTCGATGAGGCGACGCAGGCGCGCGCGTACGAGACGATAGAGCGCAACGCCCGGGCGCAGAAGCGCCTCATCGAGGACCTGCTGGACGTCTCGCGCATCGTGACGGGCAAGATTGCGCTCGAGCTGGCTGATGTCGCGCCGCGCCGCGTCGTCGAGGGCGCGATCGCCACGATGCAGCCTGCGGCGCAGGCCAAGGACGTGAAGATCGTACCGCTGCTGGGTGAGGTGACCGGGCTGATCCGGGGCGATTCCGCGCGATTGCAGCAGGTGATCTGCAACCTGCTCTCCAACGCCGTCAAGTTCACGGCTGCCGGCGGGCACATCGATGTCGAGCTCGCGACGCGAGGCGACCAGGTGGAGATCAGCGTCACGGACACCGGCCAGGGCATCAAGCCGGAGTTCCTGCCGCACGTGTTCGATCGCTTCCGGCAGGAAGACGGCTCGATCAGCCGACGGCACGGCGGGCTGGGGCTGGGGCTTGCGATCGTCAGACACCTCGTGGATCTGCACTCCGGAACGGTCGAGGCCGGGAGCGAGGGCGAGGGCTGCGGGGCCCGTTTCGTCGTGCGGTTGCCCGTAAAACCTATGGTACCAACACCGTCGATCCCGTGGTCCGACGGGCCTCGAGGTCCCGATGGGCCTGCGCCGCCTCGGTGAGCGGATAGCGCTGCCCGATCCTGACTCGTACCGCGCGGCTCTTGACCACCGCGAAGAGCTCCCGCGCCGCCGCCTCCAGCGCCGGCCGTGCGGCGATGTAGTTGAAGAGGGAGGGGCGAGTCAGGAACAGCGAGCCCCGCTTGCTGAGCTCGAGCGGGCTCACGGGCGGGACCGGTCCCGACGCGTTGCCATAGGTCACCATCATGCCGAGCGGCCGCAGGCAATCGAGCGAGTCCGTGAAGGTATCCTGGCCGATCGAGTCGTAGACGACCGCCACGCCCTCGCCCCTGGTCAGCTTCCTGACTTCCTCCACCAGCGAGTCGCGGCCTAGAATCAACACGTGCCGGCTGCCATGGCGGCGCGCGAGCTCGGCCTTCGCCTCGCTCCCCACGACCCCGATCACCTTTGCACCGAGCGCCTTGGCCCATTGACACAGCAGCAGCCCGACGCCGCCGGCTGCGGCATGCACCAGAACGGCATCGCCGCGACTCACGCGATAGGTGCGGCGCAATAGATAGTGCGCAGTCAGGCCCTTCAGCATCAGCGCTGCGGCCTGCTCGTCGGAGATGCCCCGGGGTATCTTCACCAGCCGATCCGCCGGCACGTTGCGCATCTCGCAATAGGCTCCCGGCCGGGAGAGCACGTAGGCGACGCGATCGCCGACCTCGAGGCCGCTCACCTTGCGCCCGAGCGCCGTGACGACACCCGCCGCCTCGCGACCGAGGCCACTCGGCAACTCTCCCTTATAGAGTCCGGTCCGGTCATAGACATCGACGAAATTGAGTCCGATGGCGGTCTGGCGCAGCTGCACCTCGCCAGCCTGAGGCTTTCCTGGATCGAGGTCCTCGGCGCGCAATACCTCGGGGCCGCCATACTCGTGAAACCGGATTGCTTTTCCCATGCGCGTCAACTACCCCGCTGTCGGGATGGCGTCAAGCCTGCCGCCGTGCGAAAGCAGCTGAGTGAGCGGCCCACCTCAGCGGCGGCCCCATTCCTCGCGCCGTGCGAAAGCAAATGAATGAGCGGGCCAGGGCCGCCCCTGGCCCGCGGGATCAAATGCGGTGAAGGGGCTGGCCGCTCAAACGGCCGCAGGCCAGTTTGAGCCAATTAAAGAGCAGCGTCGTCGGTCTCACCCGTACGGATGCGGATGACGCGTTGAATATCTGTGATAAAGATTTTGCCGTCCCCGACTTTGCCGGTCTTGGCCGACTTCAGGATGGCCTCGACGACCTGATCGACCAGGTCGGCGCGCACGGCGACTTCGATCCGCGTCTTGGGCACGAAGTCGACCACGTATTCCGCGCCGCGATACAACTCCGTGTGGCCGCGTTGGCGTCCGAAACCCTTGACCTCCGTGACCGTCATTCCCGAGACACCGATGTCCGATAGCGCTGCGCGCACGTCATCGAGCTTGAACGGTTTGATGATCGCGGTGACCAGTTTCATGTACGAGCTCTCCGTCGGGTGTCTGTGCCCAGCCCTCTGGGGCGGGCTGCCAAGTTCGCGGCAGGTGCGATTTTGCAGCTTTCATGCCACGCAGGGGAATAGCGCAACCGCGGGAGTCGCTGCGCTCGGCGCAGCCGCGAGCCCCGCCTGCACCATTATGGCGCAATTGTCCGGTCCCCGCGCTCACAGGTGGTGCAGCCCCGGTGCCCGCTACGCTAAGCTCGAGAAGTGTACGAGCGAATCGTCATTGCGGGCGGCGGCCAGGCGGCCGCGCAAGCCGTCGACACTCTGCGGCGCAAGGGCTTTACCGGGACGCTCGTACTGATCGGCGAGGAGCCCTGGCTGCCGTATCAACGGCCGCCGCTCTCGAAGAAGTACCTCGCTGGCTCACTCGAGCGCGAGCGGCTGTTGCTCCGGCCGGCGCACTTCTACGAATCTCATGCCGTCGAGACGCGATTGGGGCGCCGAGTGGAGGAGGTTTCGCGTCGTGAGCAACGTCTGCGGCTCGACGACGGCTCAACGGTAGCTTATGACGCTCTGCTCATCGCAACTGGCAGCCGTCCGAGACAGCTCACAGCGCCGGGGACTGAGCTCGACGGCGTACATTTCCTCCGAACGATTGCAGACGTAGAGCGTATTCGCGCCGGGTGGGCTGCCGGCAGACGCCTGGTCATCGTAGGCGGTGGCTACATCGGCCTGGAAGTGGCGGCGACTGCGCGCGAGCTCGGCCTGGAGGTCACGGTGCTTGAGATGGCGGAGCGTGTCATGAACCGCGTCGTCTGCCCGGAGATCTCCTCGTTCTACGAGGCCGAGCACAGGCGGCACGGTGTGCGGATCCTGTGCAACTCCAAGGTGCGGGCCCTGGCCGCGCAGGCTGGGTCCACCAGAGTGCGCGCCGTCGTCACGGCTGACGGGGAAGAGCATGCCGCGGACTGCGTCGTGCTGGGCTGCGGAGCCGTTCCGGCCGACGAGCTGGCTGTGGCCGCGGGGCTTGTCTGCGAGAACGGAGTGGTCGTGGATGACCGCTGTCGCACCTCGGACCCGCTGATCTATGCGGCCGGGGACTGCAGCAGCCACCCGAGCCTGCGCTATGGCAGGCGGCTCAGGCTGGAATCGGTCGACAACGCCTTCGAGCAGGGCGCGAGCGCCGCTCTCAACATGCTCGGCCTCGAGATCGCGCACGACAAGGTGCCGTGGTTCTGGTCGGATCAGTACGATCTGAAGCTGCAGATCGCGGGCCTCGCCGACGACCACGACGCGGCGCAAGTGGTCGGCGACACGGATGCGATGCGTTTCTCGGTCGAATATCGCAAATCCGGGCGGCTGATCGCGGTCGACGCGGTGAACGACGC
>DASUHA010000015.1:0-3431 GCA_036273735.1 Steroidobacteraceae bacterium | reverse complement strand
TGCCCGTCCCACTTGGTGATCGCCTGCTGCTGGATGATCTCGGGTGTCAGGGTCTGCTGCAGGAGCTTCTGCGACTCTGACTGCGCCTGGGCCTCGACGATGCGCTGCTCGGCGCGGACTTTCGCCTGATCCAGCTCGTACTTCGCCTGGAAGGCGCGCTGTTGGGCGATCTGCTTGCGCTCGATGGCCTGGGCGAACTCCTCGCTGAAGTGGAAGTCCGTGATGTTGACGGAGTCGACCACCACACGATAAGACTGCAGCTCCGCGGTCATCTGCACCTGGATCTCATTGCGCACCTGATCGCGGTGGATGATCAGGTCTTCGGCATTGTAGTGCGCCGTCACCGCTTTGACGGAGTTGCTGATCGCCGGGCGGATGATCTTGTCGACCAGGTCGCCTTCATTGCCGATGTGCTGATACACCCACTCCGCATCGGCCGGGAGGATGTGCCAGTTGGTTGCGACCGTGGTCGAGACGTTCTGCAGGTCGAGGCTCGCGGAGGTCTCGGCTGCCTGCGAGTTCTGCACCTGTACGTCCATCCGGGCGACCGACTGCGCGAATGGCAGCTTGAGATGCAGGCCGGGATCGAGGACTCCGGTGTGCACCGCGCCGAAAGTCATGAGCACCCCGCGCTGGCCGGGACCGATCTGGACGAAGACGCCGCCCATGACCAGCAGGGCGATGATGATGGCGCCTCCGACGATCACCGCAGGGCGCAGCGTCTTGGTATTGGGTAGGGAGGAGATTCCGCTGTTCATGGCGATGAGCCTACGTTGCGAATGCTGACTGCTCTGGCACAGGCCCAGTTTAACTCAGAATCGCAGGCGGACCGTCGCGCCGCCGCCGGGGGTGTCAAAAATATCGACGCTGGCGCCGTGCGCGGCGGCGATCTGGCGCACGAGGGTGAGGCCGATGCCGCTGCCCTGGCGCTTGGTGGTGAAGAAGGGCACGAAGACCTTGTCGCGCAGATCGGGCGGGATACCGGGGCCATTGTCCGACACGGAGATGGCGATCCGGCCGTCAGCCTCCCGGGTGCCTGAAAGTGCAATGCATCCGGTTGGCGTCTCGCGCAGCGCCTCGAGCGCGTTGCGGACCAGGTTGATGAGCGCCTGGTCGAGGAGCTGCGCATCCATCGCTAGCTCCAGGGTGCCGGGCTCCACCCGGGTCGTCATGAGAATGTCGCGGTCGGCCAGGTCGCTCGCGAGGAGGCGCCGGATACGCGCGAACAAGCGCTCCACCGGTGCCACTTCGATCTGCGCTGCGAGCGGTTTCGTGAGCCGGCGGTGGCTGCGTACGAAATGCAACAGTCCCTCGCTCCGTCGGGAGACGGCCTCCAAGGCATCTCGCGCATCCGCCAATGCAGGGGCGCGCGGATCAGCCGACGGGAGTTGCTCGAGAACGTCTCTGACCAACCCGTGTGCGGTAGCCGCAAGAGAGGACACGGGTGTCAGGGAGTTCATCACTTCATGAGCCATGACGCGGATGACGGTCTGCCAGGCCTCGAGCTCCTGCGCGCTCATCTCGTTCTCGATGTTCTGCAGGGACACGAGGCGCCAGCGCGCTCCGCGCGCGGCAATCTCGGTGGCCGCTCCCTTGAGGAGCAGGGTGCCCGAGGCGCGCTCCATTCGCAGGATCGCGGTGCTTCCCGGCAGGAGCGCCTCCATGCTCACCGCAAAGGCCTGACCGTAGCGGGAGAGCTGGCTGCTGCGGGTAAGCGAGCTCTCGAACAGCCGCCGTGCGGCCATGTTGAGCAGCTTCACCTCGCCGTGCCCGTCGATCGACAACAACGCCACCGGCACGTGATTGACCAGCGTCTGAAGGTATTGAGCCTGCTCGTCTCGCTCCGAGCGGCTGGCGCGCAGGCGGGCGAGCACGCGCTCCATCGCGGTGCCGAGCTCATGGTGGGCGCCGTCAGCAACGAGGCCGCCGAAGCTCTGTGACAGGTCATCGACGGAGAGTGCATCGAGGAAGCGAGCGATCTCGCGACTCGATTGAGACGCGAACCGGATAAGAGCAACGGTCTCGTAGACTCCCATGGCGGTGAAAAGAGTGATCGTGACGTACCATTGTGTGTTGGCGATCATCCAGGCGACCGCACCGATCGTGAGAAAGAGCGCGGCCGCGCGCACGAGGACACCGGCGCGGAAGGGGCTAGAGGCCATACTTTTGCATGCGCCGGTAAAGCGACGGGCGTGTGAGTCCGAGCGCCTCGGCGGCGCGGCTGATATTCCTGCCATGTGCCTCGAGGGCGCGCAGGATCGCTTCCTTTTCCACGGCATCGAGCGTGGAAGTTTCCACGCCAAGAGCCGCGGGCACGGCATCTGCCGCGGACTGGCCCAGCGCCGACTGTCCCGCCGCCGAGAGTGAGAAGTCGCCCGGCTCGAGCATCGTCTCCTCACTGAGTATGACGGCGCGCTCGACGGCATGGCGCAAGGCGCGCACGTTACCGGGCCACCCATGCGCCGTCAGGCGATCCAGGGCCGCCGCGCTCAAGCGCTTCGGGGGGACGTTGTATTTTTCAGAGTAGATTGCCACGAAGTGCTCGAGGAGGGGGGCGATGTCCCCTGGTCGTTCCCGCAGGGGCGGCAGGGCGATCTCGACCGTGTTGATGCGGTAGAGGAGATCCTGCCGGAAGACGTTCTCATCGGAGAGGCGGTGCGGTGAAAGGTTGGTGGCGCTGATGAGCCGCACGTCGATGGGCTGAGCTTTCTCGCCGCCGACCGGCGTGACCTCGCGCCGCTCCAGGGCCGTGAGGAGCTTGCTCTGCAGATGCAGCGGCACGTTGCCGATCTCATCGAGGAAGAGCGTGCCGCCCGAGGCGGCGCGCAAGAGGCCGATTCGATCCTGCTTGGCATCGGTGAAGGCGCCGCGGCGGTGGCCGAAGAGCTCACTTTCGAAAAGCTGCGGCGAAAGCGTGCCCAGGTCTACACGCACGAAGGCCTGCTCGGCGCGTGCCGAGAGCCGGTGGATCTCACGCGCGACCAGCTCCTTGCCGGTGCCGTTCTCCCCCAGGATGAGCACGTTGGCGTCGGTGGGCGCGGCTCGGCGGATGATCTGAAAGACGCGCAGCATCGCCGCGGACGTCCCGATCATCTGTCCCTCGATGCGGGTCGCTTCCGCGAGCCCTTGGCTGCGGGCGCGGAACTCGGTGGCCTCGATCCGCGAGCGGCGCAGGTTCGAAGCCGCGAGCACCGTTGCCAACAGTCTGTCGTTCTCCCAGGGCTTGGTGACGAAATCCGCGGCGCCTTTCTTCATGGCCTCGACCGCCAGGGAAACATCACCGTGCGCCGTGATGAGCACTACGACCGCTTGGCTGTCGAGTGCCAGCACTTGCGCGAGCAGCGCCAGCCCCTCGGCGCCTGCTTCCGCGCCGGCGGAGAAATTCATGTCGAGGAGCAGGACGTCGAAGGCGTTGCGCCGCACCAGCTCCG
>DASUHA010000014.1:0-72295 GCA_036273735.1 Steroidobacteraceae bacterium | reverse complement strand
CACACGCTCACCGTCAGCACCGTCACCTGCCATCTGTGGCGGCGCGCCGTCAGCGAGTCCGCGATCTCCGGGATGACGCCGAGCGGCGAGAGCGCAAGGACGCTACGGATGTCACGGCTGCCGCGCACGCTCTGATCCATGCTCTCGGCAATTACCACCACTGTCAGTCCCAGCAGGATCGCAAGCATCAGGCCTACGGCCGCGATCGCGATGCGATTGGGTTTCGCAGGGGTCACGGGCGCGCCCGGCTGCTGCACGAGGCGGATCGTGTCGCTGCGCCCGCTGGCGATCGCCCGGCTCGTGAGCTGCGCGTTCATCTGGTTCTGCAGCAGCTGGTTGTACTGGGTCTGCGCGAGCTGCAGGTTGAGCGACAGCGCGTTGTATTGGCGCTCGACTTCCGGAGTCGCTTCCATGTGCTGAGAGAGTTGCGTGACCTGCTGCTGCAGCTGCGCCTGCTGCTTCTCGAGCCCTTTGATCTCTGTCCCGTTGGCGTTGAGCTGCGTTTCGAGCGTGATCACGGCGGGGCTACCCTGAGCATTGCCCGCGTACTTCTCGCCGTGGGCGATACGCGTCTTGAGGATCTTGATCTGCCGCTCGATGCGCTTGACATCCGGGAAGTTCTCGCTGTAGCGGAGCTTCGTCTGGGCGAGGAGCTGTTCCTGCGCACGCAGCTGCGCCGGAAGCGAGAGGCTGTCGACCGCGTTGCCGCCCTCCTTGAGGTTGTCGATCTGCTGGCGCAGCGCGATCATGTCCGGGTAGTTGGGGTCGTAGGTCGCGAGCTTCTTGTTGTAGTCCTCCTGCAACTGCTCGAGCATACCCTCGTCTTGGCCGGCGTTCTTGGCGGCGTCGAGCTGCTGTTGCAGGAACACGCGGTTCTGGCGCGCCGCTTGGAGCTGCTGCGTAACGCCGTCCAGGTCACGCTGCGTGGTCTGCATGATGTTCATGTTGATGTCGGTGAGTCCCGGCAGCTGCGCGTAATTCTTCTTCTTGAAGGCCGCGAGGTTCGCTTCGATCCCTGCGATCTGCTGTCGGTACCGCTGCGTCTGGGTGTCGTAGAACTGTTCCGCCGCCTTGGCCCGCAGCAGTGGGGTGCGGCGGCTCTCGATGAGGAAAGCGTTGCTCAGCCACCGGGCGGCGGCCGCCGCAACCTGCGGATTGGTGCTGTCGTAGGACACCGAGAAACCCGTGATGATGTCGCGATTGCGACCGGTCTGCGGATCGAGGACCGGCGTACGCACGGGCTCGACGACGGTCCGGCGGTTGAGGGCCTTCTCGGCCGCTGCGGAATCCGTCCCGGGCGGGACGACGCCGGGAACCGCCTGAGCGAGCCGATCGAGCGTATCAGCGCTCATCACCGCGCGCGAAAGACTGTCGACATATGCGTCGCGGTACTCCTCCTGTTCTCGCTGCATCGCCTCCGCGTCGGCGCTCGAGGGCATGTTGCCCGGTACCGTTGCATAGGTGAACGTGAAGAGGCTGGATGAGACGTAGATATCCGGCAGTCCGATCGCGAGCGCCGCCGAGATCGCGAGGATCGGCAGCGCGATGCTCGCGAGCAGCATGCGGCGGCGCTTGATGGCCGAGAGATAGTCCGCGAGCTCCGGCCCGGACGCTGTCTCTGTGGATGCGCTCATGTTATGACTACTCCTGGATGTCCTGCGCAAGGCCCTGGGGAACGCCCGTGAATTCCGGCAGCGGCTCGAAGCGGTTCAACGGCTGGTAGATCAGGGAGACTCTGGCGGCGTTCGAGGCGGCATTCGGTTCGCCCTGGAAGCGCTGCCAGGTGTAATCGTATGCGAGCGCGACCCGGTAGCTCTCCGTGATCTGATATTCGACTCCAGTCTCGGCGGCAACGTAGTCCTCTCCCTGGACGGCGAGCGCCTGCTGACTGGAGGCGCCCCGCAAGCGCACTCCGCGGAAGGCGAGGTACCCCGAGAACCGCGGCCGGAACGCGTGCAGCAAGCGAAAGCGCACCTCGTCATCGGTCACCTCGGCGCCGGCGGAGCTAGGGGAAATCGCACGCAGCACATCGAGCACGACCTGGGTGAGCGGGTAGTTCCAGACGACGCCCGCGCCGCCGGTGACCCCAGTCGCACCGATCGTGCCGATGGAGGTCTTGGCCTCCGTCCTCTGTGCGCCAACGCGCGCGTAAAAGCGCATGATCTGCGTGGGCTGCGTATCCCACTGGAACTCGGCGCCGTAGCGGTTGGTGTCGTGGCCGCCGCGCGCGGGGAGGAAGCGCGATGCGATCCCGTTGATCCGGATGTCCTCTCGCGGCGTGATGTCATAGCGCCAACCCGCCAGGCCGCCGTAGTTGGTGAATCCCACCTGCTGGAGCTGACTCTTGCTGAAGGTGGCGTGATCGTATTTGCCCTCGAGGTCGAGATGGCTGCGTTGCGTGAGGTCGTGTGTGAACGCCGGCGTCACCTGCTCGAGCTGGCGGCGGTTGCGGGTGGCCACGCGGCCGCTCGTTCCGCCCACGACCTGCCCGAGGGCGACACCCGGAAAGGTCGCCGGCAGCAGCTCCGAGTAGATCACGCTCTCATTGGCGTAATGCGCCTGCAGCGTGTAGTCGGACTTGAGCGTCTTGTGCTCCCCGTCGATGTCGAGATATCCGTCGGTCGAATCATCTGGCCTGTCGCTCGGGAAATACGTCGAGTGCACCCTCGGCACGATCTCGAGCTTAGACAGCTGGTTCAGCAGGCTCGCATCGAACGAAGCATCGATGTAGGGCCCGTAGACTGCGGTCTTGTCGGCCGAGTCCTGGGCCAGCCGAAAATTGTCGTTGTAGGTTCCGCCCACCTCGATACGCGGCAGGAAGTTCCAGTTGCTGGCCTGCGCTTTGCCGGTGAGGCCGATGAGCGCCCCGGCGCCGAGCACGGCGTAGAGCCTATGGTACGACGACGACATCGCCGGCCTGCAGGATGACGTTCTGCTCGAGATCTTTTCCGTGCGCAACATCGTTGTAGTTGAAAGGCAGGGCTTCCTGGCTGCCGCCCGCCATGCGCCGCAGGATCTTGATGCTGCCGAGGGCTGCGAATGGCGTCGTGCCGCCGGCCATGCTGATGGCCTGCATCACATCGACGCTCGGGTTGACGACGAAGGAGCCGGGCTTCTGCACCTGGCCGAGTACGTAGACCTTGTTGCCATTGATCTGAGTGAGGCTGACCGTGACGACCGGATCGCTGATGAAGTGGGCGAGCCGTACGCCGATCTCCTTCTGCAGCTGCGCGACCGTCTTGCCGTTGGCATCGAGCTGGCCCGCCAGTGGAAAGGAAAACTTTCCGTCGGGCTGTACGAGCACCGGCGCCTGCAGCTCCGGCTCCTTCCACACCGACACCTGCAGCATATCTCCGGGTTTTACGGTGTAAGTTGTATCGGGAGGGGCGGCGAACGCCGCGGCGGCCGCCACGGTGCACAGCAGCCCACAGAGCCAGCGAGAGGGATGCCATTGCATCGATGTCTTCTCCTAATTCTTCGTATGGGGGCGGAGATTCCGCCGCGTGAGGGGTGCACTTCGTAGCCCAAGCTTGAGCAATAAGCGTTCCCGTCTATGCTTGGGCCGCCCTGGGGCGCGACCGGAACGTTTCGCTCCGGTCCGCGTTTGTTCGGGACGCGTGCAGCACACCCCTCGATGGCTCGTCTTCCAACCGGCATCGCAATGACCAGTCCCGGCGCGGCACCCAGCAGCGTCTGCTTCGTGGGGCTCGGCAACCTTCCCGTGCTGGCGCGGGAGTATTCGGATCGTCGCGCCGGCGGGGCAGAGCTGCAGCAGACCCTGCTCGCCCGGGCGCTGGCTCGCCGGGGGTGGCCGGTGTCCATGGTTGTCGCCGATCACGGACAGCCGGACGGGGCGGCCTGGGATGGCATCAGGACTTACAAGGCCTACCGTCCCAAAGAAGGCATTCCCGTCGTCCGCTTCCTGCACCCCCGCTGGACGAAATTGATCGCTGCCATGCGCCGCGCCGATGCGGACATCTACTACGCCAGTTGCGCCGGCGGACACCTGGCGCAGGTGGCGCTGTTCGCAAGATCGCACGGCCGCAAGGTCGTCTTTCGCGTGGCCAGCGATTCCGACTGCGATCCGCGGCTGCTCCTCGTGCGCTACTGGCGCGACAGAAAGCTGTATACCTGGGGACTGAAACGCGCAGACCTCGTGCTCGCTCAGACCCTAAAGCAGCAAGCGGCGCTCGCGCAGAACTTCGGGGTGGCAAGCAACGTGATCGATCCGCTGTTCGAGACAGCCGGCCGGCGACCGCCCCTCGCGGCGCGTGACATCGGGGCGCTCTGGATCGGCAACCTCCGCCCATTGAAGCGTCCCGGCCTCCTGCTCGATGTCGCGGTCCAGCTGCCCGATCTCAGTTTTCATCTGATCGGTGGACCCATGCCGGGAGCGGAGGCCTTCTTCGCGCAGGTGCGCGAGCGCGCAGCGACACTGCCCAACGTCACCTTTCACGGATTCGTGCCTCAGCACCTGATCGGAGAGTACGTCGAGCGGGCGCGCGTGCTCGTCAGCACCTCGGAGACGGAAGGCTTCCCGAATACCTACCTGCAGGCCTGGTCACGCGGCACACCGGTCGTCGCATTCATCGATCCGCAGCAGCTCATCGGCAGACATCGTCTGGGAGTCGTCGTGAGTGACGCGCAGGAGCTGCGCGCCGCGCTGGCGAGCCTCGCGGGGGAGCCTGAGGAATGGCGCGCGGCGAGCGAGCGCAGTTGCCGCTACATGGACGCGCACGCCGACGAGCGGCAGACCGTGGACACGTACCGGCAGGCGCTCTCGGAGCTGATTCGCGCCGAGCGGGTGCTGCGGCCCGCATGACGAGCGCGAAGCCTCCAGGCGTCCTCTTCCTGGTCAACTCCCTCGGCACGGGCGGAGCGGAGAAGCAGGTCGTCACCCTCCTCAACAATCTCGATGCGAGCCGCTTCAGGCTCCATTTGGCTTACCTCAAGCGCAACGAGCAACTGCTGCCGCAACTCGAGCGCGCGCGCCTGGCGGAGCTCGTCTGCCTGGATGTCACGCATCGGATCGATCTCGGCGCCGTCCGGCGCCTGCGCCGGCTGGTCGCGGAGCGCGCGATCGAGGCGATCGTGTGCACCAACTCCTACTCGACGCTCTACGGTTACCTCGCGCGCCATCGTCACCAGGGCGGCGTGCCACGCCTGGCGACGGTCTTTCACACGACCTTCCTTCGGACCCGCGGCGAGAAGGCGCGGATGCTCCTTTACCGGCCCCTCTTCAACCGATGTGATCGCCTCATCTATGTCTGCGAGAGCCAGCGACGCCACTGGCGGAAGAACGGCATGCGGGCCGCGGCCGATGAGGTGATCCACAACGGCATCGATACCGCCTGGTACTCCGACCCCAGGCCTGCCGCAGAGCAGCTCGCGTTCCGCCGCTCCCTCGGCTTCGGCGATGAAGACTTCGTGATCGGGCTGTGCGCGGGCTTTCGCCCGGAAAAGGCCCACGGTGACCTGCTCGCCGCCGTGGCGAAACTGCGCGCGCTCGCCATACCCGCGAAGGCGCTCCTGATTGGCGAGGGCCCCGAGCGGCCCGCGATCGAGCGCCACGCCAGCCAACTCGGGATTCGCGAGCACGTGGTCATGACCGGCGTGCAACAGGATGTGAGGCCATTCGTGCGTGCGTGTGACGTCATGACACTGGTCTCGCACGCCGAGACCTTCTCGCTTGCCGCGTTGGAATCGATGTCGCTCGGCAGGCCGCTCGTGATGAGCGATCTCGGCGGCGCCGGTGAGCAGGTAGTCCATGGCGAGCACGGCTTTCTCTTCCCGCCCGGCGACATCGAGGCGCTATCGGCGCAGCTGCACAAGCTGACCAACCGGGCGCTGCGCGCCCGGTTGGCCGAAGCCGGCGCCCTGCGGGTCCGAGAGCGCTTCACGGTTCAGGCCATGAGCGAGCGCTTCAACGATTGTCTCGAAGGCCTCACCCGGGAGCCTGGCCGGTCTGCCCGCCCACGCCCGGACCGGCACGATGCCGCGAGCAAATCGGCGATGGGCCGGCCTTCCCGATAGACCGGGGGTCGCGCACTCCCGCGACCCCCGGGATCTCAGCCCGTTCCCACGGTCACCGTCGGTGTCGCCGGCTGCACCAGCGGAGTCTTGCGCATCAGGATGATCCCGTCCCGATCCTGCAGAGTCACCGAGGTCACCGCCTGACCGGTGTTCACCGTCGGGGCCTGGCCCCCTTTGAGCTTGATGAAGGTCCCTCCCAGGCTCACGGTCCGCGCGCCGTTGCCTTTCGGGTTCACGAGCGCGATCCCGTTGGTGAAATCCCTTCGCCAGACGCCGTTCTGCCATGCCTTCGTCGGCGCCGAGGAGACCGCAGAGCCGAGCTTCGCGTTGTATTCATCGAACCACACCACGCCGTAATAGCCGGTGGAAGTGCTCGTGAAGCTGTAATACCCGTTGTTCATCAGGCACGAGGCGAAACCGTAGCGGAACGACCGATAGTCCGTCGGACTGCCCCACTCGTTGAAGATGACGAGTTTCGGCGCAAGCGTCGCCGACATGACGGCGTTGTACTCCTTCATCATCGCCGACCAGCCGGCCCATTGCTCGGTGGAATAGGACTTGCCGATGAGCGCCTCGAGCACTGCGCCGTTGGACATATTGACGTATCCGGGCGGCGTCGTCGCCCCGGGCATCGCCCAGCTTCCCGCATTGCCGAGCTGCGCCTTTCCCGGCATCAGCGTGTGCATGAGACTGAACCAACGCTCGTAGCCAGCCTGCACCGCCGTCGAGGCCGTCGTAGTGGATGGCGACAGCGCGACGCCGTTATTGTACCAGTCGCCGGTGACCCTCGGCTTCGCGAACACGTTGTCGATGAAGAGACCGTCGAGAGCCGGATTCGGCGTGTAGTAATTGCTGACGTACCACTTGGCGATCCAGTCGATCGAATCGTTGCCGCTCGAGTCCTTTTGTGTATACGGGGTATTGTTGATCGTGTAGCCGCCGTCGCCGTAGAAGGACGGCACCAGGCTCGAGCCGTTCTTCAGCCACCAGTGCATGGAATTGACCTTGTTGTACAGCGGCGCCAACGTGGTCTTCGACCCGAGGTACCCCTCGTCCGCGTTCGTGTAGAAGAACACGAGGGCGTTCGGGTTTCTCGCCTTGATTTGCTTGATGATCGTGTTCATCGATTCCCCGCCCGGATTGAGCCCGGGCCAGTACTTGAGAACCATGATCGAGAGCTTGGCGAGCGCGGCCTGGTAGGTCGTCGAGTTGTAATTGGCCTGCCCGCCGGTCTCGATACCGCCGAGGTGCGGAAACGGCGGCGGTGTCCAGGCGAAGGCGCCGGCAGGGAGCGTGAGCGCGGTGGCGGCGGCGACGGCCGCGGAAATTTTGCGAATCGAACGATGAAACATCATTACCCCCGGAAGGTCAAAAATGACGGCTCGACGAAGTCGAGGTGCTATCCGGTGCAGTCGGCAGACGGTTGCGCGAAGGCTGGGGCCGTGACTGCTCTCGTTGTGACGCCGGGAGCATGCGAGGCTCCGACGGCACTGCGGTTCGATGAC
The DNA here is from genome assembly GCA_036273735.1 of Steroidobacteraceae bacterium. Classification (GTDB taxonomy): domain Bacteria; phylum Pseudomonadota; class Gammaproteobacteria; order Steroidobacterales; family Steroidobacteraceae; genus 13-2-20CM-66-19. The sequence goes on along the minus strand of DASUHA010000014.1, from coordinate 64,757 downwards.
CGCATTGACTTCCGCACCGAGAACCCGCGGCGCATCCCGAATTCCCGAGACGCCGCGAGCATGGCCACTATTGTTATTACAACGCTCGTGGTGGCGTCAATACCCGAGCGTGCAAAAATTCCGATTCAGCGCGCAATCACCTTACCTGTCTGCATATGAAGACATCCCATTGTCTGCATTCACAGACGGGTCGTCGGTGGGCCCGGCCCGGATTCAGTCCGTCTCTTCCATGACGTTCGTTGGCGGCTGCGGCTGCTCGAGCGGCGCCTTGCGCAGCAGGATGATGCCGTCGCGATCCTGCAATGTCACCTTGGTCACCGTCTGGCCGTTGTTGGCCGACGGATCCTGCGTGCCTTGGATCTTCACGAAGGGAGTCTCCAGCGTGACCGTCTGCGGACCATTGCCTTTCGGGTTCACCAGCGCGATGCCGTTGCCGAAGTCCCGCCGCCAGACTCCTTGCTGCCATGCGGCTGTCGGCGCGGCGCCCGACGGAAAGCCGAGCTTGGCGTCATATTCATCGAACCACACCACGCCGTAATAACCTGTCGAGTCACTCGTGAAGCTGTAATACCCGTCGTTCATCAGACAGGCGGCGAAACCGTAGCGGAACGACCGATAGTCCTTGGGATCGCCCCACTGGTTGAAAATGACGAGCTTCGGGTCACTCACCACCTGCATGATGGTCGCGTATTCCTTCATCATCCCCCGCCACCCGCCCCAGGTCTCGGCGGAATACGACTTGCCGATGATTGCCTCCAGCACGCCGCCGTTGACCATGCCCTGGTAGCCGGTGGGCACCTGCGGCGCGCCCGTGACCCAGCTGCCGATGTTGCCGAGCTGGTACTTTCCCGGCATCAGCTGGTGCGTCAGGCTGAACCAACGCTCATAGCCCGCCTGCAACGCCGCTGCCGCCTTCGGATCGGAGGGCGAGAGCGCGACGCCATCGCCGTACCAGTCGCCGGCGACCCTCGGGCTGGGGAACACATTGTCCATGAACAAGCCGTCGAGAGCCGGGTTCGGCGTGTAGTAATTGCTGACATACCACCTGGCGATCCAATCGATCGAAGTCTCGCCGTTCGAGTCCTTCGGCGTATAAGGGGAGTTGTTGATCGTAATCTCGTTGTGGCCGTAGAAGGACGGCACGACGCCCGAGCCGGCCTTCAGCCACCAGTGCATGGCCTCGATCTTGTCCCGCAGCCCGGACATCGCCTTGCTGTCCAGGGAGGGCTCTGCATCGGAGTCCGTGTAGAAGAACACGAGGGCGTTCGGGTTCTTCGCCTTGATCGCCCCGATGATGCTGTTCATCGATTGCCCGCCCGGGGCGAGCCCCGGCCAGTACTTGAGGATCATCACCGAGAGCTTCGCGAGCTCGGCCTGATAGGCCGGATCGTTGTAGTTACCCTGCCCGCCGATCTCGACACCGCCGAGGCGCGGAAACTGCGGCGGCGTAAAGGCAGAGGCGCCGGCAGAGAGCGCGAGCGCCGCGACGGCGGCAAAGGCCGCAACGAGTCGACGAACCGGTCGATGTGACATCATTCCCCCGAAGCTCAGCATGACAGCTCGATGAAGTCGAGATCCTGTCCGGTGCAGCCGGCGGACGGCGCGCAGAAGTCCCGCGTCGCGACCGATCTAGTTGTGATGCCGGGCGCGTGCGAGCGCTCCGACAGCACCGCGGTTCGATGACCGCATTCACGTCTGCACCAGAGGCCCCATGGACATCCCGACTCTCGAGAGGCCCGCGGGCAACCGGCCGTCATTGTTACAGAGTTCGTCATGACGTCAATGCCTGCGCGCGCAAATTTTGACGCGGCGCGCGTTCTGTCCGTCATTGTCTGTGTTATCAGACGGCTATTGTCTGTGTTACCAGACGCCGCACTTCACACTATTCGCCACCGAAGTGTTACCTCAGCGTCTCACATCGCCGACAAGTCGCGGCCGCGCGGCGCGAGCCCGCGCCCGGGCCTCGGGCGAATGGCCGACCGCCTTGGCCGCGGTGGACGTGGCGAGCACGGATGGGATCTGCGCCTTCTCGATCACGTTCGCGGCTGCGCGCAGCGTAAAGCCCGCGTAGAGCCATACGTAATCCCAGGGCTTTTCCAGATTGACGAAGAAGATCGAGATGGCGAGCCCGAGCATGCCGAAGACGAATGCGACCATGTACGGGCGCAGATGCGCGTCCGCGGTCGCCAGCGCGCGCAAAGCCGTCCTCACGGACTGAAAGAGGATCGTGAGGAAGGCGAGCAGACCCACCGCGCCGAGCTCGAACAACTGGTCGAGATAGTTGTTGTGCGTGACGAGGGTGAACATGAGCTGCTCGGTCTGCCAGCCGTAGCCCGTCAGAAAGGTGATGGGATGCGCCATCATCATATCGAGCGTCGCGAGCCACAGCGACGTTCGTCCCGATGAGGCGGTGCTGGCCGAGACGGACATCGTCTGGTTGAAGAGCCGCTCGGTGAGCACCTGCGTGAATTCCGGCATGACGGCTATCGCGATGCCGACGGAAACGACGAGCGATGAAACGCCGATCAGGATCCACGCCACGACGCGCGAGGTCGGCAGGTAGCGCCGGCAGAGCCAGAGCGCCCAGGCATATCCGACGATGACACCGACGTAGGCGCCGCGCGAGACGGTCAGCATGAGCACGGCGATGGAGGAGAACGCGCCGATGTACCAGAAGACCTTCGGCCATCCCCGGCTCATCGTCGCGACGGCGGCCATCATGGGCAACAGACAGACGATGAGCGCCGCGGTGTCGTTGGCATGTCCGAAGACCCCGAACACACGGTCGGCCTCGACGCCTTCGCTGCCGATCGTGATCCCGAGGTGAATGAGGCCGGCAACATCCGCCAGGGTCAGGAGGTTGGCCACACCGATCGCGAGTGCGAGCGTCTTCGTCATCGTGAAGAAGTCGTTCTCGGACTCGACGCCGTAAAAGTAAGTGAAGAAGAAAATGCCCGAGTCCATCATGAGGGACTTCAGGGAGATACCCGCGGCGCGCGCCTCGTATCCCGGATAGTGGACCAGCGTGATGCAGGCGATCCAGGTGAGAATGGCGTAGGAGATCCAGATCACGAAGGCGGCGTTGAGGATCGGCAGGCGCACACGGAAGCCGCCGGTGATCGACATGCGGAACATCAGGCCGAGGGTGATCGGATAAATCAGAGCGTTCTTGACGCTCAAGCCGGGCCCCATGCTCATCCCGCCGCTGAAGATGTCCGCGGTGGCGAGCGCAGCGATGACCAGAATGAAGAGCAGCCGCATGGTTCAGGCCCTACGGGAAGTCGCCGCGCGCAGCGGCACGAGGCGGCGCGTCCACTCGAGCAGCGTCTGCGCCTCCGGCACTCGCAGGGCGAGCACGAGCAGCGCGAAGCTGACGAGATAGGCGATGGAGGCGAGGACGAGGAGGCCGAAGCCGAGGTGCTGCCTCCAGGCGAAGGCAAAGAGAATCGCTCCCGCCGCGATCGCCGCGGCAGCCGTCTTGCCGATGCTGCCCCACGGGAGAAGCTCACGGAGGGTGAGGTTGTAGGATTGCATCGTCCGGTATGCGAGCCAGCCGGCATCGACGAGCGTCGCCAGGGCAACGGCCGCCATTGCGCCGGCCAGCCCCGCGACGGGTATGAGCAGCGCGAGCAGGATGGCGCAAGCGATGAGCGACAGCACATTGCTCTCGACGAGCGGGCGCGTCTCGTTGCGCGCGCGCACGGCCGGTGAGAAGTCGAAGCACTCCCGCACCATCAGCAGCGTGTAGATCCTCAGCACGATCGCCGCCGCGACATATCGCTTGCCGAAGAGGATGGCGATCAGAGGCGTCGCGAAAAGCAGGAGGAGCACGACCACCGGCAGGAGCACGATCACGTTCACGACCGTTGCCCGTCGCCACAGCGCGAGCGAGGCGTCCCGTGAGCCGTGTCCGCGGCGCACCATCTCCGGAAGGACGACGCTCGAAACGGAAGTGCGCAGGATGTTGATCACCGGATCCCCCGACCGGCCGATCGCAAAAAGGGCGAACAACACCGGCCCGAGTGTCTTCGCGACCACCAGGCTGCCGAAATTCCGGGTCAGCATCGAAAGCACCGAGGCAGTGCCCGTAGGCACGCAGTAGCGCAGTAAGGCGCGCCACGGCTCCGCAAGCGGAGGCTCCGTCGCGCTCTTCTCGACGAGCATCCACACTATCGCCGCCACGGACATGCGAACGCCCTCGAACCCCACCAGCGCCCAGATGATGATCTCTACGTTGTGAGTGACTACAGCCGTCACCGTGGCCACCGTCACGCGGCCGGCGAGGCGGACCGAGGAGTAGGCGAACACCAGACCGGTACGCTTCGTCGCCACCCAGTAGTATTCCCAGAAATCGAGATTCGTGGAGAGCAGCGTGAAGCCAACGAGCGGCCACAGAAAGTGCCCGACCAGCCGCCCGCCCGAGGCGAGATCGATTGCCACCATCGCCCCCACGACCAGGATGCTGGAGCCGGCAAGCAGGAGCGCCGTCTGGCGCACGACGCGCCAGCGGCACTGCGGCTCTGCCGGAATGAAATAGAGCAGACTGGCGCCGATCGAGAAGGTGGCGAGGGTATTCAACAGCGTCGCGTACAGCAGAAACTCGCGGTAGCTGCCGAACTGCGCAACGCTCAGCATGCGCACGAGGATGATCGGGCTGATGATCAGCAGCCCGTAATTCGCCAGCCGCGCCAGCGTCAGGATGGCGGCCTGATTACCCACCCCGGAGATGCCTTTACCTGCCATGGACAACGCTCGCAGTCGCCACCTGATGCCGCGGAGGATCGACTTTCCAGACGTCCGTCACCCTGTCGCGGCCGACATAGACGAGATGAAAGGCTGACGAGCGCAGCACCTGGGCAATGCCGAGGCCGCGCATCATCTTGCGTCCGTCCTGCATCTCCTCGCCGCTGCCGATCACGTAGATCGCGCCGCGGTCGCGCCCCTTGACGAGCCGCTCGAGCTGCGCGCCGGTGCCGATGAGCGGCGCACCGGTGTACATATCGACCCAGCGGCCGCCGCTCTCACTGAGAAATGGAGCGGCCATGTTGCGCGCCTGCAGCCAGTAATCGATGCGGCCGAGGTAGAACTTCTGCATCAGCGCATCCTCGGCAACGATGATGTCGGCGGGCTTGAGGCGCTGCGATTCGACGAACTGCGCCGCGCCCTTGTGGTCGGGGTAGTCCCGGTAGCTCGGAGCCACCGCAGCCTCGAGTTGTGTCGGGTCGATCACCAGCAGGCAAACCAGCGCCGCTGCCGTGAGCGCCATGGCCCGACCGTGCGCCGGTGCGCTCCTGCGTGCCAGCAGCTCCGACAGTCGCTGCGCGCCCCAGCGGAGGGTCGCGAGCGCTACCATGAGCAGCGGCACGATCTGCGCCCCGGTATAGCGCGGCGGTACGTCCCAGGCGAAGAGCCCGATCTGCAGCATGGGCAGCCATACGCCGAGGGCGAAGAGCAGCAGATGGGGGGGAATGCGCCGCCTGAGCGCGAGCCGCCGAAGGCCCACCGCCACCCCCGCGGCCGCGATGACCACCGCCGCCCACGAGAGTTGGGAAATCGCGATCCACGGCCGCACGCTCGGCCAGCCGAGCAGCAGACCGCAGATCTGCGTGAGCTTGCCGACGTGATGCACGAGGCCATACTCGATCTGCAAGCCGGCGATGAGCACGCAGACTCCAAAATAGCCTCCGAGGCGGGAAGGCGAGAGCCGGCCGTCGCGCCGCGCGATCACGAGCGCGGCGATGATGAGGAGGATTGCCAGGTGATCGAGCCTCGAGACCTGCGCGAGCAGGCTCGTGGTGAGGAGCACGACGGGTAGCCAGCCGCGGCTCCGAACTGCGTACCAGGAAAGCGCGACCGCCGGCAGGAAGATGACCACCGCCCAGGTGGGATCGAGGCGGCCTGCCCCGGGGGCGCGCGGCGCGTTGCTGACGGCTACGGCGAGCGCGTCGGCCGCATGCGGGTAATGCTGTCCAATCCAGTGGTTGAGCGCGCCAAACTCAGCCGCGATGACGACGAATGCAATCGCGCCCTGGCGGAGCCTGCGGGAATCGCCCGCGAGGAGCCCAGGGAGGAAACAGAGCCAATCGGCGAAGATCGCGAGCGTATGGAACTCGAGCGTCACCGCCATCTCGATCACCGCCGCGACGAGGAAGCCGACTTTGCCGGTGCGCTCCCAGGCAAAGAGGAGCGCCATGAAGCCTGCAACGCCGGTCACGAGGAAAACGTACATGCGCGCGGTTTGCGCATCCTGAATGAACGCCGGCAGCAGCGCGACGACGGCGGCCAGCGCGAGACTCCACCGCATCCCGAGAAATCGCCGCCCTGCGACCCAGGCGAGCGGGATGAGGAGCACGCCGCATACCGCGGAAGGAAAGCGCAACGCCCATTCGCTCACACCGAAGAGCCGCATGGACCACGCCATGAGATAAAGCTGCGTAATGGCGCGCGGATAAGTGAAGCCGCTCGGCATCTCAGGCGTGCCGTAGCGCAGAAGGTGCATCGCAGGCAGGGCCATCGTCTTCTCATCGCCGTGCAGGCCGACGTTATCCAAGCCCCAGAACCTGAGGAACGCGCCCACGCCGACGATTGCGGCGAGCGCCATGAGCGTTCGTGCGTCCACCCTCACATTGGGGCCGGTCGCCTCAAAGAGCGAGGCCATGTTCGAGAGCCACGCGGCCGTTCGCTCGCGCAGGCGTGTCCACGCCGAGCTGCCCTTGCCGAGCACCTGTTCGGTTATGGGAACCTCAGTGCGCATTCGCGTCTCACGGCGGCCGCGTCGCCGTCAGCATCGGCTCGGCTGCCGGCGGCCGCATGCTCGATCACTTCTTGCCATCAGTACGCCTTCTCGCCCCGCAGGAGCACGATCGCGGTGAGCAGCAGGATCTTCAGGTCGAGCAGCGGCGTCCAGCGGCGCAGGTATTCGAGGTCGTAGTTGACCCGCGCCTGCATCTCCTCCACCCGCGCGGTCTCTCCCCGGCAACCATTCACCTGCGCGAGCCCGGTCATCCCGGGGGGCACCTTGTGGCGGATCATGTAGCCCTTGATCAGCTTCCGATATTCCTCGTTGTGCGCCACGGCGTGCGGTCGCGGTCCGACGAGGCTCATGCGCCCCTGCAGGATGTTGAAGAGCTGCGGCAGCTCGTCCAGCGAGTAGCGCCGCATGAACCGGCCCACTGCCGTGATGCGCGCATCCCCCCTCCTCGCCTGCACGACCCGCTCGCCATCCTCGAGCACCGTCATCGTGCGGAACTTCCACACGGTGATTTCCCGACCGTCGAGTCCGTAGCGGCGCTGGGCGAAGATGATCGGGCCGGGAGACGACATCCGCACCAACACGGCGAGCGCGAGCATCAATGGCGCGGCCACCACCAGAATCGAAGTGGCGAACGTGATGTCGGTGATCCGCTTGATGACGCCGCGATAGCCGCAGAACGGCGTCTCGCACAGCGCGACCACGGGGGTGCCGAAGAGCTCGCCGCTTCGAGCCTGGATGAGATCGATGGCAAAAATGTCCGGCACGTAGTAAATCGATACGGTGGTGTCGCGCAGCTCATCGAGGAGCTGCATGACGCGCTGGATGTGCCGCACCGGAAGCGCGACGAAGACAACGTCTATGCCGCGCCGCTTCACCCACGAAGCCAGGTCCGGCAGCCGGCCGAGCAGGCGCGCGCGCGCGCCGGGCAAGCCCAGCCGCTCGGCGCTGCGATCGTCGAAGAATCCCTCGACCTTCAGGCCCGCGAGCTCACCACTCTCGCCAATGCTGCGGGCGAGGGCCATGCTGCTGTCATTCAAGCCCGCGAAGGCCACCCGGCGCACCATCTTCGGGTCATACATCAATCGGCGCCGCAGCTCCTGCAGACAGAGCATCACCAGGATCAGGCACGCCGGGGTGGCCACGATCCACGACGCGACGATCTTGCGCGAAAAGTTGACCGAGTACTTGGTGAGGAAGCCGATCGCGAGCATGATGCCAACGATGATCAGCCAGCGTGCGAGCACCCGGCCCGCCAGCGGCCAGGTGGGCGACAGCAGGGCTGGAGAGCCCTGCGGGCGCGTCCGCGGGGGCGGCACCAGTATCGAGAGAGCTGCGACCAGAATCGCGAGGACGATGAAAGAACCCTTGAACTGGGCGTCATAAGCCCAGCACAGCCCATAGAGCAATCCTACCGACACTGCGGGTGGGGCCATCGCTTCCACGAGGGCTACCAGGGCAATGGAGAAGCTGCGGGTGAATGAAAGGGCTTCGCTGGTCATCCAAGGGGAGCCGGTCGCGGGAGTACACCCAGGGTGTGCCCGAAAACAGCAAGCATCGCTCCTGATCTAGATTGCTCGGCGCAATTCGGGGCCTCGCCCGTCGTGGTCGGCGCCTGTCACCGTTCGACATCGTGACGGCGATTTGGTGCTCGGGCTGGCGACGCAGAGCGACCGCACTGTCGGCCATCCGCGACGAGCGATTTCAGCGGCAAATTCAAATGCTTAGTTAAATCGCAGCGCTGGAGTCAACACCAACTGTCTGCATGTACAGACGGTAAGTGCCGCGAGGCGTTCTGCCAAGCTCGAGCTTACGTCTCGAACACTCCATATTTCGGGCGTTTATCGTGCCTGGCACAGGCGTTGCAATACATCAGGCGCGCGGTCGGCTCGCATCCGGCGGCGCAACGCGCAAAACCCGTCGAAAGGCGGGTGTCGCAAAACTCACGGTCTAACGGCGCGAAGCCTACGACAGCGGAGTTGCCGGGGTGGTCCTGATTACTGCGCATGCCGATGCGCAGCGCATGTCAGCAGCCCTGTGAAGGAACAGCCACGTCGCGGCTGAACGCTTCGAGCACTCTCCTGAACTGAAGGACTCGCCCGTTACAAGACCGGCAACGGGTCGCACGGTTCGGGGTATTTAATGACGAACGCCAAACGGGGACGCGGGTCGCACCGCGAGGTCTATCTATGTGTCATGGCAGGGCTGTGGCTCACACTCTCTGCCTGCGGTGGAGGTGCCGCGGACAGCGCGTCGACGTCGGCAGCTACCGCCTCGACGCCGCCTAACGCTTCAAGTCCGGTCTCCACTTCGACGAGCGGCGCTGGAGCCGATGGCGGCAGCAGCAGCAGTAGCACCAGCGGCAGCAATCCCCCACCCGCAGGCGGCAAAGCCGTCACGATCAACTGGATGCCGCCGACGGAAAACATGGATGGCACGACGCTGACGGATCTGGCCGGCTACGACATCCTTTACGGGCCCGCATCCGGCTACTACACGCATAAGATTTCCGTTCCGAATCCGGGGATCGCTACCTACGTGGTCGACGACCTGCAGCCCGGGACGTACTACTTCTCGGTGGCCGCAGTCAATTCCGAGGGCACGGAGAGCCCCGTCTCGGCCGAGGTCACCGCAACGATCAATTGATGGGCGAGCGGTCTCGCAACCGGGCACTGCTCCAGCCGCCGCCGATGGCGTCGATCAGGTCCACGCTGGCGACCAACCGCTGATTCTGGACGTCGAGCGCGGTGATCTCCGTGTTGAGTCGTGCGGTCTGCGCTGTCAGTACGCTCGCGTAGTCGGCAACGCCCGCCTTGTACTGATTGAGCGTCAGCGCTTCGGATCGCTCCGCGTCGGCGAGCGCTTGCTGCTCCTGGGCATAGTCTGTCTGCAGGTACCGCAGCGTCGCGAGATCGTCCTCGACCTGCTGAAACGCGCTCAGCACCGTCTGGCGGTAGGTCGCTACCGCAGAGTCGTATAGCGCACGCTCTTCGCGCGTCTGCGCGACCCTTGCGCCGCCGTTGAAGACGGTTTCCGCCAGAGACGGCCCGAAGGACCAGACAGAGTTGCTCGCGCGGATCAGGGTGGCGAGCGATGAGGACTCGTAGCCGTACGCGCCTGACAGCGTCAGGCTGGGGAACCACGCCGACTCCGCAACGCCGATCTGCGCATTGGCGTTTTCGACGGTGCGTTCCGCTGCGGCGATATCCGGGCGGCGCAGCAGCAGCTGCGAGGGCACGCCCGCCGGAACGACCGGGACCGTAGCGGCCAGCTCACCCTGCGCGAGAGTCAGCGCCGCCGGTGCCTTCCCGATCAGCACCGCAATCGCATGCTCCAACTTCGCCCGGGTGAGCTCCACCGTGTTCTCCTGTGACTGCGTATTCTCCAGCAGCGTACGTGCGGAATAGACGTCTGCAAGCGTCGTCACGCCTGCATTGACACGGTTCTGCGCAATCTGCAGCGACACCTGGTAGTCCTGCACTGATGTTTTCAGGAGGCGCAGCTGCTGCTCCGCGGCCCGCAGCTGGAAGTAGTCCGTCGCCAGCGCCGCCTGTGCGGAGAGCCGGGCGGCAGCCACGTCCGCGGCGCTTGCCTGTGCCTGCGCCAGGTCGCCCTCGAGCTGGCGGCGGATCTTGCCCCAGATGTCGAGATCCCAACTCGCGTTCGCGTTGGCATCGTAGAGCGTGCGGGTGCTGGAGCCGCCCTGCACGACCCCGACAGGCAGCCCGCTGAGAGACAGGTTGCTTCGGGCGGAGCCCCCGGTGCGGGTACCGCTGCCGCCGAGCCCGATGCTCGGGAAGAGCGTGCCCCGTGTGACGCCGACCGCTTCCCGCGCAGCGTAGTAGGAGGCCACCGCGGCCTTGAGGTTCTGATTCGAGACCTCGACCTGCTTCTCGAGCGAGGACAGGACGGGGTCGTCATAAACCGACCACCACTCCTCGCCGGAGATCTGCGCAGGCGTTGCCGGCGCCCAACCCTGTCCCTCCTTGAATGCAGGCGCCGGCGGCACCGACGGCCGATGGTAGTTCGGCCCTACGGCGCACGCGTCGAGCGCGAGGACACAAGCTGCCGCGGCCAGTGACGGGCCCGCGCCGGCAAACACCCTGCCGCGGGATCGTACGGGCGGCTTGCGGAGGCGCGTCCGACAACTCATACCGGCTGCGCTCCGGGAGACGGCAGGTGCCTTTCGCGGCGACGGAAGGTTCTCTTGATCCATAGGCGGAAGCGATCGAGATAAATGTAGACGACCGGCGTCGTGTAGAGCGTCAGGATCTGGCTGATGAAGAGCCCTCCGACGATCGCGATGCCGAGGGGGCGGCGCATCTCGGAGCCCTGCCCCGTCATCACCGCGAGCGGCAGCGCACCGAGCATTGCCGCGAGAGTGGTCATCATGATGGGTCGGAAGCGCAGCATGCATGCATCGTGGATCGCTTTCGCGGCTCCCTCCTTACCGTGGCGCTGCGTCTCGAGAGCCACGTCCACCATCATGATGGCGTTCTTCAGAACGATGCCGATGAGGAGGATCACCGCGATCAGCGCAATCAGGGTGAAGGACTCCCCGAAGAGGAGCAGCGCGAGCACCGCCCCGATACCGCTCGAGGGCAGAGTCGAGAGAATGGTGATGGGCTGTGTCAGGCTCTCGTAGAGCACTCCGAGCACAATGTAGACCGCGATCAGGGAAGCGAGGATGAGCAGCGGCTCCTCCACGATCGTTTGCCGGAATAATCTCGCGGTTCCCGCGAACTCTCCGTGGATGGAGATCGGCACGTGCAGGTCCTGCATCACGTGGTTGATGGCCGCCACCGCTGTGCCGAGCGGCTCGCCGTCCGGCAGATTGAACGAGAAGGTCGCGGCGACGAACGGGCCCTGGTGGTTGACGGCGAGCGGCGTCGTTCCGGGGCCGTAGTGGCTGAAGGCCGAGAGCGGCACCATGGTCTCCTGCCGGGTGCTGAGCGATGAGCCGGTGGAAGCCTTGCCGGTACTGTTGGTGAGCTGATTGAGCTGGAAGTTCTGCGCGGCGCTGCTCGCTGCCGTGCCCGCTGCCGTGCCCGCTGCCGTGCCCGCTGCCGTGCTCGCCGTGGTGCTCGATGCCGACGCCGCTCGAGAGGCGGCGTTGCCCCCGCTCGCGCCCGCCGGCACCTGGAAGGCCCCCGAGGCCGGTGCGCTCGACTGCGTGCCGCTCAGCGCACCGCCGGAGGTACTGACGTAGATGTCCTTCAAAGTCTCCGGGCTCTGCCAGAAGCGCGGGTCGACCTCCATCACGACGTGGTACTGATTCATGTCCTGATAGATGGTCGAGACCAGCCGCTGCCCGAATGCGTCATAGAGCGTGTTGTCGACCTCCGACATGTCGACGCCGAGCCGCGCGGCAGTGGCGCGATCGATGTCCAGACGCACGTCGAGCCCGCTCTCCTGCCTGTCGGAGCTCACATCCTCGATGGCACTGCTGTTCTCCAGGGCCTCGGTGATCTTCGGTGTCCAGGCGCTGAGAGTCGCGAGGTCATCGGAGAGCAGTGTGTACTGATACTCCGCGAAGCCCTGCCGGCCACCCATGTGAATGTCCTGCGAGGATTGCAGGAAGAGCCGCGCGCCGGTGACGCCGGAGAGCGCCCTGCGCACGCGTGCGATGACGGCATCGTCGCTGACCTTGCGCTCGGAAATGGGCTTGAGCTCCGCGAACATCTGCCCGGTGTTGATCGCGCCGCCGAAGTGCCCGCCGCCGCCGCCGCCCGTGAAAGCGACCACGTGCGCGATCGCCGGATCGCGGCTGACCGTTCTCACGATGCGCAGCATCTTCTGCTGCATCGCCTGGAAGGAGATGCTCTGGTCGGCGCGCACGAAGCCCATCAGCGCCCCGGAGCTCTCCTGCGGGAAGAACCCCTTCGGCACGATGGCGAAAAGATAGAAGTTGAGCACCACCACGCCGAGCAGCACCAGCATGACCGCTCGCGGATGACGGATCGCATCGGCCAGCGAGCGGCCGTAGAGCTCACGCAGGGCATTGAAGCCGCGCTCCACCGCCAGCAGGAATCGCCCGAGATGCGGTGGCGGGCGCAGGATCCGTCCGCAGAGCATCGGAGTCAGGGTGAGCGAGATGACGAGCGAGAGCACCACGGTGACGGCCAGGGTCATGGCGAACTCGCGCAGCACGCGCCCGACCAGGCCGCCCATCATGAGAATGGGGATGAACACGGCAATCAGCGCAACGCTCATCGCGAGAACGGTGAAGCCCACCTCGCGCGCGCCGTCCAGCGCAGCCTGCAGACGCGGTACACCTGCCTCGACGTGGCGGGTGATGTTCTCGATGACGACGATGGCATCGTCGACGACGAACCCGGTCGCGACGGTGAGCGCCATGAGCGAGAGATTGTTCAGACTGAACCCGAGGAGGTACATCACCCCGAAGGTACCCACCAGGGAGAGCGGGACGGCCACTGCCGGGACCAGCGCGGCGCGGGGATTGCGCAACATGACCAGCACGACCGTGACGACCAGCAGCAGCGAGATGAGGAGCGTGACCTCGACATCGTGCAGGGAGGCGCGGATGCTTTGCGTCCGATCGTTGGTGACGATGAGATTGATGCCCGCGGGGATCGACGCACGGATCTGCGGGACCACTGCCTTGATCGCATCGACCGTGTCGATGATGTTGGCGCCCGGCTGCTTGCGGATCACCATGAGCACCGCTCGATTCCCGTCCGCGAGGCCCAGATTGCGCACGTCTTCGACGCCCTCGCCTATCGTCGCGATGTCGCCCAGCCGTACCGCCGCGCCGTTACGGTAAGCGACGATGAGAGAGCGGTACTGCGCCGGGTCGGTGGCGCTGTCATTGACATAGATCTGGTAGCGCCGCTGCGGGTCATCGAGCGCGCCCTTGGGGGCGTTGGCGTTGGCCGCCGCGATGGCCGCGCGTACATCCTCGAGCCCGATGCCGTACTTGAAGAGCGCCTGCGGATTGAGGTCGATGCGCACCGCCGGCAGCGAGCTGCCGCCGAGGGAGACATCGCCGACGCCCTCGATCTGCAGCAGCTTCTGCTGGATGACCGTCGAGGCGGCATCGTAGAGATCTCCGATGGGCAGCGTATCGGAGGTCAGCGCCAGGATGAGGATGGGCGCATCGGAGGGATTGAAGGCGTGATAGGTCGGATTCTCGCGCAGCGAGCCCGGCAGGTCCTGCCGCGCCGCCTCGATCGCCGCCTGCACGTCACTCTCGGCGCCGTGGATGTCGCGATTGAGGTCGAAGAGCAGGATGATGCGGGAGCTCCCCTCCGAGCTCTCCGAGGTCATCTCGTCGACGCCCGCGATGGCGCTCAAGTGCCGCTCGAGCGGTGTCGTGACGCTGGTGGCGACCGTCTCCGGGCTCGCACCAGGAAGAGTCCCCATGACCACGATGGCGGGGAAGTCGACCGTCGGCATGGAGGAGACCGGCAGCAGGAAGTAGGCGGCAAGCCCTGCAAGTGCGAGGCCGCATGAGAGCAGCGTCGTGGCGACGGGCCGCATGACGAATGGCCTGGAGACGTTCATGTCCGCCCGGGATTCACCGCGAGCCCGCCGCCTGCGGCGGCAGTCGCGGATGCTCATCGCCGCCAGCCGACCTGACACCGGCCCAAGCCTTGACGCGCTTCGACAGCCTGTCGAAGAAGAGATAGATCACGGGCGTCGTGAAGAGTGTCAGGAGCTGGCTGACGAGGAGCCCTCCGATGATGGAGAGGCCGAGCGGCGAGCGCAGCTCCGAGCCCGTGCCGGTACCCAGCACCAGCGGCAGCGCCGCAAAGAGCGCCGCCACGGTGGTCATCAGGATCGGCCGGAAGCGCAGCAGCGAGGCCTCGTAGATCGCCTGCCGCGGCGCCTGGCCGCCCTCGCGCTCGGCCGTGAGCGCGAAGTCGATCATCATGATCGCGTTCTTCTTGACGATGCCGATGAGCAGGACGATGCCGATGATGGAGATGATGTTGAGGCTCTGTCCCGCGAGCATCAGGGCGAGCAACGCGCCAATGCCCGCCGACGGCAGCGTCGAGAGAATCGTGAGCGGGTGGATGTAGCTCTCGTAGAGCACGCCCAACACGATGTACACGGTCGCGATCGCGGCCAGCAGCAGCAGCACCTCGCTCGTGAGCGAGGACTCGAAGGCGAGCGCCTCGCCCTCGAAGGTGGTACTGATACTCACCGGCAGCCCGATGTCCTTCTCCGTCTGCCGGATGGCCGCCACCGCCGCGCCGAGCGAGGCCCCCGGCGCCGTATCGAAGGAGAACACCGCCGCCGGGAACTGGCCGAGGTGCTGGATCGAGAGCGGCGCCTGGCGGACACCGACGTGCGCGATCGACCCCAGGGGTACCTGGCCGCCCCCGGCTGACGGCAGATAGATGTAGTTGAGGGAGTTGACCGTGTCGTTGAGGGTGGGATCGGCAGTGAGGATCACGCGGTAGTCATTCGACTGGGTATAGATCGTCGAGATGATCCGTTGACCGAAGGCATCGTAGAGTGCGTTGTCTATCGTCGCGTCGGTGATGCCAAAGCGCGCGGCGGTGCTGTGATCCACATCGACCTGCGCCGTCAATCCCTGGTCGAGAAAGGTCGTCGACACGTGCGCCAGCGACGCCGAGCGCTGCAGGGCAGCGAGCAGCTTGGGAACCCACGGATCCAGAATGGAGCGGCTGGCGGCACCGAGGATGAACTGGTACTGGGCGCTGCCCTGGATGGAGCTGATGGTCAGGTCCTGCACCGGCTGCAGCGCGAGCGCGATGCCGGGGACCTGCCTCGCCTCCTGCCGTAAACGCTGCATGACGGTCTCGATGCTGTCGCTGCGATCCTCCTTGGGTCTCAGGTTGATCAGCATGCGCCCGTCGTTGAGCGTGGCATTTGTGCCATCCACTCCTACATAGGACGTCAGGCTCTCGACATCGGGATCCTTGCGGATGACTCCGGCCAGCGCCTGCTGGCGGCGGGTCATTTCGCTGAAGGAAATCGCAGGCGGCGCCTGCGTCGTGGCCTGCAGCAGGCCGGCATCCTGCAGCGGGAAGAACCCCTTCGGGATCAGGACGTACAGGAGGACCGTCAGCACCAGCGTCCCGACTGCAACCCACAGCACCAGGGTCTGATGCTCCAGTGTCAGTTCCAGCGCGCGCCCATAGCGCTGGATCAGACGGTTGAACCCTTCCTCGGCGCGGCGCGCAAAGCTTCCCTGGGAGCGCGCCGTCTCCTCGTGCGTGCGCAGCATCTTCGCACACAGCATCGGCACCAGCGTCAGCGAGACGACTGCGGAAATGAGGATGGAGATGGCGAGCGTGATCGCGAACTCGCGAAACAGCCTGCCCACCACCTCGCGCATGAAAAGGAGAGGAATCAGCACGGCGATGAGCGAGATGGTGAGCGAGACGATGGTGAAGGCGATCTCACCGGAGCCCTTGAGCGCCGCCGCGAGCGGCTTCTCGCCCTTCTCGATGTGGCGCGAGATGTTCTCGATCATGACGATTGCATCATCGACGACGAATCCCGAGGCGATGGTGAGCGCCATCAGCGACAGGTTGTCCAGACTGAAGCCCGCGAGGTACATCACGGCGAAGGTGCCGATGAGGGATACCGGCACCGACAGGCTGGGAATGATCGTCGCCGGGACGCTGCGCAGGAAGAGAAAGATCACCATCACGACCAGCGCCACGGCAAGCGAGAGCTCGAACTGCACGTCGTTCACCGATGCACGGATGGTGTTGGTGCGGTCCGTCACCACGGAAAGACTGACGTTGGATGGGAGCGACGCGCGCAGCTCCGGCAGCAGCGCCTGCACGCGATCGACCACCTGGATGACGTTCGCGCCCGGTTGCCGCTGCACGTTGACGAGCACCGCGGGGACGTCGTTCACCCAGCTCGCGAGCTGGGTGTTCTCTGCGCTCTCGACCACCTGGGCGACGCTCTTGAGGTACACCGGCGCGCCGTTCTTGTATGCGACCACGAGGTTGGCGTATTCGGCCGGGCTCTGGATCTGGTCGTTGGCGTCGATGGTGTACGAGTGCGCGGTGCCGTCGAAGTTTCCCTTGGGCGCATCGGTGTTGGAATTGGCGATGGTGGTGCGCAGGTCATCGAGGTTGAGTCCATAGGCGGCGAGCTGCTGCAGATTGGCGAGCACCCGCACCGCAGGCCGCGGCGCACCGTTGAGGCTCACGAGGCCGACGCCAGTCACCTGGGAGATCTTCTCCGCGATGCGCGTATCGGCGAGATCCTCGACCTTCGGTGTGGGCATGGTGCTCGAGGTGACCGCGAGGGCCAGGACGGGAGCATCCGCCGGGTTCACCTTCGCGTAGATGGGCGGTGCCGGCAGGCTCTGGGGCAGCAGGCTCTGCGAGGCGCTGATCGCCGCCTGCACCTCGGCCTCGGCCACATCCAGGCTGAGGTTCAGGTCGAACTGCAGCGTGACGATGGAAGCCCCGGCCGAGCTGCTCGAGGACATCTCGCTCAGGCCCGGCATTTGGCCGAACTCCCGCTCGAGCGGGCCGGTCACGGTCGAGGCCATCACGTCCGGACTCGCGCCCGGAAGGAAGGTCGTCACCTCGATGGTCGGATAGTCGACCTCCGGTAACGTCGAGACCGGCAGCAGCAGATAGCCGATCGCCCCGAGGATGACGATGGCCACCATCAGGAGGGAGGTGGCGACCGGCCTCAGGATATAAGGCCGGGACGGGTTCATGTCGCCGGGGCTTTCGTGCCCGCTGGCCCGCCGCTGCAACCCAGGCGTGCAGACATCTTGGCGAGGCGCGTGGCCTTGGAGCCGGTCGCGCCCTTCATGTAGGTCGCGATGCGCGCGCAGCGGGCGCTGTTGGATCCTCCGGATGCCCCGCCGGCGAAGCCGGCCGGCTTCTCGCCCGGCAGCAGCACCTTCGCGCCGTCACGGAGTTGATCGGCCCCGTCCGTCACCACGGTCTCCCCGGCCGACAGACCCTTGGTGATGGCGATGTTGTTACCGTCGGTCGGGCCCGTCACGACCGTGCGCATGGTCACCGTGTGATCGGGATTGACGATGTAGACGAAGTTGCTCGACGGTCCATTCTGCACCGCCGCACCCGGCACGACGATCTGATTCTGCAGCGTATCGAGCACCAGCTTCACATTGACGAACTCGTTCGGAAAGAGCTCCGCGTGGGCATTGTCGAACAGTGCCCGCAGCTGCAGCGTTCCGGTGCTGGTGTTGATCTGGTTGTCGATGCTGGAGAGCGAGCCGGTGGCGATGAGGTGCTTCATGTTGCGGTCGTACGCCTGGACCGCGAGCTTCCGGCCCCCGCTCACGCGCTGGAAGACCTGGCTCAAGTCATTCTCCGGCACCGTGAAGAGCACCGACATCGGCTGCATCTGCGTCACCGTGGCGATGGCCGTCGTCTGGTTGGCTTGCACGAGATTCCCGAGGTCCACCTGGCGCAGCCCGACGAGTCCCGCCACGGGCGAGGTGATGCGGCAGTAGCTCAAGTTGAGTCGGGCCGTTTCGATTGCAGCCTTGTCAGCCTCGATCGCCGCCTCGTCCTGACGGACGGTTGCCAGCTCATCGGAATAGGTCTGCTCCGCCACCGAGTTCTGTGCAAGGAGCTTCTTGTAGCGCACCAGGTCCGTGCGGGCGCCCGCGAGCATCGCCTGATCGCGGCCGAGCTGGCCGACAGCCTGATCGAGCGCCGCCTGATAGGGCCGGGGGTCGATCTGCGCCAGCATGCCGCCCTTCTCGATGTGCTGCCCCTCGGTGAAGGCAATCTTGACGATCGGGCCGGTCACCTGAGGGCGTACGGTCACCGTCGCAAGCGGCGTTACCGTGCCAAGCGCATCGATCACGACGGGGACGTCGGTCGTCGACACTTTGTCGACACTCACGGGTAGCGGGCCCATCATCGCGGCGAAAGACGGCTGGTCTGCCTGCGAGGCGAGCCGGTGATGGATGACCCAGATGACGATCGCAATGAGGACAGCGAGGCCGGCGATCCACATGAGGCGGCGGCGGCGGGCGACCTGCGCCGACTGTTGGGCCAGATCCGCGACGGCCGACTCGCGGTCGAGAGTGTGATGTTCGATGGCGTCGGGAGTCATTGGGGTCGGACCTTTGACCGCGGGTGGCAGCTCGTGTTCCGGCGCGCAGACTACCATCTATCTCCCCACCGCCGTTCAGGCAGTGGGGCGAAATTTCTCAAGATATGTCAGTGGATTGCAACGACCTCGTGGTCATCTACTTCGATTGGAGACGCTGCTCGGACGCGAGCGTCTCAGAAGCGTCGGATTCCACCGCTGAGGAGCCATTGCGCCCGAACGACGAGGCGTCGATGTGGTGACGCTCGATGAGGTCGTAGAGCGTCGGGCGGGTGACGCCCAGAAGCTCCGCGGCCCGCGAAAGATTGCCTCGGGCGACCGCGAGCGCCTGCCGCGCCGCCTGCACCTCGGCGCGCTGGCGCGCGACTCTGAGGTTGAGGTACTCGGGGTCCTCGCCGGGATCCTTCAGGCCGAGGTCGACGGCCGTGACGACGGCGCCCTCCGCCATGATGACCGCGCCCTTGATGCGGTTCTCGAGCTCGCGCACGTTGCCCGGCCACGGATACGCCTGGATCGCACGGATGGCATCGGGCGCGAGGCCGCGCGTCGGCTTGCCGAAGCGCTCCGACATCTGCTGCAGCAGCACTTGCGCGATGAGGAGGCTATCCCCCTGGCGGTCGCGCAGCGGCGGCATCTGGATGGTGACTTCGCTGATCCGGTAGTAGAGATCCTCGCGAAAGCCGCCGCTGCCGGTCAGCGTCTCGAGCTTGCGGTTGGTGGCGCAGACGAAGCGCAGGTCGAGCGGAATCGGCGCGCGGCCGCCGATACGCTCGACGGTGCGCTCCTGCAGCATCCGCAGCAGTTTCGCCTGCAGGGACGCCGGCATCTCCCCGATCTCATCCAGAAACACCGTGCCGCCGTCGGCCGCCTCGAGCTTGCCGGCCGTGCGCTTGGCCGCTCCCGTGAACGCGCCCTTCTCATAGCCGAACAGCTCACTCTCGAGCAGCGTGTCGGGAATGGCTGCGCAGTTGATCGGCATGAACGGCTTGTGGGAACGGCCCGAGAGTCGGTGCACGGAGCGCGCGATCAGCTCCTTGCCGGTGCCGCTGTCACCGAGTATGAGCACGGTGGCACCGCTCGGGGCGACCTTCTCGACCGCGCGGCAGACGCTGCGCATCGCATCGCTGACGCCGATGATGCCCTCGAGGGCCATCGAGCCCGTGCGCTCGCGCAGGCGCCGGTTCTCTTCCTCCAGCTCGCGGATGCGAAACGCACGCCGCACCACGATCGAGAGCACGCCGGCATCGAGAGGCTTGTAGTAGAAGTCGATAGCGCCCAGGCCGACCGCGGCGACCGCGAGCTCCCGCGCATCGTGCTCGGTCATGGCGATGATCTTGGTATCGGGCGAGAGCTGCAGGATCTGCCGCAGAAGATCCAGACTCTGCGAGGCCACGTTCGGCTGGCGGGCGGCGCCGAGGTCGAACAGCACGACCTCAGGCTCCATGCGGCGCACCAGCGCGAGCGCCTGCTCGGAGGTCTCGCCGGAGAAAACTTCGAGGTCCGAGAACATCCCCTCGAGCTCGCGGCGCAGGGCTCGGTCGTTCTCCAGGATGAGCAGCTTCCGATGCAGAATCTCAGCGGCCATGGGACCCCGATGCGATGAGGGTGCGTCGCCCCCCTTTACAGTCCAGTGTAAAGGCTTTGCCGCCGGATGGCGTGCCGCAAGTCACACAACTCGAGGGTGCATAGGCCCTGGGCGGCGCCGGTCGGGATAGACTGCGGACCGTGAGCGGAGTCGAGTGTATTCAGCCGGTCCCCCGACCCCACCGAGGGCGGCTCGCCTGTCGGCTCACGCTCGCGATCCGCGTGGGCGTGCTCACTGCCGTGCTGTTTGCGGAGAAATCGGCCCTCAACCTGCTGGTCGATTTCCGGCTCGCCGATGCAGCAGCCGGGCCTGCCGTGCTCCTCAGGCTGGCACAGCACTTCGGGCTTCGCTTTGCGGTGACCTTCGCCGTGGCGCTCGCCTTACTTCTGTACGTTCGTCCGGATCCCGCGCTGCTCGAGGTCAATGCCCAGGGGCGCGAGGCGCCGCTGCGGCCTGCCTGGCTCATTTTGCATGGCGTGCTGATGGCTGCAGTGGCCGCCGCGATCGACAACCTTTATCGCGATCATGGCCTGCACCTCCCCTTCGCGCTGCTGGGCTCGGCGGCCGTGCTGCTCAGCGCGGCAGGCACCGTCGCGCTCCTGCTGGCGCTCGCGCCCTGGCTGCTGTGGCAGCGCGCGGCGCGAGCCGTAGGCCTGCGCTGGGCATATGCGGCGTTTGCCGCCGTGGCGGGCACCGGTGCAATTCTCTGGAGCCAGGCGCTGTGGGCACCGACAGCGCAGCTGACCTTCGATCTGGTCCGCGACGTTCTCGCCCCTGTGCTCCCCAGGCTGCAAGCCGATGCCGCCGCGCGCGTCCTTCGCACCCCGCATTTTGCAGTCGAAGTATCCAGGATCTGCTCCGGTCTCGAGGGCGTGGGACTGATGCTCGCCTTCTGCTCGGCCTGGCTCCTCTACTTCCGCGCCGAATACCGCTTTCCACGCGCACTGCTGCTGATTCCGGCCGGCGTACTGCTCATCTTTGCGCTCAACGTCGTGCGCATCGCGGCGCTGGTGCTGATCGGCGATGCGGGCCATCCCGACATCGCCATCTACGGCTTTCACTCCCAGGCCGGTTGGATCGCCTTCAACTGCGCGGCCTGCGCGGTCGCCTTCGCCAGTCGCCGCAGCCACTGGCTCAGTCGGACCCTGCCGCGTAAAGATCGTATCCTGACAACCAACTCAACGGCGGCCTATCTTCTGCCCTTGCTCGCCATTCTGGCCGCCGGCATGATCTCGCGCGCGAGCTCGGGCGGCTTCGAGACCTGGTACGCGCTGCGGCTCGTCGCCGTCGCGGCCGCTCTCGCCCTCGGATGGCGACCGCTTACCCGGCTCGACTGGCGGTTCGGATGGCGCGGGATCGGCGTGGGGGCGGCAGTGTTCGCTTTCTGGCTCGGCGCTTCACGCCTCATTCTGACCTCGCACGGAATGCCGGCGCCGCTCGCTGCCATGGCGCCCTCGGCACGCGATCTCTGGATCGCTTCCCGGAGCTTCACCGCTGTCCTCCTGGTGCCTGTCGCGGAGGAGCTGGCCTACCGCGGCTACCTGATGCGGCGCCTGCGGGCCGAGGATTTCGAGTCAGTGGCGTTCGGCTCGGTGGGCTGGGTCTCTCTGCTCGTGACGGCGGTCGCGTTCGGCGTGTTGCATGGCCCGCTCTGGCTTCCGGGAATTGCCGCGGGTGTTGCCTACGGCCTGGTGCTGATGCGCACGGGCCGCATGGGTGAGGCCGTGGCGGCGCACGCCACCAGCAACCTGCTGATCGCGGTCTGGGTGCTCGCGGCAGGCGAGTGGCAGCTATGGTGAGGACCGCGGCCGTATATGCCGCGGTCAAAGTCGATCGTGTGCCGGGGATTTGTTCCTTGACACCTGCGCCTTGGGCTCCGCCGCAACTTCCTCCGGCCAAGGGTCCTGGCGCGCAAACAGCTCGTCACTGAGCACCTCCTCCAGTACCTGTCGCGGACCATTTCGGCTGAAGGTGTGGTCGGCGCTGTCGATGATTCGTACGCGGCATCTTTCGCCCAGGCGCCGCACGATGGACCCGGCCTCGATCCGTAGAAGATCGATTCCCGGCTCGCCGCGCGCGAACACGAATATCACGCGCACACCCCGCGCGATGATGGTCTCCAACTCCCTGCCCAGGTCGTGGCGCAGCCGAACGCCCGCCACCCTCGCTATATCGCGCAGCATGGACTTGAGCGCGAGCACCGGACGATGGAGATAGATCTTGACGATCCGCCAGATGTTCACCTGGCCAGTCAGGAATCGCCTCCAGGCTCTCGCCGAGAAGATCCGCTCGCGATAGATCGTCGGATTGCGGACCACCTCCGCGAGCTGCAGCCCCTCGAGCGTCATGCTCTGGTCCCAGAAATAGTTCTGGGCGTTCACCATCAGCAGGCGGTTGAGCGGCAGGCCCGCGACGGCCGCGCGCAAAGAGTGATACGCGCCCGAGCAGAGACCGCTCAAGGTGATCTCGCGCGCACCATAGCGCCGCGACATGAAATCGGTGGCGGCGCGCATGTCCTCGATCGCATCGGGCGGGAACACATTGTTGTCGGCGCAGCCCGCCCGCGCCGGACTCTCGCCGAGACCCGACAAGTCCATCCGCAGTACGTAGTAGCCGCGCTGCGCCCAGCGGCGCGCCAGCGATACGTACATCCGGCTCGATCCGATGTGATACGTGGCGCCGGCGTTCAGAAGGATCACCGCCCGGCGGCGCGTCTCCTGCCCGTCCGGCGCGGTGACGATCCCGAAGAGAGTCTGGTCCGCGCCGAAGAAGACGGGACGCTCCGAGATGCCCGAGGCCGAGGAGCCTGGGCCCGATGTTTCGCTCTCGAGGGCGAGCAAGGCGGATCGCGAGACGAAGGTGGCCGCGCGGCCGGGATGCCACGACTGGCGGCTCAGCCCCTCGAGCGTCGACAGCCAATTGCGGGTGGCCGCCAGCATTTCCTGCGGCAGGGACGCAAACTGCGGATCCGTCAGCATCATCTCGACGAAGCCCGGCAGCGCCTGGTAGGTGACCTTTGCACCTAGCCCGCCGAGCTCCTGTGACCAACCGCGCGCGACCGGCAGATCGCTGCGATCGATGAGCAGCACATTCGCGATTCCGGGGAGCGGGACACCGTTGAGATCGAGCGCCGAGAGGCGCGCGACGCTCGCCGCCGAGAGCGGGAATCCGTTCACCTCCATCGCGCCGTGTGCCGGAGTCTGTGCCCCGCTCGGGGTTGACCCTGAGGCGGGTGCGGCCGGCGGCGCTTCCGGGCCGCCTGCCGTAAGCTGCTCGACACGCTGCGCCTCGCCCGCCTCCGCCGCGAGCTGTGCAGTACGCGCCTCCCGCAGATACTTTCGGCCGCTCAACACCGGTGCGACGAGCGCGAGCGCATCGACCTGACACGACCGTGTGGCAAGCACCGAGAGCAGCGCGCCGAGGCGAAAGCCGAGCAAACACACGCGCGCGACACCGGTCCGCCGGCGCAGCTCCGCAACGGCGCTCGCGATGTCCCGGGTCCAGATCTCGACCTGGTCGGCGTCTGCTTCGATCTCGGCGGAGTCACCCGTGCCGAGATAATCGAAGCGCAGCACCGGTATACCGAGCGCGGCGGCCATGCCGGCAAAGACGCGCATGCTTCGATGGCCGCAGAGCGCCTCGAAGCCGAAGGGTTTGCAGAGAACCACGCCCCAACGCGCAGGGACCGTCCCCGGGGGACGGTGCAGCCATCCGAAGAGTTGTCGATCGCCGGAGGGGATGTAGAGCGCCTCATTGCCGCCGGCGGCGATCCTGACGTCCGTCTCCTCGATCGCGTTGGCGTTCAACGCTCCCTCCCCGTCAGGCGGGTACGAAGAGCTCGACATATGACCCGATGCGGCCATTGCGCACTTCAACCAGATCAACGAGCTCAGTCGGCACACTCGCTCCCGTGACGCGCGAGTGGATGCTCGCCCGCCAGTGGACCGCGGCCCGCTGTCCGTCGATCACCATGGACAGAATCTCATGGCGCGTGATTTTGAATGTCTTGACCAGCACGGTGAGCCAGGAGCGGACCTCCTGACTCCCCCGGGCAGACAGTGCGATCGGCTTGCCGTCGCTCGATCCGGAGATCTTGAAGACGGCATCTGGCGTGAAGAGCGCGCACAGGGGCTCGAGCGCACCGGTCGTGCGGGCAGCGTACAAGTCTGCGAGCAGCTTCTCGACGTCTGCTCGGACGTCATCACGTGGATCGGCTTGCGGCATGAGGTTCAGTCGAGCAGTGCCCGGATATCCGCCCCCATCTGGCGGTACGCCTCGGCACCGTACGGAATTACGGCCCTCAGTGCATAGAACAGGTGGATCATACCGGAGTGGCAGCGATAACTGGCGGGCACCCCGGCCTTTTCTAGACGAGAAGCATACTCCGCCCCCTCATCCCGCAGCGGATCGCATTCTGCCGTATGGATGCACGTCGGAGGCAGCCCCTCGAGCCGCGGCGCCCGCAGCGGCGAGATGCGGGGATCTCCCGGGTCCGCATCCTCCCCCAGATAATGCCGTAGATCGTGCTCGAGCGTCTGCCGATCGAGGAAGTGACCGGACCCGAAGGCATCCCACGAGGCGGTCTCCGCCCGATAGTCGAGGATCGGACAGAGCAGGAACTGCATCGCGAGCCGCGGCGGCCCTTCTGCGGCGAGGATCTGTGCAACCACCGTGGCGAGCGTGGCTCCGGCTGAATCGCCGCACACTCCCAGACGCCGGGCATCGATACCGAGCTGAGAAGCATGCCCTGCAATCCAGCGGGTCGCCGCACAGGCATCCTCCACGGCGGCGGGGAATCGGGCCTCGGGACCCAGCCGATAATCCACTGCGACCAGCCTGCAGCCGCTCGCATGGGTGAGGGACCGGCAGATTCCGTCGTGGGTCTCGAGACTGCCGCCGACGAAGCCGCCGCCATGAAAGTACATGAGCCCCGGCAGGAGGCCCATGCGCGCGCCCAACGGGGTATAGATCCATGCCCGCAGCATTCCCGCGGGGCCGGGGATCGAGCGCTTCTCGATGCGCCCGACGGCCTCGGGCTCGCCGCCGAGGGCCGTGAGCCGCTCGATGGAGGCGCGGCGCTCGGTTACGCTGAGTCCGGAGGCCTCGCGCGGAGCGGCCGCCGCCAACCTGTCCAGGAAGCGCCTGACCTGCGGATCGAGAGGCACGGCCTTTCAGCGCCTGAGAGCCTGCCGGGCCTAGAGCGCGAGGGCGCGCCGGGCCGAAGCCGGCCAGCGCGTGAGGTCGAGGCCATGGATGCAGAAGAGCGCCACGGCCAGGCGGTCCATGCCGAAAGCGACACAGCTCGTATGCGCCGGCGCGCCATCCTCGCTCCCGATCCCCCAGGTGATCCCGAAGTGGTCGCGATGATAGTTGAAGCTCATGCAGGCGGTCGGCTTCGCGCCCTCGTAGTAGGGAATCAACAGCTCGAATTTGAGCGACTGCTGGCGCTGGCTCACGGCCATCATCTGTCCGACGCGGCCGAAGAAAGGATCGTTCGCCACATCGAGCTGACAGGGCAGCGCCAGCTCGTCCGCTAGCCGTTGCGCGCGACTCATCCACTCCTCGCGAAACACCTGGATCGCCTCGGGGGAGCCGATGCGCACGAACTCGCGCATTCTGAAGGACTGCAGCCGATCGAGCGCGAGTGAGGGCTCGCGGCGGAAGCAGTCCGCGGCCACATCGAAGATCCAACCGTCCTTGGGCAGACGGCCGCGCTCGGCCGCGAGAGGATATACGGGATAACAGGCAGCGGGCGAGAGCACCAGATCGGACGGGGCGAGCGAGCGCGTCCAGTCACCGCCCGACTCATGGCTGTCGGCGGCGGCGCGGACCTCTGCTTCGGTGCCATGCAGCGCGCAGACACAGCCGAGAAGGTTGGGGAAGCTCTTGAGGTATCCCGACTTCTCGAGCTGCGCCCGGCTCATCACCGGCGGGAAGCGCAACACCTCCGCTCTCGGATCCCGTTGCCGCGTGACGAACGCCGCCAGGCGCTGCAGCACCTCTTCGTAGAGGCCGGTGCGGGCGTACACGCCATCGGCTCCGATCCGATGGAACAGGGCCCCCCGGATGCGTTCCAACGCCTCGGGAACGCTCGCAGACGTTTCCAACTGAAATGGGCTCATGAATCGTGAAGGGGTCAGTCGCTCAGTGAAGTCGGGACGGCCGCCAGCAGTGACGTGCCGGCGAGACTCGCGAGAATGCGGTCGTTGTTGATCATGAGTGGCGATGAGAGCACGTCGCGCAGCTGTCGCTCGACGCTGAACTCGCTGTCGCAGCGGTAGCCGGAGAGTCCGCAGACCCGCAGCGCGGTGAGCACGGTCGCGACGGCCAGCTCCGAGACTTCCACCTTCGTCAGGGTGATCTGCGACTGGAAGTCGAGCGCACCGAGCGCCTTCGGATCGTCCATCCTGCTCTCGTAGGCGCGCAGCGAGTTGGCGAGGACGCCGCGCAGTGTCCGCAGCTTCGACTGCGCCTGGGTGAGCTGCGGCGCTCCGGGAGGCGCCTGCCCGCCCGCCTGACGCGCAGCGTGGCGCACGAAAGCCTGGGCGCGCGCGGTGGCCCCGGCGGCGATGCCCGCCCAGACCGATCCCCACAGCAGGTGCGCGAACGGCACCATGGTCTGCGAATGAATGCCCGCGTAGGGCTCGGGCAGCACCTGGCCCGGTGATCCCGACGCCTTGAGGGTATAGCCCTCGCTGCAGGTACCCCGCATGCCGAGCGTGTTCCAACCCTGCAGGCGCGTGAGCGTGTAATCGTCTTTGAGGAACGCGATCAACACCTGGTCGGAGGAGTCGGCATCGGCGGCCCTGCGGGCAGTCGTCACGACACCATCCGCCTGGGAGCCGTAGGAGATGACGGTGGCCCGCCGCTCGAGATGAATGCGGCCATCGCGATGCTCGACCGCCGCCTCGCTCGAGCGGACGTCGCCGCCGCGCTGGCCTTCCGTCGTCGAGGAAGCCAACAGCAGCTGCTCGGCGCACAGACGCCGCAGCAGGCGCTCGATCGCTTCGCTCGCGCGCCCGTGGCGCACGAGGCAGGCGACTTTCACCTGATGCATCGCATAGATCATCGCCGTCGAGGAGCAGGCCTGGCCGAGCCTGTAGCAGACATCGGCAACCTGTTGTACGGATGCGCCTTCACCGCCGAGGCTGGATGGCACCAGGATCCCGAGGAGGCGCTGTGCCTTGACGGCCGCGAAAGTCTCCGCCGGAAATCGCGGCGCCGAGTCGACCTCGGCCGCATGGCGTGCAGCCACCGCGGCTACGGCCGCGGAGCGCTCGCTCAGAGTGGCTGCCGAAGAAGCGGAACCGGCGGCGATGGAATGTGCGACAGACGAATCGTTCACAAAAGCGGTCCCCGCTGGGTTCTAATTCTTTCCTGACGCTGGTATAGATAGGCTCCCCGGCCTGGCAACTATTAACGCATAAAAGCCGGGCTTGCCGCCAGTACCGGATCACATAACGCACCGAGAGAAATCATGCCGCTCGAAGTAGAGCATCGCGGCTCGCGCTCCCGCTCGCAGGGCCGCTCGCAGGGAGATGTCACGATCGGGCTGGTGAACAATATGCCCGACCCGGCGCTCGAGGCGACGGAGCTGCAGTTCGGGACGCTGCTCGCCGCTGCCGCGGATTCGCTCACGGTGCGCTTGCGCTTCTCGAGCCTGCCGCAGCTCGCGCGCGGTCCTGTCGCGCGGGCGCGGATCGACTCGGTTTACTGGGAGCTCGATGACCTGTTGTCGCAGCGCCCCGATGCGCTCATCGTGACAGGGACGGAGCCGCGCACATCCGTGCTCGAGGAAGAGCCCTACTGGGCGGCGCTGGTGCAGCTCATCGAATGGGCCGACAGGCACACGGCAACGTCCATCTGGTCGTGTCTCGCGGCACATGCGTTGGCACAGGCGCTGGCAGGAGTGCGCCGGCGGCGCCTCGAGCAGAAGCGCTTCGGCGTATTCGAGCACCGCATCCATGCCGGCCATCCTCTGCTGGAAGGGTTGCAGGCGCCGCTGCTCACACCGCATTCGCGCTGGAATGAGCTGCCCGTCGATGCGCTCGCAGCGGCCGGCTTCAACGTGCTCAGCTTCTCGGATGAGACCGGTGCGGATCTGTTCGTGAGCGAGCGTCGCAGCTCCCTCGTGTGCTTCCAGGGCCACCCGGAATACGAGCCGGCGACCCTGCTCAAAGAGTACCGCCGCGACGTCGGCCGGTATCTGCGCGCGGAGCAGCCGGCATGGCCCACCCTGCCCCACGGCTACTTCGCTCCGCGGGCGCTCGAGCTCATCGACGCTTTCCATCGGCGCGCCGCGACGGCACGGGATGCGGAGCTGCTGACGGCGTTTCCGATGGCGGAGCTGATTGCCGGGCTCGAGGCGCGATGGCAGTCAGGGGCGCGGGCGATTTACCGTAATTGGCTGAAATATGTGGCAAATGCGAAGGAATGCACGCGCAAATCCGCGCTTGCCGGGGTATGATCGGTAGCAAACGAGCGTGGGCGCATGAGCATAATGAGTGAAGCGGTGTCTTCCCTGACTGCACGCGAGCGGCTCCTGGCGCTCGTACGCAAGGCCCTGGGCGCCCCCGGCGCCACTCGGCCGCTGGCCGTCGATGCCCGTCTCTCGGAGCTCGGCATCAGCTCGATCAAGATGGTGGGCCTCATGCTGGCGATCGAGGCCGAGTTCAACCTCACCATCGCGCAATCGGAAATCACGCCGGAGAACTTCGCCTCCATCGCCTCCATCGAGGCGATGCTCGAGCGGATCACCCCGGCAAGCTGAAGTCAGCGCGTCGCTTCGAGCGCTGCAACCAGCTCTTCGACATCGGCGATCGTGATCTCGCCGTGCGTGGCGCAGATCCGCACCACTTCACGCCCCTCGAGCTTGGCGACAGCCACCCAGGCACGTCCCGAGGCGAGCACCTTGCGCGCGATCTCGCGGATGGGCGGAAAGCCCGCGGGCGGCCGCACGCAGAGCACGGCCAGCCGCGAGTCGTTGGCAATGCTCCAACCTTTCGCCGCGAGGCGCTGCTTCGCGCAATCGATCACCTGTTGAGCCCGCTCCACGTGCGCACCGTACCCCTCCCATCCCGCCGCGGCGAGTGACAGGAAGAGCCTGAGCCCCATGAAGCGACGCGACCACTGCACGGTGTTGAGATAGGGGTCGATGCTCGTGGCGCTCGAGGGCATGAACTCGGCGCCCACCCGGAACGCCTCGCTCAGGATCGCCGGCTCGCGCGTGATGAACATGCCGCAGCCCATGGTCGTTGCCAGCCACTTGTGCGCATCGATCGTCAGGGAATCGGCGAGCTCGATGCCCTCGAGCTCGCCGCGCAGACGCTCGGAGCAGAGCGCCGCGCCGCCCCAGGCCGCATCGACGTGGTACCAGATGTTGCATTCGCGCGCGACGCTCGCGCACGGCTCGAGAGGATCGACCATGCCGGCCCCGGTGGTGCCGGCCGTCGCGGAAATCAACACGGGCACGACGCCCCGACGCCGGTCCTCGCGAATCTGCTCGGCGAGCGCGCGCACGTCCATGCGGCCGGTGCCATCGGTGGCGATCAGCTTGAGGGCGGCGCGGCCGATACCGGCCTGGTGCACGATCTTGTGCCAGGCGGGCTGGCACTCACGTGAGGTGTACATCGCGACCGGGCCGTCGAACGCCCGCACGCCTGCATCGGCAAAGCGCGTGTCCGCGCGGGTCAGGGCGCAGATCAGAGCGGTATAGTTGGCTTCCGAGCCGCTCGTGGTGAAATGGCCGGCGGACTCCGCCGGCAGGCCCGCGCGCTGCGCGAGTGCGCGGATGACGTGCTGCTCGATGGCGACCGGCGCGGGCGAGGAGCCGGAGCTGGCGAGCTGTGGATTGAAGGCTCCCGAGATGCGGTCCGCGCATTGTGATGGAAAGTTGGACGGCGGATTGAACAGACCGAAGTAGCGCGGGTGCGTCATGTGCACCGTGCCGTGCTCGAGCGCGCCGATGGTCCAGTCGAGCAGCTCCTCGAGCGGCCGGGGCTGCGCGAAATCGAAGGTGGCGAGCTCGCGGCGCAGCTCCGTCATGTCGATGTCCGGCACGACCGGCCCTTGGAGCACCCGTTGGGTCGCTGCCGCGAGCGCACGGGTCAGACGGTCGTCGATGTCTTCGCGGACCTGACTCCCGGGAAACAACGCCGCTACCGGCGGCGCGATGCGATCTGCCGTCATGTGCCTGCTCAGTCGGAGACCGCCGCACCGAGAGCCTGATCGAGATCGGCGAGGATGTCGTCGATGTGCTCGATGCCGATGCTCAGGCGCAGGGTTTCCGGACCGATGCCCGCGAGGCGCTGTTGCTCCGGTGACATCTGCCGGTGCGTGCTCGAGGCCGGATGACACGCGAGGGACTTCGCGTCCCCGAGGTTGACCAGGCGCTTGAACAGCTTCAGGGCATCATAGAAACGCGTCCCGGCGTCATAGCCGCCACGGACCGCGAAGGTCATCAGCGAGCACGTCCTGCCCTTCAGGTATTTCTGGACCAGCGGGTAGTAAGGACTGTCGGTAAAGCCGGCATAGCTGACGGATGCCACGCGCCGGTCGGCGCGCAGGAATTCCGCGACGCGCCGGGCATTCTCGACGTGGCGCTCCATACGCAGCGCCACCGTCTCGATTCCCTGCAGCAGAAGGAAGGCACTCAGGGGCGAGAGCACCGAGCCCATCGCGCGCTGGAAGACGCTGCGGCAGCGGCCGACATAGGCCGTGGGACCGTAGTGGTCGGTGTAGACCAGCCCGTGATAGGACTCGTCCGGCTGAGTCAGCATCGGAAAGCGCGCGGCATGGCGGGTCCAGGGGAACTTGCCGCTGTCGATGATGATGCCGCCCATGGTCGTGCCATGGCCGCCCAGGAACTTGGTGAGCGAGTGCACCACGACGTCAGCGCCGTAATCGATGGGCCGGACGAGAATCGGCGTCGGCACCGTGTTGTCGACGATGAGCGGTACTCCGGCACGATGGGCGACTTCCGCCAACGCCTCGATGTCGCAGACATTACCCGCCGGGTTGCCGACCGTCTCGCAGAAGACCGCGCGCGTGTTCTCGTCGATGAGGGCGGCGAGCGCTTCCGGCCGATCCGAGTCGGCGAACTTGGCGCCGATGCCGAGCTTCGGGAGGATGTGGCCGAGGAGCGTGTGAGTCGTGCCGTAAAGCTGCGGCACCGAGACGATGTTGCGCCCGGCCTCGGTCACCGCGAGCACGGAGTAGTGCAGCGCGGCCTGCCCGGAGCTCACGCAGAGGGCGGCCATGCCCCCCTCGAGCTGCGCCATCCGCTCCTCGAGCACGTCGGTGGTGGGATTGGCGATGCGCGAGTAGCGATATCCGTCCAACTCCAGGTTGAAGAGCGCCGCGCCGTGCTCGGCGCTGTCGAACGAGTAGGCGACGGTCTGATAAATGGGCACCGCCACCGCTTTCGTGGTCGGGTCACCGTCGAAGCCCCCGTGCAGGGCTATGGTCTCGGGTCGCATCGTTGCCTCAAGCTGTGTTACCGGCGTCAACAGTCAGGACGACGCCCGTGATATTGCGCGCCTTCTCGCCGAGAAGGTACTCGACCGCCGCGGCGATATCGTCCGGCTCCGCCATGCGGCGAAGCGCGCTGCGGCGGGCGATCTGCTCGCGCTCCTTGTCGTCCATGGCGTGGGTCATGGCCGTGTCGACGAATCCCGGCGCGACGGCATTGACCGTGATGCCGAGCTGGCCGACCTCCCGTGCCAGCGAGCGTGTGAAGCCTTCGAGCGAGGCCTTGGTGGCAGAGTAGGCGGAGAGCCCCTTGTAGCCGCTCGAGGCGACGATGCTCGAGATGTTGACGATGCGGCCCTGGCGCTCGGCCATCATGGCGCGCGCCACGTATTTCGTCAGCAGCAGCGGCGACAAGGTGTTCAGACGCACCAGCGCCTCGATGTCCGTATCCCGCATCATGGAGAGGAGTCCCGCGGTACCCAAGCCCGCGTTGTTGATGAGGCCGTAGAGCGGCCCCACCTCCCGGCGCAGCTCGCCCACGAGGCCGCCGATCGCGGCGAGGTCGGCGAGATCGAAGGCGCGGAAGCGCAGCTCTCCGGTCTGCGCCCCGCGTTGATCCGCGCCGGGCGCAGCGGCGGCCGCCAGGCGATCGATCCCCGCGCGCAGCTCTTTGGTCTCACTGCGCGCGAGCGCAATGACGCGGTAGCCGCACGCGGCCAGCCGCGAAGCGATGGCGAGTCCGAGGCCCCGACTCCCGCCGGTGACGAGCACGTTACGCACTTGGCCGCACCAGCTTTCCCGAAGCCGACATCTCGAGCGAGGGCACGAAGCGGATGAGCGCCGGCACCTTGTGCGCCGGCAGGGTCGTGCGACAGGCCTCGAGGATTTCCAGGCGGATGCGCTCATCCGCCCCGTTCTCGGTCGCCGCTGTGGCGCCATCCGCCAGGACGACATCTGCCGTGACTACGGCACCGGTGATGGGATTGCGCCGCGCTCTCACCAGCGACATGCGCACGCGCGGATGCGAGTTGATCACCGCCTCGACTTCCTCCGGATGCACCTTCAGGCCGCCGACGTTGATGATGCCGCCGCGGCGGCCGACGAAATGGTAGCGTCCATCGCGTAGCTCGATACGATCGCCCAGATCGACGAATCCGTCGGCATCCCGCAGAGACGGGGCGGCCGCGCCGAGGTACGCCGCCGCATTGCCGGGCGATTTGATCCTCAGCGTTCCGCGACTGACGTCGAGCTCGACGCCATGCTCGGATGTGCCGACCAGGCTCGCGGGAAATCCTGCGCGCCCGTCCCGCACCTCGAAACCGACACCGGCTTCCGTGGAGGCGAAGGCATGCGCCACCACTGCGCG
This sequence comes from Steroidobacteraceae bacterium, assembly GCA_036273735.1. GTDB lineage: Bacteria > Pseudomonadota > Gammaproteobacteria > Steroidobacterales > Steroidobacteraceae > 13-2-20CM-66-19. Next base: position 31,529 of record DASUHA010000014.1, on the reverse strand, counting down.
TGGAAACGCCGTGCGCAGCGCATCGAGAATGCCCTGGTCGGCGATCTCACCGGAAAGGCGTACATAAGTCGGAGAGAAGCCGGCCGTGGCCCCGCTCATCAGTGCTTTGCGCCAATGCGAGGGCGTACCCGAGATGTGGGTGACGCCCGCTGCGGCCGCCCGCGCCAGGAACTGCGTCGTGTCCTCTTCCTTGCTCGAAAGCAGGAGGGAGCCGGCGTAGAGCCCGCGAAGATAGATCTGCAGGCCGCCGTAGCGGCGGATGTCATAGAACGTGCTCCAGACCGGTGTCGCGGGCTGCTCCGGCGCCTGTCCTACCGGCGGGCGCCCTTCTGGCTGAGCACTCCGGCCAAGGACGTTGCTGAGGCTCGCGAGCGTGTGTGCCACCAGTTTCGGCGCACCGGTGGTTCCCGAGGTGAGAAGCACCCACTCCGTGTCCCACGCGCGCGGAGCATCACCCGGCGAAGGCCATCCGCCGCCGGCGGGCTTCAGCTCTGCCGCCACGGCGAATTCGAGTCCCACTCCCGCAGGCGGCTCGCTGCTCGAAGCGTCTCCCAGCCAGGCGTCCGCCTGCGCACTGCGCACGACATGGGGCAGATGCTCCGGTGACAGATCGGGAGTGCAGAGCACCATGCGCCGCGCAATGCCATCGAGCTCGAGGAGTGCCACTGCCGCGGTGAGCTGATCGCATATCGCCACGATCACCGAGCGGCCGCGCAACGCCTCGAGACTGCCGCCGAAACACGAGCCCTGAGCGAGCGATGCCAGCGGTATCGTCCGCGCCGGACCGATCAGCGCGCCGCCGCGCGCCGCAGCGGCCTCGATCACCGCGTCCCGAAGAGCCATGGAATCAAGCCGCGCGGGCTTCGTACAGCTTGACGAAATCCCCGAAGGTGACGGGGAAACTCTCCGCCGTGTCGAACGGGTCGTACCCGAGCGTGTCCTCGAGGCGCGCCACGATGAGTGCGAAGCTCAGTGAGTCGAGTCCGCACTGCAGCAGCTTCAGGTCATCCGTGAGTGGCGCGAGCTGGCGCTGCTGCTCCCGGGCGACTTCCTGAAAGAGAGTGGTAATTGTGGATCTCACCGCCATGGTGCTGAGTACCTTGTGATGACTGAGCGTGCCCGAATGGCACGTCTTATGTTATGGATCGGTCGTGAGCGATGGACCTGAGCTCACAACCCCTCGAGAGAGTGTATACGCACCGCGACGGCTGCAGTAGCCGCAGCACTGCCCTCTTTGTGCGCAACGTCACGATGTTGGAACGTGCTGCGGCGTGGGCGCACCTCGAGGTCGCCGTGGGACGACATCGATTGACAAGGATGCTCATTCCGCCGCATCCAGGCGTCGGCAGCAAGAGACAGTCTAAAATAATAATAAAATCAGCGAGTTAGACCCCATCGAGAGACTTCGATCTCATCGCCGAGTCGTTGCCACCCGACAGGGCTATGTCCAATCGCCCCGTAACGCCTGCGTCAAGGACATTTTTCCCTTTGGAAACAACGACATGCCATTCTGGCACGTGAGCTGCATTTGCTGGTCCTGGTACTTGGCGGGAGGCCGGGTCGAACGAGACGGCAGCGGCACCGTGGACGGGTGCCTTGCCGAATGGAGGGTGGAGAAGAGTGACCATGATGATCGGAGGGGTCGGATCGCCGCGCATCGCGCAACTCGCGCTCGCGGCGCTCATGTGTATGGGCCTCTGCGCCTGCGGTCCGGATGACTCGAACAGCGCGGCAGCCGTCAGCGCGAATGGCCCGACGGGCGGTGGCTTGACCGCCGTCAGTGTCGGTGGTTCGGGAAGCGCGAGTGGCGGATCATCCCTGTCAGATCCGTCCGACAAATCGATTGCGCTGACCTGGAGCCGGCCCAGGCGCAACAGCGACGGCAGCTCTCTTACCGACCTCGCCGGCTACACCCTGCACTACGGCACCGCCTCGCAGGACTACACCGGCAGCATCGAGATCACCAGTCCGATGCAAACCTCCTATGTCATCAACGCCAGCACCTTTCCGCCCGGCACCTATTACTTCGCCATCTCCGCCTACAACACCGAGCAGGTCTCCAGCTCGCTTTCAGTCGAGGTCAGCGTCGCGCTCGACTGATGGCTCAGGGGGTGGGGGTCCCACCGTAGCCCGGTGACACGCCCGGCTCCACGCCCGGCTCCATGTCCGCCGAATGCGGCCGGTAGCCGATCATGATGAAAACCCGGTTCTCGTCATAGACGGAAGTGCTCAGAAACGGCGTCCCCGGCGCGCCGGAGCTGCGGCGGAATGAGTGGTCGTACCTGGCATAGAGCATCACCCAGCGCGCGGCTCGATACGTGAGCCCGGCGCCCACGGTGCCGATCTTGTCCGTGAAGCCCTCGTTCAGGTAGCGGTATTGATCCACCGAGCCCGTGAGATTCGCCGACAACTCGGGCGTCATCGCTCTCTCGAGCCTGAGTGCGAGACCCGCGCGAGTGGCATCGTAGATGGTCTGAAGGTCGTGGATGTCGCGCTCCCAGTTGCCGGCAAGTCCCACTGTCGTTCGCAGCCGCCTGAAGCGCCAGCCGGCCGACCCGTAGGTGCGCAGGTAATTGGCGGTAGTCTGCGTAACCGGGGCCACGGTGATGCCTCCGGCCGGACCGGCTTCCAAGCTGCTGAAGCTGCGCGAGGCGTCGCTGTACTCCCTCCCTCCGGAAAGGGTCACATCGGAATACGGAGACAGCCGGCGTGTCACCAGCAGGCGCACCAGCGGGCTCGTCTTCCATGACTCGGCGTCGTTCGCCTGGGTCGCCCCGAGCTGCGCATCGATCGAAGTCCTTGCGCCCAGTAGGACATAGCGGCCGTACGCCGCCCGCCGGTCGTAGTTCGTGTTGACCAGCGTATTGTCGAAGCGCAGCTGCTCGCCCTGAATGGCGACCGACAGGCGCGAAAGCGGCGAGAGCTGACGACCGAATTCGGCGGAGCCCAGGAGATCGTGGCCGTCGAAAGGGCTCTTTTGATAAGTGGTGCGCGAGTAACGGGCGCCGACGTCTACGAAGGTCGAATAGCTCGGGCGCAGCGTGAGGTCCGGCCCTGTGGAGAGGATGTTGATCCGCTGCACATTGACCGGAGTGATGGGCGCGAACGGGTCCGTCTGCGCCTCGCCGAAATCATCGGCAACCACCCACTTCAGCCGATCGGACCAGAGCTTCGCGGTCGCAAGCCCATCGAATCTGCCGAGGACCTGATTGCTGAAGGCGCCCTGCAGGAAATAGATGTCCGTGAAGGCGCCGAGCGCCGAAGCATCGAGGCGCGAGCCGGTGCGCTTGAGGTCGAAATCGAGGTTCGCCGCGGCCAGGGTTTGCGACTTGGGGTTGGTCGAGGAGAGCTTGACGTTGTCGGTTTCGCCGATCCCGGCGGCGATCCCGTAGTAAGCGAACTCGGGAGGACCCTCGCCGAGGCGGCCGGAAGTCTCCCCGGGCACTGCCGCGGCGGGCAGCACGGCTCCCGTGCTGCCGACACCCTGCACCGGCTGCACCGGAGGCGGAGCGGCGGTGTTGTCCTGGGGCGATGCGGCCTGTCCGAGCGCCAGCGCAGGTGCCAGCGCCGACGCCAGGACGAGGGCCTTGAGGCGGATTCGAGCCTTACGGCTTCGCGCCGTAGCCGGAATAGCCGTAATGAGCGTAGTAGCCGTCTCCGCGGGAGGCGTGAGCATCATTGAGTACCAGGCCGTGCAGTTTGGTTTTATCGAGGAGGGCAATGGCATCGAGCAGCGCCTGGCGGGGAGTGCTGCCCGCTCGGGTGACGATGAGGAACTGTCCCGGAATCTGCTTGAGGGCCCGGGCTTCGCTCGAGGCGAGAAGCGGGGCGCAGTCGAACAGAACCAGGCGGCGCGGATTGCGCGCCGTGAGCCGTGCGGCGATCTGGCCCATGCGCGCGCTGGCGACGAGCTCTGCCACCCCCTCGACAGAGTTGCCGGCCGGCAGAATCTCGAATCCCCTGATATCGGTGCCGACCACGAGGGATTCGACATCTGCCGCCTCGTCCGCGAGGGCATCGAGCAGGCCCGGTGTGCCCTGCAACCCGAAGGTGCGACTCAAGTGTCCTTTCGGGAGGTCTGCATCCACGAGGAGCACGGACACGTCACGCTCCCGTGCCACGCTGAGCGCGAGGTTGAGAGCCGTGAAAGTCTTGCCTTCGCCCGGCAGGGCGCTCGTGATGAGAACGAGCCTCGACTGTGCGCCAGCGTCCGCGGCGAGCATCGCCTGGACGAGCGGGCGCTTGATCTCGCGGTAGTAGTCCGCAAACCTGCGCTCCAGGCCCGCCTCGGGTATCTCTCCCTGGGCGCGCAGCAGATTGAAGTCGATCGAGATCCGCCGCTGTGGCGGCAGGATCGCCCGCTGGCCGGCATCACCGGGCACTTCGATAGGCGGCGCCTGCAGAGTCGGGGCGGCACTGCCGGCGGGCGCGGTGGGCGCCCTCCTTACTTTTTCGAGTGCGTTCTCGATGATGCTCATGCGTTCACCACTGGCATCCCGGTCAATCTGACTCCGAGGTAACTGAGCACCACCACCACCACGAATCCGACGATCAGACACGCCACGGCGATGGAAAACAACTTGATCTGCGCGCGGGCGGTCAGTGCGGCGCGCGTTGGAAACGCGCCACCGACGACTGCCAGCACGGGGATGCCGGTCAGTCGCCGCAACGCGGTCGGCGAGCCGATGACCGGATGCAGCTGGTTGAGAGCGTAGGCGAGCGCGCCGCCCACCGCCAACGCGGCGATCAGCACGATCGAGAGGAGCAGACCCCGCGGTGGGAACACCGGCGCGTAGCTCACGACCGGCGGCTGTACCATCGCGAAGCGCACCGCCCCTGCGGTACCGGCCCGCTCGCCGAGCCTGGCCTTATCGTAGTTAGAGAGCAGCGCCGTGTACTGTTTCTTGTTGATGTCGTAGTCGCGGCTCAGCTGCGCGAACTCCGCCTCGAGCTGCGGCGTGGTGTTGAGAAGGTGCTCGAGCTCCTTGGCCCTCTGTTGGTGCTGGCCCAGCTCCGCCCGCAACGCCGCGATACTGACGTCGGCCTTGTTCAGTGCCACCTGGATGCTCTGGTAGACCGGACTGTTGCTCACGCCGCTGAGCGCCGCGGCATCGGCGTCCCCGCGCCGCAGCGCGGCGATCTCCTCGGTGCGCCTGCGCTGCAGCGCCGCGAGGTTCTGCTTCGCGGCGATGACGTCGGGATACTTGTCGGTGTATTTCAGCAGCAGCTCGTTGAGATGCGCCTGGACCTGCTGGATCTGCGACAGCGTGTCTCCCGAGACCACGGCCCCGTTCGGTCCCATCACCGTCGCGGGTGCCGAGGAGATCGCCACGTCGCCATGGAGCTGGCGCTCGAGCGCCCCGCGCTGCGTCTCCGCGACGGCGAGCTGGGAGTTGAGGTCCTCGATGGCCTGTGTCTCGTGCTGCAGCTGATCGAACAAGCCGCCATTCTGCTTGTTGCCGGTATCGGTGGTGATCACCCCGAGATGCTGCGACTTGAAGGCCGCGAGCCGATCCTCGGCCGCCTGCAGCCGCTTCTCGTAGTCGGCGATCTGCGATTTCAGGAACTGCTGCGCGCGCTCCGCGCCCCGCTGGTTGCCCCCCAGCGTCTCGTTGATGAGGGTGTCGACCAGCATCCGCTCGACCTTCAGGGCGCGCGCACGGTTGGCATCCTGGAAGGTGATGCCATACATGGTACTGCCCACGCTCGGACGGCCGCCCGGGCTGGGTGTGCCGCCCTGATCGGGTGTCACCGCCACGGTGAGGTCGATACGCGCCCGCAACCCATCGAGCACCCCCTCCAGGTCATTGGGTGCGAGGCCGCTCGCCGGGATGATGCCGGCCAGCTTCCCCAATTGAGTGAGCTGCGGATCGGCGAGCAGCGCCTGGCGGACGAAATTCAGCTGCGCGTTGACGTCCTGATTCGTCGCCAGCCCCTCGAGGAGCGGCCCGAGCGCCGTTCGGGTATCCACCAACACCTGGGCCTGGGCCTCGTAGCGATCCGGCATGCCGAAGATGACGAGCCAGCCGGCGACCGCCACGCCCGCGGCCGCCAGCAGCGCCATCCAGCGGTAGCGCCAGGCGCCCCGCAGCTCGTCACGCACTGATTCCAGCTTCGTCATCATGGCGATCAGAACCTGCTCTCGGGCACGACCAGTACGTCTCCCGGCTTGAGGGCCACGTTCTGTGACATGTCACCGCTGTTGACCAGCGCACCGAGGCGCACCGGGATTTCCTGCTGAGACCCGCCGGCCATGCGGATGATCCGCGCCCGATTGCCCGCGGCGTATTCGGTCAAGCCACCGACGGCCAGCACTGCATCCAGCACCGTCATTCCCTGGTGGTAGGCGATCGCCTCCGGCGTCTTGACCTGGCCTATCACCTTGACCTGGCTGAAGAGACTGGCCGGCTTGGTCACGATGACGTTGACATGGGGCGAGCGCACGTACTCGGAGAGCTTGACCTCGATGTCGTGGGCAAGCTGGCTCGGCGTCTTGCCGACAGCCACCATGTCCTCATCCAGAGGCGTTGAGATCTTGCCGTCGGGGCGCACCGGCACGGTGACGCTGAGATCCTTGTTCTGCCAGACGAAGACCTGGAGCTCGTCCCCGGGACCGATGATGTAGTTGGGAACCGTCGCAGGGGCCTGCGCTGCCGCCACGGACAACCATAAGAGGGTACCGAGAAGGGCCCCCCATACGCCTATCGCGAAGTTCTTCTGCTTCATGTCGACTTCTATTTCAATGTCGAGTGCCACTATCTCGAGCAGTTCCGCCCGAGGCTGAGGTGGGCTGAACGGCGCGCGTGGAGCGAAGTTCCCCGGGGGGCCAGCATCTGCATCTACTATTGGCGCAGCCGTATGTGGCCATCCTACCACGAGCAAGCCGCGCTCGGCGGTGGGCTTTTTTGAGAGCGCGTCACCGGTTTTGACACCGGCCGCCGGGGGTCATCGTCCTGACACGATCGTGTGGCAAGATTCTGTCACATCGGATCAACAGCGGATCCCTATTTTTCAGTGCAATTAGAAATTGTGCACTATGTCTCAAACTCCCGACACCCGAGCGGAGAACCTCGGCACTCCTTCGGACACTTACTTTAGGTTATGATACGCGCCGGTGCACGGAGGCTTGGGGCATCGTGGCGGAAAACGAACAACCGCGGTCCTCGAAAAGGCACCTGGGAGAGACCTAGGGAGTCGAATCCCCATCCGACGACACCCGACCCGTGACAGCGGGTCGAGTGTTCGAGAACAGGCACGAGAGTTGCACATAAGCGTGACTGTACGGCGGCCATAGCACTCGTCTGTGAGGGTGTAGCCGCTGGGTTCAGACGTGACGCAATGACTTCCCGCCTTGGGCACCGTACCTGCGCGTCCCGGATGTAGTAACGACAACTCGAACGGCTTCAGACGGCCGCGGGCCGCAAGGTGAAGGGCATCATGTCGACGGTTTCGGAATCGTTCGCGCACCGCCGAGTACGGCTCGGGAATGTGGAGCCGGCACTGGTCGCGCTGCTGAAGCAGCTCGATCCCATCATCGTCGTCCTGTCTCTGTTCGGCTGCGAGCTCGCCTACGGCGATCGACTGTCGCCTGCCTTCGCGGCACTGGCGATCCTCATTTTCATCGTCTGCAGCCGGTTCTTCGGGCGCGCGGGAGCCTCGGAAGAGCCTACCTTCGTACAGTGGGATTTCCGCAAGAGTTACACGCGCGTGCTCGTGCAGTGGGGGGCCGTGATCGGCCTGCTCCTGCTGGCCGCATACGCCTTCGAGGTGCCCGACTGGTTCAAGCGGAACGTGTTCCTGACCTGGTTCATCGTCACCCCCATCGGTCTGACAGCGACCCATGCCCTGCGTCATCGCATCCGATGGCTTGCCGCCCACGGGAGCGATGCACCCCGCTATATCATCATCGGCGTCAACGAAGTTGGTGTGGAGCTGGCCCGCCGCCTGCCACAGGCCGGATTTCTGGGTTATTTCGACTTCCGCAGCATCGATCGGGTGGCCAAGGTCCTCGACCTCGACAAGCTCGCCGGGCACTGCAAGGACGTTGCCAACTACGTGCGCAAGCAGAGCGTCAAGGTGGTCTACATCGCCCTGCCGCTCGCCAACGTGCCGCGCATGAGCGAGCTCGTCAACGCGCTGCGCGATACGACCGCATCGGTGTACTTCGTGCCGGACGCATTCGCTTTCGATCTGATCCAGGGGCGGCTGTGCGAGATCAACGGCATGCCCGCCCTTTCGGTGTGCGAGACTCCGCTCCATGGCATGCCCGCGGTCTGCAAGCGGGCGATGGATGTCGTGCTCGCGGGAGTGGGCCTGGTCCTTCTCTCGCCGTTCCTCTTCCTCATCGCTGCCGCCGTCAGGCTCACCTCGCGGGGGCCGGCCCTCTTTCGCCAGCGGCGGTATGGCCTGGACGGCGAGGAGATCCAGGTCTACAAATTCCGCTCCATGAGAGTCTGCGAGGACGGCCCGGTCGTGACCCAGGCGCGCAAGGGCGATTCCCGCGTGACCCGGGTTGGCGCATTCCTGCGCCGGACCTCGCTGGATGAGCTGCCGCAGCTGCTCAACGTGCTGCAGGGAAAGATGAGCCTGGTAGGGCCTCGCCCGCATGCCATCGCCCACAATGAGCTCTACCGTAAGCTCATCAATGGGTACATGATCCGGCACAAGGTGCGTCCGGGCATCACGGGCCTGGCACAGGTCAATGGATTGCGGGGCGAGACGGAGACCCTGGAGAAGATGTCGGAGCGGGTGCGCTACGATCTCGACTATCTGCGGCACTGGTCGCCCTGGCTCGACATCAAGATTCTCGTGAGGACGATAGGGGTGGTCCTCCGCGACCGCCGCAACGCGTATTGAAGGCGCTGGATCCGGGCATCCTGCCCGGCCCAGCGCTGCTTCGAGCAAAAAGCGTGGTTTTTGCTCGAAACTCCGCCACCTACGGCGGCGGGGCACATCCCTGTGCCTGAGTGCCGTGCTATTTCGCTTGGTCACTCGGGGTCGACCGCAGATCGATGACAGTTATTGACGGGAAGAAAGCGTGGGTACGGGCACTCGAGCGCACCGCGCCAATAGAGCGTAACCCGCACAGAACGCTGCCGGTAGTCATCGAGGAGCTCGCCGGGCGCTACGGCTCCGCGCCTGCCCTTGCCTCGCCCGAAGCCACCCTCACCTACGAGACGCTCGCGCAGACCGCAAACCGGTATGCCCGCTGGGCGCTGGCCGAGGGTCTCGCGCCGGGCGACGTCGTCTGCCTGCTGCTCGAGAACTGCCCGGACTACCTGGCGATCTGGCTCGGCCTCACTCGGGTGGGCGTCACGGTGGCCCTCCTCAATACGCATCTCACGGGTGAGCCGCTGCGGCACTCGATGCGCATCGTCGCCCCGCGGCGGGTCATCGCGGGCATCTCCCTCGCTGAGCGGTTGCACGAGGGACCCGCTCCGATCACCGAGAGCGTGTCCTGCTGGGCTCATGGGGGCGATGGCGCGCGTCTGCGGCGCGTGGACCGGGCGCTCGAAGGACTCTCCGCCGAGCCCCTGACCGATGCGGACGCCCCGGCGCCGTCACTCTCGGACCGGGCGCTCTACATTTATACCTCCGGAACGACGGGACTCCCCAAAGCTGCGGCCGTCAGCCATCACCGGCTGATGCAGTGGAGTCATTGGTTCGCCGGGCTGATGGGCATCACGCCGGCCGATCGCCTGTATGACTGCCTGCCGATGTATCACAGCGTGGGTGGGGTGGTCGCGACGTGCGCGACCCTGGTCGGGGGCGGCGCCGTGGTGGTGCGGGAGAGGTTCTCGGCCAGCCGGTTCTGGCAGGACGTCCGGGAGGAGCGCTGCACCATCTTCCAGTACATCGGCGAGCTCTGCCGTTACCTCACGGCCAGTCCCGCAGGGCCGGGCGATGAGGCCGTCCACAGCCTGCGGCTCGCCTGCGGCAATGGCCTGAGGGGCGAGGTGTGGAAGGAGTTTCAGAGCCGCTTTCGCATTCCGCAGATCCTCGAGTATTACGCCGCGACCGAAGGCACCTTTTCCCTTTACAACTGCGAGGGCCGGGTGGGCTCGATCGGGCGGATTCCGCCATTCCTCTCGCATCGCTACCCGGTGGCGCTCGTGCGCAGTGATCCTGCCTCCGGAGCTCCGGTGCGCGACGCCGAGGGGCGCTGCATACCGTGCCAGCCGGGAGAGCCGGGCGAGGCCATTGGGCAGATCGCCCTCGCTGCGGGCAGCCCCGGTGCGCGTTTCGAGGGCTATGCCGACGCGGAGGCCACTCGCCGCAAGGTATTGCGCGATGTCTTTCGGCCCGGGGATGCCTGGTACCGGACCGGTGATCTGATGAGCCGCGACGCCCAGGGGTTCTACTACTTCGTCGATCGGATCGGCGACACCTTCCGCTGGAAAGGCGAGAACGTCTCGACCACCGAGGTCGCCGCCATGCTCGCGGGCTGCCGCGGCATCACCGACGTGGCGGTGTATGGAGTGGCCGTGCCCGGAACCGAGGGCCGGGCCGGGATGGCCGCGCTGGTCGTCGGCCCGGAGTTCGAGCTCACGGCCTTTCGGCGTGAGCTGGCCGGCAAGCTCCCGGATTACGCCCGTCCGGTGTTTCTGCGGATCGTGTCCACACTCGAGGTCACCGGCACATTCAAGCTCCGCAAGCAGGAGCTCGCCGAGCAGGGGTACGACCCCGCTCGGACCGACGACCCGATCTACTTCGATGCCGCCAAGGAGGGCCGGTACGAGAGGCTCGATCCACCGCTCCACCGGCGGATCATTGGAGGGGGCGAGCGGCTCTAGCAGCCCGACGGCGGAAGTCCGGACCTTTGACAAACTTCACAGTTTTCGGCCGCAGAAAGTGGTCTATAATGTCGCCGTTACGCGACGACCACTTGAAGAATAATCCCTCCCCCGGGGACGACCATGAATTACAAAAGAGAGGCGGAGGCTCTGAGTCATCCGCCCGAGCATCCTCCCCGACCAACGCCCTTCCCAGCCAACGCCTCGCAGCGCATGATCCCGCGCAGAGCCACTGGCTGGGATCCGTATGAAGTCTGGCGAACACGCGTCAAGAAGCGCCCCGACCACGAAGCCGAGGCCTTGGGCAAGGTCGGATAACCGCAGGAGGTGTCCGGATGGGCGATGATCGGGAGGGTCACGCTCGCCGGTATCGCAGCGCTCTCGGCGCATTCGCCACTGGGGTCACCATCGTGACGACCCGGGACGGGGAAGGCCGTGACATCGGCCTGACAGCCAACAGTTTCAACTCCGTCTCTCTCGACCCGCCCATGGTCCTCTGGAGCCTCGCCAAGAACGCCCGGAGTCTGCCGGCGTTCCTCGCCGCGCCGCATTTCGCCGTGCACGTGCTCGCCGCTGACCAGGAGGAGCTGTCGCTGCGGTTCGCCACACGCGGCTCGGAAAAGTTCGCCGGCCTCGACATCGAGCGCGGCGCCTCGCAGGTGCCGCTGCTGCGCGGCTGCTCGGCGCGCTTCCAGTGCCACACCGCTTTCCGGCACGAGGGCGGCGATCACGTCATTTTCGTGGGCGCGGTGGAGGCATTCGATCACTCCGACCGCCCGCCGCTCGTCTTTCACGGCGGGCGCTACGCGCTCGCCGTGCAGAAAGAGCCCGCGGCGCAGCCGCCGCAGGACGGTACCGAGCCCGACAGCAGCTTCAGCCAGGACTTTCTCATCTATCTCCTCGGGCGCGCGCGGTTCCAACTCTTCCTGACACTGCGGCGGGACCTCGAGCAACACGGGCTGAGCGAGGTGCAGTGGTTCGTGCTCAGCATCCTGGCCGTATCCGACGACCGCACCGTCGCGGAGCTCGACCGCCTGCTCTGGTACACCGGCCATCGCGTGACGTACGAGCTGATCGCGAGCCTCACGGCGACCGGATTTGCGGACTTGCGCGGAGGCTACGACCCTCACGCCAGGGTAACGCTGACCGACGACGGCCGGCGCGCCGTCATCGAGCTGGTTGCGGCGGCCAAGGCGGCCGAAGACCACGCGGAGCGCAACCTCGGCACGGCCGAGGTGCGGATCCTGAAGCGGGCGCTGCGCACGATCATCCGCGAGACCGACCCCGGAATGCCGCCGGTGCTGGTCCCAACCTATCCAGAGTGACCGCGCCCTTGCCTCTGACACCCACGTCCGCGCAATTCCAACGTCAGCTCGCCGAGCTGGAAGGCATCGCGCGCGAGATCGCAGCACCCAACGCCGCTGACGTCGACGCCCGCTCCAGGTTTCCCCAGGAGACCCTCGAGGCGCTGCGGAAGGCCCGCCTGCTCGCCGCGCCGGTACCGAAGGATTGCGGCGGTCTCGGCTGCGGCATCGTCGAGCTCGCCGAGCTCTGCTCGAGCCTCGCCAAGGCGTGCGGCTCGAGCGCCATGGTGCTCGCCATGCACTACGTGCAGGTGGCCTGCCTCGTACGGCACGCCGGCGATGGGGGATTCTTTCGCGCGTATCTCACCGAGCTCGCCGAGCGGCAGCACCTGCTCGCCTCCATGACTTCGGAGAACGGGACCTTCGGGGAGATGCGCACCAGCCTCTGCGCCGTGCGGCGCGAGAGCGGCCGGTTCTCTCTGGAGAAGGACGCTACTACCGGCTCTTATTGCGCACAGGCGGATGGCATCCTCGTGACGGCGCGCCGCGCTCCCGATGCAGCGGGCACCGATCAGGTTCTGGCGCTGGTCAACCGCGGTGACCGGCAGCTCACCCAGACCGGCACATGGGATGCGATGGGGATGCGAGGCACGTGCAGCCCGGGCTTCCGGCTGCAGGCCCACGCACCCGAGGAGCAGATCGTCCCCGTGCCCTTCGCCGACATCGCGGCCCAGACCATGGTCCCCTACTCGCACGTCCTCTGGTCGAGCCTCTGGTGGGGAATCGCGGCGGATGCGGTCGCGCGGGCTGCAGATCTCGTTCGCAGCAGCGCACGCCACACCCCGGGCACGGTTCCGGCGAATGCCGTTCCCCTCGCGCAGGTGTCCGCCGATCTGCAGTCACTGCGCCACAACTGGCTCGCCGTCGCTGCCGCGCTCGATGAGCTCGAGGCGCACGGCTCCGCGGGGCGCCGCGAGCTCAACTCGATAGGCTGGGCGCTGAAGCTCAATCATCTGAAGATGGCCGCGTCGGAAGCGGCGCCGCGCATCGTCCACCAGGCGCTGCAGGTGACCGGCATCCTCGGCTACAAGAACGACACGCGCTACAGCCTCGGCAGACATTACCGCGACGTGTTGTCCGCCTCACTCATGATCTCGAATGCGCGCATCGCCTCGAAGAACGCCTCCATGCTGCTCGTCTTCAAGGAAAACTGATCCAACAGTTGGGATCCGGCCCGGCGGTCGCGCGGGCCTTCAGCGGCCGCCCTTGCCCATGCAGACGATCTCCGCCGTCTGCAGGAGAATCGTCAGGTCGAACAGCAGGGAGTTGTTCTTGACGTAGTAGAGGTCGTACTGGAGCTTCTCGAGCGAGTCCTGCTCCGAAGACCCGTAGGGGTAACAGATCTGCGCCCAACCGGTGATGCCGGGTTTCACGCAGTGCCGCTCGACGTAGTAGGGGATGTGCTCGGAAAGCTCCGCCACGAACTGCGGCCGCTCCGGACGCGGTCCGACCAGGCTCATCTGGCCGCGCATCACGTTGAACAGCTGCGGCACCTCATCGAGTCGGGTCTTCCTGATGAAAGCGCCCACGCGCGTGACCCGCGGATCGCTCTTCTGCGCCCATCGCGCCTTGCCGTCGCCCTCGGCGTCGATGCGCATGCTGCGGAACTTGATCACGTCGAACAGGCGTCCGCCCAGGCCCACACGGCGCTGGCGATAGAGGACCGGAGCCCGCCAGCCCTCCTCGAGCTTGATCATGACTGCAACCAACAGCATGAGCGGCAGCGCGAGGAGCATAGCGGCCACGCTCACGGTCAGGTCGAGGATCCTCGAGGTGACGAGCCGCAGGGGATCGCGTCGGAATCCCTGGCCGAAGATGAGCCAGCTCGGGTTGAGAACGTCGATGCGTACACGCCCGGTCTCGCGCTCGAGGAATGTCAGCAGCTCCGTCACTTCGACACCGGCGAGGCGACACTTCAAGAGTTCGGCGATCGGAAAGCCGCTGCGCCGGTCGTCCATGGCGACGACCACCTCGACGACGCCGAGCTTCTCGCAAAGACTCACCAGGCTCCCGCCCGGGTCGAGGACCCTGTCGAGAGCGACGGCCCGCTCCGTCCTGTGGGCCGGGACGAAGCCAACTACGATGAAGCCGCGCCGATCCGCGCGGCGGCGAAGTCCGCCGATGGCGGCTGCCGAGGCTCCGGCCCCGTAAACGAGCACCCGGCGCTTGAAGAGATTCTCATCGACCACGTGCGAGAAGATCACGCGCGAGACGGTGACTCCGCACAACCCGCCGATCGCCGCCAGCGCCTCCAGTCCGCGCCCCATCCAGAGCACCGGCACCAGGTAGAACAGCGTGGCCGTGATGATGAAGCCGACGAACAGGGCCAGCGCCACCCGGGCCGCCATGCCTGCAAGCCGTGCCCGCTGGCGCAGGCTGTAGAGGCCGAAAGCGAGAAAGCAGACCATCATGACGGCGCTGAAGAGCAGTGCCCGCGGCCAGACCGCGCCCTGCAGCTCCCCAAGGTCCGCAACCGCCAGTGGACTCGCGCCGAAGCGGGCCATCACCGCGCCGTAGACGGCGGCAAAGAAAACCGTGGCCTCGATCGCCGACAGCACTGCCATCGAGACGGGGACGTGGTGTCCGAGCATGCGGATTCGCATACGCTCAGTTGCTCAGTCGAGCAGGCATTCCTGCCCGGGCGCTCAGCCCTGTTTTTTTGCCGGGATCCGCTCGACCCGGCACGTACGATGGTGCCATTGTTGTTGATCCCCGTGGCCGTACTGTCGCACGACCCCGACCTTCGGGGCAAGCACGGCGCCCGGAACCATTCGACATATTGGAAGGAATCATTGAGCCTCACGCCGGGAATCGCCGAATCCGCTGCAATCCCGCGTGCTTTTACCTTCCTTTTGTTATCCTATCGAGCGGGTACCGGGCCATAAAGATTGCACGACGATTACACACCCGCGCTGCCGGGTGCATTCGTAGAAATACTGACCCCGCCCTACCCTACGGACAGCCTCAACCCAAGGTCGATCTCCGCCCGTGAGCGAGACAGTGTGGCGGGGCATGCGGCGATCCATCTGTGCACGGCCATGAGAACAAGATGACTGTCAGCAAGCCTCGATCGGTCTTTCTATTGGCCAACTATTTTTCCGGGGCCACTCTGTTGACCATCCTGCTGTCGGGCCACCCGGAGATCGTCAGCAACGGGGAGGCGATGTACTTCGACGACACGGACGAGGACCGTTACGAATGCACCTGCGGCAGATTCATCGATGAGTGTGAATTCTACGGCGCCGCCGCGGCCCACATGCGCCGGTCCGACGGCTCGGGCTGGGATCGGCAGCTCTTCGTACATGCGCCGAGATTTTCCCGCAACCGCATTCTGCGCTCGTTTCTCGGCTCCTGGAGGTACGAGAGCGCCCTGCGGGATCGCTTCATCACCGCGCTTCCCGGCTACCGCCGCACCCGGGACCGATTCATGGCAGCCCAGCTCGAGTTCTTTGCCCATGCGAGGAGGATCTCGGGCGCTTCCATCTACCTCGATGGCACGAAATCGGTCCGCCGCGCCCAACTGTTCGCGCGCGACGGCCGCACCGACATGAAAGTGCTGCATCTGATCCGTGACGGCAGAGGATTCAGCAGCTCCGACCTCAAGAACACACCCAACCAGACCCTGACTGCCTCGGTGAAGGAGTGGCTGGGCTACATCGCGCAGGTGGACCGGTTCACGCAGGCTTTTCCCTCCGTGCCGGTTCTCGTCGTGCGCTACGAAGACCTGTGCCGCGCCACCGAGAAGACCCTGCGCACCATCTACGAGTTCATCGGGGTTCCCTACCAGCCGGCCGGAGCGGGCATCATGGACGGCGCCCACATACTCGGTAACAGGATGCGCAAGGGGTTCAGCGGCGCGATCGTCGAAGACACCTCCTGGAAGGAGAAGCTCGATCCCGGCACTCAAGCGCTGCTGACCGCACGGACGAAACGCCAACTCGAGCGCTTCGGATACATCTGATCCATACGACGAGCATGCACCCCGTGAGCAGAAAGACGATTCACCTCATCGCCGCCGCGCGCCCGAACTTCATGAAAGTGGCGCCGCTCCATCATGCGCTCTCGGGTGAGGACTGGTGCACTGCACGGATCGTGCACACCGGCCAACACTACGACGCCAACATGTCGGACTCGTTCTTTCGGGACTTGCGCCTGCCGGAGCCCGCGCATCACCTGGAAGTCGGCAGCGGTACGCATGCAGAGCAGACCGGACGCACAATGATCGCCTATGAGGCGGTCTGCATGCGGGAGCCGCCGGATGCGATCGTGGTCGTCGGCGACGTCAATGCTACCGCGGCTTGCGCGATGGTCGGCACCAAGCTGTGGATTCCCGTCATCCACCTGGAGGCGGGGCTGCGCAGCAGGGACCGGCGCATGCCCGAGGAGATCAATCGACTCGTCACCGATGCGGTGGCGGATCTCCTGTGGACGCCCTCGCGGGACGCGGATGACAATCTGCGCGCCGAAGGCATCCCGGAGCACAAGATCGAATGTATCGGCAACATCATGATCGACTCGTTCGAGATGTTGCGGGAGAAGATCGAGCTGGCGGACACGGGCGCGCGGCTCGGCCTCGACGGTCCCTATGCCGTTGCCACGCTCCACAGACCCTCCAACGTCGATGACCGGGATACGCTGGCACGTCTCGTAGCCGCGCTGGAGGAAGTTGCCCGGCAGATGCGCGTGGTCTTCGCCATCCACCCGCGAACACGAAGGCGGCTCGAGAATTTCGATCTGCTGCCGGCGATCACCCACAATCCGGCGATCGTCCCGACCGAGCCTCTGGGCTATATCGAGTTCATGAGCCTCATCCGCCGCTGCACCCTGGCCATCACCGATTCAGGGGGCGTGCAGGAAGAGACGACCTACCTCGGAATCCCTTGCGCCACCCTCAGGGAGAATACCGAGCGTCCGATCACCGTCACCGAGGGGACCAACCGGCTGCTGCGGCCAGAGGGGCTTGCCGAGGCGGCGCGGGATGCGCTCACCGGCAGATGGCGAGGCGGCCGCCGCCCGGAGCTCTGGGACGGCCAGGCGGCATCCCGCGCCGTGCTCAGCCTTCGCGAGCACCTTGCGTGAAGGGCTCGCCGCGCTCAGCGCGGCGATGCGAGGCCCGGCACCGGTGTGGCAGCGCGCCACAGCGGCTCACGCATCAGCTCGAAGCCGAACTGATGCGGCGTCGCATACCATTCGGCGATGCCGATCCGGGCAAGCTGAAAAGGATCGGTGACCGGCGGATTCGCGCAGCCGTGGCAGGCGACACAGCAGGTGAATCCCGCCTCGCGCACCAGCTGGAGCGCGGCCGGCGAGATGTTGTCGACTCCACCGAATGGATAGGCGAAAAGACTGACATCCCCGCCGACTTCCCGCTCGAGCCTCTGCCGGCACGTTCGCAGCTCGGCGCGAACGGTATCGGGATCGGACGCGGCCAGATCGATGTGCGTGTCCGTATGCGCCCCGATCTCGAACCCCTGAGCCTTCAGGGAACGCACCTGATCCCAGCTCATCCAGGCAGGCTTGGGCACGAGAGTACTGTCCCACGGCGCCGTGATGCCTGAGCCGATGAATCCGGTCGTCACGAAGAAAGTCGCCGGGAGTCCGAGCCTGCGCAGAATGGGCGCGGCCACTTCGTGGTTGTCACGGTAGCCGTCGTCGAACGTGATCGACAGCGTGCCGCCCATGTCCTTGCCGGCCTGACACGCGGCAACCTGCTGCGACAGCGGCACGATCCGGAACTGCTCGCTGAAGAACCTGCAGAAGGCCTCGAACTTCGCCGATCCACAGGTGAGCCCGTCCTCCGGGATCTCATCGTTCACGCGATGGAAGGCGACGATGATCATCTTGCCGCGAAAGTCGCGCGCATAGATGCCCGCCATGCCGCTGGCGCCGCCCAGGACCGCCTTGATTCGCTTGGAGATGGGAATTTTCATGATGAGGCAGCCCGTCAGCGGATCGGATTCCAGGTGACCATACGCTCGCCTCTCGCGTAACGGATCGTGGCGATCGCCGAGGCGAGGTTGGTGAGCAGGAAGTAGTAAGGCTTGCTCAGCACGCCCAGCCGCGCAGCGCCGACGAATCCGAGGAGGCCGGCGCCGATGACCAGGACCTGACAGAAAAATGCAACACGGTAAAAGGGACTCGCGGCGAGCGCCGCCGCGGAGACGAGCGTCATGAGCAGACAATACGGAGAGGCATAGCGCAGCAGCTTGTGCGACCAGAGCTGCCATGCGAAGAGCGGGTCGATGAGCGGATTGAGCAGGCGCCGCTCTCCGACCAGCGCGTTGATGCTGCGAATGGCGACGCGCACCCGCATGGCGAGCTCCTGGCCGGAGCGCTCGAGAGTCTCCTCGAAACAGACGGCCCGAGGCTCGAGCACGGTACGCAAGCCCTGCTCGCGCATCCGCATGGCGATCACGAAGTCGCTGATGAGCCCCGGTGCGATTGGCCGGTAAGCGCTGCGGCGCACGGCATAGAGACAGCCGCTCACCCCGATGAGCGTGCCGAGACTGCTCTCCGCGCTGCGCAAGGCGACTTCATAGCTCCAGTACGACACGCCACCGGCCGCGGTCAGATTCTCTTCCTTGCCCTGATAGATCAGGAGGCCGGCCACACAGCCCACCTCGGCATCGGCGAAGTTGCCGACCATGGCCGTGAGCGCATCCGGCCGGATATGGGTGGTGGCATCGGTGAACACGACGATCTCGCCCGTCGCATGCGACACTGCAGCGTTCTGACACGCGGTCTTGCCGACGCGGCCCTCGACCCGCACAAGCTGCACGCGAGAAGAGCCGTACGCACGCACCGCCTGATCCGTCCCGTCGCTCGAAGCATCGGAGACGACGATCACATCGAGCAACTCCGGCGGATAATCGAGCGCGAGCACGTTGTCGATCTTTGCCGCTATCCCCTTCTCCTCGTTGTAGGCGGTGATCAGCACCGTCACGGTAGGACGGGTATCGATGGATTGTCGAACGGGGCGGCCGGCCACGCGCGCGAGCGCCCGAACCATGATCGGGTAGAGCACGTAGACGTAAGCGAGGATCGCGGCGAAGGTCCAGAAGACCGCGATGGCGGCGACGGTCACAAGCCCACCGCCCGTGCCTGGATGCGCTGCGGTTGGGGCTCACGCAGCCATCGCTCCGCCCACTGTTGCAGTTGGAAGAGGATCCATGCGCCGGCCGGCGACCCCCGGCGACCCGCGGAAGACAGGAAATTGCCGACGGCCGCGCCGACCACGTGCTCATCGAGGAGCCCCGCAGCGCGGATGCGCGCCGGCGAGAGCGCCTCGAGGAAAGGCTCACGTAACGGTCCCCGCAGCCACTCTCCCACGGGAGCCGAGAAGCCCTGCTTCGGACGATCGAAGAGCTCCGGCGGGAAGTATCGCGCCAGCAGCCGCCGCAGGACGTACTTGTTCTGTCCATTGCGAATCTTCCAGGAGATCGGCAGCGCGGCCGCGAGCCGCGCCGCCTCGTGATCCAGAAACGGCTCGCGCGCCTCGAGCGAGACGAACATCGAGGCGCGGTCGACTTTCACGAGCAGATCGCCGGGTAGGTAACGTGTCATGTCCTGATGCATGAATCGATCGCGCACGTCGGACCCGGACACGGAGTCGAATGCGGCGCGCGCGCCGGTCGTGGCCCGCGGCGCGGACTTCAGCAGTCTCAGCGTTTCCCCTTCCGGCCACTCCGAGGTTGCCGCATCGTAAGCCTCGAACGCATCGCGAGCCCGCGACATGCGGACGAACTTGCGCAGCTTGTCATCGATGGCTGCGAATTTCGGCCCGCCCCTGCGCGTGAGCGCATAGGCGCGCGCAACCACTGCCGGAGGCAGGGCGTCGAGCATCTCCCCCGAAAGGCGATACAGGGCTTTCAGCAGGCCGGACTGCCGCTGTGCGAAATCGCCGCAGTAGGCATAGCGCGCATATCCTCCGAAGAGCTCATCGGCGCCGTCGGCCGACAGCGCGACCTTGACCTGCTGACGCGCCAGCCTCGAAACCATGAGGGTCGGCACGAGAGAGCTGTCGCCGATCGGCTCATCGGCAATATCCGGAATCTCCATGGCGAGATCCAGGGCTGCCTGGGGTGAGACTTCGAGCTCGACGTGCGTCGTCCCGAGCGTTCTCGCGACCTGCCGGGCATAGACGGTCTCGTCGAACTCCGATGCGCCGTATCCGATGGTGAAGGTGTTGAGATGGATGCCCGAGCGCCGTGCGAGAAGCGTCGCAACCAGGGAGGAATCGATGCCGCCACTCAGGAAAAGGCCGACCGGCACATCGGCAACCATGCGGTATTCGAAGGCCTGCTGCAAAGAGGCCTCGACCCTGTCGAGCAGCGGCTCGTCGGCCAGTGTTGCGACCTCCGCCCGGAGCCTCGCGGCTTCCTCTCCGTCGAAGAGGCTCCTCGCCTGCCAGTACACCCGCTCCTGCCGCTGCAGATGCTCATCGAACGTGCAGATCGTGCCGGGCGGGACCGTCGCGACGTCGGCGAGAGCGCTCCGCGGCGCTGAGATGTATCCGTACTGCACGAACTCGGCGATCGAGGTGGGGTCGACCCGCCTCCCCGTGTATCCGGCGCAATTCAGCGCCTTCGATTCCGAAGCGAAGGCGAGCACGCCATCGCGCACCGAATAATACAGAGGCTTGACGCCGAACCGGTCGCGGCACAGATGCAGCTGCCGGCGCGGCCCGTCCCACAATGCAAAGGCGAACATGCCGCGGAACCGAGCGACGGCCTCGAGACCCCACTGCCGATAGGCGGCCAGGACCACTTCGGTATCGCTGTCACTGCGAAAGCGCCAACCGAGAGAGGCGAGCTCCGCCCGTATCTCGCGGAAGTTGTAGACCTCTCCGTTGTACACCATCCACGCCATCCGGTCGGAGGAGGCCATGGGCTGGTGTCCGAGGGGCGAAAGATCGAGGATGGCGAGCCGCAGATGCCCGAGAACGAGCGCCCCCCCGGCGAGGACTTCCGTGCCCCGATCGTCCGGCCCCCGGTGAGCCATGACATCGAGCATGGTGCCGACCGCCGCGCCCGTCAGCAGCTGATCCGGCGCATAGGCCCCTGCGATTCCACACATAGAGATAATCCAGCGATGCGCTGCCGGTCACCGATGGCGGGCCGGGTCGAAATTGTATGTCAAATCGGCGTACGAGGATGCGAACTGCATCCCGTGATCGCCCCCGTGACGCATTTCTCGTTCTCGTCGACCCATTTTAGAGCAAATCCCGCGCGAGAATGAAGCCATTCCCGCGGCCTTGCGCCGCCGGCCAGGCCCGGCAGTCCCGGCGCCGGCAATGCCGCCGGCCGGCCATTGGATTGCACGACCTCGGCCCGTTGCCCATCCGCGCTCTCGCAACACGCACACGGGAGCGAGCGCCACATGATCACGACATGACATGACACATCCCCAACAGACTCGCCAATGTGACTCACCGCACGTATCCATACACCGGCGTCAGGAATCGGAGACAGCTTCAGCTGCGGCCCGAGTTGAGGCATCATGCCTGCAGACACGCCTTGGAAAGTCCTCATGGCTCACCTTCATTCCAGATCGCCGCTGCGCACTCTTGCCATGACAATCGCGCTGGCCGCACTTGCCGGTTGTGGCGGCTCCGGGTCGAGCGCCGCCATGCCAGGTCCGTCACAGTCCTCGAGCGGCACCGGCACGACCGGCACGCCCCCTCCGCCGTCCGATCCGGGGACGCCGCCGCCGTCGTCCAAATCCGCTCCGCAGATCTCGGGAACACCCGCGACGTCCGTGAATGCCGGCACCGCCTACTCCTTCACCCCGACGGCGAGCGATGCCAGCGGTGGGACATTGACCTTCTCCATCCAGAATTTGCCCTCCTGGGCTCATTTCAGCTCAGCGACCGGCCAATTGTCGGGCACCCCTGCTTCGTCCGACGCGGGCGCTTATTCCGGGATCGCGATCAGCGTGAGCGATGGAAAGGCCAGCGCGGCGCTACCGCCATTCTCCATCGCCGTCACCAACACGTCCCCGACCGCGACTACGCTTGCACAGAAATATCCTGGCGATGTCGGTATGGCCTCCGACCCATCGGTAGTCTGGTCGGAAAACTTCGAGGAAGGCAGCTTAGCGGCCTTTACCGCACGCTATGACAGCTTCACCGATCAAGCAGGGATGACGCTGGCGGCGGACCATCCTGCAAACAGCTCGGGCCAACAGGCGATCGAGCTGACGGCCGGAGGCAGTAATTCCGCGACGGATTTCTACAAGAGCTTCGGAGCCGGATATGACGAGCTCTGGTTCCGTTACTACGCGAAGTATGTGGGCAGCGGCCCCTGGCACCACACCGGACTCTGGTTCGGCGGCTACGATCCGCCGCTGTCATATCCGAGCCCACACGCAGGAACGAAGCCCTCGGGTACCGACCGCTATTCCATCGGCCTCGAGCCGGACCCTGATTTCACCGGCGTCCCGATGGACTTCTACGCTTACTGGATGGGAATGCATTCCTGGAAGTCGAATCCGACGGGCGCAGCCGGCGACTACTACGGCAACTCCCTGCTTCACGACGCGGAATTCCACGTGCAGAGCAATACCTGGGTCTGCTATGAGGTCCATCTCAAGCTCAACCCGGATCCGACGAAGGGGTCCGGGGCCATTCTCGAGGTCTGGGAGAACGACGGCCTGATCCGTCGGTTCGACGATACCGGGCCGTATGGCTACTGGGTAGCCGACAAGTTCTGCCCGAACGATGCGGACGGATCGGAATGCACCGCGTACCGCCCCGCCAATCCGGTCCTCGCACTGCTCGATCAGCAGTGGCGCAGCACCTCCGCTCTCAAGATCAACTACATCTGGCCGCAGAACTACAACGACGCGGGCACCAATTCCTCTCTCCTGCTCGATGACATGGTCGTCGCAAAGCAGCGCATCGGCTGCACCGTGAAGAAGTGATTCGCGCGAAGCGGCGAGCCGAGGAGCCGAGGCTGCCGAGGCGTCGCCAAATGCATACGCTGTGCATTCATCCCCTGTCTCCAGCTGCGCACGTCTGCTCGCCGAGACATTGCGCGAGGGCGAACATCGTTCTAACTTAAGTCAAAAGGGCAAACCCGCCGCGAGGCGGGGACGCAAAGCTACCGATCTCAGCGTGCCGCACGGCGGTGCGCGAGACAGCGGGGTTGCCGGCGCCTGCAGGGAACGCGGCAGCCGTCATCCGACCTGAGGTCCGCCGGAAAACGTGCGGACATCCGTCGCGCTGCGCCGCCCTTGACAGCATTCAACATCATTGTCGGGGAGGTCGAGCGTAATGCAGGATTTAAACTTCAAGCGCCAGTCAACCGTGCGGCGGCTGGCAGTGTTAGGCTGTATGGCCGCAGCGCTGTTCGCAGGCACCGTTGCCAACGCGGCTTCGCTCACACCGAGCATATCCGGCACGGCGCCCACCTCGGCCGTCGTCGGCCGACAGTACAGCTTCACTCCGAACACGACTGGCCCGAGCGGCTACAAGCTGCGCTTCCGCGTATACAACAAACCCGGCTGGGCGACCTTCAACTACACCAACGGCGGGTTGACGGGCACCCCCAGCCGCACGGGCGTTTACTCCAACGTCATCATCTCAGTGAGCGACAGCGTGGCAACGGCGTCGCTCCCTCCATTCTCGATCACGGTCTCCAAGTCGAGCAGCGGTACGCCCACCATTTCCGGCACGCCGCCCACCTCCGCCACCGTCGCCAGGGCCTACGCCTTCACACCGACGGCGAGCGTCCCCAGCGGCTATTCGAAGTCCTTCAGCGTAAAGAACAAGCCCTCCTGGGCCTCCTTCAGTATCTCGACCGGCACGCTCTCGGGGACTCCGACCACGGCCAACGTGGGCGTCAATTCCAATATCGTCATCTCGGTGAGCGACGGAACGGCCAGCGCGGCGTTGCCCGCGTTCTCCATCGCCGTCGGCAGTGGCTCCTCCACCGCGACGACGCTAGCGGAGAAATATCCCGGCGATGTCGGCATGGCATCCGACCCGTCAGTAGTGTGGTCGGAAAACTTCGAGGAAGGCAGTATCTCGGCCTTTACCTCGCGCTATAGCAGCTACACCAATGCAGCAGGGATGACGCTGTCGACGGACCACCCTGCAAGCAGCTCGGGCCAGCACGCGGTGGTGCTCACGGCCGGTGGCAGCAATACCGCAACGGACTTCTACAAGAGCTTCGGCACCGGATACGACGAGCTGTGGATCCGCTACTATGCGAAGTACGTCGGCAGCGGTCCCTGGCACCACTCCGGACTCTGGTTCGGCGGCTACAATCCGCCGCTGTCGTATCCGAGCCCGCACGCCGGCACGAAGCCCTCGGGCAGCGATCGCTATTCCATCGGTCTCGAGCCGAATCCGGACTTCACCGGCACGCCCATGGACTTCTACGCGTATTGGATGGGAATGCATTCGTGGAAGGCGAGTCCGACCGGCGCACCCGGCGACTACTACGGCAACTCCCTGCTGCACGATGCGGAATTCCGCACGCAGAGCAACAGCTGGGTCTGTTATGAGGTCCATCTCAAGCTCAACCCGAACCCGGCGACGGCCGCGGGCGCGGTTCTCGAGGTTTGGCAGAACGACAGCCTGATCCGCCGGTTCGACGATACGGGACCTTACGGCTATTGGGTGAGGGACAAGTTCTGCCCGAGCGATGCGGATGGATCGGAATGCACCGCGTACCGCCCCGCCAATCCGGTCCTGGCGCTGCTCGACCAGCAGTGGCGCAGCACCACCGCCCTCAAGATCAACTATCTCTGGCCGCAGAACTACAACGACGCGAGCACCAAGTCCTCGCTCCTGCTCGACGACATGGTCGTTGCCAAGCAGCGCATCGGGTGCACCGTGAAGAACTGATTCGCCGGCTCGCCGGCGCCTCCCGGCAAGTGGTGAGGCTGCCGGCACCGGTTCCGGCCCGAGGGCCGGAGCGGCGATGAGTGACGGGCCGCACGGGTACCGCCTTTGGGGCGGTACCCTGGCGGCCCATTTGTTATGCTTGGGGGAAAGCTATATCTGACCCCTCATGAAAGTCCTGTGGCTGGCCCACGCGATTCCGTATCCACCGCGCGCCGGCTTCCTCCTGCGCTCCTATAACCTGCTGCGCGAGCTTTCGCGCCGGCAGCAGATCGACCTGGTCGCATTCATCCAGGAGCCGTGGCTGACCACGACGTTCCCGAGCATCCGCGAGGGACTCGAGATCTGCCGACGCGCGCTCGGTGAGCATTGCAGCTCGGTGACTTTTCTTCCGATCGATCACCTGAAGTCTCGCTGGGGAAAGCCCGCCACCGCGCTGCGGGCGCTGCTCACCGGCTCGACCTACACGGCCTCATGGCTCATCAGTGCACCGGCGCGGGCGGCCATTCAGCGGATCCTCGCCGACCGCCACCATGACCTCATCCATTGTGACACCATCGGCCTCGCGCCTTACCGCCATCTCTCGGCCTCCCTGCCGGCGACGCTGACCCATCACAATATCGAATCGCACATGATGCTGCGCCGGGCGGACAACGCGGGCAACTTTCTCGCCCGCAGGTATTTCCGCGAGGAAGGCCGGCGCCTAGAGGACTTCGAGCGCAGCGTCGCGGGACAGTTCGCCGCGCACATCACCTGCTCGGACCTCGATCGCGAGAGACTTCACGAGATCGTCCCCGAGGCAAACACCGTCGTCGTTCCGAATGGCGTCGACTGCGAGTATTTTGCTTCCGCGGACCGGCCGGTGCGGCCGGGCTCCCTGGTTTTCGTGGGAACCATGAACTGGTACCCCAACGTTCAGGCCATGGTGTACTTCCTGCGGGAGATCTGGCCTTGCCTCAAGGCACGGGTTCCCGCAGTGACACTCGACATCGGCGGCAGCAACCCGCCGGAGTCTCTCGTGCAGATGGCCCGCGCGCTGCCGGATGTGACGGTGCACGGCTACCTTCCCGACGTGCGTCCACTGATCGACTCTGCGGCCGTCTACGTCTGTCCGATCCGCGACGGCGGCGGCACCAAGCTGAAGATCCTCGATGCGTTTGCGATGAAGAAATGCGTGGTGGCGCACCCGATCGCCTGCGAAGGAATCGAAGTGACCGACGGCAAGGACATCGTTCTTGCCTCGACGCCGGCGGAGTTCATCCGGGAGATCGAGTCTCTTCTCGGGGACGATCCCAGACGCAACGAGCTTGGCCGGGCGGCGCGTAGTCTCGTGGAGAGCCGCTACTCGTATCGCGAGATCGGCGCGCGCTTCAACGAGACGCTGGAAGAAGCGGCCCGCCAGGTTGCTCCGGCGCACTGAGCCCATGGCCTCCCTGCGAGACATCGCGTTGTATGCTCTGCGGGCGGCCGGCGGATTCAGGGTAGCTCAGTTCCTCACCCGCCGACGGCTTCGTATCCTCTGCTATCACGGGTTCTCCACCGGCGACGAGCACGAAGTCACGCCCCACATGTTCATGCGGTCCGGGACGTTCGAGCGGCGCATGCAGGTGTTGCAGCGGCGCGGAATTCCGGTCATCCCGCTCGATGAGGCGGTACGAAGACTGGCAGCCCGTGAGATCCGCCATGGCGAGACAGTGATCACGCTCGATGACGGCTGGACCTCGAACCTCACGATAGGCGCCCCCGTTCTGGAGAAATACGGATTTCCGGCCTGCATCTACGTCACCACGGAGCACCTCGATGCCGGGACCGAGGTCTTCAACGTGGCGCTCCACTACATGATATGCCGCTCCGCCCGCACGGAGCTGAAGCTCGAAGGACTCCATCCGCTGTTGGATGGAGCTTACGACCTGCGCAAGGACCCGGACGCTCTTGCGGTGACGCTCATCACCGCCGCAGAGAAGGCGTTCCCGGCGCTCGCCGACCGTCAGCAGCGCCTGAGGCCCATCGCCGCGGCACTCGGGATGGACCTCGCCGAGGTGCTGCGAGACGAGCGCTTCCGCCTGATGACCGGCAAGGAGCTGCTCGAGCTCGATGCCCGTGGATTCGACATCGAGCTGCATACCCATTCCCACCGGTTGCCGGACCGGGACTTCGAGTCCACGGCGAGCGAGGTCGAGCGCAATCGGGCGGCGCTGCGCACCGTTCTCGGCAAGGAGAAACGTCATTTCTGCTTCCCGAGCGGGGAATACACGGCACAGCAACCCGAGTGGCTGCGCCGGCTCGGGATCGTTTCCGCAACGACTTGCGATCCGGGCCTCAACGGTCCGGGTTCCAACGCGATGCTGCTGAAGCGCTATCTCGACAGCGACCACGTCTCCGACATCGCCTTCGAAGCCGAGATCGCGGGCGTTCGCGAGCTTGCCCGAGGCGCCAGGGCAATGTTGGTTTCCCCCCGGATCCTGCGCCGCCGCATCGTGACCGCAGAGCAGGCATGACTGCGGCCGTCAAAGATTCGCATTCTCCGTCGGCGGAAAGCGCCATGTTGCCCTCGCCCCGGCGGCACAGGGTGCTCGAGGTGCTCTTCTCGTTCCGAGTGGGCGGCTCCGAGGTCGTGGGACTCGAGCTGGCGCAGCAGCTCGCACGGGCCGGCGCGCAGGTGCTGTGCACCGCGCTGGATGGAATGGATGGCCCTTTGCGCGAGCAATGCGCCCGCTACGAAATACCCGTGGTCGACCTGGGCCTCCCCGTCCGCAACGCTCTGGGACGAAATGGCCTCAGCCTCCGGCTCGCAGATCGTCTGCGCGAGCTCGAGCTCGATGCCATTCACCTGCAGCATTTTCTGGCGCTGAACAAGCTGGGGCTGCCGGCGCGCCTCGCCGGTGTGCCGCGCATCGTCGTGACGGAGCACTCGGATGCCCAGTTGCGCGACAGCGCCGCAGGCAGGTTGCGCCTACGCCTGAATTGGCGCCTGGCGCATCGGATTACGGTCATTCATCCGGGACTCAGGGAATACCTGCGGGCGGATATCGGAATTCCTCCGGAGCGGGTCGCCGTCATCCCGAATGGCGTCGACACGCAACGCTGGCAGAGAAGTGATCGCGATGAGCGCCGGGCGGCGCTCGGCATCGGCCCGGAATTTGTCTTCGTCTTCGTCGGGCGCGTGGAGCCCGTCAAGGACGTGCCGGGACTCATACGGGCATTCCTCCAAACCTCGCCCCGGTTCGCCGGGCCCGCGAGACTCGTAGTCGTGGGCGATGGCTCGGAAATGTCGATCTGCCGCGGACTGCTCGACGGACATCCGCTGAAAGATCGGGTGGTCCTCGCCGGCCAGCAATCGGACACGCGCCCCTATCTCGCCGCCGCGGACGCTTTCGTCATGAACTCGAGATCCGAGGGCACCCCGCGCGCCCTGGTGGAAGCGATGTGCATGGGACTGCCGGCCATCTGTACGGCCGTCGGCGGGATCCCGGAGCTCCTCGATGATCGCGGCTGGCTCACTCGCAGCGGCGATGGACCGGGCCTCGAATCGGCGCTCCTCGATGCGGTGGAGCAACGGGAAAAGCGTGTACAATTTGGGCTGCGGGCAAAACATTACATTCAATCGCGATATGACTATCGCGAAATCGTCCGTCAATACCAGGACGTCCTGGGGCTCGGTGCAGTACCGGCCGCCAATGCGCATACACTCGGTTGACTCATGGCCGTAGACCTCATTTGCCCAATGCAGCGCGGGAGCCACGCGTGAGCGGTTTCGCGGATTCCTTCCGAGACCTCAGGGAGGTCAGCAAACTGCCAAAGGTCACGATCTCGCTGATGGCGGCGCGCACCGCGGACAACGATCCCTTCTACGAGAAGGTGGTGCACTCGTTCTACCGCGACGCCAGGCGGCGGCATCGGCGATTTCCGCTGATCCGAAACCTGCAGTACGGAGTGGCGCTCTTCGCGCTGCCACAGAAGCGCGAAGACTATCTCGGCCTGATCGAGGCCTCCGCCCGCCGGAACATCAAGAAGGCCCTGCGCCTGGGCTACACGGTTTCACGCATCGATTTCAACCACTACCGGTCACAGATCGAGGCCATCATCCGCTCGGCGCCTGCCCGGCAGGGTCCGATGCCGGCAGACCTCCTGACCGGTGAGCTGCCGGAGATCTCCGATCCTCCGTCCCGGACCTCCTTCCACGACTACATTCACCTGGGCGTCAAGAAAGACGACGAGCTGCGAGCCTACTGCTCGTGCTTCGTGGCCGGAGAGCTCTTCTCGCTGAACGACATATTCGGGCACGACGCCTATCAGGCGGACGGAATCGTTCCCCTGCTATTGACGGAGACCGTCGGCTATGCCATTGCCCATCATCCGCAGGCGAAGTACTGCATGTACGACAAGTATTTCGGCGCGAGCACGACGCTGCGAAGATTCAAGAAAAAGTTCGGCTTCCTGCCCCACAAGGTCGAATGGTCGCTCGATTAGTCCCCGAGCCGGAATCCCGCCCGACATGGCAACTCAACATGGCTGACTCGACCGACACTCGCCTGCGCTCGGAAGCCCGGTTTCAGGATGAGCGGATGCTCAGGGCAAACCAGGGCGAGGAGGAATTCCGCGACCGCTTCTACTTCATCAATGCCGCGGCGCTCGCGGACTATGAAGAGCTGCTGAGCGGCCTGGCCGGCCGCCACGTCGTCGTCGTCGGCAGCAGCGACGGCGGGGTGATTCCGCTGGCGCGCGACGGAGTCCGTGTCGAGGGGATAGACATCTCTCCCGTCTCGATCGAGAAGCTTCGCTCCGCCATCGAGAAGTACGGGCTGGCCGAATACGCATCCGCACGCGTGATGGATGCGGAGGCGCTGGAGTATCCTGATGGAAGCATCGATGCCATCTCCTGCTCCGGGGTGCTGCACCATCTCGATACCGAGCGGGCGCTGCGCTCCTGGGCACGGGGCCTGAAGGATGACGGTTTCGTCGTACTCTTCGAGCCTCTGGCATTCCACCCGGTTGCAGCCCTGTTTCGCCTGCTGACTCCGAGTATGCGGACGCCCGATGAGCATCCGCT
This sequence comes from Steroidobacteraceae bacterium, assembly GCA_036273735.1. Lineage (GTDB taxonomy): Bacteria > Pseudomonadota > Gammaproteobacteria > Steroidobacterales > Steroidobacteraceae > 13-2-20CM-66-19. The sequence continues at coordinate 1,475 of DASUHA010000014.1, read as the reverse complement.
GCGCTCCCGGGACTTCGCTCTGATGCGGAAATACTTCGGCTCCGCCGATATCCGCTACTACGGCCTCACCACCGTGTGTTGCGCGGCGATCGGCATCATCCCCGGCACGGCCCGCCTGTCCAGGAAGCTCCTGCCGGTCTTCGAGGCCATCGATCGGGCTCTGCTCAAGACCCTGCCCTTCCTCAGGCACGTCTGCTGGCTGACGGTCGCCAGGCTCGCCGCGCCCGTGCGCCCCGGTCAGGCGCCCGCCGGAGCGGGCCGCACGATGGCGTAGGAGGAGTCGTCCGCGGCGTTGACGACTTCGGCCGAGATGCCGAATTCCTTCTGCCAGCGGGCGAGGAGGGGCTGCCCGCGCGGCTCGTCGGTGTCATCCAGCAGAAGGACATCGTACGTTCGGTCGGTATTCCTGAGCCAGGGCAGCACTCCGTATCGCCATCCGGACAGGTGCGGCTCGGGATGGCCATAAATCGCAGGTCCGTCGCAGATCACGAGTGAGAAGTGCCGCGGCAGATCCGTCGGTGCCTCGTACCAGAAGTGATCGCCGCGGTCCTCGAGACGGGCATCGATCACCTGCACTGCGCTCGTTCGGTCGAGGAATCGGCGGACGTGCGCCGACCACTCCGGATCCTGCTCCAGGCTGTGGGTGCGAAATCCGCCCTTGGCGCCGGCGCATTCGGCGATCAGCGTGGTCGCACCCGTGCCACATTCGAGAACCGGTCCCGCCGTCAGCTTTTCCAGAACTGCGAGCAGGTAATCGACATCCGCCGAGAATCCCTCGTTGGAAAAGGCATGGCGAAATGTCGTCATTTCCTCCCGCGTCATCGCGCCGCTGCGCTTCAAAGGCTTCAAGGCCTGCCGGATGCTCCAGTGCTGAAGTGCGAGCCTGACATTGGTCTTGAGTTTCATTGTTGGTCTCCCCCGGGGCGCCGCGTCCCGACTTTGCCGACGGATCGCCGCAATTTCATGCCGAACCGCTTGTTCGCAGCGGGCTTCGCCGTTCCCGGCGAAGCGAGAGTGAGCAGTGCCATGCATACGCCGAACGTGACCCACAGCAGCTGCATGTATATCTCGGTCAGGAAGAACACACAGACCATGTTGCCGGCCAGCGCGAATTGCAGCGCTCGGGCAAAGAGCGCCTGCTCCGCCTTTTCCGGCGTGATGTCGCCGCTGGATATCAGAGCGGCGCGCGCGCGCTGCAAGCCGCGGAACGACAGAAAATACAACCGTACGAACAGGAGGAGGCCCAAAACTCCAAGCTCGACGAGCGATTGAAGGTAGCTGTTGTGTGCAACGTTGAACTTGCCGCCCAGGCTCACGTCGACCATCATGTAGCTCTGCGGACCATAGCCGAGGGGACGCTGGGCAGCCGCCTGCAGTCCCCGGCGCCAGATCTCGCCGCGCCCGTTCCTGTCGTTCGGATCCAGATTGTAGTCGTTGCCGATATTCAGCAGTGTCGCGAACCGCTGCTGAGCGCT
>DASUHA010000013.1:0-2316 GCA_036273735.1 Steroidobacteraceae bacterium | reverse complement strand
CCTGCTGATCGCATCCCAAGCCCGGCTGCGGCGGCCACTCCACATAACAGACAGCTCCACATAAGTGGAGTTATGTGCAGCGCCACATAACTTCATACGGATCAGGACCACCCGCACGTGCACCTGGTCATCAAGGCAGTGAGCGAGGACGGGAAGCGGCTCAATATCCGGAAAGCCACACTGCGAGAGTGGCGTGGACTCTTTGCCCAGCACTTGCGTGCGCACGGCGTTGCGGCTAACGCGACCGAGCGCGCCGTGAGGGGTCAGACCCGGTCAGGTTTCAAGGACGGCATCCATCGAGCCTCGCTGCGCGGTGATTCCCGCCATCTGCGCGAGCGCGGCCAGCGCATCGCCCAGGAACTTCGAGACGGAGGCCTCAACCCAAACCCGGGGAAGAAGCAGCTGCTCGACACCCGCCGCGAGGTGATCGCCGGTTGGCACGCCGCGACCAATGTTCTCCTCGATGCAGGTCAGGGCGCTCTCGCCGAGAAGATCTGGCGTTTCATCGGTGGCATTCCCCGACCGCTTACCACCGACGAGCAGCTGGCAGCGAGGCTCGAGGAGCGGACGCGCGCACGCGAGCGGGAAGCGCAGATGGAGCGTACTCGATGACCCGACGATGCAAAGCGAAGACCTACGGGTCGCCCCCATTTCAAGCGGAGCTACCCATGCTCGCTGTTCCGCCTCCTCTGCCGCCGATGGCGGAGCTCGTCACCAAATCCCAGCTCGTGGCGAGGCACCCGCACCTGCTCAGCGTCAATCGTGTCACCTGGGCGCTCCGGCACCGCGCGACCAACGGGCTCGCGACCGCTGTCTTTGATTCGCCGTGCGGAGAGCTGCTGATTCACTAGCCGTCCTTCCTGGCGTGGTTCCTGGGTCTCGGCGGCCGCGCCAAGCCGCGCGCCGGGCGGCGAGGAGGGCGTCGATCTGGCGGGGTGACCCTCATCGAGAAGGATTCCGCGCGGCCCTGCTGACGAAAGTGCGGGCCGCTGCCGGAGCATGCGCAAACTAAAACAAGGCGATCGTCTTCTCTTCTTGTTAAACGTAGCCTATCGTATGGGGTCAATTTAGCCCCATACTAAAGGTTGCCTTCAGGATGGAGACCGACACCAAATCTGCGAGCAGAGGGGGACGCTACATCACCCAGCCCACCGGACACCGGGCCTTCATGCCGGCACCGCTCCCGCCACAGCCTGCAATCGCCTTGGGCGGCGAACTGCAAGGCTTGCTTTCCGCCGCCGACCGGTCGCTGGGTCGGCTCGACGGCTCGGTGCTCACCCTGCCCAACCCGGATCTCTTCGTCTTCATGTATGTGCGCAAGGAGGCAGTGCTCTCCAGTCAGATCGAGGGCACGCAGAGTTCGCTGCAGGATGTTCTCGCCGCCGAGGCGCAGCTCTTCGAACAGACCTTACCGCGCGACGTGGACGAGGTGATCAACTACGTGCGCGCAATGAATTACGGTCTGGCGCGACTCGCCGAGCTTCCGGTGTCGGTGAGGTTGATTCGCGAAATCCACTCCGAGCTGATGCGCGGCATGCGCGGCGGAACGCTGCAGCCAGGAGAACTACGCACCAGCCAGAACTGGATCGGCCCGGCGGGGTGCACGCTCAACACTGCGACCTTTGTGCCGCCCCCGCACGCGGCGGTGCCTGCGGCATTGGGAGACCTCGAGTCGTTCTTGCATGCGCCCGACGAGCTGCCGCCGCTGGTGAAAATTGCGCTCGCGCACGTTCAGTTCGAGACCATCCACCCGTTCCTCGACGGCAACGGGCGCGTGGGCCGACTGCTGATTACATTTCTCCTAACGGAGCGCGGTGTGCTGCACAAGCCTGTGCTGTACCTCTCGCATTACTTCAAGCAGCACCGGCAGACGTACTACGAGCAACTGCAGGCCGTTCGCGACCAGGGTGCCTGGGAAGCGTGGCTCGCGTTCTTCCTGCGCGGCGTGATCGAGGTGGCCGGTGAAGCGGCAGAAACGGCACGGCGCGTCCTGCAATTGCGAGAAGTGCACCGTGCCGCAATCACGGAACAGCTTGGCCGCGCTGCTGGCAACGGCCATAAGGTGCTTGAATCGCTGTTCGACCGGCCGATCGTGGCCGTGAGTGACGTCCAGAAAATGATTAGCACTACCTATGTTGCGGCCAACAGCTTGGTGTCGCGACTCGTGAAGCTGGGCGTCCTCAGCGAGATGACCGGCTACGCGCGGAACCGGCGCTTTCGCTATGCGCCCTATATCGCACTGTTCAACGAGGCTAGGCATGAAGACGGTAGCCTATGGTCCGTGCCCTGAACGAGAAGCTTGGGATTTCGGCCGAG
>DASUHA010000012.1:0-22425 GCA_036273735.1 Steroidobacteraceae bacterium | reverse complement strand
CCGGCGCGGGCCTTTCTCATCCCTTCCACTGAGTCGCAGTCCAAATACCGGGGCCGTTTGCAGTCCGGCCCCGGCCGCCTTCTGGCCTGCCACCCAGACGTATCGTGTCCGGAGACCCATTTGGGAATCACCTCTTGACCTACCCATTGTACATGGGTTTGTCATCGGGATCATGCTCCAAAAATTCCCAATTTCACCTGTTGCCTCCGGCGAGGCACCGCGTACCATGAGGTCGAGACTCGGGGAAAGGAGCCGTCGTGTTGACCAACGAAGTGCTTGTCGCGCTGGACCTGCGCGCTCTGAGCCGCGCCGCCTGCTGGTTGCGGCGGGACATGCTCGAAGGCCTGGCCGAGGTCAATCACCATTGCCTCGGGCTGCTCTCGGAGCAGGCCGTCGCCCTGGGGCCGCACGGCCAGCCGGCGCTGCGCCAGGTCGGGGAGCTCTGGCGCGGCCTCGATGAGCGCTCCCGCTGGCGGGCGGCCGCCTGCCCCTATCTGCTGATCGATGCCTGCTTCGCGGAGCCGCAGCGCTGGCAGTGGCTGAGTGACGCGCGCGTCAGCGAGGGCCACGGCGCCCCGCAGGCCTCATTCTTCACCGTACCCCAGACCGCGACGGTCGCCCGAATGGTCTTCGTTTACGCCTGGTCGCTGGTCCTCAGTCATTCGGCCGGGGCGCGGCTGGTCCTCGGCATTCATCCGCAGTGCGCGCGACTCCTCGGCGGATGCACGGTGCCGCAGGTCCATGAGCTCGCGGAGCGCAACTCGGGGTGGTTGCGCCCGCGATGGCTGAAACGGGTGAGGCTGTGGCGCGAGATGCTGGTGGCGGCGGCGGAGGACGATGTCGTGACGCTGGAGCGCTCACGCATGCAGGGATTACAGATGCTGGCGGCGGAGGCTTGGGATGCCGGGCACGATGGCCGGATCCCGCGTTTCAACTAATGCAGCTGCAGCGAGTCGATCAGATCGCGCAGTGCGTCGGGTGCGACCGGCTTCACCAGATGATGATCGATACCCGCCCGCTGCGAGCGGCGGCGATCGTCTTCCTGGCCGTAGCCGGTGATGGCGATGAGCACGGCATCCTTGGCCTGGGGTAGCTCGCGAAGCCGCTCGGCCACTTCGTAGCCATCCATTCCCGGCAGTCCGATATCGAGGAATACGGCTTGGGGCTGCCACTGCTCCGCCGTTTCGATGGCGCTCGGGCCGTCATAGGCGTAAGCCACCTCGTGGCCCCACATCTCGAGGAGCATCGACATGCTCTCGGCCGCGTCCTTGTTGTCATCGACCACCAGTAACCGGCGCTTCTGTGGGGGTCCAGCGGCGCCCTCCCTCGCAAATGCCATCGGTCTCTCCTTATTCAATATATGTCGATTTTCCGCAGCCCGCTCGAGTCCCGGGTGCCGCGAAACATGCCTTCGGTACTGAATTCCGTGACGATCCGTCCGCTGCCGTCGATTGCGATGACACCACCGGTCCCGCCCAGCTCACGGAGCCTGCCATGCAGCAATTCACGTACCGCCTCCTGCAGCCCGAGACCGCGAAACTCCACCATTGCACTGATGTGGTGCGCCGCGACCGTGCGAATGAAATACTCGCCATGGCCTGTCGCGGAGACCGCGCAGACTCCATTCTTTGCATAGGTCCCGGCTCCGATGATGGGTGAGTCGCCCACGCGGCCTTGGCGCTTGTTCGTCATTCCGCCGGTGGAGGTGGCGGCGGCGAGATCGCCCGCCGCATCGAACGCGACCGCCCCGACCGTGCCCTGTGAGGAGGGGATGAGATCGGAGACCGATTGACCGCGGCGCTCGCTTTCGAGCTGGGCGCGACGCTCCTCGGTGCGAAAGTAGACGTTCGGTACGAGCGTCAGTCCTTCCTCCAGCGCGAACTCCTCGGCTCCCGCACCTACGAGCAGCACGTGCCGGGATTTCTCCATCACCCGTCGTGCGAGCTCGATCGGATTTTTCACGTGCTGCACCGCCGCCACGGCGCCCGCGCGCTGTTGCCGTCCCTCCATGATCGCGGCGTCGAGCTCCGCGGCCCCTTCGCGGGTGAGCGCTGCGCCCCGTCCGGAGTTGAACCACGGGTTGTCTTCCAGCGCCCGCACGGCGGCCGTGACCGCATCGAGGCTCGAGCCCGCTTTCTCGAGGATGGCGTAGCCGAGATCGAGAGCCGTCGCGAGGCCATCGCGGTACTGCCGCTCGCGCTCGGCAGAGAGGTTCTGTCGCGGTACCGCACCGGCGCCGCCGTGGATGGCAATCGAATACATCGAGCGTCCTCTAATCAACCCATGGAACTCGAGTGGTCAGCGCCCCAGGAAACGCTATGATCGGGCGAGATATTACAAGTGAAAGCGCTCATGCTGCAGCGGATCCGAAGCATTCTGGTCGCCAACCGGGGCGAGATCGCCATCCGTGTCATGAGGGCCGCGAGCGAGCTTGGCCTGCGTACGGTGGCCATCTACTCGCAGGAAGACCGCTTCTCGCTGCATCGCACCAAGGCGGATGAGAGCTATCTCGTCGGCCACGGCAAAGGGCCGATCGAGGCGTATCTCGACATCGACGACATCCTGCGCATCGCGCGAGAGGCGAGGGTCGATGCGGTGCATCCCGGCTACGGCTTTCTCTCCGAGAACCCCGGGTTCGCACAAGCGTGCACGACGGTGGGAATCGTCTTCGTGGGACCGAGAGCGCAGACCATGCGCATCCTCGGCAACAAGGTGGCGGCACGCAATCTCGCAACCACCGCCGGAGTGCCGGTGATGCCGGCGACTCCGCCGCTGCCCTCGAGCCTCGAGCAATGCCGGCGGCTCGCGCAGGAGATCGGCTATCCGGCAATGCTCAAAGCGAGCTGGGGCGGTGGTGGCCGGGGCATGAGAGTGGTCGAGAGCGAGGCGCAGCTCGCGGAGCTGCTGCCGGTTGCGCGCCGGGAGGCCAAGGCGGCATTCGGCAACGATGAGGTCTATCTCGAGAAGCTCGTCCGCCGCGCGCGCCACGTCGAGGTGCAGATCCTGGGCGACGCCCATGGCGGGCTGGTGCATCTCTACGAGCGCGATTGCACGGTGCAACGCCGCAATCAGAAGGTCGTCGAGCGCGCGCCGGCGGTATTTCTCAGCGATGAGCAGCGGGCCGAGCTGTGTGAGGCCGCGCTCGTCATCGGCCGGGCTGCGAGTTATCTCAACGCCGGCACGGTGGAGTTCCTGCAGGATGCCGACACGGGCAGGTTCTACTTCATCGAGGTCAATCCCCGCATCCAGGTCGAGCACACCGTCACGGAGTGCATGACCGGCATCGATATCGTCAAGGCGCAGGTCCGCATCGCCGACGGCGCGCGGCTCGGCACGGCGGAAAGCGGCGTGCCGCCGCAGGACCAGATCCGGATCGGTGCGCACGCGCTGCAGTGCCGCGTGACCACCGAGGATCCCGAAAACAACTTCATCCCGGATTACGGCAAGATCACCGCCTACCGCAGCCCCGCGGGCTTCGGCATCCGCCTGGATGCCGGCACGGCCTATACCGGGGCGATCATCACCCGATCCTACGACTCACTGCTGGTGAAGGTGACGGCCTGGGCGCCGACACCGGAGGAGACCGACGCACGCATGCACCGCGCGCTGTGGGAATTCCGCATCCGCGGTGTCGTCACCAACCTGCGCTTCCTCGATCAGGTCATCACCCATCCGCGCTTCGCGCGGGGTGAGTACACCACGCGCTTCATCGATGAGACGCCCGAGCTCTTTCGCTGGCCGCCGAAGCGCGATCGGGCCACGCGTATTCTGACCTACCTCGCCGAGACCATCGTCAACGGCAATCCCGAGACCCGTAATCGGCCGCGGCCTGCACGGCTCGAGACGCCGGGGCTGCCGCAGGCGGCGCTCCTCGAGCCGCAGCCGGGCACGCGCCAGAGGCTCGCCGAGCTCGGGCCCGAGCGTTTTGCTCAATGGATGCTCGCCGAGGAGCGGGTGCTGCTCACGGATACGACGCTTCGCGATGCGCATCAGTCGCTGCTCGCCACCCGGATGCGCACCATCGACATGAGCGCCATCGCTCCCTACTACGCGAGCCTGCTGCCCCAGCTCTTCTCGCTCGAGTGCTGGGGCGGCGCCACCTTCGATGTGGCGATGCGCTTCCTGAAGGAGGATCCGTGGCAGCGGCTGACCGTGCTGCGCGAGCGGGTGCCGAACCTGCTGCTGCAGATGCTGCTGCGATCGGCGAATGCCGTCGGCTATGCCAACTATCCTGACAATGTCGTGCGGTTCTTCATCGCGCGCGCCGCAGAGCGCGGCATCGACGTATTCCGGATCTTCGACTCGCTCAACTGGGTCGAGAACATGCGCATGCCCATCGAGGCGGTGCTGGAATCGGGCAAGCTCTGCGAGGCGGCGATCTGCTACACCGGGAACCTCGGCGACCCGCGGGAGAAGAAGTACACCCTGGATTACTACCTGAGGCTCGCGCGGGAGCTCAAGGCCGCCGGCACGCACGTGCTCGGCATCAAGGACATGGCGGGACTCTGCCGCCCGCGCGCCGCCTACACGCTGGTCAAGGCGCTGAAGGAGGAGATCGGGCTGCCGATCCATTTCCATACCCATGACACGAGCGGCATCGCTGCAGCCAGCGTGCTCGCCGCCATCGAGGCCGGCGCCGACGCCGTGGACGGCGCGATCGATGCGATGAGCGGCCTGACATCCCAACCCAACCTCGGCTCGATCGTCGAGGCGCTGCGCCACGGGCCGCGCGACTCGGGTCTCGACCCGGCGAAGCTGCGCCTGCTCTCTTCCTACTGGGAGCAGGTACGCAGGCTCTATGCCGCCTTCGAGAGTGACATCCGCTCCGGCGCATCCGAGGTCTACGTGCACGGCATGCCCGGCGGCCAGTACACCAATCTGCGCGAGCAGGCCCGCTCGTTGGGTATAGACAATGCGCACTGGCCCGACGTCGCGCAGGCCTATGCCGACGTCAACGCCATGTTCGGCGATATCGTGAAGGTGACTCCGACGTCGAAGGTCGTCGGCGACCTCGCGCTCCTCATGGTGACGAGCGGCCTGACACCGAGGCAGGTGCTCGACCCGCAGGTCGATGTGCCTTTCCCTGAGTCCGTGGTGCAGCTCTTTCGCGGCGACCTCGGCCAGCCTTACGGGGGATTTCCCGAAGGTCTGCTGCGCAAGGTGCTGAAGGGTGCGACACCCCTCAGCCGCAGGCCGGGAGCCGAGATGCCCGCTGTCGATCTTGCAGCCGAGCGCGCCCAGATCCAACAGAAGGTGCCGCGTCCGGTCACCGACGATGACCTGGCCTCATACCTGATGTATCCGCGTGTGTGGCTCGAGTATGCCGCGGAGCGCGCGCAGTATGGCGATGTCAGTATTCTGCCGAGCGCGGTGTTCTTCTACGGCATGGAGCCGGGACAGGAGGTCAGCATCGAGTTGGAGCGCGGCAAGACACTCATCGTCCACTATGTCGCGGCCAGTGAGACGCACGAGGATGGCACCCGGACCGTCTTCTTCGAGCTCAACGGCCAGCCGCGCTCGGTGCGCGTGCCCGACCGCAGCCAGGTCGCCAAGCGTCCGCCGCAGCGCAAGGCCGAGGCCGGCAATCCCAGGCAGGTCGGTGCGCCAATGCCCGGGACCATCGCGACAGTTGCGGTGGCTGCGGGCCGCAAGGTGGCGCGCGGGGACCTGCTCGCCACCCTCGAGGCGATGAAGATGGAAACCGCGGTGCGCGCGGAAGCTGACGGGGAGGTGGTGGAGGTGCTCGTCAGCCCGGGACAGCAGGTGGATGCGAAGGACCTGCTGCTGGTATTGAGCTGACGCGCAACAGCGGGCGCGAGTGGCGCCCATGACAGTTTCAGGTCAAATGAGCGGTCGGAGGGCGCTCGCCGGCGGTGCTTTGGATGAAATCCCAGTGCGGCGGCATGGCTTCAACGCAGTCTTTCACCGAGGAGCGCAGCTCTTCGAGCCGGGATTGAACCCTTTGAGAATCGAGTCCATCGACCAGAGGGTCGTAGCGGCGCGGGATGATGTTCTGCCCGACCATGACGGACAGCCAGCTCAGCACGGGAAAAATTTCGGTTTCCTCGCGAAGAATGCGGCCGTGACTGCGAAAGAGCTCTATTTTCTCGCGCAGGCTGTCGGTCAGCGAGATCCCGCGGCAATGCTGCCAGAACGCGCCGCCGCGCTCGGTCTGGCTGTAATGCATCAGCAGGAAGTCGCGGACGGCGCTGAAGTCGGCCTCGAGAATCCTGTTGTAGCGGGCGATGTCTGCAGCCGCGAAGTCACGGTCGGGGAAAAACCTGAGCAGCATCGCGATGCCGCGCTGAATGAGGTGGATTGACGTGGCCTCGAGCGGCTCGAGAAACCCTGCAGCGAGGCCCAACGCCACCACGTTCCTGTTCCAGGCCGCTTTACGGCGCCCCGGACGGAAGCACAACGCCATCGGCTCGCTCAGGGCGCGGCCCGAAAGGTTGCGCAGGAGCAAGTCCCTCGCGGTATCGGCGCCGCTGAATTCTCCGCTGTAGATATAGCCGTTGCCGTCACGATGCTGCAGCGGGATCTGCCACTGCCAGCCCGCATCGCGCGCGGTTACGAGAGTGCAGGGGTTGGGTGGCGCGCAGCGCTCGCTGTGCACGATCATGGCCCGATCGCAGGGCAGCCATTGACTCCAGCCCTGGTAGCCGGTGTGGAGCGCGCCCTCGATGAGCAGGCCTCGAAAGCCGCTGCAGTCGATGAAGAGATCCGCGCTCAAACTCTCGCCGCTCTCCAGGACGAGCGCTTCGACGAATCCATCCGCGCCGCGGACCGATACGTTTCGGACATGACCCTCAGTGCGCAAGACACCGCGCGCCTCGGCGTAGCTGCGCAGATAGCGCGCGAAGCGGCCGGCATCGAAGTGCAGGGCGTAGGTGAGCTTGTTGAGCGGTGTATTGGGGGCGTGTACCGGGCGCGCAAATCGCCCGCGCTGCGCAGCCATCGCCTGGATGGAGTATTCCTCCAGCCGCTCGGCCTTGCCCTGCAGCAGCATTTTGAGCCAGTAGGCCTGAAAGGGGATGTTGCCCATTCCCGGGCCGGCGGGACCAAAAGGGTGGAAATAAAAGTGCCCCGCCCGGGTCCACTCGCGATAGCCGATGCCCAGCTTGTAGGTCGCCTTGATCTCCCGGACCAGGTGGCTCTCGTCGATGCCGAGCTGGCGGATGAAGTCCATGATCGGCGGAATAGTGGCCTCTCCGACGCCGATCGAGTCGACCCGCGTGGACTCGATCAGCCGCAGCGTGACGCCCATCCCGACCAATGACTTCGACAGCGCAGCCGCGGCCATCCAGCCGGCCGTACCGCCCCCGACGATCACGACGCTTCGGATGCGTCTATCGCTCATCCAGTTGCCTCGAGCATCTCAATATAGTAATACTAATGACGCCGCACGCGCTCGCGGGCCGTGCCGGAAACCCAGTTGGCGAAAAACTTGATGCGCTTGGCGTAACGCGCGGCAGTCGTGCGCTGACCAGCGCGTGGGGGTCCCGCACGCATGCGTTCAACCGCCCCGATCCCGGGCCGCAATCGATGAACGAGCTCTTCCTGTTCGCCGACCGGCGTAGCGCGCCGGCTTTCTGGCTGGGCACGCTCCTGGTGGTGATCGGCGTGCTGCTGCACATGCCGATGTTCGTAATGGCCCGCTCGATGCATTATCAGCTCGCCGGAATGCCCATGGGTGGCGGCATGCTGTGGGGAATGGGCCTGATCATTGGCGGTGCCGCAGCGGCGCTCTACGGCTTGCGGCCCAAGGATGCCAGTCCGGAGGCTACCCGCACCCACGAGCGGATTGTCGCACCGGAGGATGCGCCGCTCACGGCCTGGCACTGGGCGGCGGGTGTTGCGCTCGCCATGGCGCTCGTCGTCGATACGATGAAGATCAGCAGCCTGGGCTTCGTCATTCCGGGGATGCGTGTCGAATATGGGATCAGTTCGGCCGGTGTCGCGCTCCTGCCGCTATCGGCCCTGAGCGGGGCCACCGTGGGGTCGTTCATCTGGGGTGCGCTCGCCGATCACTACGGCCGCCGGGCCACCATCCTGCTCTCGGGTGTGATGTTCATCGGCACATCCATCTGCGGCGCCATGCCGTCTTTCCACTGGAACCTTCTCATGTGCTTTCTCATGGGAGGGTCGGCGGGCGGGATGCTGCCCGTGGCTTATGCGCTGCTCGCGGAAATCATGCCGACGCGTCATCGAGGCTGGAGCCTCGTGCTCATTGGCGGCGCTGGCACCCTGGGCGGCTACCTCACGGCATCGGGCATGTCGGCGCTCCTGCAGCCGGAGTTCGGCTGGCGCATCATGTGGTTTCTCAACCTGCCGTCGGGGTTGCTCCTGATCGCGTTGAGTCCGCTCATCCCGGAGTCGGCGCGCTTCCTCATTCACATCGGCAGGCCACAAGAGGCGCGCGCGACCCTCGCGCGCTTTGGATCGGTGGTCGTCAAAAGGACCGACGACTGGGATGAGGAAGCGAAGCTCGATCATTCGCATCTGCCGCCGACCGACACCCGTTATCTCGGTACCACCATCGCACTCAGCATCACGGCGCTCGCCTGGGGATTCCTCAGCTACGGCGTGCTCCTGTGGCTTCCGGGCGAGCTCATCGCCGAAGGCCATGACATGGGAGTGGCGGCCGCGATCATCGCCCGCTCGACCTTCATCTCGGCACCCGTCATCGTGTTGGCGGCGCTGCTTTACTCCCGCTGGAGCACCAAGGGGTCGCTCCTCGTCATGAGCAGCATTTGCGCGCTCGGCCTGCTGGCCGTCGTGCTCCGTCAGAGCGGGGTACAGGCGGCGACCGATCCGGTCATCGCACTCACGCTCCTCATCGTCGGCTCAACCGGCGTCATTTCCATATTGCTTCCCTATACGGCCGAGAGTTACCCGTTGCGCATCCGCGGGCGGGCCACGGGTTGGGTTGCCGGTGTCAGCAAGAGCGGCGGCCTGGTGTGCCAGGGCCTGGGCAGCCTCGCCCTCGTGCCGGTGATCGGCACCGCCGCGCTGGTGACGGCCGTGCCGGTATTGCTCGGCCTCGCGTTGCTCGCCCTCTACGGGCGCGAGACCCGCGGCCGCGACCTGCGAGCTCTGGAGGGGGTCGGCTGACCGCAAATGCCCATCAGGTCGACACCGCATCGCTCACTGACTCTCCGGGCGATGTGAGTCCAGCCAGGGAGTGAGGTCGATCGTCCAGATGTTGTCCTTGCCGTCGTTCCAGGTCTCCGTGCCGGCGGCGGCCACCTTGCGATCGCTGTAGAAGTACAGAGTGTGGTGATCGGGCCCGAGCTGGCTGCCCATGGCATGGGTGCCCCCGTCGTTCACACTGTCGCCCAGGTCGATCGGACGGCTCCAGCCCCCGCCGTTACGGAATGCGATGGCCAGTCGCGGGTTCTGCTTGCGCCCTGCGGGCATGATGCTGAAGACGATGAACGACTGATCGGGAGCTATCGCAGGGTCGCGTATCCAGTCATCAGGGCCTGCGAGGGCGACGATTTCCGGCTGTAGATAATGACCTGCACGGTAACGCGCGCGCAGCAGGCGGCGTTGACCAGGCGATGTCTGGCCCACATAGTAAAGGGTGTTGTCGGCTGCAATGTTGGGCGCAAACGTGAAGGTGCTCGTGTTGATGGCAGGCGGCAGGCGCACGGGCTGGCTCCAACCCTCGCCTTGCCGATCGACACGCCAGATGTTCATGCCGGTCGGATAGGTCTTGCCTTCGAACACGAGGTCGAGCCGTTTGCCGTTCGGTGTGACCGGCCGATTGGAAACGAACAGCAGGTAGGACCCATCCGGAGCCATGGCCGGATCGAGATCACGCCAACGGCCCGAAAATGGCGCCGGCTGCGGGGACGACCACCTGCCATCCTCCAGATGCGACTCCATCAACGTCGAGCTCTGATCGCCGCTCGCGAAATACACGGTCTTGCCGTCGGGCGTGAAAGCCGGGCTGGCATCGTCGAGCGGGCCGGAGATCACGCCCGGCGCGAAGATCTGCGGCACCGCCGCCGGAGGGCCCGCGGCGCCTGCCGCCGTTGATCGCCCCAAGGCCATGGCAATTGCGAGGACTGCGACCTTCGTGGCTGCGGAACCCGATACCGGCACCGTGCGTCGATGCATCGTGGTCACTCCGCCTGGTGGCGGTGGCGCTCGAGCCAGGGAGCGAGGTCGAACCTCCAGATGTTGTCCTGCCCGTCGTTCCAGGTCTGCATTTGCTGCAGCCCGAGGGTGCTCGATCCGGTCGTCTTGGGATAGTCGGGCGGCACGACATGGTTGCTGGTCACGTAGAGCGTGTGGCCATCCGGTCCCAGGCGCAGCTCGTCGATGCCGCCCAGGCTGTTGACCGCCGCCGGGAGCGGGATGGGATCTCCCCAATGACCGTGGTCGCGAAACGCGACGAATGCATAGGAGTCGTGCTCGGGGGTCGGCGGCCGATTGGAGCCAAACACGATGAAGGATTGATCAGGCGCGACTGCGGGGTCCACCCCACCGTACTGACCGGCGCTGAAAGGTAACAGCTCAGCCGTCTGATACTGACCGTCCCTGAATTGGGAGTAGTAGAGCTGGAAATGGCCCCCGGGACCGGTTGCCGCCATGAAATACAGACTGCCGTCAGCGGCGATCGCCGGACTGAAGGTCGAGTCGAAGCGATTGACAGTGCCGGGGAGAAGGGCCGGCGTGCTCCAGCCCTCACCCTGCCGGTTGACGCGCCAGAGATGCCCGCCTCTGCCCGGATGGAGCTGACCGCCCCAGTGGCCGTCGATGGGCTTGTCGCTTCCATCTATCGGACGGCTCGAGGCGAAGACGAGGTAGGACCCGTCCGGCGCCAGCGTCGCCTCCAGGTCACGCCAACGACCCGAAAAGGGCGCGATCACCGGCTGCGACCAGCTCGTGCCCTCCAGGTGCGACGACATGATGTCGTAGTCCTGACCGTTGGAGCGGAAAAAATAGACGCTCTTGCCGTCTGGACTGAACGTCGCGGCCGCATCGTTGGCGGCGCCGGAAATGACTCCTGCGGCGAACACACGCGGCTGCGGCGCGCCGGCCCACGCCGCACTCGCCGTCCCGATGAGCACCGCAACGGCGTGCAACGCCAGCCACCCTGAAAGTCGCATCACGTTCGCACCCCCGACACCCATGAAGATACAACCGCCGCAGGCGGTTTCGTTCGCGACCGTACGCAACGCCGGAGTGCGCTGCCTGGAGATTGTGACGAGAGGATGAGTTACGTGACGAACGGACAGTGCGCCGTGATGAGCGGCACGAATGCGAAGTGAGCCGCGGCTAGGGCAGGCCGAGTGCGCGGCTGGCCTGTGCGCGGAAGCGACGGCTCAACCCAACGCGTGTGCCGTCGTGCAACACCAGCTCCGCGTTACCGTTGAAAAGGGGATGTACCTCGCGCACGCGCGCGACGTTGACGATCACACCCCGGTGCACGCGCATGAATGCGGCTGGATCGAGCATGCGCAGCAGTTGCTGCAGGGTCTCGCGGTGCACGTAAGTCGTTTTGCCGGAATGGATGTGCACGTAGTTGCCGTTGGCGCTGATCCAGTCGATGTCGCCCGTCGCGATGACCCGGATGTGCTCCCCCACGTGAACGCTCAGCCGCTCCAGCCAGCCGCCCTCGCGTGCACGCGGCGGCCCGGGCTCGGACGGAGCCACCGCGATCCCGCGCCAATGCCGGCGCACGCGCTCCATCATCTGGTCGAAGCGATCCTGGTCTATCGGCTTCAGCAGGTAGTCCAGGGCGTTGGCATCGAACGCCCGCAGGGCATGCTGTGCATAGGCGGTAGCGAACACCACCATCGGCAGGGCGCCCGGTTTCAGCTCGTGCAGGAGCCTGAAGCCATCGACGTCCGGCATCTGAATGTCCAGGAAAATCAGATCGGGCTTCAGGGTCTCTACGGCCTGCATGGCCTCCGCCGCATTACTGCACTCACCGACTATCGTGACGTCCGGATGCGACGCCAATGCCTGGCGCAGCGCGAGGCGCGCCAACATCTCGTCATCGACCAGCAACGCTCGAATCGACGAAGCCTTCACGACACGCATTCCGCTACGCGTTCGACTACCGCCGCCTGAAATGGTACACGGAGCTCGACCCGTGTTCCGCCACCCTCGAGTGCCTGCATCCGAAGCGATGCCGCCGCACCGAAGAGCTTCTCCAGTCGCGCGCGCGTGTTACTGAGCCCCACGCTCTCCACGACGCCGCCGGAAGGCAGTCCGAGTCCATCATCCTCGACAGACAGGCGCAGCTGTCCGCCTTCGCGATGGGCCAGGATGCGCAGACTGCCGCGCGACACCTTCGGCAGCAGACCGTGCTGGAGCGCATTCTCCACCAATGGCTGCAGGATCATGCAGGGCACTTCCGCGGGCAGCACCTCATCGGCCACTTCGAACTGGATGTCGAGCCGGTCGCGGAACCGTGCCCGCTGGATCTCGAGGTAGTGGCGCACGAACTCGAGCTCGCGTGACAGCGGCAGCAGTTGCAGATGATGCTCCTCCAGGGTGAGCCGGAGCAGGTCGCTCAGGCTCGAGATCATCTTGCGCGCCTGCATCGGATCGGCGAGGGCGAGCGCGGAGATTGCATTGAGCGTGTTGAACAGGAAGTGCGGCTGAATCTGCGTCCGCAGAGCCTGAAGCTGCGATTGCGCGAGTTGAGTCTCCAGCTCTGCCCTGCGGAGGCGCTCCTCGCGCAGCCGGCGCGTCGATTCCATGCCACGCATGACCACCAGTATGACCCAGTAAGTCAGGACGGCGAGGTGGAGGTTATCCACGAGCTCACCGCGCATGTATTGGCCGAGGGTGTGGACCGCCGGTTGCCTCGACCCGCAGATCTCCCAGAATAGGGAGATGCGCAGGAGCGTCTGTCCGAGGGCGATTGCCAGGCCGGCTGGGATGTGTACGAGGCAGAAGCGGTCCCACCCGCGTCCGGCCGTGAGCCGGCCCAGCCGTCCGATGGCCGGGACCAGCAACATCCACAGCCAAAAGTTGGTCAGGTTCCATATCACCATCCGGGTCCAGGTGGCCGGATGCCCTTCGCTGAGCTCGGAGAGGCCGGCGCTCAAGGCGTACGACAGCGCCAGCAGCGTCCAGAAGCAGAACGCCAGTGCCCAGAACTTCCGGCGGGAGGGAGGGTTGATGTCAGACACGGGAGACAGCTCGGAGACCGCGGCTTTGAGGAATCTGCTCGTCGGGTCTCTCAGGACCCCAGGAACGTCCGATACGCAGGATTGTCCGTCTCATCGGCGTAGGCGTAATGAAGCTCGTTGAGGTGCTGCAGGAAATCCGTGCGCTCGGCCGGCGGCACCTGGATTCCCGCGAGCACCCGGCCGTAGTCGGAGCCGTGATTGCGGTAGTGGAACAGGCTGATGTTCCAGCGCCCGCCCACGGCCTGCAGGAATTTGAGCAGCGCTCCCGGCCGCTCCGGGAATTCGAAGCGGTAGAGCAGCTCGTCGCGGATGCCGCGAGCGCGCCCACCGACCATGTAGCGCACGTGGAGCTTGGCCATCTCGTTGTCGGTCATGTCGGTGACCGTATACGCGGCCTCACGCAGGGTGCGCACCACGGCCTCCTTCTCCGTGCGACCCTGGGCGAGCCCGAAGCTGACGAAGATCTGCGCCGCCTGCGCGCTCTCGTAGCGGTAGTTGAATTCCGTGACGTTGCGATGGCCCAGCACCTCGCAGAAGTGGAGGAAGCTGCCCGGCCGCTCCGGGATGGTGACCGCGAGCAGCGCCTCGCGCTCGCCGCCGAGATCCGCCCGCTCCGCGACGTGGCGCAGGCGGTCGAAGTTGATGTTGGCGCCGCTGTTGATGGCGACGATACGCCGATCGTGCCAGCCCTCGCGCGCGACGTACTTCTTCAGGCCCGCCACCGCCAGTGCGCCGGCAGGCTCGACGATGGAGCGGGTGTCTTCGAACACATCCTGGATGGCAGCGCAGATCTCATCGGTGTCGAGCAGCACGATCTCATCGACGTGCGCGCGGCAGAGCGGGAACGTCTCCTCGCCCACCCGTTTCACTGCGACGCCATCGGCGAAGATTCCGACCCTGTCGAGCGTCACCCGCCGCCCCGCCTTCAGCGACTCGTACATCCCCGCGGCGTCCTCCGGCTCCACACCGATGATCCTGATGTTGGGATAGAGGTACTTCACGTACACCGCGATGCCGGCGATGAGCCCGCCGCCGCCCACCGGCACGAAGATGGCATCGAGACTGCCGCCGGTCTGCCGCAGCAGCTCGACCGCGATCGTGCCCTGGCCCGCGATCACATCCGGATCATCGAACGGATGGACGAAGATGTGATTGCGCTCACGCGCCAGCGCCAGCGCCCGCTCGAGCGCCGTGTCGTAGTCATCCCCGTGCAGCTCGACCTCGCCGCCGAGATCAATGACAGCCTGCACTTTGATCTGTGGCGTCGTGCGTGGCATCACGACCACGGCCGGGATGCCCCGCCGCTTCGCCGACAGGGCGACGCCCTGCGCGTGATTGCCGGCGGAGGCGCACACGACGCCGCGCTTCGCTGCCGCATCCGAGAGATGAGCGATGCGGTTGTAGGCGCCCCGCAGCTTGAAGGAGAACACCGGCTGCAGATCCTCGCGCTTGAGCAGCACGTGGTTGCCGAGCCGGCGCGAGAGGCGCGGCGCCTCTTCCAGGGGCGACTCGACCGCGACGTCGTAGACGCGAGCCTTCAGAATCCGCTCAATGTAGGGGCTGGCCATCGCCGCGAGCTTAGCGAATTCCCGGCGGCGGCGGCGACCCGAGGCGGCCGGGCGCCCAGAAATCCGGGTGCCGCAGAAATCCGTGCCCGCGCGGTCAGCGCTGCTCGGGGTTCCCCTGCGGCCTTTCCACGAGGGGCGGCTTCTTGCTGGCGGCGGTCTGGCGCGCGTTCAGCAGAGCCGCTTCTGTTTCCGACGGCGGCACGGCCCGCAGCTCGACTACCCGAAACGGCGGCCGATCGGGGTATTTCTGCAGCAGCAGCGGCATGGCCACGTTGTAGACCGGCGTTCCGGAGCTGGTGTGTCCTTCGGGCGCACCGTGGTGCGCATGGCCGTGGAAGACGACATCGACCGGGTGGCGGTTGAGCGGCTCTTCGAGCCGGCTCGTGCCGAGGTAGGGAAGGATCTCGAGCGGCTCGCCCTCGACCGTGGCGCGCACGGGCGAGTAGTGGAGCAGTGCAACCCGCTGTTGGGTGCGCAGCCGTGCCAGCGCCCCTTCGAGCTTCATCGCCTCATTGACGGCCTCCTGCACGAAGCGCTTGGTCGCCGGCTCGCCCCAGGCGCCGAGCGTGCCGCGGCCGAAGCCGCCGGAAAAACCCTTGGCACCCGCTATTCCGACGCCGTCGATCTCGTAAGCCTCGCCGTCGAGAATCTTGACGCCGGCTTCCGTGAGAATCCGGCAGACGTCGGCCTCCTGGCCGGACTCGTAGTCATGGTTGCCGAGGACCGCGATCACCGGGATTCGGACCGCGGCGTTGAGCTCCTTCGCCAGGATCACGGCCTCCTCGGGCAGGCCGTAGTCAGTGAGATCGCCGCAGAGGAGCAGGACGTCCGCGTGATCGTTGACCGGCGCCAGGAGCGGCTGCAGGGCTCCCTGCGAGGTCCTCTTTACATGCAGATCTCCGGCGGCAGCCAGGCGCATCGCTTGCTTCACGCTCCTCAGTCGTTTTCAGTCCCGGAGCAATCCGCATGCCGCCGAGCGAGGAGCGTCAGGGAAAGCTCGACGAGCGCGCCCACGCGTTCTATCTGCGTACGCTGGGGCTGCTGGCGGATGCCGGCATTCCCTTTCTCGTGGGCGGTGCATATGCGCTGACCTACTACAGCGGCATCGAGAGACACACGAAGGACTTGGATGTCTTCGTGCGGCGAGAGCACTACGGAGATGTCGAGCAGGCGCTCGGCGCCGCCGGCATCGCGACCGAGCTGACGTTTCCCCACTGGCTCGGCAAGGCGAGCTGCGAGCATGGCGAGATCGATGTGATCTTCAGCTCCGGCAACGGGCTGTCGCAGGTCGATGCGGCATGGTTCGAGAACTCCGCCTTCGGACCGGTGCTCGGCGTCGAGGTGCACATCTGTCCACCCGAGGAGATGATCTGGTCCAAGGCCTTCATCAATGAGCGCGAGCGTTACGATGGTGCCGACATCATGCACCTGCTGCTCGCATGCGCCGAGCGCCTCGACTGGGGGCGCCTCCTGGAGCGCTTCGATGGCCACTGGCGTGTGCTCTTCTCATATCTGGGGTTGTTCGGGTTCGTGTACCCATCCGAGCGCGCTCGCATTCCCGCATGGGTGATGAGCGATCTCATCGAGCGATTGCGCCGGGAGCTGCATGCCCCACCCTCGACGCGCCGGGTCTGTCAGGGCACGCTCCTCTCGCGGCAGCAATATCTCACGGATGTCGGCCTCTGGGGATTCGAGGATGCGCGGCTCACGGTGGCAGGCTCCATGACGGACGAGGAGGTTGCGCACTGGACGCGCGCCATCGAGGACGGCGGTTAGGGGTGCATTGGAGCGCACAGCAATGTGCGCGATCCCGTCGGTTCAAGCCATTGGCGCGCCGCTCGACTTGAGGCATTGCGCGCTGGGCGGCCGGCGGCAGATATCAACTCACGCTGCCTTCCGTGACGTGTTAGTATCACATCGTGGCAAAGGTGACACGAAGTTACCGTCTCCGTGCTTACCCCAATGGCGCGCAGCGAAGGATGATCGACCGCTGGTCTGGTGCGGTTCGCTGGCTTTGGAATACCTCCCTCGGCATCCGCTCGGAAGCCTACCGGGAATGCCGGCTGTCTCTGACGGGCGTGGACATCTCACGCTGGCTGACACAATGGAAACAGACGCCGGATCACACGTGGTTGGCGGACGTTCCGTCCACCTGTCTTACTCAATGCCTGCGGGATCAAGATCGCGCTTTTACAAACTTCTTCGCCCGCCGGGCGCGCTACCCGAAGTTCAAGGGCAAGTGTGCGGGCGTCAGCCTGAGGTTCCAGGATGTCGGCACGGCCTGGTCGCGTGGGGTCTTGAGCCTGCCGAAGCTCGGGAGGCTCAAGCTGGCTGAAGACCTGCCCAGTATTGAAAAGCCGGATATGGTCACCCTCCAGAAGTGTCCCGCCGGACGGTACTTCGTGAGCTTCTCGAGTGAGATCGAGGCCTCCTTATTGTCAGAGCGCATCGTAAATCGCTCGGTGGGGGTGGACCTTGGGCTCACCCACCTCGCTACGCTCTCGACGGGGGAGAAGATCGCAAACCCCAAGCGCCTGAAGGCGCACTTGCGCTACCTTCGCCAGCAACAGCGCTGCCTCGCCAGGCGCCAGAAAGGCAGCAAGCGCAAGGAGTGCCAGCGCCTGAGGGTAGCGAAGCTCCATGCCAAGATTCGTCAGGAGCGCCAGGCAGCCATTCACCAGCTCACTACCCGCCTGGTGCGCCAATTCGATTTGATAGCCATTGAACACCTGAACGTGAAGGCACTGGCGCGTGGGATGCATGCCCGCGCGATCCATGATGCCGCGTTCGGCGAGATCCGCCGGCAGCTTCTCTACAAGGCAGAGGCGGCGGGTCGGGTAATCCTTGAGGTCTCTACCTGGCTCCCTTCGAGTAAGACCTGCTCGCACTGCAGACACGTGGTCTATGAGCTGCGGCTCGATGAGCGGCAGTGGAGCTGTCCCCAGTGTGGGACACGGCACGATCGCGACGCCAACGCCGCGCGCAGTATCCTGCACGAGGGGATGAGAGAGATTGCCGGTTGTGACGACCGGGTCCTGCGCGTGAATGCGAGAGATGCATGCTTCGATGACTACGACTTCATCGAGCGGGTGCTCGCAGAGGAAGCGCGAAACGGGCGCCGTGAGCGAGCCCGCCTTGAACAGGCGAGCTCATGGTAGCAGCGTGGTCAAGCCACCCATGACATCGAGCAAGGCGGCGCCCAAGTCGCAGGGTGAGAGTGCGCCGATCGGCCGGCTGCTGCGACAGTGGCGCGCTGCGAGGCGCATGAGCCAGTTGGATCTGGCGCTCGAAGCCGGGGTCTCCGCACGCCACCTGAGTTATGTCGAGACCGGCAAATCACGGGCGAGCCGGGAGACCATCGGCAGACTCGCCGATGCGCTGGGGATGCCACTGCGTGAGCGCAATACGTTGATTCTTGCCGGCGGGTTCGCTCCGCAATTCTCCGAGACCCCGCTCCTCACGCCGGCACTCGAGCGGATGCGCGAGGCGATCGAGCTGATTCTGCGCCATCAGGAGCCCTATCCCGCATTCGTGGTCAGCCGTCATTGGGCGGTGCTGCGCGCGAACGATGCGGCGATACGGATGAACGGCTTCCTGATGGAGGGCCGGCCGATGCGGCACGGCAACCTGCTCCATCAGGTCTTCGATCCGGAAGACTTCAGGCCCGTCATCGTCAATTGGGATGACGTGGCCGGCCGCTTCATCCGTCACCTTCACGAAGAGATCGCAACCGTGCCCACCGACGAGGGCTCACGCCGGTTGCTCGAAGAATTACTGGCCTACCCTGACGTGCCTTCCCACTGGCGCGCGCGGGACATGGCCAGTGAGCCGAGCCCGGTTCTCAATCTGGTGTTCCGCAGTCCTGCCGGGGAGCTGCGCTTCTTCGAGACGATGACGACCTTCATTGGCCCCAGGGATGTGACCCTGGACGAGCTGCGGATCGAATGCTCCTTTCCGGCGGATGCGCGGACGGCCGCGGTATGTGAGCAGCTCCGGGCGCGGTAATATGACCTCCGAGGTCATTGCGCCGCCGACCGCGCCGATTATCTTTGCGCGAGGCACCGAACACCGGAGATGACGATGCGGCTCTCACGCTGGAGTTGGATGATGTGTGCGCTGTTGATCGCGGTTCAGGCCCGGGCTGGGCAGGAAGTCGGCGACTATCGGGGGCTCCCTGCGGACCTGGCAGCCGCCGCGACGGCTTATGATCTCGCGCAGATCAGATCGGACCGGTCCGAGCTCGAAAGGCTTCTCGCGGACGATTACACGCTCGCAGGCTCCGACGGGAAGAATGAGACCAAGGCGCAGGACATCGCCGATTCCGTGGCACCGGGACGCAAGACCACGTACGTCGCCATCAGCAAGCAGGTGCGCAAAGTCTGGCCGAACGGCGCCGTGCTCGGAGGAATCGTCGATGCCAAGGGGGTCGATCACGGCCGCCCATTCGTGATGCGCGCTCGGTTCGTCGATGTCTGGGCAGAGCGCAACGGCCGCTGGCAAGTGATCTTCACACAGATCCACGATGTCAGCGCAGGAAGGACTCCATAGCCCGGGCGGCGGCTTCGGGCGCCGTCTCGAAGAGCGAGGCTCCCCGGTCGGGCAGCTCGATGAGCCGCGCCCGCGCCGGCAGGTCGCGAGGCTGTGCCGCATGGGCTACCACGTCATCGCGCAGACGCAGCACGAGAAGCGGCATGGAAAGCGGTGCCAGACGAGTGCGTAACGAGTAGGTCCGCTCCGCCGCCGCTGCTGCTGTGGCCTGACTCGCGTTGCGCAGGCGGTCCGCCAGCGCTCCGCTCACGGTCTCGGGCGATGCGCCTGGCCCGCAATATGCCACGGCCCGGATCCATTCTTCGTGCAGATGGCTGCCATCCGCGGCGGCCGGGGCCGGCAGTGGCGGGTCCGTGGCACCCGCTGCGAGGGGCGGTGAGACCAGTACCATGCGCCTCACCCGTTCCGGACGTGCTGCCGTGAGCTCCGCGGCAACCAGCGCGCCGTAGCGTTGGCCCAGCAGATCAATCTGGCGCAAGCGCATGGTGTCGAGAAAGTCGCCAATCGCCGCCGCGTGCTCCGCGACGCCGGCCCCGGCAGGGGGCGCGTCGGAATCTCCGAAGCCCGGCAGATCGGGAGCGAAAACCGAGCGCCCGGCCCCGGCGATGACCAGGAAACGCTGGAAGATGCGTCCGCAGCGGGGGCTCGGATGGAGGCAGAGCAGGGGGGTGCCCTCCTCGAAGCCACCGCCTGAAGGGATGGCATTGTGGACATGCAACTGCCCGTAGCGGCACTCGAAATAGCCCCGGCGGACGCGCGGGCTGCCTGGCGCTTGACCGGCGGTCGGACGGCGGGAGGGGCTTTCTTTTGGCATGGTGGCAACCTGGATTGTGCCGCAGTGGCAGTTCGGGTTTAAGCTATTCGCATGGCGTGGACCTCAGTGAAGTCCCTGGCAGTGCTGGCGATGCTTCTCGCGCTCAGCGGTTGTGGCCTCGCCGAGACCGGGGCCACCGCGGCGGCCGGCGGCGCCTCTGCTGCGCAACAGGCCAAGCAGGCCAAGGACACCGAGCAGAAGCTCCAGCAACAGATCGATGCTGCCTATCAGCAGGATGCCGCGCGGCGAAAAGCCGCGGAGGCTCAAGCTCAATAAGGAGGTGGATCGATGCGTAACCTCGAAGTCAGGATCAGACGCACACCGGCGACAGCCGGAGACTTCGAGGTGGCTCCCGGTGAAGTGCCTCGGCTGACCAACGGCGGCATACTCTGCCGCGCACGCTGGCTCGCGGTCGATCCATTCATCTGCGTGCCTTCCAGTACCGGCATACGCGCGACCACGGGTCCGCAGCCGGGTGATGTCGTGCCGGCGCTGGGCGTATGCGAGGTGCTGGAGTCCCGGCACGATGTCTTCGCGGTTGGACAATACGTCGTTCTCGAGTGTGGGATGCGGGAGCTTTTCGTATCCAGCGGGCAACATGTGTGCGCACTGCATCCCGGGCAGTCGCCTGCCTCCACAGCTCTCGGCGTGCTCGGCCCCGCGGGGATGGCTGCCTACTTCGGGCTGCTGGACCTTGCGAGATTGCGCACGGGTGAGACGGTGCTGGTGTCCGGGGCGGCGAACGTGGCCGGCGCCATGGCTGGCCAGGTGGCGAGAATCAAAGGCGCCCGGGCGGTCGGTATCGGCAGCTCGCGCGAGAAGTGCGATTGGGCGACCCGCCACGCGCGCTTTTCCGCGTGCATCAATGATCACGCGGAAAATATAGGAAGCCGGCTGCGCCAGCTGGCTCCGCATGGGTTCGAGGTTTACTTCGACAACGCCGGCGGCGAGCTCCTCGAGCTGGTCCTGTCAGGCCGCCATGTCGCTCGCGGTGGCCGTGTAGTGCTCAATAGCGTCCGTCAGGATGATGCGGCCGAATTGCTGCAGCGGGCGGGCTACGCCCCGGGGGAGATCAGTGTGCTGCGGTTGAATGCCGCGGACTACGAGCACCGGCGTGGCGAATTTCTGAAAGACGCCATTGCCTGGTACGGTGCGGACCGACTGGTGTGTCGCGAGGACATTGCCGAGGGGCTGCAGAACGCGCCGGCGCACCTCATGAAGGCCATGCGCGGCGAGAGCTTCGGACGACCGTTGATCAAGGTTTGAGCGGGACTCGCCGCTGAGGCGACGAGTCCCTGCTCAGGGCTCTTACTTCCGCCGCGCCGGCTTGCGCGTCGAGCGCTTTGCCGCTTTCTTCGTTGCCTTGCGGACGCTGCGCCTGCCGGCCGCCTTCTTCGCGCCGCGCTTTGCGGCGGGGCGCTTTTTCGCCTTCGCCGCTGCCCGCTTGGCCGGACGCTTCTTCGCCTTCCGTGTGGCGGGTCGCTTTGCCGCCGCCTTCTTGCGCGCCGCGGGGCGCCTTTGTGCGGGCGCCGCTTTCGCAGCCGCCGCAGGTTGCGATGCCTTTGCGGTTGCTGCCGGTTTCTCCGCCGGTGCACTCGCCGCCGCGGGCTGTTTGGCCAGCTCGTGTACCGCGAATGCACCGCCCTGCGGATCCAGGATCTGCGCGACGCGACTGCCTCCCGGAACCTCCATCGGGCCCTGGGTCACCTTCCCGCCGGCAGCTTTGGCTGCAGCAGCCGCGCGGTCGACGTTGGCGACGGTGATGTAGGTCAGCCAGCCCGGTGGCTTGGAGGCATCCATCAGCTTGTAGACGCCGGCTACCTGGGTACCGCCGTGCTCGACGAGCTGGTAAGTGCCGTCGGGTCCCATGTCATGGGCAGGTCCACGCGTCCACCCGAAGAGCTCCGAGTAGAACGCCAGCGCGCCCTGCTGGTCGCTCGTGGAGAGCTCGTGCCAGGAGAAACTCGTTGGCGGGGCGCCCGCGGGTGGTGGGCCACCCGGCGTGAAGATCGCGAATATGGCGCCCTGCGGGTCCGCCAGCACTGCGAACCGGCCGATGCCCGGAATGTCGGCCGGCGCTTTCAGCACTTTGCCCCCCAGGCGTTGCGCGTCGGCGGCCGTGGCATCGACATCAGGCGTGCCGATGTAGATGAGCCAGCTCGGCGGGGCGCCGGCGCGGCGCGCATCTTCCGGCTGGGCCATGAGGCCACCGGCCTGCGTCTTGCCTGCCATCCACAGGGTGTAGTCGGGCATGCCGGACGGCTGGGTCTTCCACGGAAGGACCTTGGAATAGAAGGCGCCCGCGCCCTGCGGGTCGGTCGTCATCAGCTCGTGCCAG
>DASUHA010000011.1:0-3331 GCA_036273735.1 Steroidobacteraceae bacterium | reverse complement strand
GCACCCTGACCAGCGAGCGCTTGTCGAGCGCTCGTTTTCGGGACCGGCTCGCGTTTCCGGGTCCGCCGGTACAGGCAAAACGATTGTTGCCTTGCACCGCGCCGTGCATCTGGCTCGGCGCGCGACGGCGGGCCGCGTGCTACTGACCACTTTTTCGACCGCGCTGGCGCGGGCGCTAAAGTTCCGGCTTGGTCATCTGATCGGCAACGAGCCCGAGGTCGCGCGGCGCATCGACGTAGAAGCCATTAACGATGTGGCGCTATGTCTCTACACTGCCCGCTTCGGCGCTCCGGTCATAACAGCAGAGGCAGGCATTCATGCTCTGATCGCACAGGCCAACCCCAAGCTGTCGGCTGGTTCGTTCACGGATAAGTTCCTTCTGGGTGAATGGAACGATGTCGTCGACGCCTGGAATTTGCAGAGCTGGGAGGAATACCGCGACGTGGCTCGCCTCGGGCGTAAAACGCGGATCGGCGGCAAGCAGCGCGAGGCGCTCTGGGCCGTCTTTGCCGACGTGCGTGCGAGCCTAGCCTCGAAATCGCTTGTGACGTGGCCGGCCCTGTTTGCCCACCTCACGGCGGCGCTCGCCGTTGGCGGCGAAAGGCCCTATGAGGCCGTTGTCGCCGATGAGGCGCAGGACTTCGGTGTTCCGCAGATGCGATTCCTCGCGGCGTTGGTGAGCGACCGGCAGGACGGATTGTTCTTTGCCGGTGACCTCGGGCAGCGGATATTCCAGACGCCGTTCTCGTGGAAGGCGCTTGGTGTCGACGTGCGGGGACGGTCCAGCACGCTACGTATCAACTACCGCACAGCCCACCAGATTCGCGCCCAGGCGGACCGATTGCTGCCGCAATCCATCGCCGATGTTGACGGACTGGTCGAGAGCCGGCGCGGCACGATCTCAGTCTTTGACACGGCGCCGCCGCAGACCGAGATATTCTCGAACTCAGAGACAGAGGCGAAGGGCGTCGCAGAGTGGATCGCCGAGCGGCGGCGGGACGGCTACGCCCCCCACGAGATCGGCGTTTTCGTCAGGTCGGATACCGAACTCGACCGCGCACGGCGCGCGGTGGCGCAGAGCGGCAATGACGCCGTTGAACTTGGGGAAGCTGCCGTAGGGGCCGCGGGAAAAGTATCAATCGGTACGATGCACATGGCTAACCCGGAAAATGCGTGAATTCTGAAAAGCAAAAGCCCCTGTCGTGGTAGAAAGGCTGTGCTACCAGACCTTTTCTCACTCGAGAGGCTTTTGCGTGACAGAGGATATCACGGCACAGAGTGTGCTGTTTCCCGACCTGCTTCGCCGCCCGGTCGTGGTGAAGTTCGACCAGCCTCACGCCAGCTCCGACGGCGGGGCCATTCTGCTGAAGGCGTGTGACGAGAGGCTCGGGCTGACCGAGCGGCTGTCCGCCTGCATCAGCGACGCTCGGCAGGCGGGCAAGGTAGAGCACTCGATTCGAGATTTGGTGCGGCAACGATTGTTCGGCATTGCCTGCGGCTACGCCGACTGCAATGATGCGGCGCGCTTGGCCGAGGACCCGATTCAGAAGCTGCTGATTGGACGGGATCCGCTGATCGGCGCAGCGCTGGCCTCCCAGTCGACGTTGTCGCGGTTTGAGAACTCGCCGCGCCGGGCAGAGCTGTACAGGATGGGCGAGGAGCTGGCCGAGAGTGTGATCGAGCGGCAGCGCAAGCGACTGGGGAGCCGCAATGTCAAACAGATCACGATCGATCTTGATCCCACGGACGATCCGACCCACGGCGGGCAGCAGCTGACCTTCTTCAACGGTCACTACGACACCTGGTGTTATTTGCCGGTGGCCGGCTTTCTCACCTTCAATCGAGAGAGCGAGCAGTATCTTTTCTGCTACGTGCTCAGAGCGGGGAACGCGCCGGCCAAGCAAGGGGCGATCGGGATCCTGGACAGGGTGATCGAGCGGGTACGAGCGACCTTCCCGAAGGCGCGTATTCTCGTGCGCCTCGATGGCGGGTTTGCAGGCCCGGCGCTGCTGAACTACCTCGAGGACGAAGCGAAGGTCGACTACATCATCGGGATGGCTGAAAACAAGGCCTTGAAGCGCCGTGCCCGGCGACTGATGGGCCGGGTACGACGGCGGTCCAAGCGCAGCGGCAAGACGGCGAATGTGTTCGGCGAGACGCGCTACGCGGCCAAGAGTTGGAAGGATCGCAAGCGGCGCGTACTCATCAAGGCGGAGGTGGTGCGCCTCGAGCAGCGCGATCCGAAGGACAACGAGCGCTTTGTCGTGACCAACCTCAAGGGCTCCCCTCGATACCTGTACAAGAAGGTCTACTGCGCCCGCGGCGAGATCGAGAATCGCATCAAGGAGCTTCACCACGGGCTGGAGATCGACCGCACCAGCTGCACGAGCTTCCTCGCCAACCAGCTTCGCGTGCTGCTGACCGCCGCCGCTTACGTGTTGATGCAAGAGCTGCGACTTGCCGCGCGCACCGGTGAATGCGCCCGCGCCCAGGTGGGCACCCTGCGCGAGCGGCTGCTGAAGCTCGGTGTCTGGGTCGAACGCTCGGTGCGCCGCATCGTGTTGCATATGCCGCAATCCTTTCCCTACCTCGCAGACTGGTTGCGCATCGCCCGCTCGGTGGGCGCGGCCCCGGCGTAGCCAACACCTCGAAGGTAACTCCTCCCGCACATCGCCGCCTACTGGCGAGAGATCAGCGCGCCAAAAGTGCATCGATGTTGGCATAAAGCGACGGCTATGCGCATAAAACACCTCAGCGAGCTGCCGCTCCAGTGTCCCCAGCTGCGTTTGTGCTTCGTAGTCCCCTACCCGGATCGATCGCGTGAAACATGCCGCGGTTCATGCATGATGCGGGCTAAGCTTCGATCCTTACGGTCCAGCTCACCGTCGCATCGGCGATGAGCGAGGAGCGGACACTGCAGTATTTGGTTACCGAAAGCTCGACCGCCCGCGTGGCCTTCTCGATCGTAGTCCCCGGCGCCCCGATGCTGAAATGCAGGATGGCCGATGCGAGCCGGCGCGGGATCGACTCGACCCGATGTGCCTCCACGCGCACGTCGAGTGCCTGCACGGGCGTGCGCTGCTTCTCCAGAATGGTCACAACATCCACCGAGGCGCAGGTCGCGATCGCTGTCAGCAGCACGTCAAACGGACTCGGCCCGCTTTGCGCATCCCCATCCACTCGGATCTTCGGGCCGCCCGGACGGCCGGATTCGAAGTTGAGATCGCCGACCCAGTGCACGTCGATCGGCGCGTGGGCGATGGTTGCGGCGGGCGAAGTGGGCATTTTGGGGGCATTTTGACTCCCCCTGTCACTTGGGGTCAAATCCCGC
>DASUHA010000010.1:0-27588 GCA_036273735.1 Steroidobacteraceae bacterium | reverse complement strand
ACCGGCAAGGCAAAATTTTTGTCGCCAGGGCTACCGGAAACACCGCCTGCGCCAGTCGTACTCCGCAAAGGGGCTCCGGGCATCCTGGCTCGGCGATGCGAAAATGACACTGACACGGCGTGCCTTGATCACTCAGGCTCTCACCGCCTCAGCGGCATCGGTCGCTGCCCATGCCGCTTCCACCCCCGCCACCGCCAGCCCCGCTACGAAATTGCCCAGTGGATCGTTGGGCACCGATGCCGGCGCCCCGGCCTGGATCGAGTCGGATCTGCCTGCAGCGGAACGGCTGCTCGGCCTCTCTTACAGGCCTAAGCAACGCAAGCAGCTGGCTCGGGGGTACCCAGCCGTTCTCAAGGAACTCGGCGGCATTCGGGCGCTCAGCCTGCCGAACGACACTTCTCCGGCCGTCCGATTCGATCCCCGGATCCCCGGGGAGACCTGCCACATGCCCCCGCCGGGCGTGCGGGGGCGCACGCCGGCAGCGGGCGCTCTGCCCTCCTCGCTGACCGACGTCGCGCTGACCCCCGCCTGGACGCATGCGGCGTGGCTTCGCGCCAAGAGGATCTCGAGCGTCGAGCTGACCCATCTGCATCTCGATCGCATCGGCCGCCTGTCCCCGCAACTGCAGAACTTCATCGCTGTCACCGACGATCTCGCGCTCGAGCAGGCGGCCGGGGCGGATGCGGATCTCGCCCGCGACCGATTCCGCTCGGGGCTTCATGGCGTGCCGTACGGCCTTGGTAGCGACCAGCGAATGATCTGCCGAGACGGGACCGATCAATGCGTCGATACCCTCGAAGAAGCCGTCGAGAGCTGTGACCACCTCTGTCTCGTCATGAAGGCCGGCTTCCTCGAGCTGCCGACCCGCACCATAGACAACAAGCCGGTCGATGCCCACGGCGCCAAGCACCGCGTGCCACGCGCAATCTGCCTGTGGAGCGCCCTCTTCCGGGAAGTCGTGTTGATTACGCTCGGGCGCGCGCTGGAAGCCGTGCTCGGCGTCGCCGATCAGAACCCTCCGCTTGCACTCCGATAGAGACCCACACCATGAAACAGACCGAAGATCGCAACGACCGGGGTCACTCAGGCTGGCTGATTGCGCCTGTGCTGCTGATGACGGCCCTGTGCGCCAATGCCAAGGACAGCAGTACATATGCCAAGGACGCTGCGCACGCCAAGGACAGCAGCACCCTTGCCAAGGACGCTGCGCACGCCACGGACAGCGCCGCCGCCCAGACCAGCGCCCCTGCTCAGGATGCCGCTCAGACAGTGAGCACCCCGAGCACCAACCCCAACGCGCCCCAACAGCTCGAGGAAGTGGTCGTCACGGGCTCGCGCATCGCACGCCCGGTAACGGATCGATTGGAGCCCACCGTCGTCATCGGTGCCGACACCCTCAGCGATCGCGGCCTGCATGATGTGGGGCAGGCGCTCACGGAGCTCCCCGGGTTCGGTGTGCAGCCGGCCAGCCAGCATAACGTCCAGTCGAACTTCGGTATCGGGCAGAGCTTCGTCGACCTTTATTCGCTCGGCTCGCAGCGCACCCTGGTTCTGGTCAACGGCCGGCGCTTCGTCTCCTCGAACACGGCGAGCCTGAACAGCTCCAGCGCACCGGGCGAGCAGGTCGACCTCAACACCATTCCCGATGCGCTGATCGAGCGCATTGAGACGGTCTCCGTCGGTGGCGCGCCCATTTATGGCGCCGATGCGATTTCGGGCACGGTGAACATCCTCCTCAAGCAAGACTACCAGGGAATCGACGGCGACGTGAAGTTCGGAGAATCCGGCAGAAGAGATGCCCACAACTACAAGGCCAGCCTCCTTGCCGGCCAGAACTTCGCGGACGGACGGGGCAACATCACCGGCGTCCTGGAGTTCATCAAGAGCGACGGCCTCTCCGGCCTGCAGCGCGACGTGTTCAGGAACGCGCCCGGCTTTCTCGCCCCGGCCACGCCAGGCAAATTCCAGACCGTCCTCATGCCCGACACCAAGGTCAACGCCATCAGCACCTCGGGCGTGCCCTATCTGGACGACTTCTTCTACGTACCGGGCCTGCCGGCGGGCTTGATCGGCGTCGTGAACGGGGCTGGTCAGCCACTCGCATTCTCACCGGGCTCGAGCGCGCTCACGCCTTACAGCCTCGGTAATGCGACCGGCAACCCGATCTTCTGGCAGGGGGGAGACGGCGTCGATCTCAACCGGTTCACGAATCTCCAGGTCGAATCCGAGGGGATCAATGCCGACATGCTCGGGCACTTCGACTGGACCGATCACGTGCAGACTTACTGGGAAGGCTGGTTCTCGGACGGCCACGGCACGGACCTCATCCAGCAGCCGCAGTACTACACTACATTCTTTGGAACCCCTGGAACTCCCAACGGTGACCTGAGAGTCAGCGTCAACAACCCCTACCTCTCGGCGGCCGACAGCGCGCTCATCAAGCAACAGCTCGCCGCCTATCAAGCCTCCGGATTCCCCCTCAACGGCGGCGTACCGTTCGACCCGAGCTGGAACCCCAACACGTTCTACCTCGCCCGGGCGAGCACCGACCTGCAGAGCGGCATGGCCACGGGGGATCAAGTGCTCGGGCGCGGCGTCCTCGGGATGAAGGGCGATTTCAACGCACTCAATCGCAACTTCAACTGGGACGTCACCGCCAACTACGGCTATTCGCGCAACATCTCGAAGCAGCCGGCCATCGTCTTCCAGAACCTGCAGAATGCGATAAATTCGGTGCGGGACGCTTCCGGAAACATCGTCTGCGCGCCGGGTCAGCCCAACTCCCCAGTCGCGACCACCTCGGACACCTGCGCACCGCTCAATCCCTTCGGCGAGGGCTCGCCGAGCCGGGCCGCAAAGGCTTACGTCACGCACATTGCGTTCGCTGAATCGTACAATACTCAACGCGACTTCACGGCGAACTTCGGCGGTACGATCATCAAGCTTCCCGCCGATAACTGGAAGTTCAACGTGGGCTTCGAGAACCGGCGTGAGGCGGCAGTATTTCTGCCCGACGACTTCTACACTTCGAACCCGCCGGCCGGCGGCCTCACGACGACGGGTATCGAAGGCGCCTATCACACCAACGAGATCTACGGCGAGACGCTGATTCCGATCTTCGAGCCGGCGCAAAACATACCGGTGCTGCATCTGGTCGAGCTGGACGGCGCCGTCCGGCATGTGAACAACTCGATTGCCGGGTCCTCGCTCACCCGCACGTACGGGTTCCGCTGGGCACCGACGAAAGACCTGACCTTCCGGGCCAACAAGACCCGGTCCATCCGCGCCCCGGCCATCACGGAGCTGTTCCTGCCGGCTGCGACATCGTTCGAGTTCGCGAACGACCCCTGCGACAAGAACTTCTCCGGCCAGGGGCCGGATCCGGCCACCCGCCAGGCGAATTGCCGCAAGGCCGGCCTCAACCCGACGAGCTTCACCTCGAATGTGGTGAATGCCACGGCGACGGGAACGACGTCCGGCAACACCAGCCTGCAGAGTGAGATCGCCGACTCCAAGACCTGGGGTGTCGTGCTGACGCCGCGCTGGATCCCGCGGCTCAGCCTCACCTTCGATTACATCGACATCAACATGACGAATGCGATCGAGCAGCTCAACCTCGTGGAAATCATGGATGCCTGTTACGATGCAACGGATTACCCAAGCAACCCCTCATGCGGCCTCTTCACCCGCAGTGCGGCTGGACAGGTGACCAGCTTCCACGACGGCTTCGTCAACGCGGGAATCCTGCATTTCCAGGGCGA
Organism: Steroidobacteraceae bacterium; assembly: GCA_036273735.1. Lineage (GTDB taxonomy): Bacteria > Pseudomonadota > Gammaproteobacteria > Steroidobacterales > Steroidobacteraceae > 13-2-20CM-66-19. The sequence continues at coordinate 23,827 of DASUHA010000010.1, read as the reverse complement.
CACGGTGGCCCTCCAGTGGCAGACGGGTCTCCCCTGGAATCTCGGTGGAATCGCCTTGCAGGGCAACTACCTCGACACGAAGACGCTCAAGCTGCAGGTGGGATCCGCCGCGCCCCAGAACCTCGCAGGAGCGCTCGCCGCGCTCGGCAATACGGTCGCCGTGCCCAAGAACCGCACGACCCTGTCGATCGACTACCTGAAGGGCCCGTTCTCCTGGTATTGGCAGGGGCAGTTTTACAGCGGGATGAAATTCGACAATCAGGACACGCCGACCACCAAGAACATCGAGAGCGTGGGCCACTGGTGGCTGATCAACTCGACGCTTTCCTATGACGTGCTCGATAACGTCCACGTGCGCTTTATCGTTGATAACGTGTTCGACAAGCTGCCGCCGCAATTCGCGCTCGCCGGCGTGGGCGGCAACTTCTCCTCGGCCACGTCTCTATACTTCGACGGCATCATGGGCCGGACTTATCAGCTCGAGGTGGAAGCGAAGTTCAGGTGATCCCCGGGGGGCCGCGGCAAGGAGGCTGCGGCCCTCTTCTTCGAGTCGGTCAGGAGAAGTCGGTCGACCCGGCCGTTACGATGCTGTTCTTACCCGTCTTCTTGGCGCGCTTGAGCGCCGCGCGGCAGGCCTTGAGCAGCGCTTCCAGGGGCAGCTCGCGCTCGGGTACGAGGCTCGCCACGCCGGCACTGATGGTGAGATACCGCCCGTTGCCGTTACGTGGGTGATGGATCAACAGGTCCCGCACCCGTTGAGCGACGACCTGCGCGTACTGAGGAGCCTTCTGCGCCGCATCGCCTTGAGTCAGCGTCGCAAGCGTCCCTCCCTCCCAACGGCCGACGAGGTCGCCGCCACGCCGGTAGGAGGCGCTGATGACGCGCGCCACCCGCCGGATACACGCGTCCCCTGCGTTCTTATCGAAAGTGTCGTTGTAGGTTGCGAGGTCGTCTATGTCGAAGAGCGTCAGGGCGATCTCGTGCGAGTCGCGCTGCGCGAGCACCCAGTCGCGCTGCAACAGCTCCTCGAAGTAGGCGCGCGAGTGCAGTCCCGTCAGCCGGTCCTCGCGCAGCCACGAGGGTAAGCCTGGGGCTGCCTTCTCATCGCCCTTGAGCCTCTCGCTGGCATCGCGGTAGTAAGCGACGAAGTGAGTCAGCGTCCCGGCAGCGTCGCGAACCGGCTGGATCACGACCTCATTCCAGAAGAGCGATCCGTCCTGACGGTAATTGCGCAGCAGCACCCGTGCCGTCTCGCCCCGCTCGACCGCCTCACGCATGCGTTGACGCCCCTCCTGCTCGCGGTCGCTGCCCTGGAGCATCCGGAGATTCTTTCCGAGCAGAGCGTCGGCCGCGTACCCGCTCATCCCGGCGAATGCGGCGTTCACATAGATGACGGGATGGTCGGAGGCCGTGGCATCGCAGACCACGACGCCCTCGGGCGCGCTGTCGACGACCACACGCCAGGCTTCGGCCGACCAGTTTTTCATGCTCTCCAACCCATCACCGTCCCGAATCCAGTTGCAGTGCCGGAGGCGACGCGCATCGCCCGAGCCATTCCTGGGCGCGCTGCCATTCCGGCCGATTCTTGAGGTCCTCAGGGCTCGAGCCGGCACGCCCATGGAGCCTCACGAGGCGCAGGCCCGAAGCCGGCTCCGGCTCCACCCGCAGTCGGTCCAGCAGCTCCATCACCGATGAGCGCTGGTTGCACACCGGCAGCATGTCGCAACCTGCCGACAGCGCCCGCATTGCCCGGGTTACGACGTCCCCGAAGGCGGATGCGGCCCCTCCCATCGACAGGTCGTCGGCGAACACTACCCCCTGGAAACGCATCTCTCCGCGTAATACGTCGCGAATCCAGCGGGCAGACAGGCTGGAGGGGGCCTCATCCATCGCAGGAAAGAGGATATGGGCCACCATGACGGCCGGCAGGCCGTTGGCAATCAGGCGGCGGTAGGGCGCCAGATCCCCCGACATATCGGCAATCTCCCGGCGGTCTACGGGCAGGGTGAGGTGTGAGTCGGCAACCACGGCTCCATGACCGGGGAAGTGCTTCGCGGTAGCGGCCATACCGGCATCCCGCATGCCGTGCGCATAGGCCGAAGCGAGAGCGGCCACGGCATCCGGGCGGGAATGGAATGCCCGGTCGGTAATGAAGCTGACCCCGTAGTCGATATCGACGCAGGGAGCGAACGACAGGTCGACCCCATGCGAGCGCAGCTCGGCCGCCATCAGCCAACCCATGCTCCGGGCCAGCTCGAGGCCTTCACGGGCGTTGGCATCGTATTCGTGCCCGATCCGCCGGGGCGGCGGCAACGCCGAGAATCCCTGGCGGAAGCGCTGCACCCGCCCGCCTTCGTGGTCCACCGCCACGATGATCGGCGGGGTGCGGGCCGCGTGGATCTCGGCCACCAGCCCGGAAAGTTGCCCCGGATCGGCATAGTTGCGGGTGAAGAGGATCACACCGCCGACCAGGGGGTGACGGAGCATCTCCCGCTCCTCGACCGTCAGAGAGGTCCCCTCCAGGTCGATCATCAGCGGCCCGAGGGTCATGATCGGGTGAGCAGCGCCATCGACTCGACGTGCGCAGTATGGGGGAACATATCGACGACTCCGGCGGCTTCGAGGATGCAGCCATACTCGTGAACCAGGATACCGAGATCTCTTGCAAGGCTCCCCGGATGGCATGAGATGTACAACAGCCGCTCGGGAGCGAGACGCGCAATGGCCGCCAGCATATCGGGAGCAGCCCCCGCTCGCGGCGGATCGAGGAGTATGTGGGTGTAAGGTCCACGGAGCCATGCAGCCGGGATATCTTCCGGCTTCGAAAGATCGCTCGCGTGAAATTCCACGTTGGTGAGTCCGTTGTGGCGCGCGTTGTGACGTGCACGCTCCACCAGGCTCGTATCCCCCTCCACTCCGACGACACGGCCGGCGGATTTCGCCAGCGCGAGCGTGAAGTTGCCGAGCCCGCAGTACAGGTCGAGCACCGACGATCCTGCAGTCGGTGCAAGAAGCTCGACTGCGCGCGCCACGAGCGCGCGGTTCACTGCGCCATTCACCTGCACGAAATCGGTCGGCGCAAATTCGAGCTCGAGATCGAAATCAGGCAGGCCATAGCGAAGCGAGGTGGGCGAAACCGGTCCACCCGCCGGCAGCTCACGGATGGAATCGAGGCCACCGCTCTGGAGATAAATCCGCAGCGCGTGCCGGACTGCAAACTCGCGCAGCTTGCCCAGATCCTCATCCGAGGGCGGCTTCAGCACCCGCAACACCAGCGCCGTCGCATTGTCCGCGACCGCCGCCTCGATCTGCGGCACGTGCTGGCGGATATCGAGTCCTCCCAGGAGCTCCGCGAGCGGCTGAATCAGCTCGCCAACCGCAGGCGCGAGCACATCGCAGTGCGCAAGGTCAGCGACGTAAGGGGCCAGACGCTCCCGAAAACCTACGACGACGCGTTCCTTCTTGAGCACGTATTTCGCGCCGAGGCGCGCACGCCTGCGATAGCCCCAGACGGGACCGCGCAATGGCTGTAACCAATTGCGGCACTCGATGCGTGCCACACGCGTCAGGTTGTCGCGCACCGCAGTCTCTTTGAAGACGAGCTGCGCCTCAGGGCTGGCATGCTGCAGGGCGCACCCGCCGCACACCCCAAAGTGCGCACAGCGCGGACTGACCCGCTCCGGGGCCGGCTGCAAGACCTCCAGCAGCCGCCCTTCATCGTGCCGCCGGTGCTTGCGCCTGCGCTCGAAGGTTACCGTCTCACCGGGAAGCGCGCCGGCCACGAACACCGTCTTGCCCGATCGGATGATGCCTTCGCCATCGTGTGTGAGGCCGACGACTTCCGCAGTCTCGCCGTGACCGCGGCCGGCGCCGGCCCGCTTGGCCGCCGTGCCGCTCAAACGCCGCCTTCCCACACGCGCAGGAATTCCGCGAGATGCGGCTCTTTCCCGGCACGCAGCAGCAGCTTGACCCGCTCCACCTCGTCCCCGTAGCGCTCGCGTGTCAGCCGCCCGCGCAGCAATTCGAAGCGCAGATACACGAGATAGGTGTTGAGCACATCAGTCTCGCAGTACCGCCGAATCCCGAGCAGATCTCCCTGCAGGTACGCATCCCATACCTGCGCGCCCGAGAATCCGAGCTTCCCGGGGAGGCCGAGCAGGCACGCCACGTTGGCGAGCGAGACCCTGCCGCGTGCCTGAAATCCCGACAGGACGTCCATGAGATCGGTATGCCGCCAGTGATAGCGGCTGAGGTAATTGTTGTGGCGGAACGCCGGATCGCCGTCCCCCTTCTCCCAGTACCGCGGCGCCTGCACGCCTGCGAGCAGCGCGCGATAAGTCAGTACCGGCATGTCGAACCCGGCCCCGTTCCAGGACACGAGATCCGGCATGTACCGCTCGACGCCGTCAAAGAAGCGCTCGATGAGCTCCCCCTCGGGCGACTCCAGATCTCCCAGGCTCCAGACTCTGAGCCCGTCGCCGCTGCGCAGTACGCAGGAAATCGCCACCACCCGATGTTGCTCGAGGGGCAGGAAGTCTCCCCCCGAATCCTGCCGCCGCAGAGCGAACATCGCCTTGGCGACCTCCGCATCCGCCAGCCCGTCGAGTCCGTACAAACGCCGCCCCAGCGCCACGTCCGGAACGGTCTCGATGTCAAACACCAGAGCGTTCATGAGCTCCTAAAAGTGCAAAGGCGGATCGATTGCAAAAGTTCTTTCCGGGAGCCTGAAAAACAGGACGTTTTTCCGGCAGCCTCCATGGACGGATTCACGGCGTTCCCGGAAAGGACTTTTGCAAGCGAGCCGCCGACTTCGGAAGATGACCCAAGCTGCAACTCCAGCTCACTCCGCCTTCATCAACACGGCGACAGCCACGACCAGCCCTGCCTCATCCGTCAGCGTCACGTGCCCATCGCCCACTCCGAGCCCCTTCCTGACTCTGTCGCCCCGCTCCGAGAACACCACCTCCGGCTTCCCCCAGGCGTTCTGCACCACACCGACGTCCCGGATCCAGACCCCATGCGAGAACCCGGTTCCCATCGCCTTGACGATCGCCTCCTTGGCCGCAAACCGCATGGCGATGAAGCGCTCCCGCCGCTGTGTCTTCGCGAGCTGTGCCTGCTCTTCCGGCAGCAGCAGCCGCTCGATGAAATGCGTCCCGAATCGCTCGAGAGTCTCCCTGATCCGCCTTACCTCGAGCACATCCACCCCGATCCCGAAGATCATCCGCGCGCCGCCGCCATCAGCGCCTTCATGTCCCTCACCGCCGCCGTGAGCCCGGCGAACACCGCCCGCGAGATGATGGCGTGCCCGATGTTGAGCTCCACGATCTCCCGGATCGCTGCGACCGGCTGCACGTTGTGATAGTTGAGACCATGCCCCGCATGCACCTCGAGCCCGAGTTTCGCCCCGAGGCGCGCGCACTTGAGCAGCCGCTCGAGCTCTGTCGCCCGCGCGGCCCCGGCAGCCTCCGCGTACGCCCCCGTATGCAACTCGATCGCCGGCGCGGCAATCCGTGCCGCCGCCTCCACCTGCCGCGCTTCCGGATCGATGAAGAGCGCCACCCGAATTCCCTTCCCCGCGAGCCTCGCCGTCGCCTCCTTCATCCGAGCTTCCTGCCCAGCCACATCCAATCCCCCCTCGGTCGTCACCTCCTGCCGCCGCTCCGGCACGAAGCAACAATCCTCGGGGCGCACCTCCCCCGCAATTTCCAACATCTCCTCCGTGACCGCCATCTCCAGATTCATGCGGGTCTTGAGCAGCCCTCGCAGAGTCCTGACATCGAAGTCCTGAATGTGCCGGCGATCCTCCCGCAGGTGCAGCGTGATGCTGTCAGCCCCCGCCATCTCCGCAGCCAGAGCCGCCTGTATCGGCTCCGGGTCCTTCCCCCGCCGCGCCTGCCGCAGCGTCGCGACGTGATCGATATTGATGCCCAACGCTATGTACGAAAGAGTCACAACAGCTCCGATCGAGACCGGCGGTTCGCGTGCAAATCAGTCAAACTCGTATTCTTGCGTACTCGAGCTAAGTACGCGACCCCCTCCGTGACGCCACTGCCCGAGCCACCCGCCTGGTGGTCAGCTCCTTCCCCTCCAGCCTTTCAGTCAGCACCGCCTTTAGCACCTTGCGCGCATCCTCGAGCTCCCGCCCTTCCCCCAGTTCCTCTCGCGCCAGCGCCAAAATGGAGGTTCCCGCCACGGCGTCGGCGTCGGGCTCTACTGCAGGGACCAGCCCCTCGGACGCTACGAATCGATAAAAACCCTCCGCTTCGATCGCCTTCCCCGTCCGCGCCTCCGACGTCAGATCCACCCCGTACCCCACCGCCTCGAGCAACCTCTTCTCGAACACCCGCAAAACCGCCTCGATCCTCCCTCCCGCGCGCAACCCCGAGAGCGCCTGCCGATAATCCTCGAATATCTCCGGTATGGGATCGTGCCGCGTCGTGAGCTTCAGCAGCAGCTCGTTGAGGTAGAACCCCGCCATGAGGCTCCCCGCCGGCAGAGGCGGCGCGCTCTCCGCGCTCTCCGCCCCAGTGAGTTGCCCCGCCTCCCGCCCCGCCTGAAAGGAGAGGAGCAACAGGCCGAAAGGCTGCAGCACGCCTCCGAATCGGGGTTTCGGCCCGCGCACTCCGCGTGCAAACAGCGTCAGCCGCCCGTGATCGCGCACCAGCACCTCAAGAATCCGGCTGGTGTCGCGGTACGGCCGGTGGTGCAGGATGTACCCCGGCGCCAGCAGGACGCGGCGGGGATGTGCGCTCATCAACGTCTACTCCAGGCCCAACTCCCGCAGGGCGCGGGCATTATCCGCCCAGTTCTCGCGCACCTTGACCCAGAGATTGAGGTGCAGTCGGCGCCCGAGGAGGCCGTTCAGCGCAAGCCGCGCCGAAGTGCCCACGCGCTTCAGCCGCTCACCCTTCGCCCCGATGACGATCGGCTTCTGGCCCTCGCGGTCCACCCACACGGCCGCATCCACGGTGAGCTGTCCATCTTCCTCAGCCAGCCTCTCCACCTCCACCGCGATGCCGTAGGGCACTTCCTGATTGAGCTCCAGGGTCAGCTTCTCGCGAATCATCTCCGCGATCCGAAACTGGATCCCGCGGTCCGTCATCTCCCCGTCGGGAAAGAGCGGCGGTGAGACGGGCAGATGCGCCGTGATCGCGGTACGCAGGTCCTCGAGATTCTGCGCCTTGAGTGCCGAGATCGGCACCAATGCAAGGAATCCATGCCGGCGGTCGAGATCGGCGAGATAAGGCAACAGCCGCTCGCGCGGCTTCGCGCGATCGACCTTGTTGACGGCAACCAGCACCGGACGCCCGGCGCGGGCGATACGCCGCAACACGAGCTCGTCCTCCGAATTCCAGACGAGCGCCTCCACTACCAACACGACGAGGTCCGCATCCTCCAACGCCGCCGCCGCCGTCCGATTCATCGCCTTGTTGAGCGCACGCTTCGCCTGGCTGTGCAGTCCCGGCGTGTCGACGAATGCAATCTGCGCATTCGGCAGCTGCGCGAGCCCGATGATCCGGTGCCGGGTCGTCTGCGGCCGTGGCGTCACGATGCTCACCTTCTGCCCGACGAGCGCGTTGAGCAGAGTCGACTTGCCGACGTTCGGCCGGCCGACGAGCGCGGCAAAGCCGCAACGGAAATCGGGAGGAGCGTCAGTCACTTCTGCAGGTCTTCGCCACTGTCCAGGCTCTTCAGTATGCGCTCGGCAGCCTCCTGCTCGGCACGCCGGCGGCTCGATCCGGTGCCCTCGGCCGAGAGCCGCAGCGCCGGTACGTCGCAGGCCACGTAAAACGTCTGCGCGTGGGCCTCGCCCTCGACCCGCTCCACCCGATAGCGGGGCAGCGAGAGTCCCCGGGACTGCAGGTGCTCCTGCAGCCGCGTCTTGGCGTCCTTGAGCTCGTGCGGCGCGGGAAGCGCCGCGATCCGTGGCCCGAAGAGCTGGTCAATCATGGCCTCGGCGGCTGCCAGCCCCCCATCGAGGTAAAGCGCCCCGCAAACCGCTTCCAGGGCATCGGCGAGGATGGAATGGCGGCGGAAACCTCCCGTCTTGAGCTCCCCCGAACCGAGCTGCAGCGCCTCCCCGAGCTCGAGGGACGCCGCCACCTCGGCGAGCGGTTCCCCGCTCACCACCCGCGCGCGCAGCCGGCTGAGATCTCCCTCGCTCGCCTGAGGGAATGTCTCGAAAAGGTGATGCGCCACGATCAGATTGAGCACCGCATCGCCCAGGAACTCCAGCCGCTCGTTGTTGGGGCCGGGCGCGCTGCGGTGCGTGAGCGCCGCGCGAAAGAGCGCGGGATCACGCGGCTCGTAGCCGAGCTTGGCGCGTACCCAGGCGAGCGGCCAATCGGGCTTATCCACCACCGTTCAGGCTGACGGTCTTGTCGAACTGGACCTCCAGGATGATGTGGTCAAAGAGCGGCGCCTGGTCATAGTAGGCGGCCTCGACCTGCCACCCCTGGCCGGCGCGGGAGATGGAGATGTCCTTGACCTGCGGGTAGTCCACCTCATCGACCTGGAAGTGCTTCTGAATGGAGCTGCGGATGGCGTCAGGGTTCGCCCCACCGCCGCGAAACTCGTCGCCGAGCTCATTCAGCGTTCGCGCCACCTTCATGTAGTTCAGATAGACCGGCGTCAGGCGGATGCCGGCATAGATGATTATGGCGAAGGGAATGAGCAGTATGAGCCACCCGATCGCCGTCACGCCGCGTTGACGCGCACGCATTGCTGAACCCCCGCTCTAATGAATCTTGTTGCCGATTCGGCTCCACATGGGCCCGCCGGAGCGCTGCGGGTCCCAATTGAACCAGATGTAGGTCGCTTTGCCCACGAGATTCGCATCCGGTACGAAGCCCCAGACGCGCCCGTCGTCACTGTTGTCCCTGTTGTCGCCGACCATCAGGTATTCGCCGGGAGGCACCACTTTGGTGACCACCTCCGGCTCATCGAGGGGCATCGCACCCGGAGGGGCCGTACCGCCACAGACGTACCCGCGTGCATCACTGCGCCGACATCCCGGCAACGGGTACGGAGTGACCTCGAGCGGCACGGGGCAGAGCAGCGCCTGGTGGGCATGCCCACCCAGCTGCTCGACGGCGAGCTGCATGTTGATGTAGCAGCCGTCGGTGTAGGTGTCGGTGACTTTGAACGGTATCACCTTGCCATTGATGATCAGCCGGTCGTCGCGCACCGTCACATGATCCCCCGGAAGGCCGACCACGCGCTTGATGTAGTTCTCAGAAGGATCGAGCGGATAGCGGAAAACCATTACGTCGCCGCGCTTCGGGCTGCCGGTGTCGAGGATCTTGGTGTTGGACACCGGGAGCCTGAGGCCATAGGAGAATTTGTCGACCAGGATGAAATCGCCATCGAGGAGCGTCGGCATCATGGAGTCGGAGGGGATGCGAAACGGCTCGAACACGAACGAGCGCAGCAGCAGCACCGCCAGGGCCACCGGAAAGAAGCTGCGCGCGTAATCCACCGTACCCGGCTCCGGGATGGCGGTCGGATCCTTGCCCGCCGCCTTGGCCGCGACCAGCCGGCGGCGGCGCAGCACCGCCGCGTCCGCCGCCCAGATGACCCCGGTTACCCCGGAGATGGCGACCAGGACACCGCTGAAATCGAGCTGCTCGGCGACGAGCAGCCGCACCACGGCGGCGCCGATCAGAATCGGCAGCACGTGGTAGGCGAGCGACATCACCGGGGAGTCCGAAGCCGGCTTCGGGCTTGCCGCGACCTGGCGCCGCGGCCGAAGGAACCAGTCATCGAGGATGCAGAGGAGCCCGACCGGCAATGCGAGCCAGGCGAGGACCAGGATGACCTGCATGAGGACGGGAGGCATCGCGCCGGCGCCTTACTTGCCGACCTTCAGGACGGCGAGGAACGCCTCCTGGGGAATCTCGACCCGACCCAACTGTTTCATACGCTTCTTGCCTTCTTTCTGCTTCTCTAGGAGCTTGCGTTTGCGACTGACGTCGCCGCCGTAGCATTTGGCCAACACGTTCTTGCGCAGCGCCTTCACCGTGGCGCGCGCGATGATGGCGCTGCCGATGGCCGCCTGCACGGCAACCTCGAACATCTGCCGCGGGATGAGCTCCTGCATCTTGTCGACGAGCTCCCGGCCGCGTTGATAAGCGTTCTCGCGATGGACGATGATCGAGAGCGCATCGACCTTCTCCGCGTTGATGAGGATGTCGAGCTTCACGAGCGGCGCCGCCTCGAAGTGCGAGAACTCATAATCGAACGAGGCATAGCCCCGGCTGACCGATTTCAACCGATCGAAGAAATCGAGCACCACCTCCGCCAGCGGCAGCTCGTACTGCAGTGACACCTGGCTGCCCAGGTACTGCATCTTCTTCTGCGTCCCGCGCTTGTCGTTGCAGAGCTTGAGCACCGCCCCGACGTGGTCCGGAGGGACGAGGATGTTGGCCACGATGATGGGCTCGCGGATCTCCTCGACCTCGTTGGAGGCCGGGAGCTTCGCGGGATTGTCGACGTATTCCACCGCGCCGTCGGTACGCAACACTTCATACACCACCGTCGGTGCGCTGGTGACGAGATCGAGCTGATATTCCCGCTCCAGGCGTTCCTGCACGATGTCCATGTGCAGCAGGCCGAGGAAGCCGCAACGAAACCCGAACCCGAGCGCGCCGGAGACCTCCGGCTCGTAATGGAGCGCGGAATCGTTGAGCTTCAATTTCGCGAGCGCATCGCGGAAGCCCTCATAGTCCTCGGAATTGACGGGAAAGAGCCCCGCGAAGACGCGCGGCTTGATCTGGCGGAAGCCCGGCAGCGGGGTCGCCGCCGGCCGGCTCTCGAGCGTGATGGTATCGCCCACCGGTGCGCCATCGATCTCCTTGATGCCGGCGACGATGAAGCCGACATCGCCGGTCGACAACGTCTTCTCCACAATCGGCTTTGGCGTGAAGCGGCCGAGGCGGTCGACCGTGTGGCTGCGGCCTGTCGATACGACACGGATCTTCTCGCCGGTCTTGACGCTTCCGTTGACGACCCGCACGAGTGAGACCACGCCGACATAGTTGTCGAACCAGGAGTCGATGATGAGCGCCTGCAGCGGTGCCGCCTCATCGCCCTTCGGCTCCGGGATACGCCGGATCAGGATCTCGAGCAGCTCCGGCACGCCCTCGCCCGTCTTGGCGCTCACGCGCGCCGCATCGTCGGCCTCGATGCCGATGATCTCCTCGATCTCGCGCTTCACCCGATCGGCATCTGCCGAGGGCAGATCGATCTTGTTGATGACGGGGAGGACCTCGAGCCCCTGCTCGATCGCGATATAGCAGTTGGCGACGCTCTGCGCTTCCACCCCCTGCGAAGCATCGACCACGAGCAGCGCGCCGTCGCAGGCTGCGAGCGAGCGGGACACTTCGTAGGAGAAGTCCACGTGCCCCGGGGTATCGATCATGTTGAGCTGGTAGCGCTGCCCGTCGCGCGCCTGGTAGTAGAGCGTGACGCTCTGGGCCTTGATGGTGATGCCGCGCTCGCGCTCGAGGTCCATCGAGTCGAGCACCTGCGCCTGCATCTCGCGATCCTCAAGCCCCCCGCAGAGCTGAATGAAGCGGTCGGCGAGGGTCGACTTGCCGTGATCGACGTGGGCGATGATGGAGAAATTACGTATGAGCCGCATGAATCGGGTCTGTCGCGTGACTGCCGCGCCAGGTGATCAGCGGCCGCGGTAATTATAGCAGTCAGCCCTGTCGCAGCAGGCGCTTCAGCTCACGGATGTCCAACCGATGCCGGCAGACCACCGTGCCATCGAGGAGCAGCACCGGCACATCGAGGCCGTGGCGGCGCCTGAGGATCGGATCGGAGTCGACGTCCACGACCTCGAGCGGCGGCAACGGCATGCTTCGCCCGAGGGACTGCAGCTCTGCCAGCATCTCCTCGCAGAGGTGGCAGTCTCGCCGGTGGACTACGGTGAGGACGGTGGGCCTTCAGTGCAGGCGCGGGGAGTGAGCGAATGGTCCGCCCGCACGCGGTCCCAGGGTGGTGGGTGGCGGTGTGGCCCCTGATGCCGTCTCCGCCTTCACCGAGGCTGCGATGAAGCGCACCGTCTCGGGCGGTACCTCCCCAACTGCCGTCACCTTGTGACCGTCCACCACGGTGGAGAAGGCATAGGAGGAGCCCACATGAGCCGACTCCACCACCGGTGCCCGGCCCGAAGTTGTCACGACGTGCGCCTCGACGAACACTGACACTGAAGCCAACCCGTCGGTGAAGACGAGGTGGTCGACCGGGCCGGAGCCCGGCATGGTCTGTGCGGCGCGCACCGTCATGTGAAATCCCGGCGGCAGCGGCCCCGCATTCCAGACCGTCCCGCTCTGGACCAGTTCCTTGAGCGGTGCGGCATCGTTGCGCAACCACTGGAAGCCCGCGGTGGAGACGTCGGGGCGGAACGCCGAGTCAGGGATGCGCGGGCGGATCTTGAGATTCGCGAATACGATCTGCTCGATGACGTTTCCGTCGGCATCACAGAGCTGCGTCTTCAGGGGCATCGCCGTCGAGTCGTCGAGCCAGAGCCGATAGCCGTACCGGTACTGATCCCGCGGCATCACGGTGATGAGGTGCGTGCTGCGCTGATTGAAGCGCATGCGGGCGACTTCCTTGATGTCATAGAAGCGCGCGGTCCGCTCATCGACCGCGGGGAAGCCGCCGAGAAGCGAGACTTTGGCGGGCGTGCGCTCCACCAGCACCACATGCTTGTCGGGGAGGTAACAGGTGAGGCTGGCACCGGTACGGATGAACTCCCGACCCGAGCCATCGAGCGAGGCGAGCCGCTCGGCCACGGTGCCGTGCTCGACGCGATGGATGATGCGCAGCATTTCCACCTTGCCGCCCTGCCAATGCGAGAAGGTGCCATCGTAGTTGAGTGCGGTGAGCGCGTGATTCATGCGCTCGAGCCACCTTGCCGGCTCATCGGCGCTCGCCACGCCGCCAATGGCCAGGGCGAGCGCGAGCAGGCCGATTCGTTCGCTACTTCGGATTCTGGGTCGCATTGCCTTGCACGCGGGGAACTGGCTGTTCCGACTCCGCGGGCGTGCTGGAGGTTCCCGGCTCGCTCACCATCAGCGAGGAGAGCAGATTCCCCCGGCTGACCGGCCAGGAAAAGGCACTGTGGGCCACCACGTAGTCGGCCAGCTCCGTGGCCGGCACGACCATCATCGGCCGCTGCTGCACCGGTGGCACGACGAAGCTGTCAGGTGTGATGGTCGCACTCGCCGTCTGCAACGGCCCTTGCGCTGAAGGTGACGCGAAAGTCGCGGTCCGGGTTGCGACGAGGACAGGCACCGCAACATGGGAACTGCCAGGCAGAGCCTGCGAGCGCAGCCAGAGAATCGATACGACGGCTACGCCGGCCGCGAGCCCGGCGCCGGCGAGCGGCTGCCACCAGGACAAGCCGGAGCCACGGCGCGAGGCCTGCGCCGGATCGAGCGACAATGCGGGCTCGGTGGAAAGGGCCGCGCTCACACGCCCGGCCATGGTGCCATCGAGGGCGACGCCGCGCTCCGCGCGGATGACCGCGCCGACCACGGCGTACCGGCCCCAGCGGGCCTTGAGGTCCGCGTCGCGCGAGAGCCGCCGAGCGAGCAGCTCGCACTCGGCTGCCGGCAGCTCGTTGTCGAACATGGCGGATAGCTGGCTGTCGAGCTCCTCGTTCATCCCAACTCCTCCGTGCGGCCGAGGCCGCCTTCGAAGACTTCGCGCAGGCGCCGGTCGATCGCCTCGCGCGCGCGGAAGATACGCGAGCGGACCGTGCCCACCGGACACCCCATCGCAGCGGCGATCTCCTCGTAGGAGAGGCCCTCGAGCTCGCGCAGCACGATGGCGGTACGCAGATCTTCGGGCAGCGCGTCGATCGCGGCGTTGACGGTGGAGCGGATCTCGTCCGTGAGCACCAGCCCTTCGGGGGTCTCGGAATCCTTCATTCGGCCTTGCATGTCGTAGGACTCATCGTTATCGGTGCTACTGCGGTCGACGTTGTATTCGATGGGGCTGCGGTCGCGCGAGACCACCGCATTCTTCGCCGTGTTGATCGCAATGCGGTAGAGCCAGGTGTAAAAGGCGCTATCGCCGCGAAACTGCGGCAGAGCACGGTAGGCCTTGATGAAGGCCTCCTGGGCGATGTCCTCGGCTTCGGCCGGGTTGCGGACATAACGCATGACCAGCTTGACGAGTTTGTGCTGGTACTTGAGCACCAGCGCGTCGAATGCCCCCTTGTCGCCGCGCTGCACACGGCGAACCAGGCTGAGATCGCTTGCATCGGCGCTCATTCGCGCCCTCTCCTCCCAGGGGTAAGGTCGCGGCGCCGCGACCTGAATAGACCCTGAGCCTTTTTGAAAGTTCAGAGGATCCGTCATGCCGTCCGTGCCGGCGCCGTTACGGGAATTGGACTCGGTCAAGGGCTTTTCAAGGAGTGTCCGGGGGTCGTTTCCGGCTCCGCGGATGCGGCTCCGAGAGGCCCCCAAGGCCCGATCATGCACTGTTTTCGTGGCTGCCCGCCAGTCCGTGAGCGGGGTTTCGGCACCCTCAGGCGACGCACCCCCGGATACGGCTGACGAGAGCGGCGAGAGCGGGATCCGGCGGCACCTCGCCGCCGAGGAAATACGCGGCGAGCTCGGGGTCGGGATTCTCGAGGAGCCGCGCCAGCAGCCGACGCTCGGTGGCATCGGCCTCAGGCAGCGCGCGCACCGCGTAGCGCTCGAAGAGGACGTCGAGCTCCTTCATGCCGCGGCGGCAGCGCCATAGGAGCGCCCGGGCGTCGGCGTCCATCAGCCGCTGTGCCTCACGCCTGGCGCTCGACCAGCATGCGCTTGATCTCGGCGATGGCCTTCGCGGGATTCAGATCCTTCGGGCAGACGTCCGTGCAGTTCATGATGGTGTGGCAGCGATAGAGACGGAACGGGTCCTCCAATGCATCGAGCCGCTCGCCGGTCGCCTCGTCGCGGCTGTCGATGATCCAGCGGTACGCGGCCAGCAGGGCCGCGGGCCCGAGAAAACGGTCGCTGTTCCACCAGTAGCTCGGGCAGGACGTCGAGCAGCAGGCGCAGAGAATGCAGGCAGCGGGCCGGTCGATCTGTTCCTGTTCCGCTTTCGACTGCAGCCGCTCCCGATCGGGCGGCGGCGGTGTCTGGGCGACGAGCCACGGCTTCACCGAGGCATACTGCGCATAGAAGTTGGTCAGATCCGGAACCAGGTCCTTCACTACCGGCATGGCCGGCAGCGGATAGATGCTGATATCGGCACCCAGCTCCTCCATGGAGGTCGTGCAGGCCAGCCGATTGACGCCGTCGATATTCATCGCGCACGAGCCGCAGATCCCCTCGCGACAGGAGCGGCGGAAGGTGACCGAGGAGTCGATGCTGCTTTTGATCTGGATCAGCGCATCGAGAACCATCGGGCCGCAGCCGGCAATGTCGAGCTCGAAGGTATCCACCCTCGGGTTCTCACCGGAGCTCGGATCGAAGCGATAGATACGAAACTTGCGCACCTTGCGCGCACCGGCCGGCGCCCGGTGTGTGATGCCCGCGCGGATGCGGGAGTTGGCAGGAAGTCGGAACTGGGCCATTGGAAACCTTGAGCGTCAGTAGGTGCGCGCCTTCGGCGGAATCGTCTCGACCTCATCGGTCAGGGTGTTGAGGTGCACCGGCCGGTAGTCGAAGCGTACGCGCCCGGGCCCCTCGACCCAGGCCAGAGAGTGCTTGAGCCAGTGCTCATCGTCCCGGCCGGGGTGATCCTCCCGCGCATGAGCCCCCCGGCTCTCGGTGCGGTTGCCGGCCGAGTGCATCGTCGCCGTCGCCTGCAGGAGCAGGTTCTCGAGCTCCATGGTCTCGACCAGGTCGGTATTCCAGATGAGGGACCGGTCCGTCACCCGGACATCGGCGAAGGACTCGAAAGTCTGAGTGAGCTTGCGGGCCCCTTCCTCCAGTGACTCGCCCGTGCGGAACACCGCCGCGTCGAGTTGCATGACTTTCTGCATCTCGAGGCGGATCGCAGCCGTCGGGCGCGAGCCGTTGGCATTGCGCAGCCGATCGAGGCGGGACAGCGCGAGCTCCCCGGCATCCGCGGGCAGGGACGCGTGCCGCATGCCAGGCCGGATCAACTCGGCGCAGCGCCGCGCGGCCTGCCGCCCAAAGACCACGAGGTCGAGGAGGGAGTTCGAGCCTAGCCGGTTCGCACCGTGCACCGAGACGCAGGCCGCCTCGCCGACGGCCATGAGTCCGGGAACGACCGCATCGGGATCGCCAGCTCTGGGTACGACGACCTCACCGTGGAAATTACAGGGCACGCCGCCCATGTTGTAGTGGACGGTGGGCTGCACCGGGATCGGCTGCTTGGTGACATCGACCCCTGAGAAAATGCGGGCCGTCTCCGCGATGCCGGGCAGGCGCTCGTGAATCACTTCCGGCCCGAGGTGCTCGAGGTGCAGGTGAATATGATCCTGCTCGGCGCCGACACCGCGGCCTTCGCGAATCTCGATGGTCATGGCGCGGCTGACGACATCGCGTGAGGCGAGGTCCTTGGCGTTCGGCGCATAGCGCTCCATGAAGCGCTCGCCCTTGGAGTTGGTGAGATAGCCGCCCTCGCCGCGCGCGCCCTCGGTGATGAGGCAGCCCGCTCCGTAGATGCCGGTCGGATGGAACTGCACGAACTCCATATCCTGCAGGGGAAGACCCGCGCGCAGGACCATGGCGTTGCCGTCACCGGTGCAGGAATGGGCCGAGGTGCAGGAGAAATACGCGCGGCCGTAGCCGCCGGTCGCCAGGATCGTCATGTGCGCGCGGAAGCGATGCAGCTTCCCTTCATTCAGGTCGAGAGCGACGACCCCGCGACAGGCGCCCTTCTCCATGATGAGATCGATCGCGAAGTACTCGACGAAGAAAGTCGCGGAGCGGCGGATCGATTGTTGATACAGGGTATGCAGCATCGCATGGCCGGTACGGTCGGCCGCGGCGCAGGTTCGCTGCGCGATGCCCTTGCCGAACTGGGTGGTCATGCCGCCGAACGGCCGCTGGTAGATGCGCCCTTCCTCCGTGCGGGAGAAGGGCACGCCGTAATGCTCGAGCTCGATCACCGCCGCAGGCGCTTCCTTGCACATGAGCTCGATCGCATCCTGATCGCCCAGCCAGTCCGAGCCCTTGACGGTGTCGTACATATGCCAGCGCCAGTCGTCCGCGCCCATGTTGCCGAGCGCCGCGCTGATGCCACCCTGCGCCGCCACGGTGTGGCTGCGTGTCGGAAAGAGCTTGGTGATGCAGGCCGTGGAGAGTCCCGCCTCCGCGAGCCCGAGCGTGGCGCGCAGACCCGAGCCACCCGCCCCGATCACGACGACGTCGTAGGTGTGATCGATGAGCTCGTAAGCCGTCACGGGGCGCCTCCCAACGCAACTTTGAGGACGGCGAGCACGCCGGCGACCGCGACGACCACATGAAAGAAGGTGACCAAACTCAACGCCAGCGTCTTCATGCCGCTGCCGTGGACGTAATCCTCGACCACCACCTGCACGCCGAGCTGCGAATGCCAGGCTGCGGTCAGGACGAAAAGAATGAGGAATACCGCCGTCCAGAGTTGGCCGACCCAGGCGCTGACCGTCGCATGATCGAGTGAGGGGAGCGACAGCACCGAGACGACGAACCACACGGTGAGCGGCACCAGCGCGACCGAGGTGAGGCGCTGCACCCACCAGTGGTGCACCCCTTCCTTCGCGGACCCGTGGCCGAGAACTCTGGCGAGCGGACTGCGCATGGTCATGGCGCGTGCGCCCCGGAATGCAGTGCCCACCACGCGAGGCCGGCGAAGAGCAGGATGCTGGCGATCGCCACGAGCGCAGCGCTGCGCTTCGACTGCGCCCGCTCGAGGCCGTGTCCGGTATCCCAGATGAGGTGGCGGATACCGGCAAAAAGGTGATAGGAGAAAGCCGCGAGCAGGATCCCATAGACGGCCTTGAGCACCCCGCGCGAGAGCAGCTCGTGGGCGCCGCGGTAGGCAGCAGGGCCACTCGCAATGGCTACCAGCCAGTAGACGAGCAGGATCAGTCCCGCCGAGAGCACGAGGCCGGTGGCCCGGTTGAGCAGAGAAGTCAGCAGGGTATACCGGTACATCCTGTACACGGTGATGTGTGGCGAGAGCGGTCGTTCGGTCATTGGCGGTTTGGCCGACTAGAAGTCGATGCAGCGTCCCTTGCGCTCCCAGTCGCCGAAGCGCGTGGGCTCAGGACCCGATGGCCCGCCGATCTCGCGGCGGTGCGCCGAGGGCTCGGCGCCCGGATTCGGGCCCGGATTCGGCGCCCCTGAATCGCGGCTGCGAGTCGCGTCCGCGGCGGTGGAAGAATCAGCGGTGGACGGAACGGACGAAGGCGTTGGAGAGTTCTTCTCGGGGCTGATCCGCATATCGACAAGTGTGCCAGAATTCGGCTCCCGCGGCCATGAAGACGCTGGGATCAATTATATGAATGCAGGACATTTTCAATCGGTCGAGCTCGAGGACCTCGGTGCGCTGCGCATCAGCGGCACCGACGCCACGCGCTTTCTGCAGGGGCAACTCTCGAACGACCTTGGCCGCGTGAGCGCCGAGCGCTCCATGCTCGCGGGGCTTCACAACCCGCAGGGGCGCGCGATCGCGCTGCTGCGTCTGGCGCAGCTCGCGCCGAACGATTTCCTCGCGCTGCTGCCGCGCGAGTTGGTGGCATCGGTCGCCGCGCGCCTGACCAAGTACGTGCTGCGCGCCAAAGTCAAAATCGCCGATGAGTCGCCGCACTGGCGGATCCGCGGAATGATCGCATCGGGCCTCGGAGACTCCGCAGCGCCCGGCGCGCTCGCGAAGGTCTCGGGCGCACAGCAACGATTGGGTGAGACGCTCACCGTGTGCGTCGGTGAGCAGCCGGCCCGATGGCTCTTGATCAGCCCGGCGGCGGCCGCAGATCAGTCAGCGCCGGACAACGGGGCGGCGCCGCAGGGCGGCAGCGCCCTGCCGCGCGCCGCCCAGACGAGCCGGGAAGTCTGGCGGCAGCTCGATGTCATCGCGGGCCTGCCGCAGGTTTATGAGGCAACATCGGAGGAGTTCGTCGCGCAGATGTTGAATCTGGATGTCGTCGGCGCGATCGCACTCGACAAGGGCTGCTACACCGGGCAGGAAGTGATTGCGCGCGCGCATTACCGTGGACGCGTGAAGCGCCGGATGCAGCGGTTCCGGTCGCGTGGCCCGCTCGACCTGAGGCCCGGCGATAGCGGCGAGCTGGCCGATGGCCGCGCCTTCAAAGTGGTCGAAGCGGCGCGGCTCGACGATGGCCGCTGCGATTTTCTCGCGGTGGCCCCGTTGCTCACCACCGAATCGCAGCTCGCGGCGGTGACTCAACCTGATGCCATGCTCGAGCGTGTCAGCGCACCGCTCGGCATACGGCCATCGCAGGCAGGCGCAGCCGCACTCGCACGATCCAACGTCGGTGCGCCGGCAACGGGAACGGCGTTGCATGCGGCACTGCCCGCGGAGCTCTCCACGACCGGAGCTGTCTGGGCGCCGTTTGCCACTTCACCGGCCTCACCCAGGCGGGCTGGGCCCGGGACCCTACCGGAACCGGTCACCGAATCGTTGCCGCATGATCTCGAGCGCCTCGAGCTGCCGTACGCCCTGCCGGATTGAGCCTCATTGCTCCGGCCGCATGTGCGGAAAGAGGATCACGTCCCGGATGGACGGCGAGTCGGTGAAGAACATCACCACCCGGTCGATGCCGACACCGAGGCCTGCGGTAGGCGGCATGCCATACTCGAGCGCACGGACATAGTC
This sequence comes from Steroidobacteraceae bacterium, assembly GCA_036273735.1. Classification (GTDB taxonomy): domain Bacteria; phylum Pseudomonadota; class Gammaproteobacteria; order Steroidobacterales; family Steroidobacteraceae; genus 13-2-20CM-66-19. The sequence continues at coordinate 4,030 of DASUHA010000010.1, read as the reverse complement.
GGCGTCGTAGAACATCGCCTCCTCATCGCCGCGGTCCTTGCGTGCGACCTGCGCACGAAAGCGCGCCGCCTGGTCTTCCGGATCGTTGAGCTCTGAGAAGCCGTTGGCGAGCTCGCGCCCGGCCATGAAGAACTCGAAGCGGTCCGTTAGGAAAGGGTCCGCGTCGTTGGCACGGGAAAGAGGCGAGACCTCCGCCGGATAAGCATGCACGAACGTCGGATCGAGCAGCGTATGCTCGGCCGTCTTCTCGAAGATCTCGATCTGCAGCTTTCCGGGACCGTCATGCGTCTGCACGGGAATGCCGAGGCGCTCGCAGAACTTGCGCAGGTAGGTGGCATCGCGCAGCGAGAGGGGATCGAACTCCGGGTTGTTCTCGAGGATCGCCTGCTCCACCGTGACCCGGCGGAACGGCTTGGAGAGATCGTACCCGCGCCCCTGATAGGTGAGCCGCTGCGAGCCGTGGAGGGTGTCGGCGAGCCCGCGGATCGCTTTCTCGACCCAGTCCATGATGTCGCGATAATCGGCGTACGCGAGGTAGAGCTCCAGCATCGTGAACTCGGGGTTGTGCTGGGTCGAGAGCCCCTCGTTGCGGAAGTTACGGTTGATCTCGTACACGCGGTCGAAGCCACCGGCGACCAGGCGCTTCAGATACAGCTCCGGGGCAATACGCAGATACATGTCGAGATCGAGCGCGTTGTGATGTGTCACGAAAGGACGCGCCGTGGCTCCGCCCGGGATCGGCTGCATCATCGGCGTCTCGACCTCGAGGAAATCGAGCGCATCGAGGAAATCGCGCAGGTACCTGATGATGCGCGCCCGTGTGCGGAATACATTCCGGCTGGCCTCGTTGACGATCAGATCGACGTAACGCTGGCGGTAACGCGTCTCGACATCGGCGAGCCCGTGCCACTTGTCGGGCAGCGGCCGCAGCGACTTGACCAGGAGGCGAAGACTTTCGACCCGCACGGAGAGCTCACCCGCATTGGTGCGGAAAATCAGCCCGGTCGCACCGACGATGTCGCCGACATCCCAGGTCTTGAAGTCCGCGTAGGCCTCATCGCCGACGGCATCCTTTTGCAGAAAGAGCTGGATCAGCCCGGTGCGATCGGCGATGTTGGCGAAGCTGACCTTTCCCTGAGAGCGCTTGAGCATCATGCGGCCGCCGACGCTGACTCGCGTCGGATTGGCCTCGAGCCACTCGCGGTCGCGCTCGCCATAGGCGCTGTGCAGCTGCTCGGCGAGCGCCGTGCGCCGGAAGTCGTTCGGGAAGGCAGGCGCGCCGCGCCCCCGCAAGACCGCGAGCTTGCCACGGCGCTCGGCGATCAGCTTGTTCTCCTCCCCCTGATCCGGCATGCCGGAGCCGCTGTCTTTGTGCTTGTCTGTCATTTGGGTCACAGGCCCGCCTTGAGCGAGGCCTCCATGAATTGATCGAGATCGCCGTCGAGCACCGCGGTGGTGTTGCCCACCTCCACACCGGTCCTCAGGTCCTTGATGCGGGACTGATCGAGCACGTAGGAGCGGATCTGGTTGCCCCAGCTCACGTCCGACTTGGAGTCCTCGAGCACCTTGGCGGCGGCGTTGCGCTTGTTCACCTCGAGCTCGTACAGCTTCGCCTTCAGCATCTTCATCGCGGTCGAGCGGTTCTTGTGCTGGCTGCGCTCGTTCTGGCAGGCAACCACGATGCCGGTCGGCATGTGGGTGATGCGCACGGCCGACTCCGTCTTGTTGACGTGCTGGCCGCCCGCGCCGGAGGAGCGGTAGACATCGGTCTTCAGGTCCGCGGGGTTTATGTCGATCTCGATGTCATCGTCGATCTCAGGCGAGATGAACACCGAAGCGAAGGAGGTGTGGCGACGATTGCCGGAATCGAACGGCGACTTGCGCACCAGCCGGTGCACCCCGGTCTCGGTGCGCAGCCAGCCATAGGCATAGTCGCCTTTGAATTCGACCGTGGCACTCTTCATGCCCGCCACCTCACCGGGATTGGAATCGATCACCTCGCACGCGAACCCGTGTCCAGCGCCCCACCGCAGATACATGCGCAGGAGCATCTGCGCCCAGTCCTGTGCCTCGGTACCCCCGGCGCCCGCCTGGATGTCCAGGAAAGCGCTGTGTGAATCCATCTCGCCGCGAAACATGCGCTTGAGCTCGAGGCGGCGAACCTCACCCTCGAGCCGCTCGGCGTCGCGCTCGATGTCGCGGGCGGCGGCCTCATCGCCCTCCCCCTCGGCGAGCTCGAGGAGCTCGGCCGCATCGGAGATCCCCTTCGAGGTGCGCTCCATCTCCGTCACGTCGGTGGTGAGCCGTGCGCGCTCCTTCCCGAGCTCCTGCGCCCGCTCCGGCTGCGACCAGACGGTCGGATCCTCGAGCTCCCGGCCTACTTCCTCGAGGCGCTCTTTCTTGCGGTCGTATTCAAAGAAACCCCCGTAGCGAGGCGGTGCGCTCGTCGAGGTCTTTGAGATGGCGCTTGAGCTGATTGACTTCCATATTGCGATGCCGTGGGACCCGGGAAGGTGGTGTCGTCAGGAGCCCGGCATGCTAAACGGGCGAGCCGGTGTCTTTCAAGCGAGCGCCCGCACACGGATGCGCGGGCCGGGGGCCAGCTAGAAGCTCACGCCGATCCCGAGGCTCACCACCGGGTACCACTGCAGGATGTCCGCCTTGTGGCGCAGCCTCGCCTCCTCGGAGGCGACGTCGGCCTGCGCTTGGTTACAGAGGGCTGAGCCCGCGGGGGCGGCCGGTCCGCAGCGTGCGGTCAGAGTGACGCTCGGCGTGCCGCCGTAAATTGCCCCGACATCGAAAAGAAAGTGAACCCGGCTGCCCTCACCGGCTGGATTTCCCCAACCGAAGCCCAGGTAGGGCGACACTGAATTGCCGAATTTGAGCCGGCCGGTGAGTGAGCCCAGCTGGGAGCTCGTGTAGGTGGTGCCGTCGATCGTGAAGGAGTCCTGCGTCGGCTGTCCGACCACGTCGAGCTTCGTGTCGTTACCGGCAACTCCCGCCGTCAGATGAAAGCCTCCCCGGAGGACGTACCAGTCGAGCAGGCCGGTTATCGTTCGCAACTGCAGCCGTCCGTTGTAGTTGACATCCGAAGTATCGATGTTGTGATTGATGTTGAAGCCGCTGAAGCCGACACGCATGCCGAAGGACGGCGAGAGACCCAAGTCAAGATCCAGGCCGATGCCCGGCGTGCCCGCGCGCACCGCTACCCCTAAGCCGGGATCTGCAGCCGAGGCTGTTGCCGGCGCCGCCAGGCACGTCAGCATGAGAACGGTTGTCGCTGCGGCCGCAGCCGCGCGCCGCGCCGTCCTGCCGCCAGCCGATGAAACACTCTCTTTTTGAGCCAAGACAGCCTCCTACGCATAGGGTGTGCCACTGCGAATCCCGAGCGCGGACGAACCTTAGCGAAGGCGCCGGGCCAGGGCTGAGACGCCGTTCACGTGCGCTACGACTGCAGGAGGTGATCGACGAGAAGCTGCAGCCGCCGCTCGCCCTGATATTCATTGACGTCCAGCCGATACACCAGGTGCAGCGAGCCCTCCGGGAGGGTGAGTGCCGATTCCCCGCTGATTTGGTTGAAGGCAATGGCATCGAAGGAGCGGCCGGTCCGCGGAAACTCCAGCCACAATTTGAGGTGTCGGTCGCCGACGACGCGGGCGCTCCGGATGGCGAACACGCCATCGAAACAGGGCTCGGGGAAGGCTTGTCCCCAGGGGCCGCCGGCGCGCAGCGCATGCGCCGTATCGAGCGCGATCTCCTCGACCGTGAGCTCGCCATCGGTCTCGATGGCATCGCTCGGACCGCAGCGCGCCGCCCAGGCGGCGACTTCCTCATCGAATGCGCGCGCGAAAAAATCGAGCCGCTCGCGCTCGAGGGTGAGGCCCGCCGCCATGGCGTGGCCGCCGAATTTCGTGATGAGCTGCGGATGGCGCGCATCGAGGCTGGCGAGCACGTCACGGATGTGGATGCCCGGCGTCGAGCGCGCCGAGCCGCGCAGCTGCCCCTCGCCTGCGACCGCAAAGGCGATCAC
>DASUHA010000009.1:0-48714 GCA_036273735.1 Steroidobacteraceae bacterium | reverse complement strand
CGTGTCTTTCCGGCAAGGGTGCGTGAGTCCGGCGCCGGCTGAGCGGTAGGGTAGCCGCCACTCGTATGGGCGAGGTGGAGGGCATAGTCATGCAAGCAGTGGCGATATCCGCGGAACAGCTGGGGATCGAAGAGCTGCGGGGTCGGATCGATGGCTGGCGGCAGAGCGCGCCGAAGAGCCGGAACATGCCGGAGGAGCTGTGGAAGGATGCGTGCGCAGCGGCGAAGCGACTTGGCGCGTGCCGGGTGGCGCGGGCGCTGGGAGTCAAGTACGAGACGCTCAAGCAACGCGTGCTGGCCAGTGGCGGCGCTGGCATGGGAGGCGAGGCGACGGTGCTGCCGAGCGGTACGCAGTTCATCGAGTTGACAGGGCTGTCCGCCGCGAGCCACAGGGCCGTCGGGAACGAGGCGGTAGTCGAGGTAGTGGCCGCTGACGGGGCGAGATTGACGATCCGACTGAAGGGGGCCGGTCTCGATATAGCCGCGTTGGTGAGCGCATTCCGGGGGCGATCATGATTCAGATCACCCCGCAGATGCGAGTGCTGGTGGCGGTCGAGCCGGTAGATTTCCGCTGTGGGATCGACGGCTTGAGCCAGGTATGCCGAGCGGCGTTGTCGGCCGACCCGATGGACGGCACGATGTTTGTTTTCCGCTCGCGCTCGGCGAAGTCAATCAAACTGTTGGTTTATGACGGCCAGGGCTTCTGGATGGCGCAAAAACGCCTGTCCCAGGGCCGTTTTCGCCATTGGCCGACGGCCGCCGGAGCGGTGAGCCGGGAGCTGCTGGCGCACGAGTTCACTGCCCTGATCTGGGGCGGCAACCCGTCCTCGGCCCAGGCGGCCCCGATCTGGCGTCGCATCCCTTTGAGCGCCCCCGGGGCCAGGGCGGGCGCCTGAGGATCACGCTGGCGGGCCCGTGCCGCCTTGCAGGCCGGCCAGCGTCGCCTGGTAATTCCACGGCATCCACTGCTCGGGGTGCTCGGCGAGCTGCTCGCTGTGGCGCAGCAAAGCGACGAGGTAATCGAACGCGGCGATGCCGTTGAGCTCGGCGGTATAGATCAGGCTCATGAAGATGTCCCCGACCCGCGCGCCGTTGAGCGTGCGGTAGAAGAGCGAGTTCTTGCGATGCAGGATCGCTTTCTTCAGCGCTTGCTCGCAGAGGTTGTTGTCGAGGGGCACTCCCGCTACGCGCAAAAACAGCGTCAAGGCATCCCACCTCTTTTGCAGGTATCCGATCGCCTCCCCAAGCCGGGAGTTCGGCTCGATGCGGTGCTCGGTGAGTTGCCGCTCCATCCACTCCTTAAGCGCGGCCATCCTGGGTGCACTTTCGGCCTGGTGTAATCGCAGCCGCTGCTCGGGGATGAGGTTTTGCTTGCACGCCCGAGCATCCGTCTTGTAGACCTCCCGGAGCGTCTCGAGTACGAAGCGTACTTCCTCGGGGAAAAGCTCAACGAGCTCGACAAACTTTCTGCGGCCGTGCGCATTGCAGTTCGACAGCAGCGTCTCGAACCCCTCCGCGGCATTGCTCGATGAGCCGTCGCACATCTGGATCGGTATCGGCAGTTTCGCCGCGCGGCGCTCGAGAACAGCGGCGAGGTTCTCTCCGGCGTGTCGTACGCCGGTAAAAAACAGCGCGATCTTCCTTCCCTCGCCCGTGGCGACGATGCCTGAGGTGAACACCCCCGTGCGGCCCTCGGCGGCATCCGCGCCCAGGGCCGCGGCGCGTTGCTCGGCGGTCAGCTGCAACACCTTCATCGTCGTGTCGTCGTTGTGCACCACGGTGCCTTGGGCGGCCCGACGGATCAGCTCCTCGTGTCCCGGAGCGAGCTTCGGCGCGCCGCGCTCGACCAGATCCCACTGCGTGGCCGCCGGCAGCGGGATGCGCATCGCCGTCTGTAGCTGCTCGATGCGATTGAAGGGCAGTCCCGTGCCGTACCTCAGCAGTCCCACCATGCCGGTCGCGCTCGCATCGTACTTCTCGCTCCCGAGCCCGGGTGGCGCCGCAGCGGTGTAGACCTCTCCGCACAGATTGCAGCGCAGCCGATCGCACGCGTATACCCGCGCCCCAAGCGGCGCCATCCCCGTGATGCGCACCAGCACGGCGGGCGGCGAGAGCGGATAGACCTTTCCATGATGACAGCCGGGACAGGCATCCCCGCCGCCAAGATCAGTGTGCGGCACGTGGACGTGCTCGGCGCCCGAGTAGGCGGCGGCGCCGTTGCGCCCGTGGCCCGGGAGCTTCTTGCGAGCCGCTTGAGCCCCCGGGGCGGTATCCGCGCCACCCTTCGCTTCGCCACCGGGGCGTTTCTCGCCGAGCACCTGCTCGGTCTTCTCCGTCTTCTCTCCAAAGAGCATCCGGCGCAGCCGCTCGACTGACGTCTTCTTCGATTGCAGCTCCGCGATCAACTCCACGACGATCTGCGCTGTGGAGGCGAGCGTAGTCATCGCCGTCGTCAGCTTCGCGTGATCCTCGGCGCTCAAAGCCGGCTTGGCTCGCTCGAGGATCGCCGAGAGTTCCTCGAGGTTCACCTGCATCACAGGCGGCGTGTCGCGTGGGGTACGGCCTCGTGGCTTGTGCCCCTTGCGACTCATGAGAGCAGCCGCTCGCGGAAGTCCACCACCAACGGCAATCCGAGCACGTCCTTCAACGTGCGGTTCGGCCGATGCGTCAGATCATCCTTGCCACGACCCTGCGTGCGCCCGAGCATCACCCAGTTTGCCGCCCGATAGCACGTCCCTCGATGGCGCGAGGTATCAACGAAGGTCTCGGCGAAGTGCACCGCGTGCCCGTACACCTTCTCCCACTCGGCGGGCAGCATACGCGTCATCCGGGAAAGCAGATGCGAAGCCAGGTGCGGCACCGACACCCACGGCAGGACAAGAAAGCGCGTGTTGTAAGCGAGGAAGCGGATGTTGCGCTGACGTACCTGCGGATGCCACCCGAGGTAGCGGTCGCGCGGGCCCAGGTGCCGCGCCGCCGAACTCCACGCAAAGAGAGCCACCGGTCTCGCACCGGCGTACACCATGAACTTCAGCTGCTCGCCAACCGGCTGGCTGTAGCCGAGGTAATGATGACTCTCGAGCAGACTGTTGAAGCAGCGCTCCTCAGCACTGCGGCGCACCTGGCGGAACTCAAGCGCCCCAAGCTCGCGCAAGCTCCCCGACACGGGCGTGCGGTCCACCTCCACCGGCCCCGGTCGCCCGCGCACCGCCAGCGGGTTCTTCGGCCGCATCCTCACCGCCGGCAGCTCGATGTGTCCGGCCCGGGCCAGCGCCAGCATCAGCCCGCGGGCCACCATGTCCCGCAGCGCCCCGTTCCCCTGCCGCCAGTCCCAGGCCTCGCACAGCCGCTGCGACAGCCGCCGCCGGCTCTCGCCAGCGTGGGCCGCAACCAGCTCGCGGATGAAGTGAACGTCGGCCGCCGTGACCGAGCGGCCGCGGTATCGAAGCAGCGCCTCCATGCCTGCGCACGGTAGCGCAAGCCGAGCTGGAACGCAAGCGGCCCCGATCTACGCCCAGCGCGCCAACCGGCCCGGCCTACGCACCCTCACCGGAAGGACACAGTGTTGCTCAGTGCTGGCCATGTGCGCAGCGGTCGCGACCGTTCCCGCATCGCCCGCGAGCGGCTTTCCAACCGGCACCTACTCCGCCAAGGGGCTCGCAGCCACCGCGACATTCGAAGGCAACGGAAAGCTCCACATCAGCAAGGGCGGCGTGACGGAAGTCGAGGGCGATTACACGGTCAAGGGGGACCAAATCAAGCTGACGGACAAGAGCGGACCGTGGGCCTGCACGAAAGCGGGCGAACAGACCGGCACCTATCGCTGGGAGTACGCAAACGGAACGTTGGCTTTCAGAAAAATGACGGACCGGTGCGAAGGTCGGGCTGCCAGCCTGACCAAGTACACATGGAAGAACCAGTAAAGGGCGTAACGATACCGGGGAGCAGCGCCGAGTCCAGCTAGCCTGCATTCGGCGCGCCCCCGCTGGCGAAGCCCCGGGCGCATCGAAGCGGCCACGATGAGAAATCAGCCGGCCGTTGGCGGGGCGCTCAATTGCAGTTCGGCCACTCTGACACTGCGGGACCGCGATGCCAGCGCGTATGCCGGAATACACGACAGCAAAAAGACCAGCGCCATCAGGGCCGAATGCCGCTCTTCGATGATGGTCGCCGCGAGAAATCCGATCGACCCAGCCAATACCGCGAATGTGGCAATTGGATATCCGAAGGCTCTGTAGGGCCTGATCGCCTCGGGCGAGCGATAGCGCAAAACGAAGACCGCAAGAAACGCCGCAATGTAGTACAGCAGAATCAGAACGGCGAACAACGCGATGAGTTGATTGAACGTCCCTGAGAGTATCATCGCGGAGCTCATGACCGTCGTTGCCAGAAGGGCTACCCATGGCGTGCCGCCGGGGCTGACGGCAGCAGCCTTCTGCGATATCCACCCCTCCCGCGCCATGGAAAACAAAACTCGCGGCCCCATGATCGCGTTGCCATTGATGAGGCCGAGCACGATCAGGATCGAGAGTACCGTCATGACCAGGTCGCTGCCGTGGGGAAACACAATGTGTGCGGCAACGGCAACGGGCAGTTTGGAAGCGGCCAGTTCCGGAACGGACAGTACCCGCAGCAGCGCGACGTTCAGGGTTACGTATAACACGGCCACCAAGAGCGCTCCGCCGATGATGGAGCGCGGGAGCGTGCGTGAAGTGTTGACGCACTCCTCCGCTGTATAGATTGGCGCGTACCACCCATCGTATGCGGTGATCAGTGCGCGGATTGCAGGTATGAGCGCGAGCACTGTTCCGATGCCAAAAGCTGCTGCCTTCGGAGCCACGGCTGCCCCGCCCAGGCCGATGGGATGCGCCATCGGAGCAGCTATGAAGCATCTTGCGATGAGGGCCAACATCAATACCCCAATCATCGCGCTGGCGACCGCCGTGATTGCGCTGCCCATTCGCACCCCGAGCGAGTGCATCACAGTGAAGACCCCGATCAGCACAATCGCGCCAGCCGTTTCATATTCTGCGACGGCGGGCCAGAGCGTACCCAGAAAGGCGACCGCCGAGACCGCGGCGTAAGCCATGACGGCAACAGTTGCGAGCCAATCGATCCAGCCGACCACAAAGCCGGCGACCTCGCCAAATGCGCGTCGCGCATACACTCTGAATCCGCCAGCCTCCGGATACATGGCGGCGAGCTCCGATACCGAGACGGCACCCATGAGCGCATATACGGCGCCGGCGCACCAACAGAAGATGATCAGAGTCGGGCTTCCGGCCGCCTCCGCGACCATGCCGGGCAAGCGCAGAATTCCGACTCCCACCATCGTTCCGAAGGCGAATGCCAGCCCGAATCCCAGGCCTAGAATTTTGCGAAGCGGACGCGCTGTAGCCATGTGCGCCGGTGGTGTCATTGGATTTGTGACCGGCCGTAACTTGGATACGCCGAGCCGGACGCAATGTCAAGACTATTTAGCCGACGGGCTGCGCACGCAGAGTACACTGTCGCGCGCACCCCCCGGAGCTGCTCTCTATGGGTCTTCCGGCATCTTCCATCGCAGTCGAGCCGATCGACGCCGGCGAGCGGACGCGCCGTCAAATTGCCGTTCGGCTGCTGCCGTTCCTCTTCCTTCTCTACGTCACGAACTACATCGACCGTACGAGCGTCGCCTACGCCGCGCTTGGTATGTCAAGGGACCTCGCCCTGAGCGATCGGGCGTTCGGCCTTGCAGCCGGGATCTTCTTCGTCAGTTACATCGCGCTGCAGATCCCCGGGGCCATGCTGGTCGAGAGCTGGAGTGCGCGCCGCGCGATTGCGCTGGTCATGATCGCCTGGGGCTGCGCGACTGTGCTCACGGGCCTCATTCATACGGCAAGCCAACTTTATTGGGCACGACTCGTGCTCGGAATGGCAGAGGCCGGCTTCTTTCCCGGTGTGGTCGTGTATCTGAGCCACTGGTTCAGTCGCGCGGATCGCGCCAGAGCGATCGCGTACTTCATGGCCGCGATTCCTTTTTCGCAAGCGATCGCTTCGCCCGTGGCCGGCTGGATCGTTGGGCACTCATTTGCAGGACTCCAGGGATGGCGATGGCTTTTCATCCTCGAGGGACTGCCCGCCGCCGCTCTTGGCGCCATTGCATACTTCTATCTGACAGATCGTCCGCGCGATGCTCGCTGGCTGTCTCGAGAGCAACGCGAATGGACGATCGCGAAGGTTGGCAGCGAAGCAGCGGCAGCCGCGGCGCAACGGTCTACAGTCGGACAAGCGCTGTGCTCCCGCATCGTTCTCCTGCTGGCCCTTGCCGCATTTCTCAACTACTTCATCAGCTACGGATTCTATTTCTGGTTCCCCACGATGCTGAAGCGTCAATCCGGGCTCTCCGATGTGCTCGTGGGAGTGATCGGCACGATCCCTTACGCCGCCTTGTTCGTCGCCATGTTGGTGAATGGGTGGCATTCGGACAGGCACATGGAACGACACTGGCACGCGGCGATACCTTGCCTGCTCGCAACCATCGGCGCCCTCGGGCTCTTGGGGCATCCTCAGTCGCTGCCCATCGCCGTTCTTCTTTTCACGCTCTTCGCCATATCCCCTGCCGCTCTCCCTCCCTTCTGGGGCATTCCCACATCCTTGCTCGAGAGCTCGACAGCCGCTGCCGTCGTGGGCTTCATCAATGGAGTCGCCTCGATTGCCGGCTTTGCGGGCCCCTTCGTCCTCGGCTATCTCAGCTCGCGGACGGGTTCATTCACCGCAGGAATGGCCATCGCCGCCATGGCAGGCATTGCCGCGTGCCTCATCCTTCTGTCGCTACCGAGGGCGGACCCCACGGCGCCAGGCCCTCATCCACCCGCTACCGCTGGCTCAGGTTGAGGATTGACGCCGCAGGTAGCGCGTCAGAACATTTGTCGTCACGCGCTCCACCATGGGGTCGCGCCTCGAGAGCGCCGCCACCCATTCGCAACTTCCGGCGTGGAACACTTCGCCCCGGCCACGTCCGAAGCTGACTATCATCCCTGCGCCCCTCTTGACCCGATCCACGGCGGACTCGCCGCTGTCACCGAGCAGCATCTGCGCTACGTACTTCGCATCGTCGTCGGAGAGAAACCGATCGTCGAGCGGTACCGCGGCGCCCTCCTCCATGAGCGATGACATGCCGAGCGCCAGTATCGTCAGTCCTGACGGGGCACCGCTGGTCTCGCTGGGCTCCGGCAAACCGCCGCGGATCACGTAGTCAAGCCCGTCGACTTCGTACCCGAAGGCGTGACCCTCCGCCCCGAGCAGATCTCCGTAGCAAAGCCCCGTGCCGTCAAAGGCCCAGTGCTCGGGCCGATAGATCGGGAACCCACGCACGCCGCGGGGCGCGCAGCCGCCCCAGCCGGCGTAGAGACCCTGGGTTGCATTGAGGCCGAAGGTCGATGCTCCCGGCCGTCCAATCTCGGGGGCCTCCCAGGAAGCGGAAGTGCGCGACGGATCGGCGGACCGGTACACCGGGTCTTCGGCACGCGCCCGGTACTTGTAGCAGACCTGTGCCTTGCCCGCCCTTTCGAGCCGGATCTGCCACATGAAATTTCCCGCAAACCGCGCTACGCGTCCGCCACGCTCGACGTAATGATCGATGGCATCACGCATCTCCCATGTCCAATACTCGTCATGCCCGACGAACACGACGCACGGGTAGCCGTGGAGAATATCCGGATTGAAATGCAGCTCGTGCTGGCTTGCGAGGTCGACCGCAAACCCCGCGCCTTCCGCCCAGCGCAGAAAATGCCGGTCATAGCTCGCCCACCCGGCGGAAGCGTACTTGTTGGAGTAACCGTTGGCGAAAGCCCATTCCAGGTGCGGATAGCGCAGTCCGGCGCCCGGCGGGGGACTCACCTCGAGCGGTACCCGGGGCGCATCATGCGGCAGAACCGCGAAGCCGCGACACCAGGGTCGCTCGAGGCTCACGGTGGCTGCATACTGATTGCGCTTCGGTCCCGTGATGCCCTGGTAGTGATTGGATCCTCCCCACGTGTTGTAGGCGGTCCAGGTCGCGGACGCAGCGACCTGCAGGATGCGAGGCGCTTTCGCGCCCGCGAGCGGGCGCACGATGAAAAGATGATGGGTGCTGAGCCCACCCTCGCTGCCCTGCCCCGTCAGCGTGATGCGATAGGCTCCGGAAGGCCAGTCCTCTCCGATTCGGAACTCCAGCGACGGCGTCCAGCCGCACCCCGTCACGGAGCACTGCTCGGGCGTGTCCTGCCAGCGGGCACCTCGAACCTCCCGCTCGAGGACCGGACGCGCACTGGCGCCATCGCGCATGATCTCGAGCCGATAAGCCTCGACGCTGGAGCATACGTACAGGCGCACGGTCGCCCCTGGCGGGTAGGCAATCGAATCCGTGTAGCACCAGATCTCGCCCCGCTCGCCGCCCATGCCGGCTCGCTCATAGCGATGGCCGAAGACCGCCTCGTGCCGCTGCGCCTCAGTGAGGCCAAAATCCGGAAATCGGGTCATGAGCCCTCCCGCGCCGCCCCGTAACCGGCTCTCGCGGGAGCGCGTCCGCCGTATGGTAGAGTCGATCGGCTGGTGTCTGCAGCAATTTCGGCCTGGCGAGCGACCTTGATCGAGCAGCACACGATCTACCAGATTCCGCTCGATGAGCGGCATGGCAGGGCAGGCCAGCTGTTCACGCTGTGGTTCGGCGCCAACCTCAACGTCCTCACCGTGGTGACCGGAGCTCTCGCGACCACGATTTTCCATCAGTCCTTTGTCGCCGGGGTGATCGCCATCCTGGTTGGAAACCTCATCGGCACGGTCTTCATGGCGCTGCATGCGGCTCAGGGTCCGCGGCTCGGCGTGCCGCAGATGGTGCAGAGCCGCGGCCAGTTCGGCGCCAGGGGTGCCGGATTCGTGGTCGCGCTGGTGGCTTTCATGTATTTGGGATATGCGGGCACCGCCTTCGTGACGGGCGGGCAGTCCCTGCATTTCATCCTTCCCGCGCTCGCCCCTGGAGCGGCCATCGTCGGCATTGCGGCAGTGAGCCTTGCGGGGGCGATCTGGGGCCACGATCTGATCCACTTCTGCACGCGGATGATGACGTACGTCTCCGGGAGCGCGCTGCTGTTGTGTTATCTCTGGCTGCTGTTCGTGACGCCGCTGCCGGAACACTTCCTCACTCAGGGCTCCTTCTCCGCAGTCGGCTTCTTCAAGATGGTCTCCATGGGTGCGCTGTGGCAGCTCGGCTACGCGCCTTATGTTTCCGACTATTCACGCTACCTTGCGCCGGACTCCGGACCACGCCAGGCGTTCTGGGCCTGCTATTGGGGCACCGCGCTCGGGGGCATCCTGCCGATGGTCCTAGGGGCGATGATCGGGCCTGCGGTCACGGACGGTAACGTGATCACCGCAATCGCACATCTCGCCGGGCCCGTGAGCTGGTGGATTACGCTGCTGCTCGCACCCGGCGTAGCGGTCGCCGGTGCCATCTGCCTATACGGAGGCGCGCTGGCGATCATCACACTGGGACACACGCTCAGCCCGGGTTGGCGTGTCACCCATCGTGCGCGCATTGCGCTCGCCTCTGGGATATTCCTCCTTGCACTTCTCATCAGCATCGCCGGCGCATCGAATTTCCTCGCTCTCTACAGCCGGTTCAATGAGCTGCTCCTGTATCTGCTCGTACCCTGGACGGCCGTGAATCTCATCGACTACTACCTGATCCGTTACGGCGACTACCACGTGCCGTCATTTTTCGCCGCCGATGGCGGCGTCTATGGCAACTACAACGTAACGGCCCTCGCCTGCTACCTGGCGGGAATCCTGGTGCAGGTCCCGTTCATTGCGGCCGACTTCTACACCGGCCCGCTGGCACGAGCGATCGGCGGGGTCGACCTTTCATGGGTGGCGGGCATTGTCGTGGTGGCTCCGCTCTACTATTTCGCGATGCGCTCACTGCAGCGCTCGCCGTTGGCCGAGCGCGGCACTTAGAGCACGACAGCATGATGACCCGTCAACCATCGCAGGCGGCAGACCGCGCTCCCGAGCGCGAGACCGTGCTACACAGCTGGTGCATTCAGACCGATTGGAATGCGCCGACCGTGATCGGCGGCGAAGGCGCGCGGCTCTTCACCGCCGACGGGCGCACCATCCTCGATATGTCGAGCCTCGCTGAATGCTCGAATCTCGGCCATCAGCATCCGCATGTCGTCGCCGCGATCCGTGCACAGGCACAGCAGCTTTGCTTCGTGACCAGTGCCTGGGGCGCCGAGCCGCGCGCCCGGCTCGCATCGCTGCTGCTCGATGCGGCGGGCTGGCCCGGCGGTCGCGTGTTTTTTACCTTGGGCGGCGCGGATGCCAATGAACATGCCGTCAAGTTCGCGCGCGCAGCGAGCGGCAAGCCGCGCGGTTGGGTGATCACCCGCGAGCGCTCCTACCATGGGGCGAGCTATGCTGCGATGGCGCTGTCTGGAGATGCCCGTACCGCCGAGCAGGTGGAACCTGGGCCGTTTCGCGTCCTGCGCGTGCCGCCTCCCTACGCATACCGCTGTCCCTTCGGCACGGCGAGCGCACCGGAATGCGCGGCGGCGACGGTGCGCCACATCGAGAAAGCGATCGGCGAGCTCGGCGCGCGCGAAGTCGCAGCGGTGATGATGGAGCCGAACGCGGGTACCAACGGCATCATCCCACCGGATGAGTTCTGGCCGGCGCTGCACGCTGCCACCCGTGCATCGGGCACGTACCTGATCGCAGATGAGGTGATGAGCGCCTTCGGCCGCTGCGGGGAGTGGTTCGCCTGGCAGCGCCATGGAGCCGAGGCGCGGCCCGATGTGATGACGCTCGCCAAGGGCCTCACCGGTGCGCATCTGCCGCTCGGCGCCGTGGTGCTGAGTGCCGAGCTGGCACACGCCCTCGAGCCGCAGATGCTCATGACCGGCCTCACCTACTGCGGCCACCCGCTCGCCTGCGCCGCCGGCATCGCAGCCATCGAGAGCTATCGTGAGGAGGCGCTGATCGAGCGCTCCCGCCGGCTCGGCGCCGGGATGTTGGAAGAGCTCAAGCGCATGCAAAATCGACATGCCGTAATGGGTGACGTGCGCGGCGGGCATGGGCTTTTTGCCGTGGCCGAGCTGGTGAGCGACCGCCTCACCCGTCAGCCGCTCGCCCCTTGGCCGCAGCAGCACCGCGGCCTCGGGCGGCTGCTGGAGCACGCCATGGATCGCGGCGTCTCGTTCGCCGCACGCGGCAATCTTTTGCTGTTGGCCCCACCCCTCGTGATCAGCGAGCGCGAGCTCGCCGAGGCACTCGCTCTGCTCGATGAGCTGCTCGGCGAGCTGGCCTCGAATTTAGCCGGGGAGCCCCGTACATGACCTTCAAGCTTACCTACGCCACCATGTTCGACCCGCCCGAGGAGCTGCACACGCGCTTCGAGGCGGCAATGAAGCGCGTGCGCGCGCAACTCGGCGGGTCCCACCCGCTCTACATCGCTGGCTCCGACCGCAGCGGCCCTGCCTTCCTCGAGAAGCACAACCCGGCCGATCAGGAGCAGCTCCTTGGCCGCTTCGCTGCGGCCGGCACTGCCGAAGCAGACGCCGCGCTCAACGCCGCGCACCGGGCTTTCCCCAACTGGAAGCGCACGCCGGCGCCAGTGCGCGCGCAGCTGCTGCGCCGCGTCGGTGAGCTGATTGCCGACCGCGTCTACGACATCGCCGCAGCACTCACCCTCGAGGTTGGAAAGAACCGTATGGAAGCGCTCGGGGAAGCACAGGAGGCGGCGGACTTCTTCCAGACTTATTGCGATGACTTCGAGCGCGCCGGTGCGTTTGAGCGGGCGTTGCCGGACGATCCGCTCAAGAGCCACGCGTCTCACAACCGCAGTGTGCTCAAGCCCTACGGCGCCTGGGTGGTGATCACGCCGTTCAACTTCCCCATTGCGCTCGCTGCGGGCCCGGTCGCCGCGGCGCTGATCACCGGCAACACCGTCGTACTGAAGGGCGCCACCGCGACGCCCTGGGCCGGACGGCTGCTGGCCGACTGCATCCGTGACGCAGAAGTTCCACCGGGAGTATTCAACTATCTTTCCGGCTCGAGTGGCGCGATCGGCGCGACGCTCGTCGAGCATCCGCTCACTGCCGGGGTGACCTTCACAGGCTCCTTCGAGGTCGGCCGACAGATCGCCGGCAAGCTCCAGGGCGGTGCCTACCCGAAGCCCTGCATCGCCGAGATGGGCGGCAAGAATGCCTGCATCGTGACCGCAGGCGCCGATCTCGAGCGGGCGGCGAGCGGCATCCTCCGTTCCGCGTTCGGTATGGGCGGCCAGAAATGCTCGGCCCTCTCGCGGTTGTACGTGGACCGTCAGATCGCCGAGCCGCTCATCGCGAAGCTCCTCGGACAGCTCGGCTCGCTCACCGTCGGAGATCCGGCGGCACGCGGGAATTGGCTGGGTCCGGTGGCGATGCAATCCGCGTACGAGGATTTCGCGCGTTACGTGGCCGAGCTTCGCGCGGGCGGTGCGCGCATGCTCGCCGGCGGGGAGCAGCTCAAGGACGGTGCCCTGGCGCGCGGCTTTTTCGTGCGCCCGACGCTCGCCGAGTCACCCCTGTCGCATCCGCTGTGGCAGAAGGAGATGTTTCTGCCGATCCTCATGCTCCACCGCGTGGCTTCGAGGGACGAAGCCATGGAGCTTGCCAACGCCTCACCGCTCGGACTGACAGCCGGCTTCTACGGCGCAGGCGATGAGGTGCCCTGGTTCCAGGAGCACATCGAGGCGGGCGTCACCTACGCCAACCGACCGCAGGGCGCGACGACCGGCGCCTGGCCGGGCTATCAGCCCTTTGGCGGATGGAAGGGCTCGGGGACGACCGGCAAGGCCATCGGCTCTTTCTACTACCTGCCACAGTATCTGCGCGAGCAGTCGCAGACCGTGGTCGAGTAGCGATCGATGCAGCTGCTGCCGCTGAAGGAGGCTATTGCAGCCCATGTACACGACGGGGCGCGCGTGGCGCTCGAAGGGTTCACCCACCTCATTCCGTTCGCCGCCGGACACGAGATCGTGCGCCAGGGACGGCGCAATCTGCATTTGATTCGCATGACGCCCGATCTCATCTACGATCAGCTGATCGGCATGGGCTGCGCTTCGCGTCTCACCTTCTCCTGGGGCGGTAATCCCGGCGTCGGCTCGCTCCACCGGCTGCGCGATGCGGTGGAGCACAGCTTCCCGCAGCCGCTCACGCTCACTGAGTACACCCACGCAGAGCTCGCGCTCGCCTATCAGGCGGGTGCCAGCGGCATGACCTGTGGATTCATGCCTCATCACGCCGACACGGACCTTGACCAGGAGTCATCCTCGAGCCGCCGCTCGGTGAGCTGCCCCTTCACCGGCCGATCGCTCACGGCGGTGCCGGCCGTCCGTCCCGATGTCACGATCCTGCACGCGCAGCAGATCGACACTGCCGGCAACGTACTCCTGCGGGGCATCATTGGTGCGGCAAAAGAAGCAGCGCTTGCGGCTGAACGGCTCCTGATCACGGTGGAGCAGCAGGTGGCGCGGCTCGAGGTTGACCTCAACGCCGTGGTGTTGCCGTCGTGGCTGGTCACCGCGGCGAGCATCGTGCCGGGTGGCGCGTGGCCATCCTATGCGCACAGCTGCTATCCGCGTGACAATCGCTTCTATCTCGCCTGGGACGAGATCTCGCGCGAGCGCAGCTCGTTCGCGGCGTGGATGGATCGGCACGTGCTCGGCGTACGCGGTCACGCGGAGCATTTGCGTCTGCTGGGGGTTGCCACATGACCGCGAGCGTGTGCGACTACACAGCGGACGAGATCATGACAGTTACCGCGGCGCGTCAGCTGCCAAACGGGGCGGTGTGCTTCGTCGGCATCGGCCTACCGAGCGCGGCCTGCAACCTGGCGCGCATGACCCATGCACCGGACCTCGTGCTGATCTACGAGTCGGGCGCCGTCGGAACCCGACCCACAGTGCTGCCCCTCTCGATCGGGGACGGCGAGCTCGCGGAGACCGCGACCGCGGTGGTGCCGCTGCCGGAAATCTTCGCGCACTATCTGCAACGCGGCCGCGTGGACTTCGGCTTTCTCGGCGCCGCGCAGATCGATCGTTATGCCAACATCAATAGCACCGTAATCGGGGATTATGCGCGACCGAAAGTGCGCCTGCCGGGTGCCGGCGGCGCCCCCGAGATCGCAACCTTCGCGCGCGAGGTGCTCATCATCATGAAGCAGACTCCGCGCAGTTTCGTGCCCCGCCTGGACTTCCGCACCTCCTGCGGCTACCTCACAGGCTCGGGTGCACGCGCCGCAACAGCCGCACCGGGTGCAGGACCGCGCGCCGTGATCACCGACTTTGGCGTGCTGCGACCCGACCCCGGCACCGACGAGCTCACACTGAGCGCGCTCTACCCCGGCATCACCGTGGAAGCCGCCAGGGCGGCGACCGGCTGGCCTCTGAAGATAGCCGCCCGGGTCGAGACGCTGCCGGCACCCGACCCCGAAGACCTGCGTGTACTGCGTGTGCTCGCGGCGAGCACGCGCGAGGCGCAGTCCCGTCCGGTCCGCATCGTTCTGCCTGCCGCCATCTGAATATCCCGCTCGAGGAACCAACATGCCCTCACCGCACATCCGCACGCCGCTCCCGGGCCCCAAGGCACAGGCGCTCATTTCCCGCGACCGCCCGGTCACGACTCCTTCCTACCCACGCGACTATCCCTTCGTAATGGCCAGGGGACGCGGCGCGGAAGTCTGGGACGTGGACGGCAACCGCTACCTCGACTTCATGGCCGGCATCGGTGTCTGCAGCACCGGCCACGCGCATCCGCAGGTGGTGCAGGCGATCAAGGAGGCGGCCGACGATTTCCTGCACATCTCTTCGGACTACTGGCACGAGCGCATGACGCGGGTTGCGGAGAAGATCAACGCGCTCGATCCCCTGCGCGAGCCGGTTCAGGTGCTCATCTGCCAGAGCGGCACCGAGTCGGTCGAAGGGGCCCTGAAGCTCGCGCGCTATGTCACCGGCCGTCCGCGATTCATCGGTTTTCTCGGCGGATTCCACGGCCGCACCATGGGCTCGCTCGCCTTCACCTCCAGCAAGTACACCCAGCAGGTGGGTTTCTTTCCCACGATGCCGGGGGTGACGCATGTGCCCTACCCCAACCCGTATCGGCCGCTGCTCAACGGCGCGGACCAGGGTCACGCGGTACTCGACTACATCGAGAACATGCTGTTCCAGAGCAACCTGCCGCCGGCGGAGGTGGCAGCGATCCTGGTCGAGCCCATCCAGGGCGAGGGCGGCTATCTGGTGCCACCCGACAGCTTCCTTCCGGGCCTGCGCGCGCTGTGCGACCGGCACGGGATCCTCCTGATCTTCGATGAGGTGCAGTGCGGCGTAGGGCGCAGCGGCCGGATGTTTGCCAGCCAGCACTGGGGCGTATCGCCCGATATCATGACGCTCGCCAAGGGGCTCGCGTCGGGGCTCCCCATGGGCCTCGTCGTAGCGCGCCGTGCGCTGATGGAAAAATGGAAGCGCGGCGCGCATGGCAACACCTTCGGCGGCAACCCGCTATGCTGCGCCGCCGCGCTCGCCACGCTCGATCTCGTCGAGCGCGAGTACGCCGCCAACGCCGCCGCGGTCGGCACTTACTTCCTCGAACGCCTGCGCGGCCTCGCAGAGCGCTTCGAGTGCATCGGCGAGGTGCGCGGCAAGGGGCTGATGATCGGCGTGGAGCTCGTGACCGACCGTTCGAGCCGCACCCCGGCGCGCGCCCTCTGCGAGGCGCTTCTGACGCGCGCCTTCCACAACGGCCTGTTGCTGTTGTCGTGCGGCGTGAGCACCGTGCGCTTCATCCCGCCGCTCATGATCGGTCGCAGCCACGTGGATGAAGCCATGGGCTTGATTGAAATCTCGCTCAAGGAAGCGCTCGCGCAGGCCTGACGCTCATATGAGCGGTGTACCTTCGGCAGCGAGGCCCCTCGGATTTCTCATGTGCACCGCGCTCGTCGTGGGCAACACCATTGGCATCGGCATCTTCATGCTGCCCGCCTCGCTCGCCCCCTACGGACTCAACTCCCTGGGCGCGTGGCTGATCACGGGCGCGGGCACTCTGATGGTGGCCTGGGTGTTCGCGGGACTCGCTCGCACCTTTGCGGAAGACGATGGGCCCTACGCCTACACGCGACGAGCCTTCGGGGACCCGGTCGCATTCGTCATCATGTGGTGTTACTGGGTGAGCTGCTGGGTGACCAACGCAGCCATCGCCGTCGGCGTGGTCGGTTATCTGTCGGCGTTCCTGCCCGTACTGGTCGCGAGCCGGCCGCTCGCAGCTGTCACGGCTCTCGCGCTGGTGTGGCTGTTCGTGCTGGTGAATCTGCGCGGCCTGCGCACCGCGGGCTGGGTGCAGGTCGCAAGTGCGGCGCTGAAGCTGCTGCCGCAGCTCGCCATCGTCGCCCTCGGTGTCTGGCAGCTGTGGAAGCATCCGGCTGCATATCTCGCGCACGTACCGGCGACGCCCCTGTCCCTCAGATCACTGGTGGGTGCTTCCACCATTGCGCTCTTTGCCATGATTGGCGTGGAGTGTGCCGCGGTGCCGGCCGGCAAGGCGCGCGACCCGGCGCGCACCGTGCCGCTCGCCACGTTCGTCGGAACCGCGCTGGTGGCGGTCATCTACATGCTGATCTGCGCGATCCCGCTGCTGCTCATCCCACAGAGCGAGCTCGCTTCCTCCAGCGCGCCGTTTACCGACCTGCTCACCCGGTACCTCGGCAGCGGCTCCGGCAAGCTGCTGGCGGCTTTCATCGTGGTGAGCGGACTCGGCGCGCTCAACGGCTGGACACTCGTGACCGGCGAGGTCGCGCAGAGCTGCGCGAGGCATGGGAGCCTGCCGCCGGCATTCGGACGAACCAACTCGCGTGGGGTTCCTGGCCACTCCTTCCTGCTCGCCGGGGTGCTGGCGAGCCTCATGCTCCTCATGAACTACCAGGACTCGCTCGCCGGCGGATTCACCTTCCTCAGCGTGATCGTTACGGCGGCGACCCTCCCGCTCTACTTCGGCTGCTCCCTTGCGGTGCTGGTGCTGTGGCGGCGCGGTCAGGTAGCCCAGCCTGGAGCACGCGAAGTGCGCTGGATGATCGCCGCAGCACTGGCCGTCATCTATTGCGCCTGGACCTTCATCGGCATCGGCGCGCGGTCGCTCCTCTGGGCGGTTGCATTAGGTCTCGCAGGCGTGCCGGTTTACTGGCGGTACGCCAGAATGCGACGCGCGGCAACCGCGGTCTGAAGTTTACGGATCAGCCCGCTAGGTGAGCTGCCGTCGCAAAACTGAATGCGCAGCTTCGACCGACCTGGCTCCTCGTGGTGCCGTCTCCGAGTACGCGACATAGCCATCCGGGCGTAAGAGCACGAGGCCCCGCGATGGGGCTGCGCGACACTCCAGAATATCGGGGTACGAACCGGCGAGCTGCTCAGCCGCTTCGACCATCCGCGCGTCGCAGCCCTCGCCCAGCAGGAGGACGAACCGGCCTCCGGCTCCTCGTAGCGCACCATCGAAGTGCCGCTCTCCATCGCCCTCGATGATTGGACTTCCGCGATATCGGATATCGAGCTCCGAGAGCGTGCCGACAAAGCGGCGCTGAAAGGCGCCAGAACGCGAAACAATTGGGAGAGCCACATCACGCAGGAGCTGCGCCGGCTTGCTCGCTGTGCCCATCGCCCGGGTAATCAAATCCGTTATTGCGATCACCTTCTTGATGACCGGACGTCGCTCGATCGTATAGCTGTCGAGCAGCCGGTCATGCGCCCGCCCGCGGGCTACGAGATCGATTTTCCAAGCCAGGTTCCAAACGTCCTGCAGTCCCGTGTTCATCCCCTGCGCTCCGAAAGGGCTGTGAATGTGTGCGGCATCGCCCGCGATGAACATCCGGCCGACGCGGAGCTGATCGACCTGCCGGTGGTGAATACGAAAATAGCTGCTCCAACTCAGCGAGAGGGCGGCGATGCCTTTCGGCGCACGCTCAACCAGCAGTTTTCTCACGAGCTCGAGTGGTGGAGCGTCGTTCTCGGTTTTCGCGATGGTCGCAACGATGCGCCGCCGGGTTGCGCTCATCGGGAAAATCGCGAGTGGTCCGAGCTCGCTGGGACAGAGCTGCATCTCGTCGGCCGGCAGCGCCCGGTTCGTCTCCACGTCCGCGAGCAGAAAGGAGGCATGGTATTCCGCACCCGCGAATGGCAGATCGAGCAGGTGCCGCACTGCGGTATGTGCGCCATCGCTGCCGACCAGAAAGCCCGCCACGACCTCCGTCGTACGGCCGTCCCGTTCCAGTATCGCGCGCACGCTCCCATCGTGCTGCTGCGCATTGACGAGCTTTGTTTCGTACTCGATGTGTCCGCCTCTCTTGACCAGCGATTCCGCCAGGATCCTTTCCGTCACGTTCTGCGGAACCATGGCGACGAACGGATAGGGCGTGTTGTCAGGGGCGAACTCTATTCGTGCGAGCTGCCGTCCGTGCGCGACGACAGTAGCCCAAGTGACTCGATTGGCCGCATCGAGAAATGGTCGGACAACTCCAGCCGTGTCGAAGATTTCGAGTGTTCGCGGGAAGATCGCGAGCGCCTTCGAATGGACCGACTGGGTAGCACGAGCTTCGATGAGGCGCCAGCGTAGGCCGCGGCGTGCACACTCGTTGGCGAGGAATAATCCAACGGGACCTGCACCGACGATCAGCACGTCGCAGGAGGCTGGTTCGTCGCTCACGTTTGCGCGCGCGTCCTTCTCATTGGTGGCTCCAGGGGACGGAACTCATGGAAGACGTGTAGTCTAGCAACCGGTCCTGGCTGCCGGTCTTGAATGAAACGGTCAGCGCTGCCCTGGCAGTCGATCGGGCGCCAGCGTGAGCGCAGCTCGCAGATAGCATGAGGTACAGGTACTTTGCACAGCTCAAGTCACTCGGAGCATGCAGTCCCGCCGTTTCTCGGAGGCACGACGGCCGCCTACCAGGAGCGCGCCGTCGTTCACCACTTGCGGGAGCACTTCGATGCGGTCTGGTTTCAAAGGGTCCCCGGCGGGACGTCGGGTTTGTCGGTGATACCGGACGGAAGCGCAGAGATCGTCTGGTTCAACGGCGTGCTTCGCGTCGCAGGACCCGAGCGTCAGCTCAGATTCGAGCGTGTGCGCCCGGGCAGCTTCGCCGTCGGTGTGAGGTTTCGGCCAGGATGCGCGCTTCCGTGGCTGAAGGTGCCCCTCTCGCAGCTCGTCGACGGCCACTGCGAGCTCGCCGCGCTCTGGGGAGAGCACGCATGTGCGCTCGCCGAATGGGTCGGCGACGCGCGCGATCCAAGCGAGCTTGGACAGCGGATCGAGCAGACTCTGTTGCGCAAGCTTCCAATCATCGACGTACCCGATGAGCTGAGCAAGGCCGTCTTCCAGCTCGTCAGCACGCGATCGGATGCATCGTTTCCCGTCACTCGCCACTTGTGCCAGTCCCTCGGTATCAGCGAGCGCACCCTGCGCCGCCGCTGCCACGAGTTGTTCGGGTATGGTCCTAAGACACTCGAGCGAATCCTCCGTTTTCAGAGATTTCTCAGGCTCCTACGCTCATCGGATGGCTCTCGGATCGCGCAGCTGGCCGACGAGATGGGATATGCAGACCAGTCGCACCTCAGCCGCGAAACACATCAATTGACAGGATTGACTCCCGATCAGCTTCGCAGGCGGGTAACGAGCCGACTACGCTCGGTCTGCCAGGACCAGGACAGTATCCGTTTGAGTTAACCTCACCGAGTCGAGCTGCCCACATCCCCCCCGAGTTACCCATGGCTGCCCGCCTGCCTCGAATTTCGCGACCCCGCATGATCGGGACCCTCCTGGCCACTGTACTGATGGCCTTGGGAGCCCACCCGGCGAAAGCGCTGCAACCCAATCCGATGCACATCGGCATGAAGCCTGTGCTCGGATGGAGCAGCTGGAGCAGTTTCAGGGGCAACGCGAGCGCCGCAAAGGAGGAGGCAGTGGCGCGGGCCATGGTCTCGAGTGGTCTCGCGAAGCTCGGCTACCGGTACATCAATCAGGACGATGGTTGGTACGTGTGTCCCGGCGGATTCGGGCCCGGTGGCGTCAGCCCATCCGGTCATGGAGCCCCCTCCGTGGACCGGTGGGGCTTCTGGATTCCCAACGAGCGGTTTCCGGCGCAAGGATCGACGAACGGTATCAAGGCGCTTGCCGACTATCTGCACAGTCTCGGGTTGAAGTTTGGGATCTATCTCACACCTGGGATCTCCAGGGAAGCGGTCGCGAAGAACACGCCGGTGGAAGGAAGCGTGGCCGGCCGGCTGACGGGCAAGCCGAGCGGGTACACCGCCCGTCAGATTGCCACCAAGGTCCCGGAGCAAAATTATAACTGCGGCGGCTCCGAGGGTAGCGCGGGGGGAATGGTCGGACTCGACTTTGCCTCACCCGGTGCGCAGCTATTCGTGAACGCATGGGCAGACACACTGACCTCGTGGGGAGTCGATTTCCTCAAGCTCGACGGGCTGAGATATCCCGCTGACATCCCCGAAATCAAAGCATGGTCGCTGGCGCTGCGCCAGACAGGCCGGCCGATCAATTTCGATGCCACCGAGGGTTATACGGTCGAGCTCGGACCGACTCTCGAGAAGTACGCAACTCAATGGGAAGAAGGCGAGGACATAGAGTGCTACAGTTGCAACAAAGGCGTCGATAACAACGAGACATTCCCGGTCACCGACGCATTTCCCCTGACCATCTGGACTGACCCCACGGAAAAGGCTGCTCTGGGAGGCGGGCCATCGAAAGTGGTCTCCAGGTTCAACTACGCCGCGCAGTGGCAGCCGTATGCCCATCCCGGCGGCTTCAATGATCTCGACTCGGTCGAAGTGGGCAACGGCAGCCACGATGGCATCTCCGTGAGCGCGCGTAAGACGGCGCTGAGTCTCTGGTCGCTTGCTTCATCGCCCCTGATCCTGGGCAGCGACCCCCGATATCTGGACGCAGAGGACCTTGCGCTGCTGAAGAATCGCGCCGTGCTGGCGGTCGACCAGGACGGTATAGCCGCCCGGCGGATCCGCAACGCGCGAACCGAGCAGGTATTCGCAAAGCGCGAGGATGACGGAGACGTGATCGTCGGGCTATTCAACACCAGTACGACGAATTCAGCGGAGATCTCAATCGGCCCGCCGGCGATCGGGCTGCCAGCCGGTTGTAGGGGTTATACCCTCGAGAACCTGTGGTCACACCAGACCAGCGGGAGCTCTGGTCAAATCACGGCCAATGTTCCTCCTGAGGGAGTTGCTCTCTTCAGAGTGATTCCCCATTGCCCGTGAGCTCAGCCACTGGCACGCCCGCTCGCCGCAAAGCGGCCATGAGCGCTCGAGCTGCGCCAGAATCCGCCCAGCGCGCGGATACGCTCGACCCTCATTTCCAGACCCGTCTCGCGACACGCAAAAAGTTACCGCCCAGAATCTTCAATAGGGACTCCGGGCCGTAGCCCTTCGCCATCAGCGCCTCGACCAACGCCGGCAGTCGCTCCGGCTCGACCACCTTGAGGCCGCAGTCGTAGCCCATCGACGGGGGAAAGAGGGCGGGGTTCTTCGCCAGGAATTCGTCGAGCTCCGCGCTGTCGAAGCAGTAATCGAGGCTCAAGCCCACGTGATCCTCGCCGAGCAGCTGAACGGTGTAATCGATGTGCCGGACCAGCGCTTCAGTGCTGTTGTCGTTGCGGCCGAGGAAAATGCCGATCCCGTTGATCCCCACCACCCCACCGCGTGCGGCGCAGGCCCGCAGCAGATCGTCGGGGACATTGCGCGGGTGATCCCAGAGCGCCCGCGGGTTCGAATGCGAGAAAATGACCGGATTCGGAGAGTGGTCGATGGCCTCTCTCGCGGTGCGGTAGCCCGTATGTGAGCAGCACAGCACCATACCAACTCGCGCCATCTCTTCAATCGCCTGTCGCCCGAACTCCGTCAGACCTCCGTCGGAGTCCTGACAACCGCCTCCGGCGCGATTGGATCTGTTGTAGGCAACCAGCATCCAGCGCACGCCGAGATCATAGAAGAGCCGGATGAGGCTGAGCTGATCTTCGATGGCATTCATTCCTTCGATGTCGAAGCAGACGGCAAGCTGACCGACCTTCTTGGCGTCCGTGATGTCGTCGACGGTACTGACGACTCGGTACTGTTCCGGCCGTGCCATCAGCCAGTGACGGAACTGAGCGAGCATGCGTAGATGATCGGCCGCGCCGAGCTCGCCGAACCCCACGTTCAGGGTCACAGCTGTAAACCCAGCTCGGCGACACCGTTCGAGCTGGGGTAGAAAAGTCTCATCGAGCGGGCGCAGCGGCATGCATGCATGGTTGTCCCATACGACCGCCGCGCGGAGCACATCCTCCACGCTACCGTTCACAGGCGTCTGGGACAAAGCGCGCGCTGTCTTCACCCGAGGTCCTTTATCGGATAGCCCTTACTGTCGCTGCCATGACATTCTGCGCTCCGACGGCGGCTTGCTCAATCTCCTTCAACGCACTGTCGATCTCTTCTTGCGGACGCGGATCATCGCGTTAATGCGGCATCTCACCGCAGCCCACGGCTCGCGGGATGAGAATGGGGGTAACTTGGGTACCCAATCCCTGGGGCTCACCCGCACATGACCACATGGCGCACGACTATTTCCGGAGACGCGGCATGAGACTGTCCCCCCTATTGATGATGGTGGCGCTGACTGCGGTGGGCAGCATCCCGCTCGCCGCAGACTCGCAAGCGCAGACCTACCGCCCCGAGCTCTTCTCGCAGATGAGCTGGCGCCCGATTGGGCCACTACGGGCCGGCCGCGGGCGGGCGGTGGCAGGCGTACCGAGCCAGCCGAACATCTTTTACATCGGCAATGACGACGGTGGCGTCTGGAAGTCCATCGACTACGGCAACAGCTGGCGCCCGATCTTCGACCAGGAGCCGACCGGCTCGATCGGCGCCATTGCGGTTGCCGCCTCTGACCCGAACGTGATTTATGTGGGCACCGGCGAAGGCAATATCCGACCCGACCAGTCGACCGGCATGGGCATGTACAAATCCACCGATGCCGGCAAGACCTGGAGCTTCATCGGGCTGCGCGAAACCCAGGACATCGCGATGCTCGCGGTGGATCCGCACGACCCGAACCGGGTATTCGTGGCGGCGCTGGGTCACGTCTACGGACCCAACAAAGAGCGGGGCATTTTCCGCTCGCTCGATGGCGGCAAGACCTGGAAACAGGTGCTCTATGTGAATGAGTACACCAGCGGGGATGACATCGAGATGGATCCGCACGACCCCAATACGCTCTACGCTACGCTGTGGCAGCAGCAGCGGGCGCCCTGGGAAAATGGCGCATTTGGCGGCACCGACGGCGGCATCTTCAAGTCTACCGACGGCGGCAATACATGGGGCAAGCTCACCCAGGGCCTGCCGGCCGTCGAGCAGGCCTTGCTGCGAGTCGCGCCGAGTGACTCGAATATCCTGTACGCGGCAGTGTCGAGCGGACCCGAAGCGCCCGACGGCAAGGTGGGGATCTACAGGTCGAATGATGCCGGTGCGAGCTGGCACAACGTGACCAGCGATCCGCGACCGGCCACGAGGATCGGCGGCGGCGACCTGCCGGTGCTGGCGATCGACCCCAGGGATCCGGAGATCGTATACAGCGATACTCCGGTGGTATGGAAGTCCACCGACGGCGGCAAGACTTGGTTCGGCTTTCGGGGCGCGCCGGGGGGCGACGATTACCAGCAAACCTGGATCAACCCGAACAACCCGGACATCATTGCGATCAACAGTGACCAGGGTGCCATCGTCACCGTCGACGGCGGGCAAACCTGGAGCTCCTGGTACAACCAACCGACGGCCGCCATGTACAAGGTCGGCATAGACGAGACGTGGCCATACCGCGTCTGTGGTGGACAGCAGGACTCCGGTTCGGCGTGTGTCTCCGAGCGTGGCGATGACGGTGAGCTCACCGCTCATGATTGGCATCCGGCCGGCATCGAGGAATACGGCGGCGCCGCGCCCGACCCGCTGCACCCGAATCTGATTTACGGCGGCAAGGTGTCGGTTTACGACCGCGACACGGGCCAGATCGCAGACGTCGGTCCCAAGGCCCTGCGTGGCGGCGGGGATTACCGTGTGCTGCGCACCATGCCGCTCACGTTCTCGCCAACCGATCCGCACCGCCTGTACTTTGCCTCGAACACGGTCTGGCAGACGGACGACGGCGGCCAGAACTGGAAGCAGATCAGCCCGGATCTGACCCGCAAGAGCTGGAAGGCTCCGGCGAGCGTGGGCAAGTACAAAAACAGCCCCGATGCCAGGCCGACCGATCGTAACCGTGGCGTGGTGTATTCACTCGCGCCCTCGCCACTGAACGGCGATCTCATCTGGGCCGGTACCGAGGATGGGCTGATCTGGGTGACACACGACGGCGGTCAGCACTGGAGCAATGTGACGCCACCTCAGTTGCAGCCGTTCTGGAGGGTATTCAGCATGGAGGCCAGCCATTTCAATCCGGATGAAGCCTACGCGGCGATCAACACCCTGTTTCTGAATGACATGCGCCCGCACCTCTTCCGAACCGAGGATGGGGGTAAGCATTGGACCGAGATCGATGGCGGTATTACGCCGGATGCAACGACCAACGTCATCCGGCAGGATCCGAAGCGGCCGGGATTGTTGTTTGCCGGTACCGAGACCCAGGCGTGGGTCTCGTTTGACAATGGAGATCACTGGCAGTCGCTGCGGCTGAACATGCCGGCGATATCCGTCCGCGACCTCAAGGTGTATGGCGACGACCTGATCGCGGCCACACACGGACGCGGGTTCATGGTCCTCGACGACATCACCCCGTTGCGGCAGATCGATGCCGACGTCGCGCAAGCGCCGGTCACGCTGTACAAGCCGGAAACGGCTGTACGCGTGCGTCAGGATATGAATCCGCCGACGCCATGGCGTATGCCATCGCTGCCGAATCCGCCTCCGGGTGCGGTCATCGACTACTATCTCGCGAGCAATGCCAGTGGGCCCGTGACACTGGACATCACGGACTCGAGCGACAAGCTGGTGCGGCACTTCTCGAGCGCCGAGCCCGAGAAGCCGCTCGATCCGGCCAAGCTGGATGTACCCGACTGGTGGCCGCGTCCGCCGGTGAATCTCTCGACCGAGGCGGGGATGCATCGGTTCGTGTGGGACATGCACTATCCCCCCATGCCCGGGGCACTGCAGACCCTGGACGACATGCAGGCGGTCGAGCACAACACGCCGCTCTTGCCGAGCTCGCCCTGGATCCTGCCGGGCAACTACACGGTGAAACTGACGGTGGACGGCCAGAGCCGCACGCAGCCATTGACGGTAAAGATGGACCCGCGGGTGCAGACACCCGCGCCTGCACTTCAACAGCAGCTCGATGCCTCGATGCAGCTGTACCAGGAAGCAATGACAGCAAGCGCGGCGCTTGGGCAATTACGGGACCTGGAGAAGCAGATTGCCGCGCGCAAGCCTTCGGCGACGCTGACTTCTTACCGAAAGCAGCTGGAAGATCTGTCGGGTCCCGAGGTGACGTCCCGGTTCGAATTCTTTACCCACCGCGGCCCCCCGACGCTCGGCAGCGTCGGGGGATCTCTGCAGATGCTCATGAGCCGGATACAGGAAGCCGATAGAGCACCTACGGCTGCCGACCGGGAGGCGCTCCAGCAGGTTGGCTCCGAATACCAGTCGCTGATGACGCGTTGGGAGAAGCTCAAGGGCCAACCCCTGGCGCAGTTGAACCGCTCGCTGCGCAGTCTCGACGAGCCCTCGCTGGTGTTGGCGAAGGCGATGGCACCGACCGACTGGAATGCGGGCTGGGTCAGCACCAACCGCGACGAGGAAGTCCAATAAACCGGAGGGAGCGGGAGGCCGTCCAGGGCAAGCCTCCCGCTCCCGTTGCCGCCTCGAGGGAGAGAGAGCAAAAATACCGTGGAGGAGCCGGGGTACTGGTCAAATTTGTCTGGTCCGATGTCATGCTCGCAACCTCGGGGAGTACCAAGGGCTACTACGATGAAGCGCCTCATCATTGATGTCGCGAGAGTGCTACTGGTCCTCGGAGCTAGCTCGGCCCACGGAACATCGCCCAATCCGGGACTACCGCCTGAGCTCAAGAAACTGGACGTCTGGGTGGGAAACTGGACCCTCTCAGGGACAGCCCGGGATCAACCGGACGGACGCGAGTACTCGTTGCGGTGGACTCTGCGTGAGCGCTGGGTTCTGAACAGTTCCTTCCTGCAGGTCGACCAGACCTGGAAGGGAAACGGTCAAACCCAGCGCTCGCTGGAAATGCTCTCCTATGATCCGGTAAAGAAGGTTTATACGGATTCCGGATTTGGCAGCGATGGGTCGACCTGGTTCTTGAGCGCAGTCTTCGACGGCGCAACGATGATCGAGACGGGCCAATCCAAGGGCCCGGACGGAGTCATGACGAGCTGTCGAATGGCGTGGGTGTTCAGTAATGATAGGACATCACTCTCCGGTACGGAACGATGCGACAAAGGCGGAACACAATGGCAGGCCGTGAAAGTAGCGGGCAGAAAATCCAATTGAAAGCTGTGCGTACCGTTGTGCTCGCCATCGCGATGGCGATCGCGACGGCAGCCTCAGCGTCAGTCCGTTCCGACGTAATGGAGGCCGTACATCGCTGGACCGAGGCCTTTGGTCGGCAAACCTTCAACACAGACGTCGCGCCATGCACCGAGGATGCAGTCGTCATTGATGATTTTTCGCCGCACGTGTGGCAGGGATCCGGCGCTTGTTCCAGGTGGTTCAAGGGGTTCGAGGCCTGGGCCGCGAAAGCCGCCGTGACCGATGCAGCTCTCAGGCTGGGTAAGATTCGTCACCTCGATCTCGATGGAGGCTTTGCGTATCTCGTTGCTCGGATCACTCTCACATACATCAAAGCGGGTAAGTCGGTTGAATTCCCAGGTACCCTTACGATGACCCTGCGCAAGGAAAAAAATGCCTGGCACGTTTCCGGAGTAGCCTGGGCGGATCCCTAGCCATCCATGCCCTGCCCGCGCCACCGGAAGGGGCCTGACACCGCCCTCTTGACCCCGAGCAGCCCTTAGGCCCTCGGCGACCCTGCGGTCCGTTTGGCGCAAGTTGCGGGATCGGCGGAAAGCGTTACCATCGATCGTTTTCGGGGGAGATTAGGGCATGTCACGATCGTTGCTCCGAGGTCTCATCTGCCCCGCGCTCTGCGCACTCGCTCTCCTCGCCGGCAGCGAGCCAGCGTGGTCCGAGCAGCCGCAGCCGGTCCAGCACGAGTACCGCATTCGGCACTTCAAAACGGAAGGCGGCGTCGAGCTGCCCGAAGTGCGGGTCGTCTACGGCACCTACGGGCATCTGAACGCGGCGGGCGACAACGCCATTCTCCTGCCCTCACACTACATGGCCGATATGCATGGCTATGGCTGGCTCATCGGGCCGGGCAAGGCGCTCGATCCGGGCAAGCTGTTCCTGATCACGAGCGAGCTGTTCGGAAACGGACGATCATCTTCGCCGAGCAACACGCCGGAGCCGTTCTCAGGACCGCGCTTCCCGGTCATGACCATCCGCGACAACGTCAAGGCAGTACACGAGCTACTCACGGAGGAGCTACACGTCCATCATCTGCGTGCGGTCATCGGATTCTCAATGGGAGCCCAGCAGGCCTTCCAATGGGCAGTCAGCTATCCGGATTTCATGGACCGCATCGTCGCCACGTCGGGCACGGCAAAGACCTACGGCCATGGGATCGTCCGTCTGGAAAGCCAGATCACGGCTCTGACGACCGACCCCGCCTTTGCCGGCGGCGACTACAAGGTCGAGCCGGAGAAGGGTATCCAGGCATTCTCCCTGGTCTGGACAGCGTGGCTCTTCTCGCAGGAATGGTGGCGGCGTGAGCTTTGGCGCGCCGATCCCTCCCTCGGGAGCACCCTGCCCCAGGTCATCGAGCATTTCAGAACGCACTTCATACCTGGCGCGGACGCCAACAATCTCATCCTGCAGATGCGCACCTGGGAAAGCAACGACGTCGGTAACACTCCACCCTTCGGCGGCAATGTGGAAGCCGCGCTCCGTTCCATCAAGGTGCCGGTGCTGTACATGCCCTCCGCCACCGACCTGTATTTCCCGCTGACCGACGCGCGCTACGAAGCTGCCTTCATTCCGCATTGCCAGCTGCTGCCGATACCGTCGCTGTGGGGACACCCCGCGGGGGCGGGGGCTTCCCCCGAGGATGGGAAGTTCATCAACGAGCACGTAGCGCAGTTTCTGAAATCGGAGTGAAGCGGCCGACGACCCTCATCGGAGGCTGGCTACCGAGGCGGGCACGAGCGTAGGGCGAGCCATATAGAGGCTCGAGAACACTTTCGCCAACGCCGCGGCCTTGGGCGCATCGAACGCCATGATGTAAGGATTGTATGGGTGGGCGGTGGCGAAGTTCTGATGGTAGGACTCCGCGGGGTAAAACGGCATGGCATTGTCGATACGGGTCACGATCTGCGCCCGAAAGGTATGGGCCGCCGCCAACTGACTGACATACGACTCGGCAACACGTCGCTGGGAGCCGTTCACGGGCCAGATCTCACCGCGATATTGCGTACCCTCGTCCGGACCTTGATGATCGAGCTCGGTAGGATCCGTGGCTACGGAAAAATAGATCCGCAGCAGCGTGCCGTAGCTGACGACGTGCGGATCAAACTTGATCTCGATCGATTCAGCGTGCCCCGTCGTGCCGGTGCTCACCTCCTCATAGTTGGCCGTTCGCGCCGCGCCGCCCGTATAGCCAGAGAGCACTTCGCGGACGCCCTGCACATGCTGAAAGACGAGCTGCATGCCCCAAAAGCATCCGCCCGATAGGATCGCCGTCTCCGAGCCCGAGGTTCTCGCGAGCGGCTCATCGATGGCAGGCGGCGGCGCGGCGACCTGCAACTCAGCCGCCTGCGCTCCCTGATGACCGATGCCGACCAGAAGTGCTGCGGTGAGCACCGCAGTTACGCCAGCCGCTATGCCCCGCATTGGGAAATGGTTACTCATATGCAAACCTCATGGGCAGTGCTCCGATATCCGTGTCACTGGCTGATTGCGACTCCGCTGAAGCCCGCGACCCCGATCGGTTCGGAGGTCGCTTCCGGCGAGAGATCACCATAGCGATCGATGGCCAACACAGACACATAGGCGCTGCCGCTCGCTGCGTAGATGACGGCCAGCCATTTGCCGTTGGCGGAGACTGTGATGTCAGTGGGCGCGCCGGGCAACGGTACCGACTTGTAAAACACACCGCCCTTGCTGTCGCTGAAGAAGATCGAGATGGCGTGGCCCGGGCTATTGGCGGTATACCAGACGTTCCCGGGTCCCTTGGCCACCCAGCAGGGCGCATTAGCGGGAAAGGAAGGTGTGGGTCCAGCGATCGGATGAACATTGCGCTGCGCATCGACGATCGCGAAGCTGTCTGGGCTGTGAGCGGGAGTGAACCCGAGGATATCACCCCAGAAGGCTTCACCGAGCGGCGTATTGTTCGCCGTGCTCGGCAGCGGGATCGGCGCAGCCGCCCCACTGAGTGCGCCCCAGCGCGTTAGGCCTAGCTGCAAAAGCGTCCCCGAGGTCATCGTGACCGCTCCCCAGGTCCTGCCGACCGAGATCTGCGCCGCCGAGGGATCCGCGAGCGGGACCGTCGCGCCGTCGAGCGTGCCAGACGGCCACTCATGGCTTTCGACACATGCGGCCCCTGCGACGAAGAGCTGCCCGTGAGCCAGGGCGATCGAGTCCGGCTTGAGGCAGCCTGGCGCGAGTGTGATCTGGCGTCTCACGTAAACGAAGTCCCCTGCCCTGACGAGCTGGCTGATGCTGTTCGAGCCGTAGTTCGCTACCGCACCCAGGTCGCCCTCGACCTGAAGAATCCCCGCGTTGCCGCTCGCACCGCCCTTGCCGCCGGTGGCCAGCGTCTGCACGAGCGAAAGCGTCGGTTGACCGCCGGTCTCCAACTGAAACACCGCGACCCGATTGCCGCTCGGATCATTGGTGCTCGTGAGCACGAGCGCGCTGCGCTCCGAGTCGCCCTGCTCGCCGGCGAGCGCCAGAGTGCTCGCGAGGAGCGTCATGGCGAGCGCGCCCGCGGCCCGCCCGGCGATGAATCGACTCGAGTTTCGGGATGACATGGTGATCTCCGTCGTGTGAGTTGTTGGTTTGAGGTCGGGATGGCTTTGCGAGGTCGGGTCACCGCGTGCTTGCGGAGGCCTCATTTCGCGCTCTGCTGCGCGCCAGCTTCGCATCGAGTGCGAACGGCCCGTTGCCGCCGAGCACGAGGGCCACGATGCAGGCGAGATAAAGAAGATCCGTCTCGTAGCCGGGCTGACCGAAATGCGCGCCCGCGCGGGTCACTGACTCCAGCTTGATGGAGCTGAAGCCGTTGGGAAGGTGGACGGTGACGATCGCAACGAGGAGGACGAGGACCATTGGGACGCTGGCGAGCGGCACGAAGGCGCCGATCAAGACCGCGAGCCCGCCCATGAGCTCGATGAAGATGGTCGCCCAGGCGAGTAGCGGGGCGGCCGGCAGATGCAGCGCATGCAGGATCGCCGTGAAGGATTGAGGTCCGCGCGCGAGCTTTGCGATCCCGTGCTCCATGAAGCCATAGCCGACGATGAGGCGCAGGGGAAGCGCCCACCATTCTCGTCGCAGCGAAGCGATCGGACGGCTGCAGCGCTCGAAGAGGGTCTTCATACCCGACCGAGTACGCTGATGCAGGCGCAAGTGTTACAGCATGGCGCTGCAGTCGCGGCCCATCCCGTGGCCCGCTTTGTCATTTCTCCCTCCACCGCTCTACAATGCGCCGCTGGCCCAGGGGCATAGAGCCGAGCACAGTGGAGCCGAAAGTCGACATCGAAGAGCGCCTCCGGCCGCTGATGAACCGCAGCCTGGCGGGCGACGCCGATGCGCATCGGCAGCTCCTGAGCGCGCTCGGCGGACATTTGCGCAGCTACTTCGCCCGCCGTATCGGGACCGGAGCCTCTGAGGTCGAGGATCTGGTCCAGGAGACACTCCTTGCGGTGCATTTGAAGCGGGACACCTATGACCGCGCCCTGCCCTTCACGCCCTGGGCGTACGCGGTCGCACGCTACAAGCTCATCGATCACTTGCGCCGCCGGCATCGGCGCGTCCACGTTCCGCTCGAGGATGCCGGGGTGCTATTCGCCGCGGATGACAGCGAAGAGCGTGTGGTGCAGACGGACCTCGACCGATTGCTCGAGCGGCTGCCCGACCGGCAGCGGACTCTCCTGGAAGACGTGAAACTTCAGGGCCTCTCGATCGAAGAAGCAGCTAGGAAGCGCGGCGTGACCGCGGTATCGGCGCGCGTCATGTTGCACCGGACTCTGAAATGGTTGAATCGAGCCTGGCACGATGAGAACGGTTGACTTAATAGCATTGCTCGCACGCGATGTCCGGATGACGCCGGCGGGGGCGGCGACCCGCAAGCTGCTGATGGGCCTCGCCGTCGGTGGCGCGGTGACACTCGCGCTCGTGGTGCTGGGCTTGCATTGCCAGCCCCTCGAGGCGGCTGCCAGGCAGCCCTGGTTCTGGATGAAGGCGAGTTATACGGGCCTGCTCACCGTGGCGGCTGCGATCACCGTCAGGCGCTTGGCCGTGCCGGGTAGGCGGCCGGGAATCGCGCCCGCGGTGGCACTGCTCATCATTCTGGCCATGATCGGCCTCGGCGCTGGCCAGATCCTCGCAGCCTCATCCGCCACGCGCCTCGACCTTTGGTTGGGCCACACGTGGAAAGTCTGCTCACCGCTCATCCTGCTGCTGGCGCTGCCGATCTATGGCTGTGAGGTCGTTGCCCTGCGCGCGCTCGCGCCGACACGGCCTGCCGTGGCGGGTGCTGCCGCCGGGCTGGCAGCTGGTGCACTGGCGGCGACCTTCTACGGACTGCACTGCCCAGAGCAGGCGGCCGCCTTCGTAGCGACGTGGTATACGCTGGGCATTGCAGCCGCTACCGCCCTCGGAGCAGCGCTGGGCGCGCGATTGCTGCGCTGGTAAATCAAATCCCTCGGCGCTGGCTGTAACAACCCGCCTCGGTTCGCGAAATCAGATCGCAAGTGGGCCCTCCCTCGCGGCCCATATCGAGACTGAGGCAAACCGATGCTGATCGAGCGTACTGCGGGAGCACTCGCGGCAAAGCGGCGCGACGCCCGCGTCGAGCCCGCCCGGGAAGTCATCCACAGGCACGCCTGGCCCGTGCGGGTGACCCACTGGATCAATGCGCTGACTCTCTTCATCCTGGTGGGCAGCGGCCTCAACATCCTCAATGCCCACCCCCGACTTTACTGGGGTCAAAAAGGCAGCGATTTCGATCCGCCCTTCATCACGCTACACGCCTGGCCCGATTGGCTCACCATCCCGAGCTATACCGACCTCGCGGATGCGCGGCACTGGCACTTCTTCTTCGCCTGGGTCCTGGTGGCGAACGCTGCGGTATACCTGCTCTGGAGCTTCGCGAGCCGGCACATCCAGCGGGATCTTTGGCCGACGAGGGCCGATCTGCGCGCCATTCCGCGCTCGATTCGCGATCACCTTGCGCTCAGACATCCGACCGGTGAGGCCGCCAAGCGCTATAACGTCCTGCAGCGGCTCGCCTACCTGGGACTCCTGACTCTGGTCTTCGGCATGGTCGTGACCGGGCTCGCAATGTCACCCGGGCTCGATGCGTTTGCTCCCTGGCTGGTGAGGGCGCTGGGCGGGCGGCAGTCGGCACGGACCCTGCACTTCCTCTTTGCCTCCTCGATCGTACTCTTCATTGCCGTCCACCTCACTGAAGTCGTGCTCGCCGGCGCGATCAATGAGGTTCGATCGATGATCACGGGTCGCTACACCGTTCCGCGGGGGCGCCCCTGACATGACGATCATCACGCGACGCCAGGCGCTCGTCGGAGGGCTCGCAGGCGGCGGTCTGCTGCTCAGCGGCTGCAGCAAAATTCTACAAGCCGATGCCCTTACCGAGAGTGCCAGCTTCCAGCGGGTGCTCGCGGCGGCTCAAGCCTGGACCCGCTCCACTCAGCGCCTCCTGCTCGGGCGGGGCGCGATGGCGCAGGAGTTCGGGCCTTCCGACATATCCTCCCACTTCAAGGCCAACGGGACCTACAATCCGGGAGGCGAGTGGTACGACCGCCACGTCGCGCAGCGCTTCGCGAACTGGCAGCTGCAAATCGATGGATTGGTTGCGCATCCGCTCACCCTGAGCGTCGCTGAGCTGCGGCGGCTTCCCTCCCGGAGCCAGATCACCCGTCACGATTGCGTCGAGGGGTGGAGCGCCATCGGCGGCTGGACCGGCGTTCCGCTCGCCTTGTTGCTGCATGCAGCCGACGTCCGGCCGAGCGCCAGGTTCGTCGTGCTCTACTGCGCCGACAATCTCGATGGCGAGCCCTCGAAAGGCGGCGAGCAGCGTCCGGGGCAGTATTACGAGAGCATCGCCCTCGAGGATGCGATGCATCCGCAGACTCTCATCGCCTACGCCATGAACGGGAAACCGCTCGATGTCCCACACGGCGCGCCGCTGCGGCTGCGCGTCGAGCGTCAGCTCGGCTACAAACAGGCGAAATACATCCGGCGCATTCAGCTCGTCAACAGCTTCCGCGCAATCGCGGGCGGACATGGCGGCTACTGGGAAGACCTCGGCTACGACTGGTATGCCGGCATCTAGTACACGCGACAGACCTACTCTAACCTCAACTCAGGAGATACCCATGACCAAGACCTTCCGATCGCTCACGCTCGCCACTCTCGCCGGCACTCTCATCAGCGGTTACGCCTTCGCGCAATCGGCTTCGACCAGCGCCATGAGCTCGAGCGATCACATGTCGGGCGGCGCAATGAGCTCGATGACTCATGATGCCAAGGCGGGCGCCATGACATCGAAGAGACACCACGCCATGTCCGGCAAGCCGATGAAGTCGGCCGCGCACATGAAGTCAGATCACATGAAGAAGATGGACAAGAAAGGCAAGAAGAGCGGACAGATGGCATCTGGCTCCATGACGAGCAGTCGCTGAGGCGCAGCGCATCGGCCGGCCTTCCGCGGGCCCGACCCCGATCGGGATCGCAGAAGGCCGACACGCCGATGAGCCTCAACGGCTCGCCTGCGGGATGGGCTGGACGCGCGTCGAGGTATTGATCCAATTGGTCTCCCAGGTGCGCTCCCCATCCACGGAGAAGGCCTGCTCGTCGCGATTCGAGCCACCCTTGATGTCGTCGAAGCGGAACCTGACCCAGGTCATGCGCCCGTTGATGGGTTCGTAGTCGTAGAACTCGCCGCGACCATCCTTGAATTGACCGACCATCGGTGTACTCAGCATACCGCCGTCGTCGCTTGCGAAGTTGAGGCTCCACTGATGGGCCTGCGGGTCGAACAGGCGAAGTGAGAGGAACTCCAGTTTCCCCGAGGGACCCTGCGAGGTGATCTCGGCAATATTCGCGCGGCCACCCCAGATGGGACGCACGATGACCTTGCCGTCGAGCTCGGTCCAACTGCTCGAGCCGGTGAGCGGACGCTGCAGCCGGCGCATGTGCACGCTCCAGTGGCCAAGCTGCCAATCGAAATCGTGCTGGCCAGCGCTCGTCGCGCTCACGGGTGGAATATTCGGGCGAATGACGCCGCTAGCGCGCGTCAACGTCACTCTCAAATTGGGTTCCCAGGACTTGCCACCGTCATCGGAGAAGGCCTGCTCGAAATGATGCGTCGTTGGCGTGATATCCGACCAGGTATAGCGCACCGCAATGGTGCGCCCGTTGTAGCTATCAGAATTGAAGAATTCGCCCCGGCCGCCTCGAAACTCCCCAAAGGCCGCTGGGCTCAGCGTCCCCTGTGCGCCATTGGCGAAATTCACGCTCCACTGGCGGGATTTGGGGCTGTAGAGCATCAAGCCCATACTCTCGAAGTGGCCCTTCGGCCCATCGGCCTCGACCTGCTCGAGCTGCGCGCGGCCATCCCAAATCGGTCTGACTACCTTCGTTCCCGCCATGGTGATCCAGGTCTTGGATCCCGTGAGGGGATGTGCGAGCCGCAAGATATGGAGGCTCCACGTTCCCACGGTGAAGTCGAAATCGTGCTGTCCGCCGCGATCAATCGGCATAGTCGCAACGTTGCCGGCGAACGTTGGCTCCGACACGAGACAAAGCGCGCTAATGGCCGCACCCACGAGAAGAGCCCGCCGCGGCACGCTGCGCAACGCAACGAATCTCCTACGCTCCGCTCGATCGGCATGTCTTCTGCGTCCCGCAGACGCCTCGTTTTTGTCCATCGTCTCGGCCTCGCCTCACTTCTGAACGCTGACTTTCGCCAGATACGAGGCTCAGCTAAAGAGCCACTTTTCGGGAAATGTGCCGACCACTCGTGAGACCGAGGATGTCCGGCGCAAAGGGGGCTATTCCCTCAGGGCAGCGATCAGCTGTAGCAGGAACCCCAGGAAGAGCGCGGCGATGCAGGCGTAGAAGCCGACGGATCGGTGCCAAACGATGAAGAGCGTGGCTTGGGGATTCGTGTAAGTCCCCGACATGCTCGGCGAGAGCGACAGCAGGAGCGCTGCACCGATGATGTTGCACAACAGGCCGCTCACGCTAAGTGCGACTCTGGTCTTGCGGGACGGCCTCATGCGAGCACCTTCGTGATGTGGAGCCGATTGCTGCCGTCACCGAACGCCCAAATGGCTCAGAAGGAACTCACTGCCTTCCGAGTACACTTTGACGAGACGGCGGTAGGTCAGGGAGATCTCGTGCGTCTGCCCGGGCACGGCGTGTTGCAGGAACTCGACCTGCGGCCGGCGCATCTGCATCGCGCGCGCGAGCACGATTCCATCATCGAAGTTGACGTTCATATCGTCGTCACCCTGCATGAGCAGGAGGGGCGAAGTCAGGGTATCGAGCTGGCCGACGGCCGAATGCGCGAAGCCGGCCGGATCAGGAGCGGTATGGACCCCGGCCATGTCGAATCCGACTTTGAACAGATCGGAGTGCAGGGCCAGTGCCTCGGCGGTCATGTAGCCACCCCAAGAAAGGCCATAGATGCCGAGGCCGCGCTTGGCATCGACGTCTTTCCGCGCCATCAGGTAATGAGCCGCCCCGACGAAGTCGCGGATCTCCGAGTTGGCGGTGAATCCCCAGCCTGGCGCGTTCCGGAATGCCTCGCCGCGCATGATACTGCTGCGGTACTCGACCGAGAGTACGACGCAGCCGCGGCTCGCCAGGTATTGGTTCATCACATAGAGGTTGTGGTAGGCCTCCATGTAGTGAAAGCCGGGTAGCATCTGACGTCGGATCCCGCCGTGCGAGAAGATGATCGCGCAGCCGTTCGGCTTCTGCGGCACGAACAACTGTCCAAAGGCCTTTTGGCCGTCGGAGGCGGGGAACTCGACGAGCTCGGGTTTGACGAGGAGCTTCCCGGGGAAGGAAGCCGGAGCTCGCGGGAGACCCGCTTCATACGTCGAGCCGGTCGCCTCCCGCACGTGCAGCTGCGCCGGGTCGGCCCAGCCCGCACCGAGGTAGGCGAGCCGCCCGCCAGCAAGCGGGATGGGGGACCACTGGCTCTTCTCGCCGCTCGTGACTGCTCTGGCGGCGGAGCCATCGAAGGCAACGCTCGAAATATGGCGCCGCCCGAGGTCGCCTATGTTGGTGGCATAGAAGATCCGCGTGCGGTCCAGCGAAATCGCGGCCGTCTCGACCTCACCATCGCCCGGTGTGAGCAGCTTCGCCTCGCCTCCTGAGGCGGGCACTTCATACAGGTGGCGCCAGCCGTCTCCCTCCCAGACGAACGCAATGCGATCGTCGGCAGACCAAAACAGCTCATCGCCGAACTCTCCCGGACTGTAGCTCTGATCGAGCGGGTAGTAGACCGAGCCGACCCCCGCGCTCGCCTGCCAGATCCGATGCGGCACGAGGTCGGACAGTGCGACGCTCCAGAGCGCCCACGGCTGCTTCGAGCGCATGGGCCCGCAGTAGCGCTCGCCGCCACCGCACCAGTTGCGCTCGAGGCCGGGTGAATCGCTCGGCTCCCGGCGAAAGGCGAGCCGCCGGCTATCGGGCGACCACACCGGCCCGCGATCGACATCGTGTCCATGCGGAATCACGACTGTCGTGCGCGCTGCGAGGTCGCGGACTTCGATTGCATCGCCGCGTTCGTACGCGACCTTCTTCCCATCCGGCGAGAAGCGCATGCCGACGTGAAGCCCGAAGAGGAACGGCACCGGCTCGCCGACGCCGAGCAGCCGATGATTCGACCAGTTGAGCGCAGCCGCCATCACCATTCCGTTTGCGCGCCACAGAATGTAGTGGTCGTCGGGTGTAAAGATCGGCTCGTTGCCGACACCCAGGAGGCGTGGCGCGTCGTGGTCAGTCCCGATGATCCATACCTGTTGTTGCGGCAGGTCGTGAACGGAGCGAGGGTTCGGCGAATCCCCATGGCGGTTCACACGACCACCGCGGACATACGCGACGGCGCCTCCATGCTTCGAGACCGCCAACGCTGACAACTCGCGTCCGTCATCGTCCGCGTAGTTGACTAGACGACGCGCCTTCTCCCCAACGCGTAGGAAATAGATGTTGCGGCTCTCCGCCTCACGCGTCGTGTATGCGAGCGAGAGCCCGTCAGCCGCAGGTGTCGGCGGGTCGATATAAGGCGCTGCGAGGATCGCGGCCATCGTGAAGCGCTCCGACGGCCGTAACGGCGGCAGCTGCCAGGCGCCGGTCGCCGGGACGGGAGCCGCGCGCGTCAGCTCGCTCGACTTCAGGCCATCGATGCTGCGCGTGAACGTGATTTGCACGCTGTCCGCGGACCAGCGAGGGTCGGAATCCAGGTCGAAGGCCGGATCCACGTAGCCGAGCTGCTGTGTCCCGAGGTCGTAGACCCCGATGAACTGCCACCTGTCGGCCGCGTTGCCGTTGTCGAGCCACGTGCGCGTGTCTTCGAAGGCAACGCGCCACCCGTCTGGCGAGATAACGACCTTCCCGATCGTGCCGCGTGTCGAGAGTAGCCGATCCGGCGCAGCCCATTCCTCGGAGCGCCCCCTGCGCGTTGCGCTCAGGAGGCTGCGCCGATCGGCCGAGGGCCACACCGCGCGCAGCCCATCAGGCGAAAGGCTCGCCGATGCAGGGGGATTTACCAGGCGCTCAGGCGGGCTCGCCCAGCTCGGCAGCGCGTGCGCCATGGGTGGGGTTGGCGGCGTCGCTGCCCGTGCGCCTGAGAGGCTCCCGACGCTGCTCAGGCAGAACAGAAATGCCATCCCGACCGGAGTCAGGTTGGCACGCGCAATGGAGTGGGGCATGGTTGGCTCTGGCTCTGCCGATCAGTGTTCAGGGGTGGGCTACATCACGCACGGGCGCTGCCACGGCGCAGATGTCGACCTTCCCGGGGGACGTCGCATAGAACGCGTCATGCCGGTTACGGAAGGCATCGAGCAGTCTCTGGAACGTGGGACTGTTGGTCCGGAGGATCTCGATGTTGGGTTGCTGCGCCGGCTGCAGGTCGGCGGCGACCCGGATGTCCAGGATGGGCGTGCGATGCTTCGGGTCCGCGTAAAAGCCGAGCGGACCGTGTCCGCGAGGAAGAGCGGAAAGCTGCTCGATGCCTTCGACGAC
The DNA here is from genome assembly GCA_036273735.1 of Steroidobacteraceae bacterium. Classification (GTDB taxonomy): domain Bacteria; phylum Pseudomonadota; class Gammaproteobacteria; order Steroidobacterales; family Steroidobacteraceae; genus 13-2-20CM-66-19. The sequence continues at coordinate 10,056 of DASUHA010000009.1, read as the reverse complement.
GCGCCCGACGATGGTCAGATTCCGATCGAGCCGGCGGGGCGGCTGGCCGATCGCGACGTAGAGGCCGCTCCCGTTACCGGAGTCCGGCGGGTTGTCCCGGGAGATGGCCAGAGTCCCATAGCAGTGGACCAGCCAGGTTTCATTGGCGGCCGGATCGCGCGCTGCGGGGAAGTCACCCGCGAACCCTACTTCGGGAGCGTAGACATCGCCATCCGGAAGCCTCACCCAGGGGAGCGAGGAGGCAATGGGCCGGGTGAACTCCGGAGGCAGAGTGGCCTTGGCGCTTCCGAGGGACCGCATCTTCCGTTTATCGCCGCCGTCATCCCCCTCGGGATCATCCCATTGAGCGACGAAATTGTCCTGCACGCGCACGATCGCCAGACCGTCGAAGTAGCGCTCCCTGACCAGGGTCCTGATGTTCGCCACGTGCAGTGGGGCGTAATCCGGGGCGAGCTCCATAACGAGGCGCCCTGCCGGGAGACGCATCACCAGCAGGTTTTCGGGGTCCGGCCGGCGCCACTCCGAGCCCTTGGACTCGGAGAGTATCTGCGCGAAGGATGGTGTGTCCTTACGCTTGGGCGAAGTGGCCTGCGCAGCGTCCGCAAGCGCCGGCAGGCACAGAAGCAAAGTAAGGAGCGCGAGCATCTTGGTTGTTATATTCATGTCCCATCCGACAAGCTTCCCCGCGGTCTCGGTCGCGGACCCGAAAGCGGATTCTGCCAGACCCTTCGTCCTGCTTCAGGACGAGATAATCGCGACCATCACGTGAGCGGCTAAGTGGCGGGCAATGCCCAAATGTCCAGCACTCCATGGACAGCTTCACTGTTGGCATCACCCTCCGGCAGAATGATCCTGCCGTCGACCACGATGGGGCTGTTCCAGTGGCCCCGCCCGCAGGGCAGCGTCGCGAGGCGCTTGCCGGAAGATGCCTCATACACATTGAGGCCACCATGCGGCGCATAGACGAACAAGAGATCGTCGGCCTCGAGTGGGCTCGTCCCACCTACGCCGTTGCGCCATATCTGACGGAGCTTTCCACTCTCGATCCGCCAGGCCGCGGTACCGCCGTTGTCCGCCGCGAACATCCAGGTCTCATTGCCGTGCCGCCACACTGCCGGCTGGGTGAATAGGTCGGCACCACTGGGTGTGGCAACGATCTGCCTCTCGTGGCCTCTGTGCGCCCGCGTACCGGCGATCTCCTGCCGATCGAGCAGCCGGATCTTGCCGTCCTTGCCCCCCTGAGCGAGCAGGTTGCCATCGAGCAGAACGGGTGATGTGGAGCCCAGGTCGAGATCATCATCATTGAGATCCGCGGTGTTGCTCGGCGTGTAGTTACCGAGGACCTGCATAGCATCCGAGTCGAGCTCGACGACCGCATCGCCCCAGTCAGTGGTCCCGTTCCAGTCGCCATTGCCGGTGGCGATGAAGATCCGGCCGTCCTCAGGATCGATCACGGCGCCTGCGCGACCCCAGATGGCCGACTGGGTTTGCGGGCAGGAGCTCGGCTGCATCAGCTCCGCGCGATTGCTGCATTGCGAGTTCCATACGCGAAGGAGCTTGCCAGAGGCGCCATCGAGTATGGCCACATGTCCCTGATAGGGAGGACGGTCGCCGATGTACCCTCCCGTGACGGCGATCAGATGACCGCGAAAAAACTTGAGCGGCGAGTCCATCTTCTCCCGCCGCGGCAGCTCGGTGATGGCCGTGTGCCAGAGGAGCCGCCCATCACTGACTGCCAGCTTTTCGATGTATCCGTCAGGCGAAGCCGCGTAGATGGATTGGGAGTCGGGATCGGCTACGGGGGTCGAGGTGGTGAACTGGCGCGTACCTGCCAGGTCCCGATAGCCCGCAGGGGTGTACTCCCAGAGCGCATCCCCGCTGTCCGCATCAATGGCTATGGTCTTGCCGTAGCTGGTGGTTACGAAGATGGCGTCATGCTTAGCGCCACTGACTGTGACCCCATGCAGATAAATCGCGCTTGCGTCCACCAGGCCATCCAGCGCCACGGTCCGATGCCTGAGCTGGCGAAGGTTGGCTGCGGTGATCCCGGTCGGCCGCGGATTGGCGCTCGTGCTTTGGACGTTGCCACCAAACATCGGCCAGTCCTGCGCCGCTGCGTTTGCCATGGCTACCGTGATCGCTACAGTCAGTACCAGCAGCACACGGATCGCAGGTTGCCGTCCCATAGCCGGAAGATTACCGGATAGCCGCAGGGATCCATGAGGCTATTTGGCCGCTTTTGGCGCAATATCGGATCCGCCCGCCGCGCGCGGGCGCGTGCATAAATCGTACCCACCGAGCGGACGGCACGATATTCCATCGTCCGCTGACAAATCCCTGGTGCGGGCGTCACAATACGGCCTGGCCGGAACGAGAGTCATGACTGCTTCGCCGAAAGGCTCGACGCCACCCAGAAAGCCACGCATTCTCTTCGTCGAGGACGAGCCGACACTTCGTATCCACGTGAGCGAGCTGCTGTCCGATGAGTACTGCGTCGACACGGCAGGGAATGGCAACGAAGCCCTCAAGGCCGTGTTACGCGCCAAGCCCGACATCATCGTCACGGATATCGTGATGCCGGGGATGGACGGCGTGGAGCTCGTCAAGACCTTGCGCGGCGCGCCGAGCACTCAGTCCATACCGGTCCTCCTCATTTCGGGACACGCACCCGAGGACCGCCGAGTGCAAAGCTTCCGGGAGGGCGCCGACGGCTATCTCGCCAAGCCCTACAGCGAGCGCGAGCTGCGGGCGCTGATCGGCTCGATGATCCACTCTGCGCGGCAGCGGGCAGAGGCGATGCGGCGTGAGGCCTCGGAGGAGGCCGAGCGGCGAGTCCATGCGGATCGGGCCGGGCTCCTCGAGAGCATCACCGATGCGTTCTTCGCGCTCGACCGGGACTGGCGCTTTACCTATGTCAACCAACGGGCGCTCGATTACTACGGTAAAGCCCGCGAGGAGCTGCTGGGCCACTCCATCTGGGAGGTCTTCCCTGCCGCCGCCGGCACCCAGATCCAGGAGCAGTACGAGCAGGTGCTGCGGACGCAGTCTTCGGCCGCCTTCGAGATAAAATCGGTCCTGACCGGCCGATGGGTGGACCTCCGTGTCTTTCCGACGGGGCAAGGCCTCGCCGTGTATTTCCGCGACGTGAGTGATCGCCGGCGCGCGGAAGAAAAGCTGCAGGCCGTGCTCACCAAGCTCGAGGGGCGGGAGTGGCGATTGAGCCTCTCCACGCGGGTCGCCGGCCTCGCAGTCTTCGCCTGGGATTCGCGCAGCGACCGCATCACGTTCGAGAACGTGCCGCCCCGCGACATATTGAGCCTGTCGCAGACGGTGCCGCTCACCGGCTCTCACTTTCTGCGGGAGATGATGCAGCCCGACGACAGGCGGGTGTTGCGGCGCATGCTGCTGCGGAGCATGCGCTCGCGGGAGCCTCTGCGCGGTATCTTTCGCATCCACCGTGGGGCAGAGTCGTGGCGATATCTCGAGATCAACGGCAGCTGCGAGTCCGCGCATCAGCCCGGCATCGTTCGCCTCGTCGGCGTCGTCCAGGATGTGACCGAGCGGCGGCAGATCGAGGAGGCCCTGCGCGAGACCGATCGTCGCAAGGATGAATTCCTGGCGCTTCTCTCTCACGAGCTACGCAATCCCCTGGCGCCGATTGCCAACGGCCTCTCGCTCTTGAAGCTCTGCGGCTCTGACGATCCGATCGCGCACCGCACGCTTGGGATCATGGAAAGGCAGCTCAACCACCTGGTACGCCTCGTGGACGACCTGCTGGATGTGGGTCGCATGACTCACGGCAAGCTGCAATTGCGGATTCAAACCGTGTCGCTCCGGGATGTTGTGGGGCGTGCAGTCGAGAGCACCCGAACCGCGCTCGAAGCGCATGGCCATACCCTCACGACGGAGGTGCACGATCACGATCTCATGGTGGACGGCGATGCGGACCGTCTGACCCAGGTTGTCACCAACCTGATCCACAACAGCGCCAAGTACACGGACGCCGGCGGCCGCATCCGCATCACTGTACGCCACGAGGGCAATGAGGCTGTCGTCGCAGTGACCGACAACGGCATCGGCATCCCGCCGAGCGCGCTGGAGCAGGTCTTCGAGATGTTCTCCCAGGTGAAGCTGCAGCAGCCGCGCGCCGGCGGCGGACTGGGGATAGGGCTCGCTCTGGTACGGACGATCGTACAGATGCATGGCGGCACGATCCGCGCGACGAGTGCCGGGCTCGGCCTGGGGAGTACCTTCACGGTACGTCTGCCCCTGGCACGAGCAGAGGTGTCCCCGACCGAGGAGCTCGATACCCCGGCCCGCGGGCGTGCTGCCCGCGAAACGCCCTGCCGCGAGGGCGCACGGATCATGGTCGTCGATGACAACAGCGATGCGGCCACATCGCTCGAGGATCTGCTTCGCCTCAAGGGCTACTCGGTTCTGACTGCCGGCACCGGCGAGGAAGCGATCGAGAAGGCGCAGACCTTCCGGCCGCTGCTCATTTTCATGGACATCGGCCTGCCGGGCATCGATGGCGTGGAGGCCGCGACGCGCATTCGCGCGATGCCGGAGCTTCGGGGCACGACCATCGTTGCCGTGACGGGCTGGGGACAACCATCGGATCGAGCCAGGACCCGCGCGGCCGGAATCGTTGCACATCTGCTCAAGCCCGTAACACCGGAAGAGTTCGAGCGCGTTCTCGCAAACCTCTCTTCCGCGGAGGGTATGACCGGCTAAGATCCTCCGCATGAGCACACCAGGTCGCGAGCGCCGCCTCCTTCGGCCGGTCGATCCACGACGGGACCATATCCGCGGCGGCGAGGCGGGCGCGCGGCCGCTGACGATCCTCATCTACGGTGATTTTCTCTGCCCCTATTGCCGGCGTCTGCGGCTCGTGCTCGATCGACTGCGGGCCGCGCTCGCCGAGCGCATGGTCTACGTGTTCAGGCATTTTCCGAATGAGCGCGCCCACCCCGGTGCGGAGCTCCTGTCGATCGGTGCGGAAGCCGCCGGCCGCCAGGGCCGCTACTGGGAGATGCACGATGCGCTCTACGGTCGCGAGCCGCCGATCGATGAGAGCACCCTGCTCGAGATTGCAGCCTCGATCGGTCTCGACATGCACCGTTTCGAGCGTGACCGCCGCGAGCCCGCGCTGCGGCAGCGTGTCGATGAGGACCTCGCCGACGGGCGGCGCAATGGAGTGACGGGAACGCCCACCATCTTCATCGATGGCGTGCGCTATGACGGTGCCTGGGATTTTCACTCCATGCTCGAGGCGCTCGAGCAGCCGGTCGGCGCCCGAGTGCAACGTACGGCACGGGCCTTCGCGAACCTGCCGACCTCGGCGGGCCTGGTGCTGTTGGCCGCAGGAGTCGCTGCCGTGGTGTGCGCCAACACGCCGCTGGCGCCCTTCTATCGGCGACTCGTGAGCGCTCAGTTCGGGGTGGCCGCGCCGGAGGGCCTGCTCTCCTTGAGCATCGCAAGCTGGTGCGCCGAGGGACTGCTCGCGATCTTCTTTCTCATTCTCGGGCTCGAGATCCGCCGCGAGCTGGCCGGCGGCTCGCTTGCAGACCGGCGTGCCGCGGCCGCGCCGGTTCTCGCGGCACTGGGCGCGGTCATTGCGCCTGCCCTGTTTTATCGAGCGCTCAACGCGGGACCGACCGCCGCCGGATGGTCCATTCCTGCCGATACGGGCATCGCCTTTACCCTCGCCGTCCTTGCGCTATTCGGTGCTCGCGCTTCCGCCGGTCTGAAGGTGTTCGTAGCCACGTATGCCGTCGCCGATGATGTCATCGCAATCCTCATTCTCGCCGTCTTCTACCCACACACTCTGGATCCGGAGTGGTTCCTCCTGAGCGCTGCCACCATCGGCGCAATGGCGGTCTTCAATCGCTGGCGCATCTATGCGGTCTGGCCGTACGTCACTGCGACGATCGGCCTGTGGCTGTCGCTGCACTTCGCAGGGGTGAGTGGCGCGCTCAGCGGTATCGTTCTCGCTGCGTTCCTGCCGCTGCGGCCGGCTCCGAAAGCAACTCCCCTCCTCGCACAGGCCGCCACGGCGCTTGCGGAACTCGAGCACGCGGAGCATGAGCTCAAGCGCGCCGGCGATCCACGGCGAGGCCTTAGGCAGGAGCCGGTCTGGGACTGGGCGAGCCGCAATCTGTCGGCCGCGGCGGAACGACTGCTCTCTCCGGCGGAAAGAGTGGAGAGCGCGGTCGAACCCTGGTCTACCTACTTCGTACTCCCTTTGTTTGCATTCACCGCTGCCGGTGTCTCGCTCCATGCGGATTTCAATACGCCGCATGCGCCGGCGGTGTTCGCCGGCACCGCACTCGGTCTCGCGCTCGCCAAGCCCACCGGGTGGATTCTGACGACATGGCTTGCGGCGAAGGCGCGGCTCGTCCGGTTGCCGGGCGACACGTCCGCGTTGGCTTTCGTGGGCGCCGGGCTTCTCTGTGGAATCGGCGACCCACTTTCACTGCTGATGGCCGATCAGGCGTTTCAAAGCGACGCCTACTCCGCCGTCGCCAAAATCGGAGTCCTCGCCGGCTCGGTACTGGCTGCCGTACTCGGCGCGATCGCACTCTCGTTCAGCCCGAAACCTACCACGGCGCTTTAGACGGCAAGGCGGATGCGCAGCGCCGCTGCGAAATCCGACGCTGGGCTGATCCTGGACACATCCACTCGTAGCCCGTCGGCAGTCTGTTGCCATTGTGGCCTCGCCTCACTCCCCAACAGCTCCACATGAGCGACGGCCCCCGGCCGCGTCACCGCCCCCGTACCGAGGGAGCGGATGAGGATCGGCTCCTTGGGCCAACCGAGCGCGAGCGCATACACGATGGTGTTGGTCTTGTTGCGGGTGAAGCGGATGTCCCTGGCCGAGAGTTGCTCCACGCTCTTGCCTTGAAAAGAGCCGGCACGGATGGTGTTCGGGCCTTCGCCGTAGACCTTCCACGGGCGGGTGGCATAGATCGCCTCGCCGTTGACTGCCATCCAGGCGCCGATTCGCTCGAGGATCAGCCGCTCCTTGCCGTCGATCGTCCCGTCGGGCCTGCCGGGGACATTGAGAATGAACGTGCCGTTCTTGCTCACCGTGTCGATCATCCAGTGGATGGCATCACGTGGATGCATGTATCCCCCGAACTCTCCCGGAGCCTCATAGAGGGGACGCAGATAGTGCCAGTCGCCGATACACGTCTCCGACTGCCAGGGATGCTCGAGAATCCGGCCGCTCGAGCCCCGCTCGATGTCGGCCACCAGGGCCTTCTGCAGGTGATCCGGGACATGCTTGCCGGTGATGACGCCATCGGCCTGACCTCCATGGCGGCTGCCGCTCGAGTTGTAGTAATAGGCTGCCAGGCACATGCCGCCCCACCCGAGGGGCAACCGGTCATTGTCGAAGTAGAGCAGGTCCGGTTGGTGCTGATCGATGAGGTCGCGCGTTCGGTCGTAGAAGTTCTTGACGTAGGAGGCGTCGGGCAGCGCATCGAACGGATGCTTGGGCCCATAGAGCTGCTGCGGGTCGTAGCCGTCCCACCACTGTCCTTTGCCGTCGGCTGCCGTGAGGGCGCCGTCATAGGGAACACCTGCGTAGGGGCCGGTCCGGTCGGCGCCGTGCGCGGGCTGAAACCACCACCAGTTGCGTGCCTGGTGCACCGTGACACCGAACCGCAAGCCCCGCCGGCGCGCTGCCTGTGCCCATGTGCCGATCACGTCGCGATGCGGTCCGATGTTCCGCGCGTTCCACGGATGGTGCGCGGAATTCCAGGTATCGAAGCCATCGTGATGGTTGGCCAGTGCCAGAAACAGCTTCGCACCCGCCCGCACATAGAGGTCCATCAGCTCTTCGGGTTGCCAGTTGAGGAGCGTCCACTGTGCGCAAAGGTCCTTGTACCCGAACTTCGAGGGATGGCCATAGTGCGCGAGCTGATAATCATACTGCTCGATCTGCTGGCCGTATGCAGGCGCACCCTGAATGTACATGTTGCGCCCGTACCAGTCTCCGTCTTCCGGCACGCACTGCGGACTCCAGTGATTCCAGATGCCGAACTTGGCGTCGCGATACCACTCCGGACACTGGTAGTGGAGCAACGAGTCCCAAGTCGGCTCGAAGGGCCCCTGTCCGCTGAGGTTCGGGAGTGGCGCAGCCATCGGCACGCCGTCCCAGGATCCTCCCCGCACGGGTAGCTCCGGGGGATGGCCCCACTCGGTCGGCTGCCAGCCCGACTCGCGCAGCCGCTCCGATGTGATCGCCTGGTCGCGCAGCGAATGGAAGACCCGCTGCCGCTGCGGCGTGGCGCAGAAACGCGCATAAGTCTGACTCACGCGATCGAAAGGCAGCGCCGCGTTGCCGCCCAACGCGCGGCGGACTCCGACCGGCACTGCGGCCGCGGCTGCCGCTCCGGCCATCGTCCTGAAGAAGGCTCTACGTCTCATAGATACGCCTCTGAAGTCCCGACCCATTTGGTAGCGCTACCTTACCACGGGCAAATTATACTTCGCGGCAACACTGCATTCGGAAGGGCGGCTCCCATGATGATGCGTACGACACGTGCTCTCATGCTCGCTCTCGCTCTGGCGCTCACTCCGCTCAGCGCGTGCGCCCGGTCATCCCAGGTTTCCCCGCCAGTATCCCCTCACCTCTTTTTTCGCATCGTGGCCGGACCTGCCGTGCACAATCCGGTTTCCGGACGCCTGCTGATCTTCCTCGCCAAGGGGAGCGGCGCCAAAGAGGTCTCCGTCGATGAGTTGAACCCCGAGGCGACGTGGATTGCCGCCCGCGAGGTGCACGATCTCGCACCCGGCGCCGCCGTCGATGTCGATACTGACGACATCGCCTACCCCAGGCCGTTCTCGAGTCTCGCGCCGGGCAACTACCAGGTACAGGCACTGCTCGATGTCGATCACACCTACAACTATGGCGGCCGCACGGCCGGCGATCTCGTGAGCTCCGTCCTCACGCTGAAGGATTGGACGCCTGGTGAAGGTGCAGAGCCGCAACTCGCCCTCGGCAGCGCCGCATCGCCGCGTGCGGAGGACAAACTCACTCCTGCGGACCTGCAAGCGGCCACCCATCTGCGGCTCGCTGAAGAGCGGAGTGTGATGTTGAGCCAATTCTCGGGCCATCCGCAGTTCATCCGCGCCTGGGTGGTTCTGCCGCCCGACTACGATGCGGACCCCTCTCGCCGCTACCCCACTGTCTACTGGACACATGGCTTCGGCGGTACGTTGCCCTTTTGCAAAGCGACGGGTATCCGTATGTACGAGCGGATGGCCGCCGGCAAGATGCCGCCCATGATCTGGGTCATGCTCGATGAGCATTCGCCCACCGGTACGCACGAGTTCGCCGATTCCGTCAACAATGGGCCGTGGGGCAGCGCGCTCACCCAGGAATACATACCCTGGCTCGAGTCTCACTACCGCATGCTGGGTCAGGCGAAAGGCCGCTTCCTGCAGGGCCACTCCTCGGGCGGCTGGGCCACGCTGCAACTGCAGGTCAACTACCCGCGCATCTTCGGCGGAACCTGGTCCACCTCGGCAGATCCGAGTGACTTCCATGACTTCACGGGTGTGAATCTCTACGCGCCGCACGCCAACGTCTACCACCGCCCGGACGGAACGCCCTACCCGCTCGTGCGCATGCAGGGGAAAGCCATCGAGTCCTACGAGCAGTACGCCAGGCTCGAACAGGTTCTCGGGCCGTATGGCGGCCAGATGGCCTCATTCGACTGGGTCTTCTCGCCACGCGGCCCGGGCGGCGATCCGGAGCCCATGTTCGACCGGACGACGGGCGCCGTCGATCCCAACGTGGTCGCATACTGGCGCGAGCATTACGATCTTGCGCAGATCGTGCAGCGCGACTGGGCGCAGCAGGGCCGCTATCTCAAGGGCAAGATCCACGTCTACGTCGGCACTGCGGACACGTTCTATCTCGACGGCGCGGCCCATAGGCTCGACGCCGTTCTCAAGGATCTCGGGGCAGACGCCGACTTCACGTTTCGCGAGGGCCGCAGTCACTTCGATCTATACGCCAACAACGACGATCGCTTCGCCCTCTTC
>DASUHA010000008.1:0-3405 GCA_036273735.1 Steroidobacteraceae bacterium | reverse complement strand
ATCGTGCCGATGATCCGGCACGACCAGGGTGAGGATAGCGGGTCAGCGAGCGGCCGCAGCGCGCCGTGAGGTGTGGGTTTCGGGTTTTCCGTAGACCTGCAGGTAGAGCTTCTCGTCGAGGGTGGTGATCTCGCGCTGCGCGGCGCTCATGAGGAGTTCCGCGGCCATGGACACGAGGATGCGGTAGTTTCCGGCGGCGTGATCGACGAGGGTCTGGCGCAGCTCCCGTGTCATGAGACTGGCGTTGCCGGCGGCGGTAAGCAGATGCTCGAGGCAGGCGAGTAAATCATCGCGGGTGGCGGCCTCGGCGGCCAGGCGTGTTCTGATGCGCGAGCCGAGCGGGATCAGCTCTTCGCGCCGGAGTTTCTCCTGGAGCCGGGCATCGCCGGCGAGCACGATGCACAGGAGCGATTGGGAGTCGAAGCGCGCGCTGGAGAGCAGGCGCAGCTCATTCAGGACGAGCGGGCTCATTTCCTGCGCCTCATCGCAAAGCAACACAGAACGGCGGGTGGTGGATCCCAGGTGATCGAGCCAGCGGGTGCGCAGCGCCTTGAAGCCGCCCCACCGGTTACTGACACGGATCGAGACGCCGAAGATGTCGCCGAGCTCGCGGTAGAAGTCGGAGAGATTGCTCTGCGGGTGGTGCACGACGCCGACGGACAGGTCCGCGAGGCGTGCGAGGCGCTCGGCGAGCACCCGCATGACGACACTCTTGCCGGATCCCGGATCACCATGGATCAGAGCGAAGCCGCCCTCGCGAAGGTGCGCCTGCTCGATGCGCCAGCAAAAGTTCTCGATCTTGGGCGAGCGGTACAGCGCCTCGGTCGGCACCTCCGGGGAGAACGGATCGAACTTGAGGCCGTAGAGGGCCAGGAGCTTCGGGTTCATACGGGATCGTCCTGTGAGTTAGAGTTGGGGAGATACGCCGGCGGCAGCCCCGTGGCGGCGTAGTCGGCGATCATTTGCTTCAGGAGCGGCGCGATGCCTGTCGTCTGAGGCGCCGGCGTGCTGCCCACGGGCTCGAGCACGCGGCGCAGCGCTTCGGCGTTGGCGGTCTTATCGATCGGGCGCACGGGAGAGAGGATGGCTCCCGAGTGCGGATCGATGAGATCGACGCGGCTCAAGTCCCACCGGGCGTAGCGCAGATGAAGGTCCGAGAGATGCCGATACCGAGAGGGGATCTCGAAGCGCTCACCCTCGAGGCTCACGGTGCCGTCGGAACGGCGCTGTCGGCGTCTGACCTCGATGCGGAACGCTGCGCGCAGCGCTTCGCTTCCCGGGGACTCGCGCGCCACGGTGGGGCCAGCCAGATACCGATCGAGCGGCGTCGTGCCGATCTCGCGATGCACCGTGCGGTGGTACTCCTGGGTGATCCACGCCTGGGTAGCGAGGTTGAGTTGATCGAGCGAGAGGTTGGCCTCCCCCTCGAGCATCGCGAGCAGTCGCCCCTCGACCCGCGACCAGAGGTTCTCTTGCTTGCCGTTGACGTGCGGCGAGCGGGGTAGCGTTGGGACGTGCAAGATGCCGAGCGCCGTAAGCCCGGCGGTGAACTCGCCCGACATCATGGCCGAGCCCCGGTCGCTCATCAGCGAGCGAGGGAGTCCGACCTTCGAGAGCGCCTGGCAGAACCCGTGCACGAGCTGCTCGGTGCCCTCCGAGCCGTACCACTGCGCGTGGCCGAGGTAGCGCGAGCGATCGTCGATGAAGGCGACCAGGAGCGGGGTGATCCACTCTCCGGCGCGGGTCAGCACCTTGCGAGATCCATGGTGGAAGTCGAGATGCATCAGCTGCAGGACGTACTCGACCTCGTAGCTTCTGATCTCGCGCTCGGTGAGCGCGGCGTTGCCGCGCAAGATCTCATCGGCGCCGCGGCGCACGAGTCGCTTGCGGGTCAGGCCCTGGGCCTTCAGGTACCGCCGCACGCTCGGATAGGAAGGACAGGCCACCGGCGGGGAGGCGGCGGCCAATACCACGCGCAGGTTGTCGTGGTGCAGCTGGGCGGTCCAACCTGGGTGCGCGAGATACTGAGCCCGCAGCGCCTCGGCCGCCTCGGTGGCGACGCTCGGGAACGAACCGATGTCGCTGCGGATCTGGTTGCGCAACTCCGCCATCGGGTCGGTAGCGCCTCGGGCAGCGTAGTACCAGCGCTCGATGGTGGAAGCGCCAAAGCGCACCTCGAGTCCGGTCAGCGGATGGCGCCACGCGCGTGCGGCGAGCTCGCCGAGTGCCGCCTGCAGATCCCCCGCTGCAGGCGGCGCGGCCAACAGCGGGCCGATGATCGCAAAGCGCAGCCGGGCCCAGCGATCTCGCTTGAGCGGATCGTCGTCGGAACTCACCCACCACCTCCCAACAGCGGCAACGCCTGCGTTGTTGTTGTGGCGGGCAGGCTATGAGGCCACCGTCCGGCCTGCCACCGGCATCCTCTGCGGGAGCGAGGCCGCGTGCTCGCGGCCCTCGATTTACTTGATCACGGAAGCGGTACTCAGGGGAGAGACGAAGCGCAGCAGCTGTATCAGCCGCTCATGACCGGTCAGCCCCTGGAACCGTGCGAGCAGACTCTGAGGCAAGCCTTCAGCCGTCACCGGCGGCGCGAAGCGCTCGCGGACCGATTGCCAGAACACGGTTCGCTGGAAGTCCCTCTGCCACCAGATGCGCCATCGCCTCACCGTGCGCACGGGCACCGTCATGAGACCGGCGAGCGCATCCGCGGCAGCGCCGGTCGGCGGCGAGACCAGCATCAACATCACAGCCACATACACCCGCCGGCCGAGAAAACGCACCGACGCCGGCGTCGTGCGCGCATCGCACCGGCCGCAGGTAAAGCTCAGCCGAAAGGAGTACTCCTCCCGCACCGAAGCCGGGCAGCCGCGGGGCTTACGAGGAAAGTCCGCCACGTGCAGAGGGCCGGCGCACTCCGGGCAGCGCCTCTGACGAGCCCCCGCGGCGAGCTGCGCGTCAATCTGGGTGAGAAAGCGGAAAAAGGCGGGATCGTCCAGTACATGGCACACTGTGAGGGTCTCCTGGCGTGGTAACCGGAGACTCCCCCGAGGGGCTTTTGTAAATCAAGAGCCCCGACGGGGATCAGCCACCAGGGCACTCAGACGCCCGCACCTCTCCAGCGCTCCCTACAGGAGCTTCTGCTCGGCCTGCGGCCGTGCAGACCGCAACGCCGCTTCGCGGCCGTGCGGACCGAAGAAGATATAGAAATCGAGAGCGGAGAAGATCCGCAGCGTGGTCACGGTCCCTGATGGACCTCGCCGGCTGTCCATCATCGAGCGTGACCAGAAAGCCGCATCCCGTCATCACATAGAGTGGCCGTGCTCACTCGGGCACGACCTCAGGGACGCGAGAAGACGTCGCGGGCTCCCGGCCGGGGTTGTGGCTGAACGCGCCTTTACCAGTCGG
>DASUHA010000007.1:0-18064 GCA_036273735.1 Steroidobacteraceae bacterium | reverse complement strand
TTGAAGCGCAGGATGAAGGAGTCGAAGAGAAGATAACTTATCCCTGGATCCCGGCTGTCCCATGCCCGATCGAGCCATTGGAAAGTGGCGTTGGTGTCGCCGCGCAGCGCGTAGACTTCCGCGATCTGATAGGCAGCGTCTCCTGAGTACTTTTCTACCAGGATCTTCAATGCCGCATCGGCGGCGCTGCGGTCGGAACCCACCTGACGCGCGAGGGCGACGGCCACGTCATGCCACACGCCTGGTCGCTCCTGTTGTGCCGCTTGAAGGGCTGCTGAAGCCTCGCCTCGCTGGATCAGGATGACCGCGAGCTGCTCATGGTATTCGGCTGCCGTTGGTTGCAGCTCGATGGCTTTGCGGCTGGCCTGTTCCGCCTCATCCAGCCGGTGAACTCCGACCAGATAAAGGGCGAGCCAGTTGTACCAGTTTGCCTTCAACGGCTCGTCCCTGAGGGCTCGACGCGTGAGCGCAATGGCTTCCTGCACCCGACCGGTCGGGGCGAGTACGTACGCGAGAGAGAACTGCATCTCGGGGTCCCGAGGTGAAAGCGCCAGCGCCCGGCGGTACTCGGCCTCCGCACCTCGCCAGTCAAAGTCGGCGACCATAAGGATGTGGCCGTGCGCAGCATGCGCGAAAGCGAGCTGCGGATCGAGCGCGAGCGCCTTCAGAACCGCCGTGCGGGCCCTGGCGTTGGGCTCGCGAGCCGCGGCACCACCAAGGAATTCTGCGGCCAGACCACCTTCCGTGCCGCCCAACTCCGCCCAGGCCAGCGCATACTTGGGATCGATCCGCGTGGCTTCGGTGAAGTAATCGATCGCCTTGCGCAGGTCGCCCTCGGTCAAGCGATCAAAATAGAACCGCCCCTGAAGCAGCGCGTTGTAGGCTGTCAGGCTCCCACTGGGGGGCCTCTCGTCCTGCGTCGCAGACGATGCGCCCGGTAGGAGCTTGGCTTTCAACGCGCTCGCCACGGCGTGCGTGATCTCATCCTGAAGCGCAAACAGGTCTTTGTACGCGCGGTCGTACTGCTGCGACCAGACGGTGGCGCCGTCCGAGGTATCGATGAGCTCGGCCGACACCCGGATCTGATCCCCGAAGCGCTCTACGCTGCCGACCAGTAGGCGGGCGACGCCCAGTTGCTCGCCGATCTGGTGACTGCTCTCCTTGGAATCCCGGAACAGGAACGAGGAGCTCTTGCCGATCACCTTGAGCGCGGGGATTTGTGCGAGTGCCGTGATCAGGCTCTCGGAGAGGCCATCCGAGAAGTACTGCTGGTCGGCATCGCGGCTCAAGTTCGCCAGCGGCAACACCGCGATGGAATTGGAGGCAATGGCGGCCGCCGGCGTCGCCGCCGGCTGGGTCGGCGCCGTGACCGCCACCACCGCGGTAGGCGAATGCCTCTTGCCCAAGGCAAAGTACCCGAGGCCGAGCACGACCACCAGGGCGATTGCGCCAGCCACCCCCCAGGGTTTCCGCGAATGCCTCGCGGGACTCGAATCGTGAGATGGGGGTGAGGATGGTCGGGCAGTACTTCCGGCCGGCGCGGGCGGCGCTACGCCTGGCGCAGTGTGCGGGGTATTCGCGACGTGCACTCGCGCTTGCGAGGCCGATAGCAGCCGACCGATCCGCTCGATGAACTCATGCGGTGTCGCTCCGCCGGGTAACCGCGTCCACTGCACCCGCTGGAAGGAATCCGGGACGCCGGCATCCTCTGCGCGCGTCTCATCGAGGCTCACCGGCACGAGGAAGGGACGGCCGCGGGCGATCATGTGACTTCTCTGATCGGCCAGATCCCATTCCAGGCGGAAGTAGCCCTCGTGGCGCGCCTCGGAGTTCGCCGAGATGATGGGCACGAACAGCGCGCAATCCTTGATCTCGCGCCGGATCTTCCGATCCCATTCATCTCCGCCGCGCAGGGCGTTGCGGTCGAACCAGACCTCGATCCGGGCTGCCCTGAGAGCGTCGGCAATGCGTTCGGCTGCCTCCGCATCCTCGGAGGCATAGCTCAGAAACACCGCCCGGGAGGGCTCGGTCATCTCTTCTCCGTCTTCTTGTGCGTTCTGGTGCGGATCGGAAAAAGACAACTCAGCGTTAAAGACACCCCTGACCGAGCATATTACCGGATGAACCGGACTGACCGCCAATGCGCCACTGCTTCGTAGACCCGTGACCGCTAAGCAGATCGTTCAAGCGAGTGCGTGATACCGAGGCGCTTGGCTGCCTTCGCGTGCGTCATCCTCCGCGCGATCTCGCAGAGCTCGAACGTCAATTGGCATCGGAGCCTCAAGTTCTCCGCCTCGGTGTCAAGGTTTCAGGCGGAGCGCATAGAATACGCAGGGCTTACCCACAAGGGGCGCTTTTTATGAGTTCCATGGACATGCAGCGTCGCGATTTTTTCAAGACGGTTCCTGCCGTCGCCGTCGGCCTCGCAACGTTGTCGGCGTCGGCAAAGTCCGCGACGCCCATGCCTCGACGGCCCATCGCCGAAGCGACCTTTCCGGCGGGGCGTGAATACCCGATGCGGCCGCTGCCCTTCTGGGAGGTGAAGCTGAAGGACGATTTCTGGGCGCCCAAGGTGGCACGCAACGCCGAAGTCACGGTGCCGTTCGAGATCAGGAAGCTGGGCGTCGTCAGCGACCAACTCGCCGGCGGCGTGCTGGAGGCGGCGATCTACATCGCCAAATCGCGGCCGGACCTGAACATGACGGATTATGTCGAACGCTGCCTGCAGCCGATGCTCGCGTCGCCGACCGCCGGCTACGAAAACCGGCAGTTCGAGCTCGGCGCGGCACTCTGGTTCACCCTCGGCGACCGGCGGCTGATCGACAAGTGCCTGCCCGAGGCCGCCGCTCTGGAGCGCGAATTCCGCGAGAAAGACCCACCCTATCCCGGCGGCGAGCGTCCGTCGATGAGCTGCACGCATCTTTATCGCGTGACGCGCGATCCGCGCCACCTCGCGCTCGCCAAACACTATCTCGACATCCGCGGGCGCGCCGACGCGCCGGGGCGTAGCCGCCACACCCAGAGTTGGCTCCCCGTGCTCGACCAGCGCGAGGCGGCCGGCCATGCCGTGAACGGCGCCACGTTGATCCTGTCGATGCTCGATGTCGGCGTCTACAGTGGCGACCGGCGCTACTTCGACGCCGCCCACGCGATATGGACCGACGCCGTCACCAACAAGCTGTATGTCTCCGGCGGCATCGGGCAGACCGGCAATGAAGGCTTCGGCCGGCCGCATGTCCTGCCCAATCTGTCGTCCTACACTGAAACTTGCGCGACCCTGATGTTCCAGAACCTCAACCATCGCTGGTTCATGGCGACCGGAGACGCGCGCTACATCGACCTGCTCGAGCGTGGGATGTACAACAACATGCTCGACGGGATATCCCATTCCGGCGACCACTTCTTCTACGTCAATCGCCTCGCCAGCGCCGGCGACGGACGCGACGAGCGCTGGCAGCACGCCTCGCTTGAATGCTGCCCGCCCAACCTGGTGCGCTTCCTCGCCTCGATGCCGGGGATGATCTACGCGCAGGACCACGCCGGCGCGATCCACGTCAATCTATACGTCTCGAGCGAGGCCAGCTTCGCCGTAGGCGCCGGCACGCTGCATCTGGCTGTGGACAGCCAGATGCCCTGGCGCGGCCGCACGCAGATCAAAGTCGGTGCCCCCGCACCGCTGAAGACGGCCATCCGCTTGCGCATCCCCGGCTGGGCGCGCGACCAACCGGCGCCGGGCGGCCTCTATCGCTACATGGACCGGGCGGCCCCGGTGACGATCACCGTGAACGGAGCAGCGGTATCCGCGCAACCGGATCGGCTGGGTTACGTCGCCATCGATCGCGCATGGCGCAACGGCGACACGGTGGTGATCGACCTGCCGATGACACCACGCCGCATCGTCGCTGACGAGCGTGTGCGCGAGACGTCGCGGCGCGTGGCCATCTCGCGCGGGCCGATCGTCTATTGCGCGGAATGGCCGGAGGCGTCTGGCCGCAAGGCGCTCGACCTGGTGGTGGCCCCCGACGCGCCGCTGACCCCGCGTTTCGACGCCGGTTTCATGGACGGCGCAATGCTGATCGATACCGTGGCGCACCACGCCGCCGATGCGACGGGCAAGGCCAGCAGGCTTACCCTGATTCCCTACCACCTCTGGGCCAATCGCGGCGCGGGCGAGATGACCACCTGGCTGCTGACGGCCGACTACGAGGTGGGCGACGTCGGCCCGTCCGGCGGTCTCATCTTCTACAAGAACCCCGAGGCCGCGCGCGACGGCTGGCGCTATCTGGAGGCGATGCCGTTCGACCAGAGCCAGAGCGCGAAATGGGGTTGCTTCCGCCACGACGTCGCGGGCGCGAAGGGCACGGCGATCGGCACCGGAAAGCGCAACACTGCCGAAATGCTGCAGGGGTGTTCCGACCCGGCCAGTGCCGCCCGCCTTTGCACCACGCTCAGCTTCAACGGCGTGAGCGACTGGTTCCTGCCGTCGCACGACGAATTGAAGGAGATGTACAAGGCGCTGAAGGCGACCGGCATCGGCGATTTCCGCGACGCCGGGATGTACGACAACTGCGAATACTGGACCTCGACGCAGAACGATACGGACATGGCCTCGCACATCGATTTCGCCGACGCCGGCCGGGACCACGGCGACGACAAGGACTTCCCGCGCCGGGTCCGGGCCATCCGGTCGTTCTGACGGCTGGTGCCTTCGAAGGCCTGACTCAACGGCGAGCGCAGTGGTGACGTCGGCGAAGCGAGCGGGTCGCCAAACTGACCAGGTGACAGATGTCTTCCATCGGAGCGCGCCTCGACAGGATACCGTTCAGTCGCTTTCACGTCCGCTTATTGATGATGGGCGGCCTCGGGTACATGTTCGAGGCCGCGGATGTGGCGATCCTCGCCTTCGTCCTGCCCGTCCTCAAGGCACAGTGGCATCTGGACTCAGCTCTCATCGGCGTATTGGCCGCCGGCGCCGCCATCGGCGGCTTCTTCGGTGCCCTCCTTGCCGGCAGGCTCGGCGATGTCATCGGCCGGCGCGCCGTGATGATGTGGGCGCTGGCAACCTATTGCCTCGCCACGATTGCGAGCGCCTTCGTGCACGGGTGGGGTCCCTTCCTCGCCTGGCGCATCATCGCCGGCACGGGCGCGTACGCTGAGAGCGCCATCGTCGCGCCATTCCTTGCGGAGTTCGCCGGGCCTGCCTTCCGCGGCCGATACATCGGGGCGCTGGCCAGCTTCTTCTCCTTCGGCTTCCTGCTCGCGGCCGTGCTCGGCTATCTCATCGTCCCCTTGCAGCCGCAGGCATGGCGTTATGTCCTCGTACTCACGGCTCTCCCCATCGTAATGATTCTCTGGTGGCGCCGATCGCTGCCCGAGTCGCCTCGTTGGCTGGCGAGCCGGGGACGGACCCAGGAGGCAGAGGCGGTGGTATGCGGGCTGGAAGGAGAGCTCGCGGCTCACTGCAAAAGCGTAGTGCTTGAGCCAGTGCCTGAGACGATGACCCCCCGCGAATCCGGAAGCGAGGCGCCGAGCGGCACGCACCTCGGAAAGCTCTTCGCGCGACCTTTCATCGGTGCCATGTGCATGGCGCTCACCATGTGGTTTGCGATTGGCTTTGCCTACTATGCGTTTTTCACCTGGATCCCAAGTCTTCTGGTGGAGCGAGGGATGGGCATCACGGGCAGCTACACTTATGCGCTCGCGCTCTATGCGGCACAGGTTCCGGGTTATCTCACGGGGGCAGCCCTCAACGATGTCATTGGTCGGCGCGCCGTCATTACGCTCTACATGCTCTGCGGCGCCCTTGCTGCACTCGCTCTCGCCGTGGCGAGGTCGAATGTCTGGATTCTGCTTGCAGGCAGCGTCCTATCGTTCTTCATGAACGGCAGCTATGCCGGGATCTACGCCTATACACCAGAGCTCTTTCCCACGGAAGTGCGCGCTACCGCCCAGGGGATAGCATCTTCGCTCTCAAGAATTGGCGCGGTCATTTCGCCGATCACCGTGGGTTACATTTTTCCCATCTATGGATTCGCGGGAGTCTTCGGCCTGAGCGCGGGTGTCCTCCTCGTGGGAGCCCTGGCCGTGACGACACTTGGTATCTCCACGACCAATAGATCGCTCGAACAGATCACAGGTCGGGGGTTATGACATGCCACGCGGCGCGCGCCATTACATCCGGCCTGTGCCACTTTATTCACTGGTCCTCGCGCCATGGGAGCTCGCAATGGCAGTCAGGATGCCGGCCAGGATTCGTGCCGGGCTCGGCGGGCAGCCGGGGACCGCTACGTCCACCGGAATGACGTTCGATACCTTGCCGCAACTTGGCGGGCCTTCCCCGAAGATGCCTCCGCTGCAACCGCAGTCCCCGATCGCGACGACGAGCTTCGGATCCGGCGTAGCATCGTAGACGCGCCGCAGGGCCGTCTCCATGTTGGCGGCGACCGGCCCCGTCACCAGCAGCAGGTCCGCGTGACGTGGGCTCGCGACGAAGCGGATGCCGAGCCCCTCGAGGTTGTAGAGGGGATTGTTGATGGCGTGGATCTCGAGCTCGCATCCGTTACAGGAGCCTGCATCGACGTGGCGAATGCAAAGCGCGCGACCCAGGACAGTGCGGATCTGCTCATCGAGCGCGCTGCGGATGCGCAACAGGGGATCCGACTGCGGAGCCGGCTCGCTGACCAAACCGACGATGGCGATCTTACGAAGCGTCTTGAGCATACGGTGGCCGCGCCTACAGGTCCGCCCCGCTGTAGGACAGATTGAATGACTTGTTGATGAGCGGGAAGTCGGGAACGATGTTGCCGAGGATGGCGTGCTCGATCGCCGGCCAGTTCTGCCATGACGGATCGTGTGGGTGACAGCGGCGGACCGATCCGCCGGGGCCTGCTTCCAGTGCCACGAATACGGGGCCGCGCCATCCCTCGATGAATCCCACGCCGAACGCGCCAGATTCCGGGGCGCGCACCGCTGCCGCGTGCGCGCCGGCCGGCAACCCGGCCAGCATCGACCGCACGAGTCGGCACGAGTCCGCGACCTCGTCGAATCGGACGGCAACACGTGCGGCGACGTCGCCCTCTGTTCGAACGACCTTGACCGGCGGCAGCTCATTGTAGGGCTCGCAGGGCAGATCGACCCGCGCATCAAGCGGCTGTCCGCTCGCGCGCGCCGCGAGTCCCAGGACGCCGAGCCTCGTGGCGAGCGGCGGCGACAATATTCCCGCACCCGTGAAGCGATCCCGGAGCCCCGAGTGGTCGTCGAAAATGACCCGAAGCTCGGCCACTTCCCCCATCACCCAAGTGATTCGGTTGGCGAGCGCCCCGGCTGCGTGCGCGGACAGATCCAGCCGAGTGCCTCCCGGCACGATCGCATCGAGGAGATAGCGCTGGCCGAATGCGCGCTCGATCTCGCGCAGCAACTCTTCCTTGACCCGCGAGAACTGGGTGAGCGCGAACGCAAATCCCGCATCGTTTCCGAGCGCGCCCAAGTCGCCCAAGTGATTGGCGAGCCGCTCGAGCTCGAGGCAGAGCGCGCGCAGCCAGATCGCACGGTACGGCACGAGGCACCCGGCCATGCCTTCGAGTGCCTGGCAGTAGGCCCAGGAGAATGCGACCGCGGAGTCGCCCGAGACGCGCGCCGCGAGGCGGTGGCCTTCCAGGATCGGGAACTCCGTGAAGCGCCTCTCGATGCCCTTGTGTGCATAGCCGAATCGCTCCTCGAGCCGTAACACCTTCTCGCCGACGACGGAAAACCGGAAGTGTCCCGGCTCTATCGTGCCGGCGTGAACGGGTCCGACGGCGATCTCGTGGACGCCTTCGCCCTCCACGCGCACGAAGTCATAACCCGCGCGCTCGTGGTGAAGCCAGGGCCGCCGGTCCGGATCGGTCGACCGCACTCCGTAGAGGTCGGATGCCGCACGCTGCATTCTCGATGCTGATGGAAACAGGGTTTCCACGCCCGGATAACGCTCATCCGCGGCTTCGGGCGTCATCGCAAGCTCGATGAGGAGCAGGCCCGATTCGATCCAATAGGCCGCATAGATCGCGGCGCTCGACGGGTTGTCCGCTCCTCGAGTGGCCCATAGCGAAACGAGGCGCCCACCGGCCGCCGCCACATCCTCGGCGGCTCGAGTCCATTCCTCCCGCGTGACAGCGAGCCCGCGGGCTCTCGGCGCGCCAGGTACCTCGTGCGCTCGCGCCCACCAGTTTTTCGCCGGCACGATCAGGGCCCTCCGATGAAGCTCGCGGCCGCCTGGTACCAGCGGGCGAGGTAGGGCGGTACGTAGAGCCCTAAGACCAGCACGATGGCGAGGTGCGTGAATACCGGCAGCAACGCCGGCGGATGCGGGAGTCGCTGAGCGTCGGTCTCGCCGAAGACCATCGGCTGTACGCGGCCGAAGATTGCCGCGAACGCAACGCCGAGTGCGATGAGCAGGATCGGCGTAGCCCACGGCTGCTCGCGCATCGCCGTCGTTATGATCAGAAACTCGCTCGCGAACACGCCGAAGGGCGGCAGCCCCAGAATCGCAAGCGCACCGAGCATGAGCCCCCAGCCGACCGTCGGTGAGAGCGTGATGAGCCCGCGGATGTTGTCCATGACCTGCGATCCGGCCTTCTGCGCGGCGTGTCCGACGGTGAAGAAGATCGAGGATTTGGTGAGCGAGTGCACGGTCATATGCAGAAGCGCGGCAAAAGTCGCCACGGGCCCGCCCATCCCGAAGGCGAAAGTGATGATCCCCATGTGCTCGATCGAGGAGTAGGCGAAGAGCCGCTTGATGTCGCGTTGCCGGAAGAGAAAGAACGCCCCGAGAACGACGGACAGGAGCCCAAAGCCCATCAGCATCCGCGAGGGGAGTGGGGAGTGGAAAGCGCCCTCTACGAGCACCTTGCAGCGTACCACCGCGTAGATGGCGACGTTGAGGAGTAGCCCCGAGAGCACGGCAGAGATCGGCGTCGGACCCTCGGCATGAGCGTCCGGCAGCCAGCTGTGGAGGGGTGCGAGTCCGACCTTGGTGCCGTAGCCGACGAGCAGGAAGACGAACGCCAGGGCGAGTACCGAGGGCTCGAGTTGTGATTTGACTGCATCGAGATGCGTCCAGAGAAGCGCGGTGACGCCCTGGGCGCCGAGCACCCGTTCCGCGGCGAAGTAGAGGAGAACCGTGCCGAAGAGTGCTTGGGCGATACCGACGCCACATAGGATGAAGTACTTCCACCCGGCTTCGAGGCTCGCCGGAGAGCGGTACAGCGTCACGAGCAGAACGGTCGAGAGCGTCGCCGCCTCCATTGCGACCCAGAGGAGGCCCATGTTGTTGGTCGTGAGGGCGAGCAGCATCGTGAACATGAACATCTGGTACATGCTGTGATAGAGGCGCAGCCGCCCCGCCGTGATGCGCCCGTGCGCCATCTCGACACGCATGTAAGGACGCGAGAAGAGCGAGGTGGTGAAGCCGATGAACGCCGTGAGCGTCACGAGGAAAACATTGAAGGGATCGACGAAGAACTGCTCGTGTGCGACGAGCTGACCCCCCTCATTGATGACGCGCACCGTGAGCGCGCACGCGGCTAGAAGGGTGCCGAGGCTGAATGCAACGTTGATCTCCGGCGCCATGCGCCGTGCGCCGAGGAAGCCGAATGCCAGCGCACCGGCCGCGGGCAGGGCGAGTACCAGGAGCAGCTCCACTACTCGGTCTCCTTGAGCGATTCGAGATGGTGCAGGTCCAGGCTGTCGAACCGTTCGCGGATCTGGAAGAAGAAGACCCCGAGCACGAGCATCGCGACGAGCACATCGAGCGCAACGCCGAGCTCGACGACCATCGGCATGCCGTAAGTCGCGCTCATCGCGCCAAAGAAGAGGCCATTTTCCATCGAGAGGAAGCCGATCACCTGCGACATCGCTTTGCGCCGAGTGATCATCATGAGGAACGCGAGCAGGACCACGGCGATCGCGATCCCGATGGCGTCGCGCATCGCCGTATTAGCGAGCTGAGTGATGGGCTGGGCGAGAGCGAACGCAAAGACCACGATCACGAGCCCGAGGAGCATGGTGCCCGAGATGTTGAGGAGCGGCTCGGTATCCCAGTACACCTGCAGCCGCCTGATGAGGCGATGCAGTAGCCAGGGAAGGAAGGCAACTTTCAGGGCAATCGTGAGGATCGCCGAGAAGTAGAGGTGTCCTTCGCCGGTGCGCCACGCAACGACCAGCGTGGTGGCGGCGAGTACCGCTCCCTGGATGGCATACAGGGTCACCAGGCTCACGATGCGGCGTTGCGAGAGCATGGCGAAGGAGAGAAGGAGCATCAGCGCCGCGCAGAGGTTGAGAAGCTGCAAGTCGAGGGGTAGATGGGTCATAAGAGTGCTCAGGCCCTGAGCAGGACGTGCACGAGCAGTCCCAGCACCGCGAAGAGGAAGGCGGTTGCCAGGAACTCCGGCGCGCGCATGACGCGAAGCTTCGCCGAGAGGGTTTCTATCAGAGCAAGAGCGCCGCCCGCCACGACGAGCTTCGCGGCAAGCACCGGAATCGAGAGCGCGAGGCCCACCGGTCCGATCGCCCCCGTCGCGACGCCCCACGGGACGAAGAGGGCAAAGCCGATGCAAGCGTAATTGAAGAGTCGGAGCGCCGAAGCCCACTCCATGAGCGCGAGGTGGCGCGCCGAGTACTCGAGCAGCATGGCCTCGTGAATCATCGTGAGCTCGAGGTGGGTCGCCGGGTTATCGACGGGGATGCGCGAATTCTCGGCGAGCAGGACGAGAGTGAAGGCGATCGCCGTGAATGCGAGGCTGGGATATATCCCGAGTGCCTGGGTCGCAAGATGCTCGGAGATCGCCGGGAGCGCCGTCGTGGCGGAGATCATGGAGGCGACGAAAATGACCATGAGGAGCGCCGGCTCGGCTAGAAATCCCACCATCATCTCGCGCCGTGCGCCGAGCGTGCCGAAGGCGGTGCCGACGTCCATTGCCGCCAGCGAGAGGAACACGCGTGCAGTGGCGAAGAGGCCGACGAGCGCGATCGCATCCGCCGCCATGACGAGTGGCAGGCGGGTATCCATCGAGGGAATGATTCCCGCCGCCACGACCATCGTGCCGAAGACGATGTAGGGCGCGACGCGAAAGAGCGGTGAGGCGTTCTCCGCGAGTACGGCATTCTTGTCGAAGAGCTTGCGGATGTTGCGATACGGCAGCCAGATGCTCGGTGCGCGGCGATTCGAGAGCCAGGCGCGGCACTGATTCACCCAGCCGAGGAAGAGCGGCGCCGCCGCAAGCGCCGCCACGACCTCGAGCACCTGGGTGACGATCTCAGTGATGCTCGGTGTCATGATGCTCATGAGGCGAGCGCCAGCGCGAGCAGGAAGATCAGCGTGCCAAAGCTGTAGAGGAGATAGACCGAAATGCGCCCTTGCTGCATGACGGCGATCGCGTCCGCGAGTCGTTGTACGAGACGACCGAGTGGCTGGTACAGCCCGCGCCAGATGCGGTCCGTGATCGCGATGCGATAGCGCGGTGCGTGATCGAACGGCGTCGGGAGCTCGCGTTCAATCGAGAAGAACGACTGGAAGATATTGCGAATTGGCTGGCCGAAGCCTTCCGCAGTGTCCTGCATCCGGGCCGTGAGGCCCCCGAAACCGCAGTCCCACGCAGGACCGCGCCGCACGCGTTGGTGATAAAGGAGCCGCACTGCAAGGACGGTGAGCGCGATGACCAGAGCGATCGCGAGAAAGAAGACGAGCGGGCCGTAGGACACTTGACGCGTCGGCACAGGCGCGAGCAACCACCAGGGACCGCCCTGCTGGGACAGGGAAATGCCTGTGAGCTGCCGGGTCACATGGCTCAGCACGCCGAGCACCTGCACCGGTGCGAGCCCGAGAGCTATGCACCCGAGGCCAAGCCACGCGAGACCGAAGCGCTCGAGAAGACCGCAGTCGTGCGCCTTCGCGAGCGAGCTTTCTCGCGGCCGGCCGAGGAAGATCACGCCGAAGAATTTCACCATGACGTAGCCCGCGAGCGCCGCGGCCAGCGCCACGACCGCCGTAGACATCGGGATCAACAGGTTGACGAACTCATGCGGGATCCGATCGGAGAACAGGAAGGATTGCAGCAGCAGCCACTCGGAGACGAAGCCATTGAGCGGCGGAAGGCCTGCGATCGCAAGGGCGCCGAGGAGCGATGCCCACGCAACCCACGGCATGCGATGGATCAGTCCACCGAGCCGGCCGAGATTGCGCTCGCCCGTCGCATGGAGCACCGACCCGGTCCCGAGGAAGAGCAGGCTCTTCATGAGAGAATGGTTCAGGCAGTGATAGAGCGTCGCCGCAAGGGCAAGCGCCGCTGGGATGCGCATCCCCGATCCGTAGAAGACCACACTCAGACCGAACCCGGCGAACGCGAGCCCGAGGTTCTCGATCGAGGAGTATGCGAGTAGGCGCTTCATGTCCGTCTGCACGGCGGCAAACACGGCGCCATAGAGCGCAGAGACGAGCCCAATGGCGAGTGGCACGAGGCCCCACCACCAGACTGGCGTCCCGAGCAGGTCGAAAGTCACCCGAATCATCGCGTAGACGGCCATCTTCAACATTACGCCGCTCATGAGTGCCGAGACGGGAGAGGGCGCGGCCGGATGTGCTTCGGGCAGCCAGACATGCATCGGAACCAGTCCCGCTTTCGCGCCGAATCCCACGAGCGCAAGCAGGAAAGCGGCCGCCGCCCACCCTGGCGCAAGGTGGGCCGCACGCATGGCATCGAAGGTGAAATGCCAGCTGCCACCTTGCAGAACACCGAACATGAGGAGAACGGAGATCGCCCCGATGTGCGCCATCAGCAGGTAAAGGAAGCCGGCGCTGCGAATCTCGGGAATACGGTGTTGCGTCGTGACGAGAAAGTAAGACGAGATCGCCATCGTCTCCCAGGCGACCATGAACGCGTAGGCGTCATCGGCCAACAGGATGAAGCCCATGCTGGCAAGGAACAGGTGGTACTGCAGGCACAAGAGGCCTGGCGGCGTGCCTTCCCCACGGCGGAAGTAGCCGGCGGCGAACACCGAGATGCCCGCTGACGAGATCCCCAGCAGTAAGAGGAAGACGCTGCTCAAGGCATCCAGGTGCACGTGCATCGGCAGGTCGGGTAACCCGATCGGCAGGACGGCGTGCTCGGCTGGTACAGCGAGGCTCACCACTGCGATCACCGAGAGCGCAATGCTACAGAGGGCGCTCAAGGGAAAGAGCGTGCGACCGACGAGTCTGACGCTCATCGGGCGCAGGAGCCCGGCGAGACCGAGCAGGACCCAGAGGCCCAGGACGCCTAGGCAAGTGCCAAGTGGTGATATGGTAAGGGAAGTCACAGCAAGTGCAACTGGGATGCGCCTTGGATTATAATAGAAAATGTAGCACAGTCTAATATGCGCAGGATGGCCAGCTTGACCCTCGAAGACCGCAGCGCCCGTCTCACGATCCTCATCGACCCGCGTAAGAAGGCCTTATTCGAACGGCTGTGCGCGGAGGAGGATGTGACGCCCTCTCAGGTGGTCCGCAGGATGATTCGACAGTACATCCTCGAGCGCACTGGCAAGGTCTGGACGCCGTCAGCCGATGAGTCCCCTGCTGTTGCGGACAAGCCGGCGCCGCGCCAGCGGGCCCGACGCGGCGTACGCTCGTGAGGCGAGGCCCGCCGTCGCCGCGGAGTTTTCGGACATCGAAGGAACTTCGCGCATGGTTGGCGAAAGAGCACACCCGGGCCCCTGCTCTGCTCCTGCGGATTTATAAGAAAGACTCTGCTGTTCCATCGGTCACCTACGCCGAGGCCCTTGACCAGGCGTTGTGTTTCGGTTGGATAGATGGGCAGAAGCTGCCATTCGATGCAAACTCCTGGGTGCAGCGATTCACCCCACGCAGGGCGAAAAGCCGTTGGTCCAGGATAAATGTTGCACATGTGGATCGGCTTATCCAGGAAGGTCAAATGACACCTGCTGGTCTCAGGGAGGTGGAGGCGGCGAAAGCCGACGGGCGTTGGGCCGCTGCGTACGACTCTCCGGCTAAGGCAACTGTACCTCCGGAGTTCGCCAAGGAGCTCGCACGTAACGCCAAGGCAACGCAGTTCTACGCAACGCTCAACAGGGCCAATCTGTATGCGATTGCCTACCGGTTGCAAACAGCGAAGCGCCCAGAGACGAAGATCAAGCGCATAAAGCTGATAGTCGATATGCTCGCACGCGGCGAGAAGTTTCACTGACGCCCGGTCCGAGCTTGCGATGTCAGCCTTCGTGGTGGAAGCCCTGTTACCTCGGGGCTGCCTGCCCCGGTGGCAGATCGCGATCTTTCTGGGATTGGGCGGCCAGGCCCTGCTGACGAGCGGCCTCGCGCGCGGACTCGGCAAGGAACCTCTGGGCCGCCGGGCGGACGTGCTCATTCACAAAACTCTGAAACTGCTTTTCCCACGGATCACCGGGCGGGATCTTCATCAGAACTTCCCAAGGCACCGGCACATCGATGAGGCGCATGCCGGCCGAGGCCTGATAGCTGATGGTGGCTCCAGAACCGTCCGTCGCGAGGACCGTTAGGCTACCTCCGCCGAAGACCTTCGTTGGGAGCGCTGATGCCGCACCATCTATTAGTGTTGCACCCACCCAGCTGATGGACTCGCCTTGCCTCAAGGCGCGCGGCACCCCGGAAGAGTCCCATACGAGCACGACAGTCCCCGCAGGAAGCGCCGCGTCGACCCCCTCGCTGTAACGGCACTCGCAGCGGACGGGGCCAAAATTCAGCCGCAGCCAACCCTGCTGTTCGGAACGCTTCGTGAGCGCGACCAGAGTGGCTCTGCCACTCGTGGAGCTCTGCTCATAGGGGATTTGGACGACTAGATCACGTCCTGCCAGCCATCCGAGCGAATCCATCTGATCCGTACTGATGAAAGGTCCGTCGAGCCTCCACTCGTCATCGGTGGCCGCGCGAAGCGTGCCGGAGTCCGTGTTCATGAGATGGTAGGGGTCGCCGGTTGTCGTCTGCAACGCCAGCGAGGCACCGACGGCCATATTCAGGGCCGCTGCCGTTGCGCGATCGAGGCCCGCCTCGATGACGTCAAAATTCAGTGGCCCGAATCCGTCACCAATCGGTTGCTGTTCGACTGCGTTGAAGCCGCCGTTCGGCGTGACCGCGCTCCGCGGTAGGTTGCCTGACGGCAGGCGCATCCGCCCGAGGTAGCCGCCAGTCGCGGGAAGATCACTGATGACGATGATTCCCGTAAACCAGCGCCAGTCGAGAAATCGCGGCAGCGGCAGAAACGGCTCTTTGTCGGAATTGAGCGGACTGAAGTCATTCCGCACCACCTCGATGAGCGCCTGCACTCGCTGCTCTGGTGTCTGATCACGGACGTCATCCGCATTAGCGGGAACGACGTATCTTAGAATTCCGGCGCGGGCGGGCTGTAAAACGTAATGGCCCCCGATGTTGGACGCACCGCCTGACACGTCACTCCAGTAGCCCTCGACGTCTTGAAGCAGACCATCCAGATCGCCGGCGGTGTACCCCTTGGCTGGATCACCGTTGTAAGTGCATGGAATCACCAACCAACGCTGCAATGCCCCGGTAGCGAGCGCGTTCTGATTCCAGACCGTCAGGCGTGCCGTACGGCTGGCCTCGTCGATGTGGCTGACTTCAATGGCGATGGTCCCGAGGCCTTCGCGGGTGAGGAATCGCTGCCCTTCAAGCAGGTACGGATTTCCTTTGGTCGAGGGCAGGAGGGTGGGGGCGAACGGTTGCAGATTGTGCACAAGGACGCCGGCACCTCCGCTTCCGAAATCCAAGTTTTGGTCCCAGCCTGGGAGCCCACGCGGATCATTTTTGATGCGCAGTTCCGCAACGAAATTTCCCATCCTCGCCAGGATCGGCCCCGAACCCACGGGCGAATCCGGCGTCCTTATGACGATGGAATCGAAGCCTTTCGAAGGATCGAAATCCTGGATGGGAACTGCTGTCATCGGCAGCAGCTGATGCGTCGCCAGTGCCGGGCCGGCCTCGTAACCCTGCGGGTTGATGAACAACGCGCAATTCATGGCACTCATGACGTCGTACCTGTCTCCATAGGCACCCGGGCTCGCATCGTCAGCAAGATCCGTCGAAGCCGGTGCACTGCTCCGGCCGTGAATGAACCCATAGGCATGGCCCATCTCGTGGCACATCCATGTCAGGCTCGGAGATGCCGCGATCAGAGGGAAAGAGAAATTTTCTCTGCGGGTGACGTGAGCCGCTGCGGTGACCGGACACAGATACTGCGGTCCAGGCTGGAGGACCAGACCGCAGTCCTGGCAGCGCTGCCAGCCGGATGATTTGAATGTGCTCGCCCAGTTCATGGGCAGATAGAACAGCGACCCATCATTGGCGTGCGCACCCCCGGCTGGGCAGCCGTTCGCGCTTGCCAGCTCGTAGAGCACACCGCACCGCAGACAAGTGCTGAACCCGCCGAGGCTGCTGAGCAGAGTGGGGACGTTCGGGACTTGCAACTCGTCACCGTCCCTGGTGTGTGCAAAGGGTGTGCTGCCTACGCTGCCCGCGCAGATCGAGGCGGCCGCGTCCCAGCGAAAGAGACCTGAACAGGTCTTGCACCGGCTCCAGTTCCGCCGCGCCCAGCTCAGTGCCCCGGGCTGAAGCCCGTACACGACGTCTTCGCCCGACTGGCCGCCGTTGACGTCAAAATTGTAGACGGCCAGGATGGACCTGAAACGACTGAGGTCGAGCCCTGGATTGTTGGACTGCAACAGCGCCCGTGCATGGGATATCAAGTCGCCCCGCATTGGGGAAGGACCGCCCTCGGTGACTCCAATGTAAGATGACAGTTGCGGGGTTCCGATCATGGTGTAGCCACTGTCGTACCACCCGAATACCTCTGAACCGCCGATATCGACCAGGCCCAGCGTCGAGTCTTTCCAGAAGTCGACGACGGTGCTATGGGTCGGGGAGGGGCTGAAGAACCCACGGAACAGATCCGCCGTCGACGGTGGGGGACTGGACCCCTCGATGGAGCACAAAACCACCGCCCACGGTTTCTGGGGATCCTGGATTGCCATGGCGCCACCTCCGATTGCCTATTAGAGGTAACCGGAAGTGCGCCACAAAACCGCCATCCGAGTGAGGGGAGCTTGATCCCCGCGGGCGTACGGCTTCCCGCTCGATCGCTGCAGCGCGAGCGGTGCTCAGCGCCCCGACAATGCTTTCTGGAACTGCGCGCTCTGCAACATCGAGCTCACGGTGTTGACGACGGCATCCGAGAGGACTTCGTAGTAGTCCTCGAGCTTATAGGAGCGTCCGAATCGCTTCGCCTCGCCGGACGCAGTACCGCTCCAGAGCACCTTACCGTCTCGGCCCATGACGGTCAGGTGGACTGCGACCTCGGATCGGTAGAGAGAAGTCTCCCGCACGAAGAATTGGGTTACCTCGCCTTTGATAGTCACCATGCCGTTGCTGTCGACTGTCTTCAGGCCGGCGCTATCGAACAGCTGGCGCATGTGGGCACTCACGAACGATCCGACGTCGTCCCTCGTCGTCACCGGCTTAGGCGTCTGATCCTCACGATTCTCTCCGATTGCCTGCTTGTCGGCGCGCAGGTCGCGGAAAGCATCGAACTGCACTGATGCCTGTGCCATTTCCATGGCGCCCAGCCGTAGGTCCGAAGTCGGCCGCCACTCCAGAGGGACGTTGACGAGCAGGGCCGCATGGGCCTGTGTGCCGAAGGCTGCCGCTAAGACAAGAAGAAAGACTCGAGCGCGCATGGCGGATCATCTCCAATTGCCGGGAACCTTCCCGCGGCGCCCGATCTTATCGGCTATAGGCGCTTAGACAAGGCAAACGGTTTGGCGCACTGCTTGGCGACTCGCCGAACCGCGGGCCCGGTGAATTTTAAACGGCGCTCGCCGGCAGCAGCCCACTGCGTTCACTCAGCTTCACCGCGAAGTTTCTGCCTCGATCCTGACTAGCGCTTCCTGCCGCGATAACGGCACGGCTCGCATGGCGGCTGGCATCAATGTTGCTTTAGCCCACTCAGCCTGCACAGCGGCCGCGCAACGTTGCACACAGCGTCGGATGCTC
>DASUHA010000006.1:0-16770 GCA_036273735.1 Steroidobacteraceae bacterium | reverse complement strand
GTCATTCCCGATATTCAGCAGGGTCGCGAACCGCTGCTGAGCGCTCGGGGGCAAATGCGACCATGTGGCCAATCCCACGCCGATGACGACTATCAGAATCCCCACCTTCGCGCCCAACGTTCTGCCGGCCTGCTTGCCCCCCTTGGACACCGTGACCTTCATCGGCACGAACGTCATCAGCGCAACGATGGTCAGCAGGCCCAGAAGGCCGCCGCGAGATTGAGTCAGCAGTGTCGCGCCGATCAGCGTTGCAAGGGTGACGCCGAAAAGCAACCGCGGCACGGTAGCCTTGGCCGCGAGGAGGAAAGCCATGGCGAGTGGCGTGAGCGTGACGAGCAGGTAGGCGAGGTCGTTGGGGTCATACATCGTCCCGGAGTCGCCGGCCCGCCCGCCGGTGTAACCCGATACGGCACCTCGCGCGAGGGTCAGGGCACACAGGACGAGCACCAGAAACGTGCCGCGGAGGCGTTTCCAACTGCTGCACATGAAATAGGCGAGCACGGAGCCTGCGGCGATGACCGGCAGTTGTATCACCGTGAAGTTCAGGCTGGCCCCCCGCCAGAACGAAAATGGAGTCAGGACCACCGCAATCACCGCCAAGCCGATCGCCGACATGGCAATGGCGCGCGCGTCCGCATTGACGGGCGGCATGGGTGGTCTTCGGCCGCCCACCAGCGCCAGCACGGTGACCAGCATGACGACTTTCGCGAGGGGCACGGCCCCCAACCCCGGGATGAGCTGGTTTATCCGGCCAACGCCGATGAACACGAAGGCCCAGAATCCGTACTCCACGATTCCGGGGGCATCGTCGGGCTTGCCCGAGCCGCTTGCCTGATTCTTCGCCGATGGGGCACGGCCGCCTGTTCTATTCTTAGCCGGCGAGCCGGGCTCCTTGCGCCCCCGCGTTGAGCGATAGTGCACTGGTCAATCACCCCCGAAAGCGCCACGTCACATCGAGGCATCCGTCGATCGTGGACGCGGTGACTGCTAAGCGCACCGAGCCGCTCCACAGCATCGCCTGAGGCTTCGTTAGGCCGATCCGATGCTACCATACCCGGATATTTCCTGGCCTGAGCAAACGCGCCGAAGATGCCAACCGAGAGTCGCGTCGAGACTCGAGAGCACCGCGCGAGCGAGCTGCGGCTCGTATCGATAGTGGAAGCGGAGACGGCGACCGGACCGGTCAAGCCCCTGCTCACTTTTTCATCGCTCGTGCGCGGCGGCTTTCAAGGACACCGGGCAGTCCGGCATGTCCTCATGTGCACTCGTCGGGGCCGTCCGGCGAAGAATCTCGATGCAGACCCCCTACGCCTCGCCGCCGAGGCCGCGGGAATGAGCTTTCAGGCCATCGTGGAACGGGGCCGGTTCGACACTCGCGTGCTGGCCGAGCTTCACGAGGCCATCGCGGATGTCGATCCGGACATCGTCGAAACGCACAACTTCAAGAGTCACTTCCTGCTGTACCTGCTTCGCAGGAGGCGCCCTGAGCTGCGCCGCTTCAAATGGCTGGCGTTTCACCACGGCTATACGCGAACGAGTTGGTCGGTCCGGCTCTATCAGCAACTGGATCGCATCACGCTGCGCGCGGCGGACCATGTCGTCACGGTCTGTCAGCCCTTCGCACGCGAGCTGACCCGCTCCGGCGTCGAGCCGCGCAATCTGAGTGTCGTGACCAACTTCAGCGCGCCACGGCCGGCACCGTCCGCATCGAGTATCGCCGCGGCTCGAGGCGATCTCGGCATAGACGCCAACGAGTGTGTGGTCATTGCTATCGGGAGACTCTCCCGCGAGAAAGGCCACGCAGACCTCCTGGACGCGTTTCGCCAGGCGCTCTCCCCGGATATGAGCCGGCCGTTGCGTCTCGTTCTCGTGGGAGATGGACCGGAACGATCGCGATTGGAGGACCTGGCGCGGCCGATCGCTGCCAAGATCATCTTTACGGGGCACGTGCGCGACCCGTGGCCGCTGCTGAATGCAGCCGACATCTTCACCCTCCCCTCCCACAGCGAGGGTTCCCCGTTGGTCCTCTTCGAGGCGATGTCTGCCCGACGCCCCATCGTTGCGAGCGCCGTCGGCGGCATCCCGGAAGTCCTGGTGCACGGTGAGACCGGGCTGCTCGTGCCGAGCCGCAAACCGTCCGCCTTGAGGGATGCCATCCTGATGCTGGCAAACGAGCCGCAACTGCGCACCTCCCTGAGCACCGCCGCAGCCGCGGTCGTTGCCGAGTACACGCCCGCACGCTATGCGTCGTGCCTGTTGGGGATTTACGAATCCGTGCTTCCGGGCTCGCTGCAGTCCTGCTGAGCGCCGGGGGAGAGCCCGTCAGCTCACGCTGAGAGCCGGCGCATCCGGCAACACAGCCACGGCGCCGTTCGCAAAATTGCAGCCGATCTGCGTCACTGAGCCGTCCCACGCACCGACGTGACAGATGGCCCCGCTCACGGTCCCGCCCACCCGGCCGGCGTCATAGGCCAAAGAGCTGCTCGTGACCTGGTACTTCAAGGCATCGAGGCCGGCGCTCGCGAACGGGCTCGCGGAGCTCGTCGAGGAGTGCGCCTCGAGCCCGCCGATCGCCGATGACCACGCCGACAGGGAATTACGCGAGGTCATTCCGGCCGAGGTGTTCGCTCCCGGCGCCACGGTGGAGAAGGTGTTCCATGTTCCGTAGATGTTGTAATCGCAAAGCCTGAACGCATCCGTGTTCGTGAGCCAATATCCGTACTCGTTGGCACCCTGCCCGTTGTCGTAGTACAGATTGTTGTACGCCGAGACCTGATGCCCGGTGCCGCTGCCGTCGTAGCCTCCGCACACGAAGCCGTTCGTCTTCTGACCGACCATGACTATCGTGTTGTTGTATATATAGAGTGGCGAATCGGTGTACGAGTGAGTCGGGTTGTCGTTGTTGAAGTCGAGCGCCATGCCGTTGGCGCATATGACGTTGTGATGCCACTTCGTGGCCGTGCCGCCGGCGCTGCCGCCATCCGCCATGAAGCCCATGATCGCCGCGCCGCAGTATTCGCTCGTCGAGAGCGTTCCCGTCATGTCGATATAGTTATAGGCGATCTCGGTGTTGTATTGAGACGCCTCTTTGCCGTGAAGGTTGCCGCTCTTGACGATCGTGTTATACGTATACACGTTGCCCGCGGTCGGGGTGTTGCCGAGGCCCCACTGGTACACGCACGACCAATGCTGGGTATCGGCAGAGCCGACGTTGTCGTGAAACCAGTTGTTGGTCACGAGCCCGTTGATCGAGGCATAGACGATTATGACTCCGCAGTTGACTCCGTTGGAGGCCGTGTTGCTGAGATCGTTGCCGCCGGTGAATTCGCAGTTCTGTATGGTCCACCCGGTGATGCACGCACCGCCGCTCGGCGAATTGCCGACGTGGAACGCCCACATGGAGAAACCGGTGAACCTCAGGCCGTCGACCGTCCAATAGTTCGCGCCCGCCCTTGCGGCCATGATGGGGCTTTCGTTGCCGTTGCCGCCGCCGTAGAGACCGTTGTCGTTGGCCTGCAGCGTCGCGGTTCCGCGAGCGTAGATGCCGAGGGCATCCGCCGAGCCGATGTAGGTCTGATTCGAAGATCCCGAGCCGCCCGCGATGGTGAGTGCGGCGGCATTCTCGTTGGTGCCCATCAGGGAGCTCACCCGATATGTTCCGGGGAGGAGCCCGAGGCGCTTGCCCGCATAGGCCGACTGCTTCGTATTGATGGCCGTGATCGCCCACGGTTGCGCGAGCGTGCCCGGATTCGAATCCGAGCCGGTTGGCGAAATGTAGTAGTCGAACCCCACGCCCGCTGCGCGTGCCGTTCGCAGGAATATGCCGGGCGCCAGGGCTGCTGCGGGTATCAGCAAACCTCCCGCTTTCAGCAGTCCGCGTCGAGTCGTTGCGTAAGCCTTATCGGCCATTTTGCTGTCGTGCTTGCTCATAAAGACCTCCCGGATTGCAACGCGAACCCGGGGCGAGTCGCGTGTGCTCGTTGCGTGAGTTGCAATCTAGCGAGACATAAGAGCCGTTTCAATTGTCGCAGAATCGCGCCAGACAAAAGACCCCGCTGGCAGTTGAGTCAATAGGGTTCGTGTGACGCAAATCACGCTTTCAGCCCTTCCGGAGCATCGCGGGAGATAACGGCACGAGCGAAATCGAGCAGCTCGCGGGCGCACGATCTCGAGACGAACCACAGGGCCGTTGCGAAGAGCAGCGCTCCTGTCGGCACTGCGATCGCCAGATGCACGGCCGGTGGCAGCGAGTCGAGGAAGGCGCGACTCATGAGCTCGAGGATCAGGAGCATGATACCGGCTGCGATGCCTGCAGGCCGCACGGTGTCGATCATCCTGCGTAACTTGAGCGTCAGAGCCTCCCGCAGAAACAGGACGTTGAAGAAATAAACGACCGGGAAGCCCACCGCCCAGGCTGCCGCCACGCCACGCATTCCCCAACGACTCCCTATCGCGACACCCGCGGGAATGACCACGATGGCGATCAGGAGGGACTTGATGTTGACGTCCTGGCGCGCTACCGCCTGCGCTGCGGCCGAGGTGAACGAGTTCAGCATGCGCAGCGGCATGGAGATGCAGAGAATCTGGATGACTGGCACTGCGGCGATCCATTTCGCCCCGATGAGTAGCCTGACGGTCGGCTCGCTGACGGCCGCGAGCCCCCAAAACACCGGGAATGCATAGCCCGCACCCACTCTCAACACCTTGAGGTACCCGCGCCCGACCTGCTCGAGGTCATGCTTGACGAGCGAATAGGCGGGCAGGGTGACGGAATTGACGATCACCATCGCCCGCTCGAGCGGTATGTTCGTCAACTGCCGGGCCACGGAATATATGCCGAGCTCGCCGGCGCCGAGCACGCGCGCGACCACGAGGCTGTCGATCTGCATGTACCAGTACCAGAGGGTCCGCTCGAGTACCACGAGCCCGGAAAATCCGGCGAAATCGCGGATTTTCGTGAGCTTGAGCCTGGGAACCACGATCCATGGCGAATAGACGTTGAGCATGATCGAGCGCACGAAGCTCATGCCGACGATTCCGATGATGAGGCTCCACGCGCCCGCTCCCTTCAACGCCGAGACCAAGGTCATGGCTGCCCCGGCGAGCGAAGCACTCACTGAAGTTATGCTGATCTCCTTGAATCTCATATCCATGGAAAGCCGGGCCTGTGGGATCACGCCGAAAGCCATGGCGACGAACTGAAGCGAGATGAACCGCAACAGCGGAACGACTCTGGGCTCCTTGACCAGGGCACCGAGCACGGGTGCTGCCGCCATCAGCCCGAGCATCAGCAACACGCCGATGACCAACAGCGCCCCGAATACGTGCGTCAGCGTCTCGGGATCGCGGGTCTGCCGCTGCACGAGCGCCACACTGAATCCGAGCTCGTTCAACATGAGCAGGAAGCTCGCGAACAATCCCGCGAGCGAGGCCAGGCCGAATTCGGTCGGCGAGAGCAGCCGGATGACCACGAAGGTGCTGGCCCAGGTCAGGAGCTGCGCGATCGCCCTCGAGGCGGTGACCCACCTCAGGCCGGTCATCACGGATCGATTGAGGCTAATCGGAGATCTCCCGCCCGTGGTCCGATGGTGATGAGAACGTCATGGCAGCTCCGCCCGAGGATTGGCGAAGAGTCGGGCGGCGGGTATTTTGCACTATAATCCGAACGTTTCAGGGTGGTCTCCCCGCGAGCGCGCTTGAGCGTCCACACGGTTCTACTCATTTCCTACCATTTCTACCCGACGAACGAAATCGGGGGCCGCCGCACCACGGCACTGGCGCGACATCTTGCCGCGCGCGGCCTGCGGGTGATCGTAGTGAGCGCGTTCGGGCAGCAGGAGGTCCGCGCCGGCGCTGAGATCCTGCCCGGAATCATCGCGATCCCGGTCAAGCAGCCCCGCCGGCTCCTGCTCGACTCCCTGGTCTCGCTGAAGCGAGGCGCTGCGCCGGCATCCGCGGCGGCGCGGCAGCCGGGCCCAAAGACGGATGCCGCCACCCGTCCCGCGGGAATCCTGTCGCAGTCGAGCGCGTTCGCCCGCCAGATTTTTTTCCGGGCGGTCTTTTTCGTGGACGCCTACAAGAAATGGGCGTGGCGCGCATCCCGGGCAGCGATCACGGCCGGACGAAAGTACGGCGCTCGGGCGGTCGTGTCGTCGGCACCGCCCAAAACCGTGCTGCTCGCAGGCGCGATGACAGCCAGGCGGCTGCGCATTCCTCACATTGCAGATTTCCGCGATCCCTGGACCGACGCGGTCAGCACGGACCCGCAGCACCGCGCGGAGTACCTGTTGCAGCTCCCGCTCGAGAGGTGGGTGGTGCAATCCGCCGCCTGCGTGACCTCAGCCGGAGCGACGGTCGCCCAATCGCTTTCTTCGCGGTATCCGGCTGCCCAAGCCAGGATACACGTGGTCCGCAACGGCTATGACGGCGAAGCCCGGCCTGCCCTCTCTACTGAGACGGAGGGCCGTCTTGCGATTCTCTTTGCCGGCGATCTGTATCTCGGTCGCGATCCTTTTCCGCTGCTGAGAGCCGTCGAGGATTTGCTGCAGCGGCCGGACGTGGACCGCAGCCTCGTCTCTCTGACGCTCATGGGTCGAGTCGAGTCCTATGGGAATCAGTCGCTCACGGATTGGCTCGTGGGGAAGGCATGCGCCCCGATCGTGAGGCTTCTGCCGCATCTTCCGCCGCAGGCCGTGGCCGAGGAAGCATCTCGGGCAACGGTCCTCGTTAATCTGGCTCAACAGCAGCCCTACTCAGTGCCTGCAAAGACTTACGAGCATTTGATCAGCGGCCGCGAGATTCTCCTCATCTGCGAGAACGACTGCGAGACGGCCCGGCTCGTGAAGGGCATCCGCGGTGTCAATCAGGTCGATTCGCGTGATCCGCGGGCACTCGAAGAGACTCTTTTCGACCTCTATCGTCGCCATGCGCTCGAAGGCAGCATGACCGTGCCCACCGCAGAGGAAGCGAGGAAGTTCTCGCGAGAGGCGCCCAACGAGCAGTTCCGGTCGCTGATCGAGAACGTTGCGGGCCTCGCCACCGACCCGCCATGCGAAGCCGATGACAGGCTGCCTTTGTGACCGTTTGGCAGGCGGTCGCTTCAGCTGATCGTCTTGCTCCCGACGTTCGACATTCCGCTCTCGAGCCCTGCATTCGTGTATGCGGCGATGCCGAAATACCACGTGCCGGTGCTGAGGCCGCTCACGACGTAGGTCAGGGTGGCCGGGCTCGGGACGTTGATCGTGCTGCTCAGGGCGCCGGCGCTGGTGCCGTAATAAATGTGATAGCCCGCCAGGTTGGTCAGCGCGGATCCGTCGCTGTTGCTCGTCGGGGCCGTCCATCTGAGCGTCGCAGTGCCCTTGGCGGTGGGCGGAGGACCCGAGACGCTCGCAGGCGTTGAGCTCGAGCCGGAACCCCCGCCGCAGCCCGAGAGAATGAGCACGGCGGCGGCACAACCGCAGAATGACTTCAGCGTCCGCATACGTGTCCCCCTCCGACCCAAGTGAGTCGCCACGGCGGCAAGCGACGATCCGCCTGGAGCAGCCCCGCCCAGTCGCAAACCTCATGCCCAATGGCAGGTCAGGCCGGCCCGGCGCGTAACGCCGCCGGCCGCCGGACCAGGCGCTTCAGTGACAGGAAATGCTTCTCGAAGCCGTGGTAGCTCAGGAACGCCAGCCCGTAACTCACCAGCAACGTCGCGAGGCTGCCTGCAAAGATCACTCGCGGCGCAGGATCTGGCCCGAAGTATTTGATGATGCTGGGTAAAGTCAGGAGCTTGTGCAAGAGCTCATGAAACACATACATCGCGTAGCTGTACTTGCCGCAGGAGCGCAGCGGTGCCCAGCGCAGCGCCCTGGCCAGCCACGAAGGCGCCGCAGCATCGGTCATGGCAGCGCCGGTAACCAGTGCGGCGCCGCACCAGGCCAATACGGTATAGCCGATGGTCTCCCCGGCAATTCGGGAGTCGTCATAGAAGTGCGTCAGCGGCATGGCCAGCAGGAAGAGCGCCAGTGTTGCGCCGCCCAACAGGGGTAGCCGGCGGCGCGTATAACTCTCCAGGGAGGGCATGCGAACCAGGCAGGCGCCGGCCGCGCCGAGTGCAAGGGCATCCATCCGACACGGTGTCAGGGTGTAAATAGTCCAACCGCTGGCGCCCTCGAGCCTCATGCCGCAGCGCACCACGAGAGCCCCGAAGGCGATCCACAGGCACACCGGCAGGAGCCGCTGCGGGCTCAGCCGGTAGACCACGAGCGGCCAGAAGAGATAGAACTGCTCCTCGACGGCGAGCGACCAGAAATGCGCGAAGCCGTAGGCCCCTGCATGCGTCCAGTTGATCACGAAGAGCCAGAGCGAGGCCTGATGCTCGAAGGCGGTGCCGAGCTCGCCCAGGGAGCCCGTCGCCCAGGGTACGATGATGAGCAGCAGGAGCAGTACGGCGTAGTAAAGGGGCAGGATGCGCAGCGCCCGCTTCGCATAGAACCCGGAGAAATAGTTGTCCGCGTCCCGGGTGTCTAGGAGGCCCGCCGTGATCAGGAATCCTGACAGCGCAAAGAAGAGCTGCACGCCGATCCACCCTGGACGGGCGAGCAGCGCCACGAGGTGCAGCAGTCCGCCCGTCGGGGCGAACTTGTCATCCAGCGTGTTGTGGAACACCACCCAGATGATGGCGAGGCCGCGAATGCCATCGAGGGCAGGAAGGTGCCGCACCGAAGGCCTGCCGCCTGTGCTGGTCTCGAGTAAAACCATAGGACTTCAAGCCCAGAGCTGATCGCGTCCCTCGTAGAGGTACAGCGCGTCGTTGTCCAGCATTTGCACGCGCAGCGTCGACACGGAAGCGGCTTGGGCGCCGCCCCGCAGCATGACCGGCAGGGTGAAGCGTTGATGGAAGCCGTTATCAGCCAGTGCCTGCGCGAGCATGGGGTCGCTCGACCAGGCCACCAGCTCGGCGGCTTCCTTCCGGCGGCTTGCCTCGCGCACGGCGCAGCCGACGAGGGCGCGCCAGTCCGCCGGCTCAGTGGAGTCGACCCAGGCGTCCGCAAGTCGTGTCTGCCCACCCACGAGCGCCAACAGGAAATACCCGCGCACGCGATCTGCGAATTCGACCGCGTACAGCATCATTGGGACGATCGGACAAGCCAGCATGTAGCGAAACAGAGCCTCGCCGCGCTCGAATACCGCACCCTCTGCGCGCGCCTGCGGCAACACCGGAGCGATCCGACCGCTCTCCCCCTCCGCGAGCAGAGACGCCGACCAACCCTCGAGCGAAGGCCGCGATGCCCGCATCCGCCAGAGTATGCTGCGCGCCATCCGCGGCACGATCCGCCAGCTGCCTGCGCCGACCTCGCGCCACAGGTTGAGTGCGGAAAGAGGACGGACATGACCGGCCACTGCTCCGCAGGCCCGAAACCCGATCTGCGGCAGGATCTTCACCGTATCGGCGCTGCCTCCGATCGCGTACAGCGCATCTGTCAGGCGCCCAACATGTTTCATCAGGGCCACCCCTGCCCCGACCTCGCTGTGCCGCGCGGCCCAATCGATCACGTGCGCCAGGCGCAGGCGCTTCCCGTCGGCGAGCAAAGTCGCAGGCATCACCCCGGCGTGGGCCAGCACTGCGCTTCCGTCGGTCAACACGTACGAGCGCGAGCCGGCCCACTCGGGGCGCTCCTGCCAGTATTTCCAGTGCAGGTGCCGCGGCTCGGTGTTCGACCTCAAGCCCGCCTCGGACATGAGGGCGGTAATGGCGGCGGCATCCTCCGGCCCCGAAGGTCTCACGCAGCGCCGCCGGGGCTGCGCCGCGAGCTCGGCACGGGCCGCAGAGTCTTCGACGCGCATCATCGCCGTACCGGGGACTCGATCGAGGGATGACTCGCGAGCATTGTCTTGGATTCCCGCCCGATCTTCATGCTTATTCTCGGAGGACTCTACACGCCAGGCTTGGCATCCGGAAGAGACGCAATCAGCGCCGCTCCATTCGCATTCAGGAAATTGGCGAGTGCTGCGCGCGCCGCATCGCAGGAGACATCGCATTGGGACCGCAGCGCGAAGAGCGCCGAGTACGGTGTGCCGATGAGCGAGCGGGCGCCGTACCACAATTGCGAGGACACCGATACAGCGAACAGGTGGCCGCCGATATCGATGACGGACCAGATGAGCGAGCGACGCCCTCGGGAGTCGAGCGCGATGACCTCACTGTGCGGAATGGCGGCGCCGGAGGCGAGCGCAATGCTCTCGAGGGAGAGCCCTTGCTCACCGAGCACGGAGTTCCTCTCGTCGAGGATGTGCGCGCCCTGGGTCTGTCGCGGGAACCCGAAGGCCGCGACTTCCACGGCACGGCCGTCCGTACTCTCGTAAACCGCGCGCAGCTCGGTATGTGCACCGATAAACCTGGGGCGCCACAGCGGGTCCGCCGAGCTCAGCGGCCCACGCCACGGCGCGCGCGCCGGCGGCAGCGCGAATGCCGCGCCGCTGGCGCCGGCATCGGTCGAAATGAGGCTGCCATAAACGAGCGCGGGGGCGGCGAGCAGACCCAGGGAAATCACCCCATAGCGTCGCCAGGAGAATTGCATCTGCTGCGCGGCCCCGGGCGCGACAGCACCATCAATGGGCCCGGCAGCCCCTTGCGCCACCGGGACCGCCGTGCGACCGGCCATCCAAACGAACAGGAGCAGCGCGCACGCGAACACGATCCAGCCCAGCGCAAGGTGATCGCGGGTCGCGAGAGCGTTACGCATATG
This sequence comes from Steroidobacteraceae bacterium, assembly GCA_036273735.1. Lineage (GTDB taxonomy): Bacteria > Pseudomonadota > Gammaproteobacteria > Steroidobacterales > Steroidobacteraceae > 13-2-20CM-66-19. The sequence continues at coordinate 6,037 of DASUHA010000006.1, read as the reverse complement.
CGAGCGATATCCGATCTCGACGATGAGGAGCACGCGCAGCCAATTGCTGACGACCGCGAGCAGGATCATGCCGCCGATGAGGCGCGCGCGCCGGCGCAATGCCGCCCGCTCCAGCTCCCCCTGCAGAGCCGCGACTGCGAGCCCGACGGTGAGAAAATCAACGCCGCTGCACTCCGGGGCGACGACGAAGAGCATCCCCTCCGGTAGTCTCACCGTCATTCCGGACATGGCGAGGGGGAGCCCTAAGATCGGTCCGATCATCCCGACTGCCCATGCGGTCAGCCGCTGCAGGGCAGGCCCGAGCAGGCCCCAACCCGGGAGGGCGAAATAAAGAAAACCTATCGCGAATCCCGCCGGGCGCGCGCCCCCCCACCCGAGCAGGGCCAGCAGGGCCAGCCAGAGGATGGCGGGCAGGAAGAAGAGCTGCAGGGTCAGAATGCCGGCGCGCCAGGAGATCAGGCTCAGCAGGGCACAGGCGAGCAGCGGCAGGCAGGCCCAGGGTACGGGCTCGATCGATATCTGCTCGAAGCGTCTACGGGCCCGAAACAGCAGGAACACGGCCAGAGCCGCGATCAGCACCCCGCTCTGCGCGTTGGCATCGTGGACGCCCCAATAGCGGCCCAGAGCGGCCATGTCGGGCCAGTAGAGCGCCCCCACCCCCAGGAGGACGGCCGCGACCCGCACCGCATTGCTCACCCTGAAGCGCTCGGCATGGGGACCCCCCGATGTCGGAGAATTTAACATGCGGATCGCGGGCTCGAACGCTCTGAATTCTTCATGCTAACACACTGTTTTTAAAATGATTTTAGCGTGAATCGTACGCTCACCGGACGCGTGGTGTCGAAAAGTGGCGACAGTACTGTCGGGCCGCTTTACAATCGCCCGCCTCGACGGATCGTGCTGCAACCAAAGGATCTCAGGCCTGTCGGGCACTTAGCGTACGTGGCACGGACTTTGCAGTAATAACATTGCCACACGAAGTACGCGGGGGAAGCGATGCGGACCATCATGTTGGGTTTGTTGGGTTGCGCCCTGATGGCGATCGGCGCACCCGCGGCGCATTCGGGTGACGCGACCTGTAAAGCAATCCCGAGTTGGTGCTCGGCACCCACCGGGCACCACCATGATCCCGGTTCTTCCACCCCTGAACCCGGAACTCTCGGGCTGCTCGCACTCGGAGCGGCCGCCTCCATCGGCATGCTCCGTCGGAAAAAGAAGTAATAGCCGCAGCCGCCTACCCGCTGTCGGAGCTGCTCGACCTCTCGGCTCCCGACCCCTCCTCTCCGTAGCCGTAGTAGTAGTACGCCGACGTCTCGGACCGCATGCTCTGATTCAGCATCAGGGATACGGCCGGATGGTCCTGTAAATTCTCGAGCGCATCGAGCAGCACCGGCTGTGGAGTCCATTCCGCGCGGACGACGACCAGGATCTGCCCCACCATCTGCACCAGGGCGGGAGACTCGGTGGTCTGGATGAGCGGCGGTGTGTCGAAGAGAACGATCCGGTGATCGTCGTGCTTGCCCAGCAGGGCTGCCAGCTCCTCCATGCGCCGGCTCGCAAGAAGCTCCGTCGCATCCGCAGAGCTCTTGCCTGCGGGCAGAAAGGACAGTGTCGGAACGTCGGTGTGGCGAATGGCCGTCTCTACGTCCAGCTGCGGATCGCGCAGGACGTCGAGTAGACCTTGCTCACCCTCGAGACCGAACGTCCGGCTCAACTGCGGCTTCGCGACATCGGCGTCCACCAGGAGCACGCGCAGATCCTTCTCCCTGGCGAGACTGAGCGCGAGATTGATGGCCGTAAAGGTCTTGCCTTCCCCTGACATCGCGCTCGCGAGCATGATCATGTGTCCCTTGGCTACGCGCTCCGCTCCGCGTCCGAACGCGCCAGCGATCAGGGGACGTTTGATCTTGCGATACTGTGAGGAAAGCCGCCGCTCATGCGCCTCGGGCGGCAAGAGTCCCAGGGTGCGCAGCCTGGGACGGTCGAGGATGATCGGAGGATGTTGCCCGGCGGCGGGCGCACTCCGCTCGGGTGAGCGGGCGGCGAAATCCGGCTTGGCCACAGTGAGGTCCGGTGCCGCCGGGTCAGGACGTTTCTGTTTGGCGTCCTGCAGCTTTTGCAGCGTCTTCTCCACCACGCTCATGTGTGTATCCCTCCCAGGAGACTCAGCAGGCGCCCTTGCATCGCCAGGATTCCGAGTCCCAGGGCCACGAGGCCAGCCACCGCCCAGGCATAGCGCACGCGCTCGCTGCGGATCACGGTGCGGCGATCATCGAGCCAGGCGATGCTGACGGAACCCAACACCGGAAGACCGGTCACCGCGGCGAGGTGGCGTGCGCTCACGAATACCGGATGCAGCATGTGCAGGAGGTACGCCAGCCCTCCGCCCGCTGCGAGCGACAGGGCGAGCGCCCCCAGGATGAGCATCGCCCGCCTCGGTCCCACCGGCGCGAATTCCGCCGTCGGCGGGTCGATCACCTGGAATTTCACGACGCCCGTCGACGCGGCCTGCTGCCCAAGGCGTGCGCGGTTGAGCCTTGCCAGCAGCGCATCGTATTGGGTGCGGGTGACGTTATAGTCGCGCGTCAGTTGCGCGTATTGAGCCTGGACCTCCGGCGCCGTCGAGATCATGGCACGCACTCTCGCCACTTCCTTCTCGCGATCGGCGATCTCCTGCTGCAGGGAGGCTACGGTCACGTCCTCCGCGTTGTACTGCTCCTGAAGCTTCTGATAGACGGGATTGGCCGCGAGGCTGAGCTGGTTGGCGGCATGCACGTCACCCTTCTTGGCGGCGGCGATCTGCGCTGCTTCCCGCTCCTTGAGCTGCTCGAGTGTCCTGCGGAGCGCGATGACGTCCGGATACTGGTCGGTGAACTTGAGCAGCAGGTCGTTCAGTTTCTGCTGCGCCTGGGCGATCTGACTCTCGGTGTCGAGCGTCACTGAACCCTTCCCGTCCACCGGGCCGGCGGTGAACTGCTCTCCGGACTGCAGCTGCTCCGCGAGTTTCTGGCGTTTGCGCAGCTCGAGGCTGAGACTCTCCCTCGCCCGGGTCAGCTCGTTCATGTCACCCTGCAGGCGGCTGAAATAATCGCCCTGATCGCCCGGCAGGAGCCCGACGTTGTTCTTCTTGAACGAGGCGAGCCGTTGCTCGGAGGCGGAGAGGCGCGCGCCGTAGTCGGCAATCTGTTGGCTGAGGAACTTCTCGGCTTCATCCGAGCCCTGTTGCTTGCCGCCGAGAGTGCCCTGGACGAAGGTGTTGAGAAGCTGCGTGACCACCTGCAGGGTCCGCGGGCGGCTGCGATCCCGGTAGGTGATCGTGAAGAGCGCAATGGTGCTCTGCGGCTCGAGCTTGCCGTCGATGTCGATGTTGTTGCGCAGGGTCGCGAGCACCTTCTGACGCTGCCCGACCGTGTGGGCCGCCGCGAACAGCCCGGCATCGTTGGCCACCTTGTTCAACTCCGGCCCGCCGAGGAGCCCGTCCCGTACGCGCTCGATCTGGCCACCGACATCGCCGCTGAGGCTCAGCCCCTCGGTCGCCTCGCTCAAAGTGGTTCGTGTATCGACGAACACCTTGGCATACGATTCGTAGGTATTGGGGATCAGTAGGACGCCGACCCAGAGGATGGGCGCCAGGCACCAGGCCACGATCAGCGCGACCCGCCTGAATCGCCAGATACCCCGCAGCTGGTCCAGGACCTCTTCGACGGTGGCGTGGAGATTCGGTGCACTCATGTCAGTCCGTGGGCACAGGGGTCCAGGCAGCCCCTTCTTGTAGTTGGGTCGGGCATGTAGATGGGCGTCGATGCGCCGCGAATTGCGCTCCGGCGCTCACGCGCGTCCGGCTGTTTGCCGGGAGCGATTGTACCAGTCAGAGGGCTGAAATGCCCGTGACGTCTGTGCCGGCGCCCGAATCCCCGGACTGACGAGAACCCCCCATCCGGCTCATTATGTCGCCAATGCCCACCGCGCACGGCACGTGGAGGAGCGCTCCAGGTGCCATGCCTGCCGAGCCTCAGGTGACCGCCTGCAGCGCCGCAGCGATCACCGGGCGCAGCTGCTCAGGCTCTCTCAGGTAGGCATCGTGACCGTGGATCGAGGATATCTCGCGCACCTGTGCGACACCCATGCGCGCGACCAGCGCACGCACATCACCCAGCGGCACCAGCTGGTCCTCACGCGCGCCAACTGCCGTAGTGGGTACGAATATGCGAGTGGCGTCGACCTGGTGCAGATCGAGCGACTCCGACAGACAAAGAAAGCTCTCCGCACGGAAGGCAGAGGTTGAATCGTCGTCCAGGAACAGATACCGCTCCACCGGGAATACAAACTCCTCGCCTTCGAGCCGCGGCGTGGCCGGAAAGCGGGCCGCAAATTCCTCCGAGCTGCGATAGAGCGAGAGGCCCACGGCGCGCGCCAGCCGCAGCCCCTCCTGCGGACGGGCGGACTGCATGGCGAACTTCGCGATCCGCCGTTGGATGCTGTGCCAGGCGATGGCCATCGGGTGTGGGCGGTCGGCGGCCGAGATGATGCAGAGCGCCGCGACCCGCTCCGGGAACCGCTCCGCGAATGCCAGGGCGACCATGCCGCCGTAGGACCCACCCACGATCGCGCGCAGGGACGGGACCTTCAGATGATCGAGCAGCCGCTCCAGGGCCTCGGCCTGATCGTAGGTCGAAATGCTCGGAAAGCGATGGCCCGCCTCGGGACCGGTCGACTCGCCGCTGCCACCGAGATAATCGAAGCTCAGGATCCGATGCCGGTTCGAATCCAGGGGGCGGCCCGCACCCACCACTTCGCGCCAGCAACCTCGCTTCGGCTCGGCCGGATCAAACAGCCGCCGGTCCGACCAGATTCCGCCCATGGCGCACACCAGGGGCGCATCCGACGGGCCGGTGAGCCGCCACGCAATCCGGGCGGCAGGCAGCTCCCCGCGATGATGCAGCGTCCAGGGGCCGGGGATCTCCAGGATTCCCTCGGTCATCGCGGCCTCTGGAGAGGGCGAACTCGCCGCAAAGGCCGGTTTCGGCATGACGGCGGTGGGCTCGCGCGAATCTTCCAAGGGCACTTCTCCACGAGGGACGACTGCCCGCCATCTTGGGCTGAATGTCTGCGGACCGCAATTGGGGCGCGCAGCCCCGTCTCCCGTCAGGTGATCGTCTTTTTGCCGACGTTCGACTGGGCGCTCTCGGTGCCGGAATTCGTGTAGGCCGTGATCGCGAAGTACCACGTCCCGGCCGTCAGATCGGTCACGACATAAGTCAAGGTGGCCGGGTTCGCGATGTCGACCGTGTTGGTCAGCGACCCGGCGCTGCTGCCGTAATGGATGTGGTAACCGGCCAGACTGGTGAGCGCCGAGCCGTTACTGTTCGTGGTCGGCGCGGTCCAGGTTAGCTTCGCACTGCCCGTGACCGGCGGCGGCGGCGGGGGTGGCGGAGGAGGCGGCGGTGGCGGCGGTGGCGTTGAGCCGCCACCGCTCGGCGGTGGCGTCGAGCCTCCGGAGCTCGGGGGCGGAGTCGTCGGCGGCCCGGATCCGGAGCTCGCGGGTGGGCTGCTCGACACGCCGACAGCCGAACCCGAGCCCGAGCCACCTCCCCCACAGCCGGAGAGGACGAGCACAGCGACGACAAGACCGCAAAGAGTCTTAAGTGGCCCCAATCGCATCTCCCGCGTGGCCCCACCGGAACGCTGAGCGACCGCACCGGGAAGCGACACCCGGGAGCGGTAGCACGTGCTATGCAGCAAACCCTATGCCAGGCAATTTAAGCCCTGTCTATTCAACGGGTTACGCGCGTGCGGATGGCTGAATGGCGCGGCGGGCGGGTCGGAACCGTCTCCGAATGGAGACCCGTTCTGTCAACTCAAATGCACGGATGTTGGTAAGTATCTGAATCCACGATGAGAACGGCTGTCGCCAACCGCAGACGCTGTTGCGGGTGAGGTCAGCCGGATCAACTCATGAGCAGGTCAACAGATCTTCCATCCAGGAGGCGACCTCCGCGGCCGCAGTAGAGCCCTCCGCTCGCAACCCGTCTATCGC
>DASUHA010000005.1:0-75585 GCA_036273735.1 Steroidobacteraceae bacterium | reverse complement strand
CCATGAACTGACCGCCATGCGTCTCGGCCATCACCTTCGTCAAGGCCGCCGTCAGCGTCGTCTTCCCGTGGTCCACGTGCCCGATCGTCCCCACGTTCACGTGAGGCTTGTTACGCTCGAATTTCTCTTTGGACATGACTGCTTGCTACCTTACGAATCTCTATAACTCATTTCTTGATGATGCCGTCGGCGATGTTGGGCGGCACTTCGGTGTACTTGTCGAATTCCATGGTGAAGGTCGCGCGGCCCTGGCTCATGGAGCGCACGGTCGTCGCGTAGCCGAACATTTCCGACAGCGGTACGTCGGCGGCGATGGCCTTGCCGGAGGGACCCTCGTCCATCCCCAGGATCTGTCCGCGCCGGCGATTGAGGTCACCGATGACATCGCCCGAGTACTCCTCCGGCGTGACGACCTCGACTTTCATGATCGGCTCGAGGAGCACCGGCTTGGCGCGCCTGAAGCCTTCCTTGAAACCCATGGAGCCGGCGATTTTGAACGCCATCTCGCTCGAGTCGACGTCGTGATACGAGCCGTCGATCAGAGTGATCTTGATGTCCACGACAGGGTAGCCGGCGATGACGCCGGTCTGACAGGCCTCCTGGATGCCCTTGTCGACTGCCGGGATGTACTCCTTCGGGATCGTGCCGCCGACGATGCCGTTGACGAAGGTGTAACCCTTGCCTACCTCGTTGGGCTCCAGCTTCAGCCAGACGTGACCATACTGACCACGACCGCCCGACTGGCGCACGAACTTGCCTTCACTCTCGACGGTGCCGCGAATGGTCTCGCGGTAGGCGACCTGAGGCTTGCCGACGTTCGCTTCCACCTTGAACTCGCGCTTCATGCGATCGACGATGATCTCGAGGTGCAGCTCGCCCATGCCGGAGATGATTGTCTGTCCCGACTCCTGGTCGGTGTGGACACGGAAGGAGGGATCCTCCTTCGCCAGGCGCTGCAGCGCGACGCCCATCTTCTCCTGGTCGGCCTTGGTTTTGGGCTCCACCGCGACGGAGATCACCGGATCCGGAAACTCCATCTTCTCGAGGGTGATGACTTTCTCGAGATCGCAGAGGGTGTCGCCCGTGATGACGTCCTTGAGGCCCACGGCCGAGGCGATGTCGCCCGCACGCACTTCCTTGATCTCATTGCGCTCGGCGGCATGCATCTGCAGCAGGCGGCCGATGCGCTCCTTCCTGGATTTGGTCGGCACGTACACCGTGTCGCCGGAGTTGAGCACGCCGGAGTAGACGCGGAAGAACGTCAGGTTGCCGACAAAAGGATCGTTGAGCAGCTTGAACGCGAGCGCGGAGAACGGCTCCTCGTCGCTGGCCTTGCGCGTCTCGGGCTGGTCGCGATCGTTGATTCCCTTGACGTCGGGCATCTCGATCGGCGAAGGCATGAACTCGATGATGGCATCGAGCAGCGCCTGCACGCCCTTGTTCTTGAATGCCGAGCCGCACAGGCACAGCACGACCTCGTTGCGCAGCGAGCGCTCGCGCAGGCCCCGGCGCACCTCGTCATCCGTGAGCGTCTCGGTCTCCAGGTACTTCTGCATCAGCGCATCGTTGGCTTCGGCCGCCGCCTCGATCATCTTCGAGCGGTGCGCCTCGGCCTGGGTACGCAAATCCGCCGGGATGTCGCGGTATTCGAAGCGCATGCCCTGGGTCTCCATGTCCCAGTAGATCGCCTTCATGCGCACGAGGTCGATCACGCCCTCGAAGTTTTCCTCCGCGCCGATCGGCAGCTGGATCGCCACCGGATTGGCGCGCAGGCGGGACCGGATCATGTCGACGACGCGCAGGAAGTTCGCGCCGGCACGGTCCATCTTGTTGACGAACGCGAGGCGCGGCACGTGGTACTTGTTCATCTGCCGCCAGACCGTCTCGGACTGCGGCTGCACGCCGGCCACCGAATCAAACAGCGCCACGGCGGAGTCGAGCACGCGCAGGGACCGCTCCACCTCGATGGTGAAGTCGACGTGGCCTGGGGTGTCGATGATGTTGACCCGGTGCTCGGGGAAGCTGTTGTCCATCCCCTTCCAGAAGCACGTGGTGGCAGCGGCGGTGATGGTGATGCCGCGCTCCTGCTCCTGCTCCATGTAGTCCATGACGGCCGCGCCGTCGTGAACCTCACCGATCTTGTGCGAGACGCCCGTGTAGAAAAGAATGCGCTCGGTGGTCGTCGTCTTCCCCGCGTCGATGTGCGCAGAGATGCCGATGTTCCGATAGCGCTCTATGGGCGTCGCACGTGCCACGGTAAAACTGTCCTCTGCGGCCTTCCGGCATCAGCCGCCGGGAATCACCAGCGGTAATGCGCGAAGGCCTTGTTGGCCTCGGCCATACGGTGCGTGTCCTCGCGCTTCCTGACGGCGGCACCGCGATTCTCGGCAGCATCCATCAACTCGTGAGCGAGGCGGAACGCCATGGACTTCTCGCTGCGGTCGCGAGCGGCCTCGATCATCCAGCGCATGGCCAATGTCTGGCGGCGCGTGGCCCGAACCTCGACCGGCACTTGGTACGTCGCACCGCCGACGCGGCGCGACTTGACCTCGACGACGGGCTTGACGTTGTCGAGCGCGGTCGAGAGCACCTCGATCGCCTCCGAACCCTTCCGGCCGGTCTTCTCCGCGATGCGATCGAGTGCGCCATAAATGATGCGCTCGGCGGCGGACTTCTTGCCGTCCTTCATGACGACGTTCATGAACTTCGCCAGCATATCGCTGTTGAACTTCGGGTCCGGGAGGATGGTGCGGACGGGGGCCTGCGCTCGACGGGACATCTCAGCCTCTTCTCATGCGCTGCGCGCAGGACTTACGGGGTTCGCCAAAGCGCGAGCAAATCGCCGGGAGCGATTTACAACGCCGAGCGCGCCAGCGGTCGGCGGCCCCTTCGGGGCGAGGCCCAGGATGGGCCGAGTAACCCCGTCCATGTGGCGGCGCGCTGAGCGCGCCGGAAAGAATCGCTGTGCTCATTTACTTCTTGGGCCTCTTGGCTCCGTATTTCGAGCGACCCTGCTTGCGCTCGCCTACGCCAGCGCAATCAAGCGTGCCGCGAACCGTGTGGTAGCGGACGCCTGGCAGGTCCTTTACGCGGCCTCCACGGATGAGCACCACCGAGTGCTCCTGGAGGTTGTGTCCTTCGCCGCCGATGTAGCTCGTGACTTCATATCCATTGGTCAGCCGAACACGGCAGACCTTCCGCAGGGCGGAGTTGGGCTTCTTCGGCGTCGTGGTGTACACCCGTGTGCAGACGCCGCGCTTCTGAGGTGAAGCCCCCAGTGCAGGCACTTTTGTCTTCTCTGCCCTCGTCCGGCGAGGTTGCCGGATGAGCTGACCTGTGATCGGCATTCTGTCTCCAAGAAAGACCGGGCCGCTTGGCTGTCGCTCGGCGGCCCGGTGGGTATCGTCTCGCTGCTTCCGGTGCCGGCGTGAATCGGGTCCGGACCGAGAAAGGCCGGCGATTCTAGGTAGGGGTGCGGGGAGTGTCAACCGTTCCCGGGGCCGGGGAAGGACGCCCCGCGCCGGCGCAGGCGGCTCCGGCGCGGCCTCGCCACGGCTGTAACGCGGCCGAGATTGCGCCCCAGGAGAATCCCTGCGACGATGATACCCCTCGCATCCACCGCTGATCCGCGGCAGAAATCCGCTTCTTCCTCTGTGTCCCGAGGTCTCGCCCTTCTTAAGGACGATGTTCACCGCCAGCCCCGGCGCCCGGCCCGGGCACTGGTGCTTTGGGCCTGCCTCTGGCTGCCATCGCTCGCGCTCGCCGCAGCCGGCGACTCCTCGCTCCAGATCAGGGTCCTCGCCGGCACGGACCCGGCGCCGGCCGCGGCCGATGTGACCAGCGGGGCTCTCGATGCCCGCTTCGCAGCACCCGTTTCCCAGGCTCCGATGCGCCAGGCCCGCGGCACTCATTGGGTACGGCTGCAGGCGACCGGGAGCATCCCCGCTACGGCGCTGCCGGTGGTCGTGGTGGGCTCCAGCCGCGACCTCAAGGTCACCCTCTACCCGGGGGGCGCCGGCCCGCCCGCCCCTCTCATTCAGGGGCTGACGCTCCCGGAATTCGGCGCAACGCACGAGGCAGCCTTCCTGGTCCCGGGACCCGGATTGCAGGCCGGACAGGTGTTCTACGCCCGCTTCCAGGCGAGTGACGCCGGCGCCGACCGGGTCTATTTCGTCGCAGCCACCCTGGAAAGGGAGCTCGCACGCGGCGCGCGGCACGCGCTCATGATCTCGCTCGCCTGCGGGGCGCTGGCTGCCCTGGCACTCGCGACCGCTGCGATGTGGTTCGTGCTCTCGGACCGGCTCTTCATCCTCTATGCGGCCATGACGGGCCTGCAGGCGCTTTATCTGGCCTATTTCTCGGGGCAGGGCTTTCGCTGGCCGTGGCTTGCCGCCGGCAGCGCGCTCGTGCCTTATGCCTGGAATGTCCCGGTCGCCCTGAGCGGCGCGATGGCGAGCCTCTTTGCCCGCGAGATCGCCGACCTGCGCCATACCTCCCCGCGGGTATACCGGGCTTTCGGCTGGCTGGCCGCGGGCTTCGCGGTGCTCGCGGTGGCCAATGTCGGAGAGGTGGTGGGCCTCGGCGGGATCGTGGTCGGGATCGGCAACCTGATGTTCCTCGGCGCCGGCGTCTTCGTGCTGCTCGTCGCCTTCCTCGCCTGGCGGCGCGGGAATCGGGCGGCGGGCTGGTTCCTCTTCGCCTGGGTATTGCTCGAGACATTTGCCATCGTGACCTCGGCGCGCCTCCTCGTGACCCGCGCCGCCGCCGATGAGGCACTTTTCTACTATGGCCTCCCGGGCTCCATGGTTGCCTCTGCCATCCTCACTTCCCTCGGCGTTGCCGACCGGCTGCGCCAGCAACGCCATGCCCTGACAGAGGCGGAACGGCGTGCCAAGACCGATGCGCTCACGGGCGTACTCAACCGCCGCTCACTACTCGAGCAGCTCGATGCGGCCTGTCGCGCAAGTCGGGCAAACGGCCTTCCCGTGGCAGTGCTCTTCCTCGACCTCGACTTCTTCAAATCCATCAACGACTCCTACGGGCACGCCGCCGGCGATGCCTGCCTCGCCGCGGTCATCCGTCCGATCCAGGCGGAGCTGCGCCAGTCGGACATCATCGGCCGCTATGGCGGCGAGGAGTTCGTCGTAGTTCTGAGCGGCGCCCATGCTCCCGCGGCGGAGCCGATCGCCGAGCGCATCCGCCAGCGAGTGGCGGAGGTGCGCATCGACGGACACGGAGCTCCGATTCAGCTCACCTGCAGCATCGGAGTCGCCAGCAGCGATCCGCTCGGGGTCTGGGGAGAAGCGTTGATTGCGCAGGCCGATGCGGCCGTTTATGCCGCCAAGCGCCTCGGTCGCAACCGCGTGCAGGTCGCGATACCCCTCGCGGCGTAGCCTGACGCGGCAACATTGTTGTAGGCTTCTCACTACGGTCCGCTGAAACCCGCCGTGCGTCACGGCGGCAGTCTGTGGATCGTGATCTGCTACCTTAAGAATTCCGCGTCGACCGCGGACAACGGGGAATACTGAAAAATGGGGTCGGGTTTACCGTCGAAGTCGGCCACGGGGCACGGCAAGCGCATTGGACTGCTCTCATTCGCGTGGGGTTGCCTGGTGCTCACGGCCTCGGCCGCCTGCGCGGCAGCGCCGATCCACCTGGCCTCGATTTCCCGCTTCCACCACCATCGCCTGCATCACCGCCACCGCGGGGTGGGCGTGCAGCCGAATCTGCGCTCGACCGAGGCGCTCGTGTTGGACACCACGAGTCACAAGGTGCTCTACGCCCGGCGGGCCGACGTACCGGTCCCCATCGCTTCGATTACGAAGCTGATGACCACTCTGGTCGTCTCCGAGGCGAAGCAACCGCTCGATGAAGAGCTGGACGTCACTTCGGACGATCGGGCCATTGGCCGCGGCGCCTCCTCCCGACTGGCCGTGGGCACCCACCTCAGCCGCGCAGAGCTCTTTCATCTGGCGCTCATGGCCTCCGAGAATCGTGCAGCCCACGCGCTGGCGCGCAACTACCCGGGCGGCGTCGCTGCCTGTGTGCGCGCCATGAACGCCAAAGCACGCGAGCTCGGCATGATCCACACGCATTTCGTCGAGCCGACCGGTCTCTCGAGCAACGACACGTCGACTCCGGAAGACCTTTCCAAGCTGGTGATGGCGGCGTCGCAGAGCGCGGTCATCCGCCGATATTCCACCAGCCGCGGCTACACCATCCGCTCCGGGCGGCACATGGTGGCCTACCACAACACCGACTCCCTGGTAGACCGACGCTCCTGGCACATCGTGGTGCAGAAGACCGGGTTCACGAATGCTGCGGGGCATTGCCTCGTCATGCAAGCCGTCATCGACCATCGCACCGTCGTCATGGTGCTGCTCAACTCCTGGGGAAAGTACACGCGCGTCGCCGATGCGCGGCGGGTTGCGCAGTGGATGAAGGCGAAGCCCAGTCGTCACGTCATCCGACAGGTGGCGAGCCGCGCGTGAGGCGGATCCTCGCGGCCTGATTCCGGCCCAGGGAACCTGCGCGCCGGTCGAGACTTTTGCTCCGGACGAGCGTCGGAGCTACCCGCATTGAGCACCCCATCGAGTCTCGAGCGCTTTGTCGAAGCGCAGGAGCCCGTCATCGAGGAGGTCATGGCGGAGCTTCGCGCGGGACGCAAGGAGAGTCACTGGATGTGGTTCGTCTTTCCGCAGATCCAGGGCCTCGGCCACAGCGCGATGGCCCGGCGCTTCGCGCTGTCGTCTCTTGCCGAAGTCAAAGCCTACTTGCGACACCCCATTCTGGGTCCGCGGCTCCGGCAGTGCACTCAGCTGGTCAATGCGGTCGAGGGGCGCAGCATCGAAGAGATCTTCGGCTACCCGGACTCCCTCAAATTCCGCTCGTCGATGACACTCTTTGCCCACGCCACCGACGACGATCAGGTCTTCAGCGATGCTCTACGCAAGTATTTTGGGGGCGTGGAAGATCCGCTGACGCTGCAGCGGATTTGAGTTGAGCATCAGCCGGCGAGAGTTTCGACCCGGCCCCCGGGAAAGCCCCGCCCGCAAGCGCGCCATGAATCCGAGTGCGACTCTGTCGAACCGCAATCGAGGCCGGGTGGGTGAATCGGGCGCGGTCTTCTTCGGCGCGATCATTGCGATCTCAACGGCAATTCTCTCCCCGTCGATCGTGAGGAAGCCCGCGGTTGCACCTGCGTTGCAGGTCTGCCATGCCGCAGAGAAGCGCGCTGCGACCGCTTGGATTGCCCAGTCCGGTTTTCGCAAATGGATCATGACTTCGCCTCGAGCCTCCGTGCGCCCCGTCTGCCGTAGACTGGCGTCCTCACCACCGATGGCGAGGAGACTCCCGCGTGATCCTCTACGACTACCTCGATTCCGGCAACGGCTACAAGATCCGGCTGCTGCTGGCGCACCTCGGCCGGGGCTATCGCTGGGTGGAGCTGGATATCCTGCGGGGCGGCACCCGGACCGCAGATTTCCTGGTCAAGAATCCGAACGGCCGCATTCCGACGTTGCAGCTCGACGACGGTACGTGTCTGGCAGAGTCGAATGCCATCCTCTGGTATCTCGCCGACGGTACTCCCTACCTGCCGACAGGGAAGCTCGAGCGCGCGCAGGTCCTGCAGTGGATGTTCTTCGAGCAGTACAGCCACGAGCCATACGTGGCTACGCCGCGCTACATCCTCAAGCACCTGCCGAAAGACTCACCGCGTCGCGCCGAGCTACCGAAGCGCCTCGAGCAGGGCCGTGCAGCGCTCGGGGTCATGGAGGGACATTTGGCCGGACGCCAGTTCTTCGTGGGTGAGCGCTACTCAATCGCGGACATCGCCCTTTACGCCTATACGCACGTCGCGCACGAGGGTGAGCTTGACCTTGGACCTTGCCCTGCCGTTCGGGCCTGGATAGACCGTGTGGCGAGCCAGCCCGCACACGTACCGCTCACCGCCCGACCGGACTGAGGGGCGGCGGGGACTGATCAACTGCCCCCTGCGGGCCCCGGACTTTCGTATATAGGGGTATGGAAGCCAATTCCGCGAGCCTCTCTGCCGCTGCCGCGGGCACGCCGGGCGGGCCCGAACCGATGGGCGAGGGGGCGCCGGGTCCGTCCACCCCGTCGGAGAGCTGCAGACTCGCCCGCGCCAGGCGCGGCGAGCTCGCTGGTTTCCGTGAGCTGATCCGTGCCTATCAGGACGCCGTATATGCGCTGGCGCTGCGCATGCTCCGGGTGCCGGAAGACGCCGAGGAGCTCGCGCAGGATGTTTTCGTGTCAGCGCACCGCCACATCGGCGCGATCAGCTCCGAAGCGCACCTTCTCTTCTGGCTGCGGCGGACCGTCTGCCATCGGGCCATCGACCGGTTGCGACGGCGACTGCCCCACCCCTCCGTGACACTCGACGATGCGGCGGAAGTAGCAGATCCTGACACGGCCGCCGACCCGCTGCTCGAGCGGCAACTGCGTGATATGGTCCTGCGGCTGCCGCCGGCGGCGCGTGTCGTAGTGCTCCTGAGATACCAGGAGGATCTCGATCCGCCGGAGATCTCGCGGACGCTCGACATGCCGCTCAACACGGTGAAGAGCCATTTGAAACGGTCCCTCGCACTGTTGCGCCGCCGATGCGACGAGTTGGGGCTGTCGACTTCCGCAGGAGGCCCGTCATGAGCGATGACTTCGAGGAAGCCCTGCGCCGCGCCCTGCGGCCGAAGAGCCCCGGCGAGGATTTCACCGGCAAGGTCGTGTCGCGACTCGATACGAGCCAGCGGGCGCCGGCACCGGTCAGCCGACTCGAGCCGCGGCGGCCTGCCGTCCCCCGTGCCCGGTGGGTGTCGGTCGCTCTGGCGGCCTCGATCATTGCAGGTGTCGGACTCTTCCAGTTGCGACAGCACACACTCGATGCGCAGCGCGCGAGTCAGGCCCGAGCACAGCTCCTGCAGGCACTGAGCATTGCCAGCGACAGCGTCAACCTCGTGCGCGCCACCGTCGCCCGCGAGGAAGGTCCCGACTCCTGATGTCATGCGCGACTCCCGCTGCCATCACAAACATGCGTACCCTGGAGACCGTCATGCGACTTCGATCCATCATCGTGGCAGCCGCGCTGCTTGCACTCCCGGCTCTCGCTGCCGCGGCGGATCCCGGCCAGCTGCGGATGCCGGACTTCGCCGCGCTCTCGAAGAGGGCATCGCAGTCCGTCGACATCTCGCTCGATCCGTCGCTCCTTCACCTCGCGGGCCTCGCTTTCGACAACGACGGTGATGCCGATAATGCGGCGGTCGGAGATCTGGTGAGAGGTCTCAAGGGCATCTATGTGCGCAGCTACACCTTCGATCAGCCCGGGGAGTACTCCAAGGCCGATGTCGAAGCGGTGGTGGCACAGCTGCTCGCTCCCGGCTGGCAGCCGGTGGTCTCGACTCACGACCTGAAGGAGGGGAGCAAGGTCGACATTTATCTGCGGCGCACGGGTGATAGGACCGATGGTGTCGCAATCATCGCCGCGCAGCCTCGCGAGCTGACGATCGTCAACATCGTCGGCTCCATAGACCTTGCCAAGCTGGCGCGTCTGCAGGGCCAATTCGGCGTCCCGAGGATCGGGATCACGGTGAATGGGCAGTCGAAAGGCAGCTCCGCGAGTGCACAGACTCCCTGACGGTTCTCTGACGAGCTCAGGGCAGTCCGCCTTGCGAATCATCGCGCCCGCGGGCCGGCATTTCCAGGGTTCGCGTGCCAGCCGGTCGAGGGCGAGCTAGACTCTTTCCACCACTGCCGAGAGGCGGGGTATACCGAGAGCACCCATGCCCGAGCTGCTGTCCACGAGTATTCCGACGCAATTGCGCCGGTTGGTATTGCCGGCCGCGGGCGCACTGATGCTTTACGGCCTGCCCGCATATGTCCTGGCGCAAGAGGCAAGTGCCGGCCTTCGGGCCTGTGCCGCGGAATCCGACCCGGCGCGCCGACTGGCTTGCTACGACAGGGAGATGGGCCGCAAACCGACTCCCTCGACGCCGCCGGCAGCGCAAGCCAGGCCTGCCGCGGCAAATCACTCCATGAGGAGCGCTTCGGCGCCGGCGATCGAGGCCTCGGCGGCGACGCCAGCTCCGGCTCCGACGGCAGCTCCGGCTCCGACCCCGAGTTCGACTTCGACGCCGGCGACGGCAGCGAACCACGACGCTCCGACGCGTCTCCGATTACCCTCATGGAAGATGCTGGCCGGCGGCGATACCTGGCAGCTGACTGCCCAGGTCTCCAGCCTGGAGCGCTGGCCCGATGCCATGGTTCTGCATCTCGACAACGGACAGGTCTGGCAGCAGACCGGACGAGCCTCCGGTGATCTCAGCCTGCACGAGGGCGACAGCGTCACCATCCAGAAGCACCTCGGCTCCTACTGGCTGTCGTCGCGCTACGTCTCCAACATGAAGGTCCGGCAGAAGCCGCAGTAGGCTGCGCGGTCGGGAGCTGCCCGGCTCACGGGGTTTCGCCCGGCTCACCGAGCCGGCAGGTTCGGCCCTTTCCCGGCGCCGGTGCGCTCGATTGCGGCGGCGATTTCCTGCAGGTCTGCCTCGGTGAGCTCGAGGGAAGCCGCGTCGATCCAACCGTCGACCTGCGACGCGCTGCGCGCACCAACGATGGCGCCGCTGACTCCGCCCCAGGCCAAGGTCCACGCGACCGCTACCGCGGACACCGTGGTGTCATGGCGCGCCGCGATCGGCTGCAGGGCCTGCGCGAGAGCAAGGTTGCGCGACAGCGCCTCGCCGGTGAACTCCGGACTCTGAGCGCGCCAGTCCTCCCCGGGCAGGGACTTCGCGCGCTCGACGCTGAAGGCGCCCGTGAGCAATCCGGCCTGCATCGGGCTGTAGACGATCACGCCCGTACCATGAGCGAAGCACCAGGCGATCTCCGCGGCCGAGCGGCGGCGAATTGCTGAAAAGGGCGGCTGCAGAGAGTCGACGTGGCCGATGCGCTCGGCCCGCTCGAGCTGTTCCACGGAATGATTGGACAGTCCCACCGCGCGCGCCTTGCCGGCCTTCTTGAACTCCAGCATGACCTGCCAGTACTCCTCGAGCGGCGTGCCGTCCTCGGCCGGCCGATGCATCTGATAGAGATCGATTCGCTCGACATCGAGCCGGCGCAGCGAGTCATCGAGCTCACGCCGGAGGCTTGCGGGTGAGCCCGCGAGCCGCGGGGGCGCCTTGCGGTCCCGGTCGTCCCACACGATCCCGCACTTGGTGAACACGTAGGGGCGCTCGCCCTGCGGCACGTCCTGCAATGCGCGGCGCACGACTTCCTCGGAATGACCGAGTCCGTAAATGGGCGCCGTGTCGATCCAGTTGATGCCGCGATCGAGCGCGCGGCGTATCGCGGCGACCGATGTACCATCATCCAACGGCCGCCCGCCGGCCGACCACTCGGTGCCACCGATGGCCCAGGCGCCGAACCCGACACGGGTGATTGCAATGTCAGTCGTCCCCAGACGGCGCGTCGGGAGTCCGACACCTTTGGAAGCCTGCTGCGAAGTCGTGGACATCAGCACCCCACCTCAGAACACTCCGTCGCCGCAGATAAGAGTGATTCGCATTTGCAGATGAGCGTAACAGTCGCCCAAACCCAAAGCAAGGACCGGCGCCCGAGAGCCGGAGAGCAGGCGGACCTCACTCCCCGTCGAAATCACTCGGTGCCGCGCGGCTAAAGGGAAAGAGGCGCCGGATTCCCGCCGGCCCTCAGGAGGCTGCGATGAAGCTTTACGAATTCGGCCCGACCCGGTCCACACGCGTGCGCTGGATACTCCAGGAGCTGCGCGTGGACTTCGAGGCCATCACGGTCGATATGGCGACGGCCGCGCACCGCAGCCCCGAGTTCCTGGAGCTCAACCCGGCGGGCAAGCTGCCGGTATTGGTCGATGGCGACTTCGTCCTGACCGAATCGGTGGCCATCGTCCTGTACCTCGCCGAGAAGTACCGGAATCGGGGCTTCCTTCCCACCTACCCCACGCTTCGTGCGGAGGCTTACCGCTGGATCCTCTTCGCGGCCACCGAGCTCGAGCAGCCGGTGTGGCGAATTGCCAAACACACCGCCATCCTGCCGCAAGGAGAGCGAATCCCCGCAGACGTTGAGCTGGCGCGCCGGGATTTCCTGCCCATGGCCGCCGTGCTCGAGGAGCACATGCAGGGCCGCGACTACGTCGTCGGTGACGACGTCACGGCAGCCGACTTCGTCCTTGCATACACACTCGATATGGCAAGCGTGACACCCGTACACCTGCTTGACGGGTTCCCCACGTTGCGCGCTTACCTGGAGCGCATGTACGCGCGGCCGCGGGCGCCACTGCGGATCGTCGAGGCCTTCCGAACGCTGCGGTCCGGCACGGCAAGCTGAGGCTGCCTGGAACGTGGATAAAGCGAAAGCCGGAACTTGGGCGCCCCCGGAAACCGGGCTAGAGTGCGCCCCATGACGCCCGTATTCCGCTCGAAAGTCGACGGACGATTCAAATGGATCGGGATCCTGATGCCCGGTATTGCGCTGGCCGCCCTCTTCGGCGCGCAACCCGGCAGCCGGCTGCCGTGGATCCCTGTTGGCATGGCGTGTCTCGCCGCCATTCTCGTCTGCTGGATCCTGATATCGACCTACTACGAGCTGTCGCGCGAGCAGCTCATTGCGCACTGCGGTCCTTTCACCTGGCGTATCGCGTTCGCCGACATCTGCGAGATCCGTGAGTCCGACAGCGTGCGCTCCGGTCCGGCGCTCTCGATGGATCGTCTGGAGATCACCTGCCGGAGCGGAAAGGTACTCCTGATCTCGCCGGCTGATAAAGCAGGTTTCCTCAGGGCGTTGCGGCAGCGCGCGCCCAATCTATAAGGTGAGTCCACCGGACTCATCCCCGTAGCACTAGGAGGTTGCGATGAAGCTCTACGAATTCGGTCCCACCCGCTCGATCCGCGCCCGCTGGACGCTGCAGGAGCTCGGCGTCGACTTCGATGCCGTGACCGTCAACCTGCAACGCCGGGAGCATGGCAAGGCTGAATTTCTTGCCATCAACCCTGCGGGCAAAGTGCCCGTGCTCGTGGACGGCGACCTGGTCCTCACCGAATCGGCCGCCATCGTGCTTTATCTCGCGGAGAAGTATCCCGACCGCGGCCTGCTGCCAACCGACCTGCGCCAACGAGCAGAGGTCAACCGCTGGATCCTCTTCGCCGTGACGGAGCTCGAGCAGCCGTTATGGCGGATCACGAAGCACACTTCACTCTATCCGGAGCGGGACCGCCTGCCCGCCGACGTGGCACTCGCGCGCCGGGACTTCCTTCCCATGGCGTCCGTGCTCGAGCGTCACATGAAAGACCGGACGTATGTCGTGGGCGATCGGGTGACCGTCGCGGACTTCGTAACGGCATACACGCTGGATTGGGCGGGCGAGGTCCAGCTGCTGGGCGAGTGTCCGACGCTGCGCGCATACGTCGAACGCATGTACGCGCGCCCGCGGGCACCCGAAAGGATTGCGGAGATTTTCCGGGCGATGCGATCCGGCAATAGCTAGCTGGTGCCGCGCCGAGCGCCTGCGGAAGAACCTGCAGGCGCTCGACGGGTACTGACTTTTCTTCTGACGGCTGTTACTTGGGCTTGCGGAACTTGAAGATGAACTGATCGGTCTTGCCGCGGATTGACGGATCGAACACCTTGGCCGTGTGCGCGTCCTCGGGATTGTGCAGGACGGCGCTCTCACCCACCCATTGGAAGCCGGCGGAAGTCACTTCCTTCTTCACGGCTTCCGGATCGATCCGGTGCAGGGTCGAGGTGGCACTGAACCCGGAGCCCGGAGCTGCCACGTGATCGAGAACCACAAACATGCCGCCCGGCTTCAGGGCTTTGTAGACCGCCCGGTCGAAGTCCGCCACGTTGAGCCCCGGGACGTTGTGCAGATCGTGATAGTTCTGTGACGTCCAGACCAGGTCCACCGGCTGGGGCACCGAGAAACTGGCGATCGGCTCGGTCAGGACGCTGATGTTGTGGCCGTAATGCGGGTCAGCCGCAATGGCCTTTACGGGCGACGGCTTGCTGGGATCCTTCGGGGGCGGACCGACCTCATAGACATGACCCGCGGAACCCACAGCCCGGCTGAAGATCCGCGTGAAATATCCGTGGCCGGGGAAAAGCTCGGCGACCGTCATACCAGGATGCACCCCGGCAAACTCCAGACAGGCGGCGGGCTTGCGCAGGTCATCGCGCGCGCGGTCGTCCGCCGGACGCGCCGGGTCGGCAACGGCCGCGGCGATCGCCTTGGAGCTTCCCATGGCGGCATGCGCCGGAGACACATCCAGTGCCAGGGAGCTGATCAAGAGGCCGGCGACAGCAAACAGGATCAGGCGTTTGCTCGGCCTCGTCCCTGCGCCGAGCCCTGCGGGCCGACGCTTTGCGTCGTCCAAAATTGTTCCGGGCAATTTTGTCATGTGACGAGACTCCAGCGGCAAGGTTGGTGGAGGTTGGATTCTATCGACGAGCGCCCACCGCCGCATAGCGCGCGGACGCGAAAATAGAGCGGACCGTCCCGGAGCCGGAGTGAAACCCGGTTTTGCCGCCACCTTGAGCGTGGCACCCCGCGCTGAGGGCGGGGTGCCACACGAAAATACCTACCGCCTGCTAGTGGATCGGCGGCGGCTCGGCCACCGTGATCGGCTTGCCGGCGGCGAGTGTCGGGGCGCCGGCCTGATAGGCAGCCTGGTTGTACGCGGCGACATCACCCGAAAGCAGCGAGTTGTAGGCGGCGAGCTTCGCTGCGACCTCGCCCTTCAACTCCGCCCCGATCGCCAGCAGGGGTGCGGTCGGCGCCTGGATGCCGAGGTTGGCGACCGCGCCGGCATCCAGCTCGAGCGCATCGTGCAGATCCGACAGCTGGTGCAGGCTGTCCTCGAACACCTTGTGCTGCACTTTGGGGTCGTAGACCGAATCCTTGAGCTTGCCGAGCTCTTTGCCGAGTGCATCGCCACGGGCGAGCAGCGGCGCCTGCGCTTTTGCCGCATCACGCTCGTCGGCATCCATCCCATTCTCCTGCGTCTCGACAGTCTTGCGATAGCCATCCAGCTGCGACTGCATGGCGCTGATGCGGTTGAGCATCCTGTTGAGCGCGTCCATCTGGGCACGAGCCTCGAGAGCGAGCTGCAGCGATTGCTTTTGTGCATCCGCTGCGGGCGCCTGGTTGGGGTCCGCGGTCACCTTGGCGCTTGCCGTCTCCGTGTGGCCATCGACCGTTACCTTGATCGAATATGTGCCGGGCATCACCTCCGGGCCGCCGAGCTGCGCAAACGCGGGCGGCTTGCCCTCGAGCGGTTCCGTCTCGAAGTCGGTGCTGGTTGGGGCGTCATAGCGCAAGTCCCAGATGAAGCGGTTGACGCCGTATCGTGACTCGCCGTAGCGCGTCGCGATCAGCTCGCCACTGCCATCCCGGATCTCTATCTTCACCGGTGTCTGGTGCAGCGACTTCTGATGCTTGTCGGCTTCCAGCTTCTTCGCCAGGCTGTAATCGATCACGACGCCATCGGGTGCGTTCGGAGTGACGAACGCAGGCTCGGCGCCCTCGCCACGGCTCCACCGCTGATACTCGACACCGGTGCTCGGCGTGAACAGCTTGACCTCCTTGGGTACTGCATTCGGATCGAGCTGCGCCACGGCGGCGAAGTGATCGAGGACCCAGAGGCCGCGGCCGTGGGTTGCGAGCACGAGGTCGCCGCGCACGAACTTCAGGTCGAAGACCGGTACCGTCGGCAGGTTGGCCTTCAGCTGCGTCCAGTGCCCACCGCCATCGCGTGAGATCCAGACTCCCTGCATGGTGCCGGCAGCCAGCACCTGGGGATCGTCCGGATCGGCCCGTACGACCATCACGGAACCGTCCGCGGGCAAGCCGTTGCTCACCTCGCGCCAGTGATGGCCGTAGTCGGTCGTCGCATAGGCATAGGGCTTGTTGTCGGCCAGCTCATGCGCATCGTAGGCGACATAGGCGGTACCTGGGTCCGAAGGCGAAACATCGATCTGATACACCCGTGCCCAGGCCGGCGCACGCGGTGGCGTCACCTTGCTCCAGCTGCCACCGCCATCCTGCGTGACGAACACGAGGCCATCATCGCTACCGGTCCAGATCACCTGCGGGTTGCTCTCGGCCACCTGGATCGACAGCAGCGTGTCATAGGTCTCAGCGCCCGACAGGTCGTAGTGAATCGGGCCGCCCGAGTTCTTCTGCTTGGCTTTGTCGTTGCGCGTCAGGTCGGGGCTGATCGTCTTCCAGTTGAGGCCACCGTCGGCGGACTGCAGCAGCACGTTGCCGCCGATGTAGACCTTCTGCGCATCCTTCGGATCGACTGCGATGGGCGGAGTCCAGTTGAAGCGGATCTTCTGTGCGGAGGTGGGAATGTCGTTGACGAACCCGGGGCCGTGCAAGTAGGGGCTGATGAAGATCGTCTGCTTCGTTTTGCGATCGAAGCGCTGGATCGCACCATCCTCTGCGTCTGCATAGATGATGTTGGAATCTGACGGCGCTGGTACCGTGTATTCGCCGTCGCCGCCCACCACCGTAAACCAATCCGAAGCGGAAACGACGTTATCCGCGAGCGTGGACGAAGGCCCGCACCAGCCGCTGTTGTCCTGAAGGCCCGTGCACAGCGTGTACGGTGAGCGGGTATCGGCAGCGACCATGTAGGTCTGCTCGATCGGCAATCCATCGAGAAAGCGCCAGCTCTTGCCACCGTCCTGCGAAAGGAAGGCGCCGCCGTCGTTGCCCTGAATCATGCGCTTCGGGTTGGTCGGATCGATCCACATCGCATGATGGTCGACGTGCACGTCCTCATCGATCACGTGCGCCGTCTTGCCGCCATCATCGGACTCCGCGAGCTGGAAGCCCAGGAAGTAGACACGGTCGGCATTGTCCGGGGCGACGACGAGCGTCGTGAAATAGAAGCCGCGGACGTTGTACGCATGATTGTCGGAAACCTGGTGCCACTCGTCGCCGAGGTCGTCGGTGACGAAGAGCGAGCCTTTGCCGATCCCCGCCTCGAGCACGGCGTAGACGCGCTGCGGATCGCTGGGGGCAATGGCGAGGCCGATGCGGCCGATGGTGCTCGTCGGCAATCCTTCGCGCAGCCGCTTCCAGGTCTCCCCGCCATCGGTCGAGCGCCAGATGCCTGAGCCGGGGCCGCCGTCATTGAGCGTCCACGGCCGCCGGTCTGCCTGCCACGTCGCCGCAAACAGCACTTTGCCGTTGGCCGGCTGCATGGCGACGTCGATCGCGCCGGTATGGTCATCGACATACAGCGACTTGCGCCACGTCTTGCCGCCGTCGGTGGTCACGAATATGCCCCGATCCGTGCTCGGCCCCCATTCCAGTCCGAGCACCGCAACCACCACGTGATTGGGGTCGTGCGGGTCGATCACGATGCGCCCGATCTGGCCGACGTTCTTGAGACCCATCAGATTCCAGGTCTTGCCCGCATCCGTCGAGAGATAGACACCCCCACCCGGGATCACGTCGTTACGGATGTTGGCCTCGCCGGTGCCCACCCAGACCAGGTCCGGATTCGAGGGCGCGACGGCGATCGCGCCGATGGAGCTCGTCGACTCGTGCTCGAAGATCGGTTTGAAGTTCAAGCCGCCATCGGTCGTCTTGAAGACACCGCCACCGGCCGCGCCGACATAGTAGATCTGCGGATTGCCGGGAACGCCCGCCAGCGCGGCGACGCGGCCGCCGGCGATCGCCGGTCCGAGATTGCGGAATTTGAGATGCGCGAAGACGTCCTTCGGCTTCTCGGGCGCAGCCTTGCTGCCGGCGGTGGCCGCGAAGCCCGTCGCTACACAACTCAGGGACAGCAGCACGGCAGCCGCTCCCGTCAGGAAGGAATATCGCCTCATGATTGGCTCCCGGTGACGCCGGAACACATTGCTCACGGCGCGCGATGCGCTTGAGCGCGGACGCTACTGATGAAAAGGCCAGGAAGCAACCATTCCGAAGCCGGTCGTCCCCGCTTCAACGACTCGTCGCACCGCGATGACGCTTGGTCGCAACCTCTCTTACCGGTAAGCTCCAGGCGTTGGCGACCACCCTGGACGGATTATGGCGCTCGTCCGCGGACTCTTTGACCGGCTCCTCCTCATCTGTGCCGTGGTGGCAGGCGGCCTCGTGCCCGGGTTCATCACACAGTATCGACAGCGCCTCGGCGGTCGCCTCGATCAGGCGCGCCTGGATCTTGCCCCCTGGCAACAGATCGCCAACCAGCGCTTCCACGGCGATCTGGGACAGCTGATTCAGTACCACCTGTCCAGCAAGGACGCGACGTTTCATTCCGAGGGCGCCGTCATCGGCTCACTCGTGAGCACGGTGCAGCAGTTGCAGAGTGAGGTGGCGGCTCTGCACGGCAATCTCTTCCAGCAGATCGCGTATCTGGCCCTGCATACCGACCCCGGGGTCGCTCGCGCGACGCTCGGCGATTGGGTACCGACCTTCGGCCTCTCCACCGACGGCATCCTCTTCGCGTTGATATTCGCGGTCGGATTGTGGCTCGTGTTTCAGGGAGCCTGGTCGCTCACCGCAATGGGCGGCAGGCGCCTCGCTTCGCGCCCGAGGCGGCAGCAGTCGCTACGGGCCGGAAGAGCGGCGGATCGACGCTAGAAGCGGTATCGCCATCAGGTACGAGCCCTTACGTCGTCTTCTCGCGGATGGCCCGCAGTTCCTTCGCCGTAAACAGGTCCTTCTCACGACCCATTGCCTCCTTGGCACGGATGAGATCATCGAGTGAGATGACACGGCAGCGCCGGCCGAAGAGCTGGAGTTCCACGGACCCCGCACGGACCCGCTCAAAATCGCCGATCCCGCGAATGGAGCTGAGAACATCGACCGTTCCGATATCCGTCTCGAGATAGAGATTCTGGACCCTGACATCTGAGTCCGGATTGGTGAGAAATGACAGCCTTTGTGGGGTGAGGCGGTGAGTTGGATTGAAGTCGCGAAGGGCTTCGCGCAGCTTCGCGACGTCCTGGTGGCTCAGTACGGCACATATGTCCAGATCACGAGTAATCTGGGTCGAGCCGTACACCAGCGCAGCGAATCCGCCTACGACGACGAAGTCGACGTTAGCGTCGCAGAGCCGTTGCAGCAGTTGGCTGAGAATCACCACGAAGTTGTCGTCCTGCCCGCTCGAATTCCAATGCAAGCACCAGTGCCTGGTCGTGGAGGAGAATCCGCTTCTCGTAAGAATAAGAAAGATTGGCATCGATCAGAGAGAGATCGAAGCCTGCGCGCTCAGCCTCTTCTATGGCGCTCGGACGTGTAGACATTGGGTGACCATAGCGCCGCCGACGGTAGGGCGCAACTGCCCCAGCAGCAGGGCAAAAGAAAACGGGCCGGTCAGATTCCGCCCTCGCCGGCCCGTGCGCGTAGCAGGCACAAGGACGTGCCCCGCCGCCGCAGGTGGCGGAGCCTCGGGCAA
The DNA here is from genome assembly GCA_036273735.1 of Steroidobacteraceae bacterium. Taxonomy (GTDB): domain Bacteria; phylum Pseudomonadota; class Gammaproteobacteria; order Steroidobacterales; family Steroidobacteraceae; genus 13-2-20CM-66-19. The sequence goes on along the minus strand of DASUHA010000005.1, from coordinate 56,128 downwards.
AAACCACGCTTAGCCGCTTCGGCGTTGCCCGAGGCGCGCTGGGCCGGGCAGGACGCCCGGATCCAGCGCCTTCCAACTAGTGAATCTCGGGCGCCGCGGCGATCGAGATCGCCTTGCCGGCATCGAGCGTCGGTGCGCCCGCCTGGTAGGCGGCCTGATTGTACGCTGCAACATCGCCCGCGAGCAGTGAGTTGTAGGCAGCGAGGCTGGCATCGAGCCTGGCCTTCAACTCCTCGCCCATCGCGATCATCGGCGCGGACGGCGCCTGCACGCCGAGCGACCCGAACCCGGCGGCGCTCCTCTGGAGCGAGCCCTGCAAGTCCGCGAGCTGATGAATGCCGTCCTCGATTGCCGTGTGCTGCACTTTCGGGTCGTAGGCGGAGTCCTTGATCTTGCCGAGCTCCTTGCCCAGCGCCTCGCCGCGATCGAGCAGCGGCGCCTGCGCCTTCGCGAGATCCCGCTCGGAGGCATCGATGCTGTTGGACTTGGCTTCGATGCTCTTGCGATAGTCAGCGAGCTGCGACTGCATCGTGCTGATGTGGTTCAGCATTCTGTCCAGTGCATCGACCTGCGCCCGGGCATCGAGCGCGAGCTGCAGCGAGCGCTTCTGAGTGTCCAGTGCGGGCGGATGATTGGGATCGCCAACCACCTGCGCGCTTGCCGTCTCGGTATGCCCGTTCGCCGTCACGCTCACCGAGTAGGTTCCGGGCATCACCTCCGGACCGCCCCGGCGCTCGAAAGAAGGCGCTTTCCCCTCGAGTGCCGGCTTCTCGAACTCGAGTCGGGTGGGCATCTCATAGCGCATGTCCCACACGAAGCGGTTGACGCCGTATTGCGCCTCGCCGTAGTGCGTCGCAATCAGCTCGCCGCTCGCATCGCGGATCTCGATCTTCACCGGTGTCTGATGCAGTGCCTTCTGTTGCTTGTCGGCCTCCAGCTTCTTCGGCAGGCTGTAGTCGATCACGACGCCATCCGGCGCATTGGGCGTAACGAACGATGGCTCCGCGCCTTCGCCATTCTCCCAGCGGAGATATTCGGTGCCGGCACGCGGAGTGAACAGCTTCACTTCTCGAGGCACTGCGCCCGGATCGAGCTCCGCCACCGGCGCGAAGTGATCGAGGACCCAGAGGCCGCGGCCGTGGGTCGCGAGGACGAGATCCCCGCGCACGAACTGCAGGTCGTAGACGGGCATCGTCGGCAGATTCGACTTCAGCTGTGCCCAGCGCCCGCCCCCGTCCCGTGATACCCAGACTCCCCGCAGCGTACCGGCCACCAGCACCTGGCCGTCGCCCGGATCCGCACGCACCACCATCACAGAGGCATCGGTGGGCAGGCCGGCGGCGATCGAGCGCCAGCTGTGTCCGTAGTTGGTCGTGACATAGGCGTACGGCCTGTTGTCACTCAACTGGTGCGCATCGAATGCGACATAGGCCGTACCCGGGTCCGTGCGCGAGACATCGATCTGGTAGACACGCGCCCATTCCGGGGCGCGCGGCGGCGTGACCTTGCTCCAGGTGCCGCCGCCATCGCGCGTAACGGACACCAACCCGTCATCGCTCCCGACCCAGATCACGCTCGGGTCGCTCTGTGACACCTGAATCGAGATGATGGTGTCGTAGGTCTCGGCACCCGAGATGTCGTAGTGGATCGGGCCGCCCGGGAGCTGTTGCTTCGACTTGTCGTTGCGAGTCAGATCCGGGCTGATCGCCTTCCATGTGCGGGCCCCGTCGGTTGACTTGAGCAGCACGCTGCCACCGAGGTAGACGGTATTCACATCATGCGGATCTACGGCGATCGGGGAGGTCCAATTGAAGCGGATCTTTTGCGCAGAAGCCGGCAGGTCGTCGACGTAAGCCGGCCCGTGCAGGTAGGGCATTCCGAATCTCGTCTCGTGCGTCTTGAGATCCAGCCGCCGGATCGCACCATCCTGGGAGTCTGCGTAGATGATGTCCGGGTTGGACGGCGTGGGCACGATATATTGACCGTCGCCGCCCGTTACCGTGAACCAGTCCTGGCCGGAAACGACATCGTCGGAGAGCACGGACGACGGCCCGCACCAGCCGCTGTTGTCCTGAAGGCCAGTGCAGAGGTCATAGGGGCTGCGGGAGTTCGCCGCCACCATGTAGGTCTGCTCGATGTCCATGCCATCGAGGAAACGCCAGGTCTTGCCGCCGTCGAGCGAGAGATAGGCGCCCCCATCGTTGCCCTGGATCATGCGCTTCGGGTTCGTCGGGTCGATCCACATGGCGTGATGATCGACATGCACATCCTCATCGATCACGTGCGCCGTCTTTCCGCCATCGTCCGACTGAGCGAGCTGAAAGCCCAGGAAATAGATGCGGTCGGGATCGTCGGGTGCGACCTCGAGCGTCGTGAAATAAAATCCGCGGACGTTGTAGGCGTGATTGTCCGAGACCTCGTGCCAATGATCTCCGAGGTCATTGGTGACGAACAACGTGCCTTTGCCGACCGCGGTCTCGAGCAGCGCATAGACGCGCTCCGGATCGCTCGGGGCGATCGCGAGACCAATGCGGCCGATGGTCGCCGTCGGCAGTCCGTCGCGCAGGTGCTTCCAGGTCTCGCCGCCATCGGTCGAGCGCCAGACTCCGGAGCCGGGACCACCGTCATCGAGTGTCCATGCCCGCCGGCTCGCCTGCCAGGTGGCCGCGAAGAGTACCTGGCCGTTGCCGGGCTGCATCGCAACGTCGATCGCACCGGTGTGATCGTCGACGTACAGCGCCTTGCGCCAGCTCTTGCCACCGTCGAAGGTCACGAACACGCCGCGATCGGCGTTCGACCCCCACGCGTGTCCGAGTGCCGCGACGACCACGTGATTGGGATCGTGCGGATCGATGACGATCCGGCCGATCTGGCCGACGTTCGTGAGGCCCATGGCCCGCCAGGTCTTGCCGGCATCCGTCGACAGATAAGCACCCGCGCCGGGAAGCACGTCGTTGCGGATATTCGCCTCGCCGGTGCCCACCCACACGATGTTGGGATTGGAGGCTGCAACGGCGATCGCGCCGATCGAGCTCGTCTCCTCGTGGTCGAACACCGGCTTCCAGTTCAAGCCGCCGTCGACGGTCTTGAACACGCCGCCACCACCGGCGCCGACATAGTAGACCAGCGGATCACCGGGGATTCCCGCCACCGCCGCCACACGGCCGCCGGCGATCGCCGGTCCGAGATTGCGGAATTTCAGGTGCGCGAAGACGTCCTTGGGCTTTTCCGCCGGCGGCTTGGCGGCCGCGGTCGCCGCGGGAAGGCCCGCCGTTGCACAACCCATGGCGAGCAGCACAACGGCCGCTCCTGTCAGGAAGGAATGTCGCTTCATCGTCGGCTCCCCGATGACGCCGGAGTTTAGTGACTCGCGGCGAGCTGCACTGGAGAGCTGACGCTACTGATGCGAGGCGGAGGCCGCAACCGCGCCAATCGCACGCCGATGACGCTTGGTCGCAAGCAGCGCGTGCTCGAGCCGGTGAGAGGTTTCGCTCTCACCGGCTCGTTCGGTATCGCCGGAGCGTCAGGCTTTATCCGCCCCCTGCCGCGCTCTCCGACTCCTCACTGACTCCACTCGACTCCTCGGCATCCGGCATGCCGCCGCCGACGTCCATGAAGCTGCGGCGCTCGACACCGTCGGGCTTCTTGCGGCGCGAAGCATGTGCCGCGAAGCCGGTGCCGGCCGGGATGAGCCGACCGACGATGACGTTCTCCTTGAGACCGCGCAGATCGTCCTTGAGTCCGCGCACCGCTGCCTCCGTGAGGACGCGGGTGGTCTCCTGGAAGGAGGCCGCGGAGATGAACGACTCCGTTGCGAGGGACGCCTTGGTGATGCCGAGCAACACCGGCTGCAATGCCGCAGCCGCCTTGCCGTCCTGGGTCGCGCGATCGTTGATATCGAGCGCGCGCGCCCGGTCGAGCTGCTCGCCGCGCAGGAGAGTGGTCTCGCCCGCCGCCTGCACCTCGGTCTTGCGCAGCATCTGGCGGATGATCACCTCGATATGCTTGTCGTTGATCTTCACGCCCTGCAGGCGGTAGACGTCCTGGATCTCGCGCACGAGGTAGTTCGCCAGCGCCTCGACGCCCTGCAGACGCAGGATGTCGTGCGGGTTCGGCTCGCCGTCGGCGATCACCTCGCCGCTCTCGACCGTCTCACCCTCGAAGACGTTGAGCTGGCGCCACTTCGGGATCAGCTCCTCGTACTTCTCGCCATCATCGCCGGTGATGATCAGGCGCCGCTTGCCCTTGGTCTCCTTGCCGAAGCTGACGGTGCCCGACTTCTCCGCGAGGATGGCCGGGTCCTTGGGCTTGCGTGCCTCGAAGAGGTCCGCCACGCGCGGCAGACCGCCCGTGATGTCGCGAGTCTTCGACGACTCCTGCGGGATGCGGGCGATGATGTCGCCCACAGATACCCGCGCGCCGTCCTCGAGGGCCACGAAGGCGCCCGCGGGCAGCGAATACACCGCCGGAATCTCCGTGTTGGCGAAGGTCACTTCCTTGCCCTTGCTGTTGACCAGCTTGACGGTCGCACGCAGGTCCTTGCCGCCGCGCTGCTTGGTGTCGAGTACCACGGTGCTGGAAAGCCCCGTGACCTCGTCCACCTGCGTCGTAACGGTGAGGCCGTCGACGAAGTCCTGGAACTTCACTAGGCCTGCGACCTCGGTCACCACCGGATGGGTGTGCGGGTCCCAGGTCGCCACGACCTGACCGGCCGCCACCTGATCGTTTTCCTTGACACTGATCATCGCGCCGTACGGAATCTTGTAGCGCTCGCGCTCGCGGCCGAATTCATCGACCAGGCCGATCTCGCCCGAGCGGGACACCGCCACCAGGTGACCTTTCTCGTGCTGAACGGTCTTGATGTGGTGGAAGCGGACGACGCCCTTGTTACGCACCTCGACGTTACTCGCCGCAGCGGCCCGGGATGCGGCACCGCCGATGTGGAAGGTACGCATCGTGAGCTGCGTGCCCGGCTCGCCGATCGACTGCGCGGCCATGACGCCCACCGCCTCGCCGATGCTGATGATCCGGCCGCGCCCGAGATCGCGTCCATAGCACTGCGCGCATACGCCGTAGCGGGTCTTACACGTGATGGGTGAGCGGACCTTGATCTGATCCACGCCCTCGTGCTCCAACTGCCGCACCAGCTTCTCATCGAGCAGTGTTCCATTGGCGATGAACACCTCATCGCTCCCCGGCTTGAGAATGTCCTCTGCCAACACGCGGCCGAGGACGCGCTCACCGAGCGCCTCGACGACATCGCCACCCTCGACCAGCGGCGCCATGTTGACACCGTTGGTGGTTCCGCAGTCGGGCTCCGTCACGACGAGATCCTGCGCCACATCGACCAGCCGGCGGGTGAGATACCCGGAGTTGGCCGTCTTCAGCGCTGTATCGGCAAGACCCTTGCGGGCCCCGTGCGTCGAGATGAAGTACTGCAGAACGTTGAGACCTTCACGGAAGTTGGCCGTGATCGGGGTCTCGATGATGGATCCATCCGGCTTGGCCATCAGGCCGCGCATGCCGGCGAGCTGACGGATCTGGGCGGCAGAGCCGCGCGCGCCGGAGTCGGCCATCATGAAGATGGAGTTGAAGGACTTCTGCCGGGTCAGCTGCCCCTTCGAATCCTTGGCCTCCTCGCTCCCGAGCTTCTCCATCATCGCCTTCGCCACCTGATCGTTGGCGCGCGACCAGATGTCGACCACCTTGTTGTAGCGCTCGCCATTGGTCACGAGGCCGGAGGCGTACTGCTCCTGGATCTCCTTCACCTCATGATCGGCGCTGGCGACGATGCGGGTCTTCTGCTCCGGAATGACGATGTCATCGATGCCGAAGGACACCCCTGCGCGCGTGGCGTAGTGGAAGCCCGTGTACATGAGCTGGTCGGCGAAGATGACGGTCTCTTTCTGACCCAGCGTGCGGTAGCAGGCATTGATGGTCGCGGAGATCAGCTTCTTGGTCATGTCCTGATTGATGAGATCGAAGGACAGGCCCCGCGGCAGTATTTCGAACAGCAGAGCGCGGCCGACTGTCGTATTCACGACCCGGCGCTTCTCCTCGAACTCACCACCGGCGACGCGCAGCGTCTCGCGAAGGCGTACGCGCACCTTGGCCTGCAGATCCACCATGCGGCTCTCGTAAGCACGGTGCACCTCGTGGATATCCGAGAACGCCATGCCTTCGCCGCGGGCGCCCACGCGCTCACGGGTCATGTAATAGAGCCCGAGCACCACGTCCTGTGACGGCACGATGATCGGATCACCGTTCGCCGGCAGGAGGATGTTGTTCGACGACATCATGAGTGCCCGTGCCTCGAGCTGTGCCTCGAGGGACAGCGGCACGTGCACGGCCATCTGGTCGCCGTCGAAGTCCGCGTTGAAGGCCGTGCAGACCAGCGGATGCAGCTGGATCGCCTTGCCTTCGACGAGCTGCGGCTCGAACGCCTGGATCCCCAAGCGGTGCAGCGTTGGCGCGCGGTTGAGCAGGACGGGATGCTCGCGGATGACCTCCTCGAGGATGTCCCAGACCTCAGGCCCCTCGCGCTCCACCAGCCGCTTGGCGGCCTTGATGGTCGAAGCCTCGCCACGCAGCTGCAGCTTCTGGAAGATGAAGGGCTTGAAGAGCTCGAGCGCCATCTTCTTCGGCAGGCCGCACTGATGCAGGCGCAGCTGCGGGCCGACGACGATGACCGAGCGGCCGGAATAATCGACGCGCTTGCCGAGCAGGTTCTGGCGGAACCGCCCCTGCTTGCCCTTGATCATGTCGGCCAGGGACTTCAGCGGGCGCTTGTTGGTGCCGGTGATCGCACGGCCGCGGCGCCCGTTGTCGAGCAGGGCGTCCACCGCCTCCTGCAGCATGCGCTTCTCGTTGCGCACGATGATGTCCGGCGCGTTGAGCTCGAGCAGGCGGCGCAGGCGGTTGTTGCGGTTGATGACTCGACGATAGAGGTCGTTGAGGTCAGACGTCGCAAACCGTCCGCCATCGAGCGGCACGAGCGGACGCAGGTCGGGCGGCAGCACCGGCAGGACGGTCATGACCATCCACTCCGGCTTGTTGCCCGACTCGATGAACGACTCGATGAGCTTCAGCCGCTTGGAGAGGCGCTTGAGCTTGGTCTCCGAGGAGGTGCCGGCCATCTCTTCCCGCACCTTGCCGATCTCGGCCTGCAGGTCGATGGTGCGCAGCAGCTCGTAGACGGCCTCGGCGCCCATGCGGGCGTCGAACTCATCCCCGTGCTCCTCGATCGCCTCGAGATACATCTCGTCGGTGAGCAGCTGCCCGCGCTGCAGCGGGGTCATGCCCGGATCGATGACGACGAAGGCCTCGAAGTAGAGCACGCGCTCGATCTCGCGCAGCGTCATGTCGAGCATGAGGCCGATGCGGGACGGCAGAGACTTCAGGAACCAGATGTGGGCCGTCGGGCTCGCGAGCTCGATGTGACCCATGCGCTCGCGGCGCACCTTGGACTGCGTCACCTCGACGCCGCACTTCTCGCAGACGACGCCGCGGTGCTTGAGGCGCTTGTACTTGCCGCAAAGACACTCGTAGTCCTTCACGGGGCCGAAGATCTTCGCGCAGAAGAGCCCGTCGCGCTCCGGCTTGAAGGTGCGGTAGTTGATGGTCTCCGGCTTCTTCACCTCGCCATACGACCAGGCGCGGATCATCTCCGGCGAGGCGAGTCCGATCTTGATCGAATCGAACTGCTCCACCGGCGCATGCTGCTTGAAAAGCTTCAGTAAATCTTTCATCAGTGATCCTTATGGGCTTCGCCCAACCTCTTACGGGGTCGGCCGGGCCGACCCCGAAAACGTAGCGGCGCTGCGCGCCGAAGGAATCGGACTCCCTTCCATCAATCCTGCTCGAGCTCCATGTTGATGCCGAGCGATCTGATCTCCTTGACGAGCACGTTGAAGGACTCCGGCATGCCGGCGTCCATCTGGTGATTGCCGTCCACGATGTTCTTGTACATCTTGGTGCGGCCGTTCACGTCGTCGGACTTGACCGTCAGCATCTCCTGCAGCGTGTAGGAAGCGCCGTACGCCTCCAGCGCCCAGACCTCCATCTCGCCGAAGCGCTGGCCGCCGAACTGCGCCTTGCCGCCCAGCGGCTGCTGGGTGACCAGACTGTAAGGTCCGGTGGAGCGCGCGTGCATCTTGTCGTCGACCAGGTGATTGAGCTTCAGCATGTACATGTAGCCCACGGTCACCGAGCGCTCGAAACGCTCACCCGTGCGTCCGTCGTAAAGATACGTCTGACCGCTGGTCGGCAGGTCGGCGAGCTCCAGCATCCGCTTGATCTCCTTCTCGCTCGCACCGTCGAACACCGGCGTTGCCATGGGCACGCCGTTCGACAGATTGCGTGCCAGCTGCTTCAGGTCGGTGTCATTCAGGCTGTCGATCTCCTCACGCTGACCGCCGGTCTCGTTGTAGATCTGCTTGATGAACGAGCGCAGCTCCGCCGCGGCGGCCTGGGCTTCGAGCATCCGTCCGATCTTCAGGCCAACGCCCTTCGCCGCCCAACCAAGGTGCGTTTCCAGCACCTGGCCGACGTTCATACGCGAGGGCACGCCCAGCGGATTCAATACGATGTCTACCGGCGTACCGTCCTCGGTGTACGGCATGTCCTCCACCGGTACGATGGTGGAAATCACTCCCTTGTTACCGTGGCGGCCGGCCATCTTGTCGCCCGGCTGCACGCGGCGCTTCACCGCGAGGTAGACCTTCACCATCTTGAGCACGCCCGGGGCGAGATCGTCGCCGGCCGTGATCTTCGCCTTCTTGTCCTCCAGGCGCTTCTCGAAGGCCTTGCGCTGCAACGCGACGCGCTCCGAGGCCTGCTCGAGCTGCGAGTTGGCATCCTCGTCCTCGAGGCGGATCTCGAACCACTCCTCGCGCGGCAGCTCGTCCAGGTATTCGGCCGTGATGGGGGTGCCGGCCTTGAGCTTGCGGGGACCGCCGGCGGCGCTCTGTCCGACCAGCATGCCGCGCACGCGCTGGAAGAGATCCTCCTCCAGGATGCGCTGCTGGTCGGCGAAGTCCTTGCGGACCCGCTCGATCTCCGCCTTCTCGATCGAGAGCGCGCGGGTGTCCTTCTCCACGCCATCGCGCGTGAACACGCGCACGTCGATCACGGTACCGTCCATCCCGGGCGGCACGCGCAGGCTCGTGTCCTTCACGTCGGAAGCCTTCTCGCCGAAGATGGCGCGCAGCAGCTTCTCTTCCGGAGTCAGCTGGGTCTCACCCTTCGGCGTGACCTTGCCGACCAGGATGTCGCCTGCCTTGACCTCCGCGCCGATGAAGGCGATGCCCGCCTCATCGAGCTTGGCCAGCGCCGCATCGCCGACGTTCGGAATGTCGGCGGTGATCTCTTCCGGGCCGAGCTTCGTATCACGGGCGACGCAGGTCAGCTCCTCGATATGAATGGTGGTGAAGCGGTCCTCCTGCACGACGCGCTCGGAGATGAGGATCGAATCCTCGAAGTTGTAGCCGTTCCAGGGCATGAACGCGACCAGAAGGTTCTGGCCGAGCGCCAGCTCACCCAGGTGCGTCGAGGGACCGTCCGCCAGCACGTCGCCGCGAGCGATGTGATCGCCTGCGTTGACCAGCGGCCGCTGATTGATGCACGTGTTCTGGTTGGAGCGGGTGTACTTCGTAAGCGTGTAGATATCGACGCCGGGCTCGCCAGCGACGGTCTCCTCATCGTTCACGCGTACCACGATGCGCGAGGCGTCCACCGAGTCGACGATGCCGCCGCGCTTGGCAACGACCGTCACACCGGAGTCGATCGCGACCGGACGCTCCATGCCGGTGCCGACCAGCGGAGTCTCGGAGCGCAGGGTCGGTACCGCCTGGCGCTGCATGTTCGAGCCCATGAGGGCGCGGTTGGCATCGTCGTGCTCGAGGAATGGGATGAGCGATGCCGCCACCGACACGATCTGCTTCGGGCTCACATCCATGTAGTTGATGCGTTCCCGCGGCATGAGCGTGAACTCATTCTGGAAGCGGCAGGAGACCAGCTCGTCTTTGAGCTCTCCCTGGGGACCCAGGCTGGCGTTCGCCTGCGCAATGGCGAAGTCGCCCTCCTCGATCGCCGAGAGGTAGTCGATCCGGTCGGTGACGCGGCCGCCCTCGACCCACCGGTATGGCGTCTCGAGGAAGCCATACTGATTGGTGCGGGCATACACCGCGAGCGAGTTGATGAGGCCGATGTTCGGGCCTTCCGGCGTCTCGATCGGGCACACCCGGCCGTAGTGGGTCGGGTGCACGTCGCGCACCTCGAACCCTGCGCGCTCACGCGTGAGGCCGCCCGGGCCGAGCGCGGAGACGCGCCGCTTGTGGGTCACCTCGGACAGCGGGTTGTTCTGGTCCATGAACTGCGAGAGCTGTGAGGAGCCGAAGAACTCCTTCACCGCCGCCGCCACCGGCTTGGCGTTGATCATCTCCTGCGGCATCAGCGGCTCGGTCTCCGCGATGGTCAGGCGCTCCTTGACGGCGCGCTCGACGCGCACGAGGCCGACGCGGAAGGCATTCTCCGCCATCTCACCGACGCTTCGCACCCGGCGATTGCCGAGGTGATCGATGTCATCCACCTGGCCATTGCCGTTGCGGATGTCGATCAGGACCTTCAACACGTCGATGATGTCGGAGGTTTCACCGTACTTCTCGACCATGCGCTTGGAGGCTTCATCCGTGCGGCCGCCAAAGTACTTGCGGTCATAGAGGATGCCGGAGCCGGTGATCTCCTGGCGTCCGACGCGGCGGTTGAACTTCATGCGGCCTACCGCCGAAAGGTCATACCGCTCACCGTTGAAGAAAAGGTTCGCGAACAGGTTCTCCGCCGCATCCTTGGTCGGGGGCTCGCCCGGGCGCATCATGCGATAGATCTCGACCAGCGCCTCGAGGCGCGTCTTGGTCGGGTCGATGCGCAGCGTGTCCGAGATATACGGCCCGCGGTCGAGATCGTTCACATAGAGTGTCTGGATCTCGGTGATGCCGGCCTCGATCAGCTTCTCGACGGAAGCGGCGGTCAGCACCTCGTTCGCCTTCGCGAGGATCTCGCCGGTGTCGGTGTTGACCACGTCCTGGGAGAGGATCTTCCCGTAGGCGTATTCACGCGGCACGCGCAGACGCGTGACCTTCGCATCCTCGAGCTGGCGCACGTGGCGCGCGGTGATGCGGCGGCCTTCCTCCACGATCACCTTGTCGCCGACGCGGATCTCGAACGTCGCGGTCTCGCCGCGCAGCCGCTGCGGCACGAGCTGCAGCGCCACTTCCTCGCGGCCGATGTAGAAGGTGTTGGTATCGAAGAACGTGGCGAGGATGTCCGCCTCGTTCATGCCCAGCGCCCGCAGGATGATGGTGACCGGGAGCTTGCGCCGCCGGTCGATGCGCGCGAACACGCAGTCCTTCGGGTCGAACTCGAAGTCGAGCCACGAGCCGCGGTAGGGAATGATGCGGGCGGAGAAGAGGAGCTTGCCCGAGGAATGGGTCTTGCCGCGGTCGTGATCGAAGAACACGCCGGGGGAGCGGTGGAGCTGGGAGACGATCACCCGCTCCGTGCCGTTGATGATGAAGGTGCCGTTGTCGGTCATGAGCGGCAGCTCGCCGAGATAGACCTCCTGCTCGCGCACATCCTTGACGGGCTTCTTGGCGCCGGCGGCCTCCTTGTCGAGCACGATCAGGCGCACCTTCACGCGTAGCGGCGCGGCATAGGTGAGCCCGCGCAGCTGGCACTCCTTGACGTCGAATACCGGCTCGCCGAGCCGGTAGCTCACGTACTCGAGCGAAGCATTGCCGGAGTAGCTCGAGATCGGGAACACGCTTCGGAAGGCAGCGTGCAGCCCCACGGCATCGCGCGCGTCCTCAGGCTTCTCCGCCTGCAGGAACGAGCGATAGGAGTCGAGCTGGATGGCGAGCAGATAAGGCGTGTCCAGGATGCTCGCCTGCTTGCCAAAGCTCTTGCGGATGCGCTTCTTCTCGGTGAAGGAATAGGCCATCGGGGGTTCACCTCGGAACGGAAAAAATGGGCTTCCCAGCCCGGAACACAGGGCCCGCGCCGAAGCGCGAGCCCTGCTTGTCCTGCGCGCAGCGCGTGGCGATCAAAATTACTTGATCTCCACTTTCGCGCCGGCATCCTCGAGCTTCTTCTTGATGGTCTCGGAGTCGGCCTTGGATACCGCCTCTTTGACGGTCGAGGGCACGCCCTCGACGAGGTCCTTGGCCTCTTTGAGGCCGAGGCCGGTGATCTCGCGAATCACCTTGATCACGGTCACCTTCTTGTCGGCCGGGTCTTCCTTGAGAGTGACGGTGAATTCCGTCTGCTCCTCGGCCGGCGCAGCGGCAGCGCCGCCCGCACCCGGGGCCGCAGCCACGGCGACGGGCGCCGCGGCGGTGACGCCGAACTTCTTCTCCATGTCGGAGATGAGCTCGACGACCTCCATCAGGGTCATCTTGGAAATTGCATCGAGGATTTCGTCTTTGCTGACAGCCATGTTGGGTCTCCGCAAATTTATTTCAAGACAAGTCGGCTAGGCGGCTTGCGGCTTCTGGTCGCGTACCGCGGCCAGAGTGCGGGCGAGCTTGGCCGGCGGCTCAGCAAGCGTGGCGACGAACTTCTGGATCGGTGCCTTGAGCACCCCCAGCAGCATCGACAACGCCTGCTCGCGCGTCGGCAGGCTGGCCACCTTCTCGAGGTCCCCGCCGGGCATTACCTGCCCGCCAAGCGCCACGAGGGTCGCCACCAGCTTCTCGTTCGCCTTCGCGAAGTCCTTCACCAGGCGCGCAGCGGCGCCGGGGTCGTCCTTCGAGAACGCGAGCACGAGCGGACCCTTGAGCTTCGGGCCTACCGGCTCGAACGAGGTCCCGGCGAACGCCTTGCGCGCCAGCGTGTTCTTGACCACACGCATGTACACGCCCTGCGCGCGCGCCTTGGCGCGAAGCTCCGTCATCTGCCCGACGGTGAGCCCGCGGTATTCCGCGGCCACGACCGACTGGGCTTTGGCGGCCACTTCAGCCACTTCGGCCACCAGCGCCTTCTTGTCTTCCAGGTTGAGTGCCATTCCTTCTCTCCTCTCGGGTGAGAAGATCACGGTTACGAATGAAGCCGCCGGTCTTCCCGGTGGGCTTCCCCATGGCGACCTTCCCGCCTCGAGAGAGCCTCGATGCGAAAGCGGTTCACCATCTGCGCAGGCGGTCATTAAGAGGGCCGGCCCCTCGCCTGCGGTCTTCGATGATGGCCGGGCCGCTTACGCGACCCGTCCCGCACCAAAACTTGTCATGCGCTGCGCGCAGGACTTACGGGGTTCGCCCAAAGCGGCGAACCCCGTACATGTAACTAAGACAAACTCGCCTGATCGATGGTGACGCCCGGCCCCATGGTGGAGGACAGGGTCACACGCTTCAGATACTGGCCCTTGGACGAGGCCGGCTTCGCCTTGTGCAGGTCGGCGATGAGCGCGGCCAGGTTCTCCTTGAGCGCGCCGATCTTGAAGCTGGCCTTGCCGATCGTGCAGTGCACGATGCCGGCCTTGTCGACGCGATAGGTGACCTGGCCCGCCTTGGCGTTCTTCACGGCCGTGGCGACGTCGGGGGTCACGGTGCCGACCTTTGGGTTCGGCATGAGACCGCGGGGACCCAGGATCTGGCCGAGCTGGCCGACGATGCGCATGGCATCGGGGCTGGCAATGACGCGGTCGAAGTTGATCTCGCCCGCCTTGACCTTCGCTGCCAAGTCTTCCAGCCCGACGATGTCGGCGCCCGCGGCCTTCGCGAGCTCCTGGTTCTTGCCGGAGGTGAAGACCGCCACACGCACGGTCTTGCCCGTGCCGTTGGGCATGACCGTCGAGCCGCGCACCTGCTGATCGGACTTGCTGGCATCGATCCCGAGGTTCACCGCGGCATCGACCGCCTCATCGAACTTCGCCTTGGCGAACTCCTTGACGAGCTTCAGAGCCTCCTCGATCGGGTATTGCTTGCCGGGAGGGAGCTTGTCTTTCCACACCTTCATGCGCTTTGCGATTGCCACGATCAGCCCTCCACGTCCACGCCCATGCTGCGCGCGCTGCCGGCGATGGTGCGCACGGCGGCCTCGAGATCGGCGGCAGTCAGGTCGGGCTGCTTGGTTTTCGCAATTTCCTCGAGCTGCTTGCGGTTGATCCTGCCCACCTTGTTGGTGTTGGGCGCCCCGCTTCCCTTCTCGATGCCGATCGCCTTGCGGATCAGCACGGAGGCGGGCGGCGTCTTCATGATGAAGGTGAAGCTGCGATCGGTGTAGACCGTGATCACCACCGGGATCGGCAGCCCCTTCTCCACCTTCTGGGTCTGCGCATTGAACTGCTTGCAGAACTCCATGATGTTCACGCCCTGCTGGCCCAGCGCCGGCCCGATGGGGGGCGAGGGATTGGCGGCGCCCGCGGGCACCTGCAGCTTGATGTAGCCCTGTACCTTCTTAGCCATTCATCTCTCCTCGGGTGCAAACGCCGTGAGGCTCCCCGACCTTAATTGGCGAAAATCGTCGAGACGATTTTCGCAAGACCCTACACATTTCGCCGCCGGCAAGGGAGCGGCCCTTGCCCGCTATGCCTTCTCCACTTGCGAGAAGTCCAGCTCCACCGGCGTCGAGCGCCCGAGGATCTGCACCGCCACCTGCAGGCGGTTCTTCTCGTAATTGACGTTCTCGACGACGCCGTTGAAGTCGTTGAACGGGCCGTCGACCACGCGCACCACCTCGCCCGGCTCGAAGAGCACCTTCGGCCGCGGCTTGTCGGCGCCTTCCTCGACCCGGCGCAGGATCTGGTTGGCCTCGCGATCGGTGATCGGTGCCGGCTTCTCCGGCGTGCCGCCGATGAAGCCGAGGACCTTCGGCACCTCGCGTACCAGGTGCCAGGTGTCCTCGTCCATCTCCATCTGCACCAGCACATAGCCGGGGTAGAACTTGCGCTCGCTGCGGCGCTTCTGGCCGTCGCGCATCTCGACGACTTCCTCGGTGGGGACCAGGATCTCGCCGAATTTCTCCTCCAGCGAGGCGCGCTTGATGCGCTCCTTCAGCGACTCCGACACCCGATGCTCGAAGTTCGAGTAGGCGTGCACCACGTACCATCTCAGTGCCACGGATCAGCCCCCCTGTCCCGTCAATGCCCGCGTTGCCCACGCGAGCAGCAGATCGAGCCCCCAGAAGAAGAAGCCCGCGATGGCAACGAACACGAAGACGATCAGGGTCGTCATGCCCGCCTCTTGCCGGCTCGGCCAGATGATCTTGCGCAGCTCGACGCGCGCGCTCGTGACGAACTGGTTGAACTCGCTGCCGTAATACGAGAAGGCGACCAGCAGGGCCGCGACCACGAGGCCGGCGGCGACGACCACCCAGCGCAGCCAGGTGGCATCGCTGCCGAGCAGGTAATAGCCGACGACACCGGCGATCACAGCGGCCACACTTAAGCCGAGCTTCACCTGGTCTGCCGTGCCAACTTCCTGGAGCTTGATTTCTTCTGTCATGTCAAACGCTGGCAGGCCAGGAGGGAATCGAACCCCCAACCTGCGGTTTTGGAGACCGCCGCTCTGCCAATTGAGCTACTGGCCTAGTTCATTGGCGAAAATCGCCTTCGGCGATTTTCGCGATACCCTATAACTTTCGTCGCCGGCCCGGGAACGGCCCGGGCCGGCTTTGCACTGCTGCCGGCGCTGCGCGCCGGAAGGAAAACCTTCTTACCTCTTTCAACGTTACTTCAGGATCTTGGCGACGACGCCGGCACCGACGGTGCGGCCACCCTCGCGAATTGCAAAGCGCAGCCCCTCTTCCATCGCAATCGGGCTGATCAGCTCCACGTTCATCTTGATGTTGTCCCCGGGCATGACCATCTCCACCCCGGCGGGCAGCTCGATCGTCCCGGTCACATCGGTCGTGCGAAAGTAAAACTGCGGCCGATACCCCTTGAAGAAGGGCGTATGCCGCCCCCCCTCCTCCTTGGTCAGCACGTACACCTCACTCTCAAAGTGCGTGTGCGGGGTGATGCTGCCGGGCTTGGCCAGTACCTGACCACGCTCCACCTCTTCGCGCTTCGTGCCGCGAAGCAGCACCCCCACGTTATCCCCCGCCTCTCCCTGATCCAAAAGCTTCCGAAACATCTCAACGCCCGTGCAGGTGGTCTTCTGCGTGGCCTTGAGCCCCACGATCTCCACCTCATCGTTCACCTTGATGATCCCGCGCTCAATGCGCCCGGTCACCACCGTGCCGCGCCCGGAGATCGAGAACACATCCTCCACAGGCATCAGAAACGGCTTCTCAATCTCCCGCTTCGGGATCGGAATGTACTTGTCCATCTCCTCGACCAGCTTCACCACCGCCGGCACCCCGATCTCGCTCTTGTCCCCCTCGAGCGCCTTTAACGCCGAGCCGATCACGATCGGGGTCTTCTCCCCCGGAAACTTGTAGGTCGAGAGAAGCTCGCGCACCTCCATCTCCACCAGCTCCAAAAGCTCCTTGTCATCGACCATGTCGGCCTTGTTCATGAACACCACGATGTAAGGCACGCCCACCTGGCGCGCCAGCAGAATGTGCTCGCGCGTCTGCGGCATCGGCCCATCGGCCGCCGAAACCACAAGAATCGCACCGTCCATCTGCGCAGCTCCCGTGATCATGTTCTTCACGTAATCGGCATGTCCCGGGCAGTCCACGTGCGCGTAGTGACGCTGTGAGCTCTGATACTCCACATGCGCCGTCGAAATCGTGATCCCGCGCGCCTTCTCTTCCGGCGCCTTGTCAATCTGGTCGTACGCCATGAACTGACCGCCATGCGTCTCGGCCATCACCTTCGTCAAGGCCGCCGTCAGCGTCGTCTTCCCGTGGTCCACGTGCCCGATCGTCCCCACGTTCACGTGAGGCTTGTTACGCTCGAATTTCTCTTTGGACATGGAATATTCCTCAAGACATCTTCAGGGCTCTCGGCCCGCCGGAAAGATCAATGCGTCGCTACCAACAAACTGCCAGCGTTACCCGGCCCATCCTGGCCTCGCCCCGCTCCCGCGGGGCCGACACGCGCCCTGCGCGTATCGTTATGAATTGCTCCCGGCAATTCATTACTCGGCCCATCCTGGCCTCGCCCCGCTCCCGCGGGGCCGACACGCGCCCTGCGCGTATCGTTATGAATTGCTCCCGGCAATTCATTCTGGAGCCCACGAGCGGGATTGAACCGCTGACCTCGTCCTTACCAAGGACGTGCTCTACCAACTGAGCTACGTGGGCTCGGCTCGAAGGAGCTGGAGCGGGTGGTGGGAATCGAACCCACGTCATCAGCTTGGAAGGCTGAGGTTCTACCATTGAACTACACCCGCTGATGTCGCCCGCTGATGTCGCTACCACCGTCGGCCCCGGCGCAGTCCGGACCTACCCCGCCCACTCTCGGATGGTGGAGGGGGTAGGATTCGAACCTACGAAGGCGTAAGCCGGCAGATTTACAGTCTGCTCCCGTTGACCGCTTGGGTACCCCTCCGCGTAAACGAGCCGCGTATTGTGATTTCGGCCAGTGCGGGTGTCAATGCACCTGGCGCGCTATTTGCTTAGCTCTGCGGCTCGGCATTGGCTCGGCCGTGGACCGAACCGTAGCGGCGGCCCCCGCTTCTCCGCGATCCTAGTACCGGAATATGGCGGCCGCGCCGCACGTGGAAGGCATGCGGTCGGCCTCGAGCACGATGACTTCCGCTCCGGTCCGCAAGGCCGCCTCGGCGAGGTCGTCGAGCACATCGGAGACTCGAAGTTCGGCTGCTGAGTCGCCCATCCAGCCCCCGGCGATCGCGATGGTGACGGTGCCCTGGACGGCATCGACGCTGCCCGGAATGCGCCGATCCGCCTCCACGAGAAGCGTACTGACGCGGCTCTGAGCAACGCCCGCTGCGATGTCCTCGAGCCGCCCGGCGCCGCGGCCGTGGGCGCGGGCCTTGCCGTATGCCTCGATGAGCCGGTTCACCCGCTCTTCGAAGTACGGCTCGATGGCGCGCCAGGCCGCATCCCGCAATTCACCCGGAGTGAGCGCACCGGGATTCACCTGGATGCCGGTCGCGGCCAGGAAAGTATTGTGGCTGAGCGCGCGGAAGTGGGCCTGGTGCTCCGGCAGGGCGGCCAGCACCAGCGGCAGGCGGGAGACCTTCGAGGCACTTTCGAAAATCTCCCGGTCAATGACACGGAAGAACCGCTCGCGGTCGGCCGGACGCTCGTCCTTGCGACCGCCCTGACCATGGTGCATGGGCGTCTTGGCCCCTGCGCCGGTACCGGCGGCACTGCGCGTGACCTTCGAGGAGGGCTCGGTCAGCTCCGCGCCCAGGGCCTCGGTGATCGTGGTCGGCAGGCCTTCCAGGTCGACCGGCTCGAGGGTGTCCCGCGTTCCCTCGTAGAGCCTGGCCTCGGTCAGCGTCAGGGCGAGTACCTGATAGCGGCCGTTGCGCTGGAGCGCGCGGACGAGGGGCTTGATCTGAAAGCGGTCCGCCACCGACAGCAGCTCGGGGACCGGCTGCTGCAGCTTGAAGACTTTCAGATCGTCAGCGGAGCTGAAGATGGCGAGGCCGGCCGCAGCCTGGATCCAGAAGTCGCTGTCGGCGCCGAAACGCTCGAGCTTCTCGAGCACCGGTTGCACGAGGCGCGCCGGATATCGCTGGCGCAGCGACTCCTCGGCGCGATGCAACAGGCTGCGGTAGCGGGCCGGATCCTCCTGACTGCTCGCCGGGTAGCTGCGGTGGGTCGGCTCGTAGAGCGAGATACACGGAGGCTCGTGCGGAGCCAACAGTGCGCGCAGGTCTGCGGTCGTCGGTTGCAGGGCGGAAGCTGCGGTCATTTCCGTTCCGCCTCGGCGCGCTCGAGCTCCTGCAGCGCCTCGACGCTCGCCACCTGTGCCTCCGGAGGCGTCCGCCCCACAGTGTCCTGCAGCTTCCCGAGCGTATGGGCGATCGCTCTTTCGAGCTTGTCGGCCGCCATGTGGATCGCCTCCGTCAGTGTCGGCGCCTCGTGACTGACGGCGATCGGCTTCAGGCCGCCGACACGCGCCTCCATCATGCAGCGCTTGTCACGCTCACCGAGCTTCAGACTGTTGAGATCGTTGAGATGGACCTCAACCCGCGTGATGCGCTCCGAGAAGCGCTCGAGTCTCCCTTCGACGACGCCTTGCACCCGCTCCGTCAGGTCCTCGCCACCGACGATGTGGTGATCCGAGTTGACCAACACTTGCATACGAATCCTCCGACCGATCGCCCTTTCCCGCGGGTGGCACGCAAGGACTATGCCGCTTTGGCGGCGGCCGCGAGCTGGGCGGTCAGGCGGTCGTCGAGCACCCGCCACTGCCCCGGGCGCAGCTCGCGCGGCAGCTCGATCGGCCCGAAGCGGATGCGCAGCAAGCGGCTGACCTCGTAACCGACGGCTTCCCACATGCGCCGAACCTCACGGTTGCGACCTTCATGTAGGACGACGCGGTAGGAAGCATTGGTAGATTCAGCCGAGGGGATGGACTTGAGTGGGCGATCGTCGCTGGGGGACGACGCCTCGATGATCCGGTCGAAAGCCGCAGAGCCATCATCCAGAGGAATGCCGCGCAGGAGCTTGCCCAGGGACGCCTGGTCGGGCCGCCCGCGTACCCGCACCAGATATTCGCGCTCGATGCAGCTCGAAGGATGCATCAGGCGGTGCGCGAGCTCGCCGTCCGTGGTGAAGAGCAGGAGACCGGAGGTGTTGACATCCAGCCGCCCCACTACGATCCAGCGGCCTTGCTCCGGGGCGGGCAAGCGCTCGAACACGGTGGGGCGGCCCTGCGGATCGCGGCGCGTCGTCATCTCGCCGACCGGCTTGTGATAGAGCAGCACCTGGTGCAGGGCAGGCCGCGGCGGGCCGAGCTCGAGCCTACGGCCATCGAGACAGACTTCATCGCCGGAATCGGCCCGATCCCCGAGCTTGGCAATGCGCCCGCCGACGGTCAGGCGACCCTCGACGATCCATTGCTCCACCTGGCGGCGAGAAGCGAGGCCCGCCGCCGCGAGCAGCTTTTGAAGCCGGACGCTCATGGGTGACTCAGGATCGGCCTGGTTGGCGAAAGGCGGGAGGGTGCCGCATACTGGCCCGCGAGTGTACCGGGTCGCGAAAGGCCCACGGGTCATAACCGGGCGGTCTCTTGAGATAGCCCTCCGTTGCTTGTGGTGGCGAGGCCGGCGAGGGTAGAAATCACCCCAGACCCGAAGTCCACCGAGTACCGAGAATGGCCACACCGATGCCACAACCCGAGCAGCGCGAGCCGGACGCCCGGCGTTACGCGAAACTGCCCGACCCCTTCCCGATGTGGCGGGGCGGCGCGCTCCATGGCGCACAGGTGGCTTACGAGACTTGGGGAAAGCTCAACGCGGCGCGCGACAATGCGCTGCTGCTCTTCACCGGACTCTCGCCTTCTGCCCATGCGGCCTCCTCGCCGGAAGATCCGGGCGAGGGCTGGTGGCAGGGGATGGTCGGCCCGGGACTCGCGATAGACACCGATGAGCGCTTCGTCGTGTGCGTCAACTCACTCGGCAGCTGCTTCGGATCGACCGGCCCCGCCTCGAACGATCCGGCCACGGGGCGCCCCTACCGCGTGGCTTTTCCCGATCTTTCGGTGGAGGACATTGCACGCGCGGGGTATGAGGTGGTGCGCTCGCTCGGGATCCTGCGTGTCGATACCGTCATGGGCCCCTCGCTCGGAGGCATGGTGGTGCTCGCCTATGCGGCGCTCTTCCCGGGCGCCGCTCGCCGGCTGGTCAGCATTTCCGGCACGCTGGCTGCTTCGCCATTCGCGATAGCGCTTCGCTCGATTCAGCGGGAAGCCATCACGGGCGACCCGGACTGGCGGCAGGGCAACTACAGCGCCGATCGGCCGCCGCGTACCGGGATGGGCCTCGCCCGCAAGCTCGGCACGGTCACGTACCGCTCGGCCGCGGAGTGGCAGCAGCGCTTCGACCGCCAGCCGATCAGGCCGGATCTCGAGCGCAAGGACGCCTTTACCGCGGAGTTCGCGGTCCAGGGATACCTGGAATCGCAGGCGCGGCGGTGGGTGGATGCGTTCGATGCCAATTGTTATCTGTACCTCTCGCGGGCCATGGACCGCTTCGATCTCGCCGTCCATGGGGACCCGGAGAAAGTGCTCGCCAAGGCCGGGCTGGAGCAGGCGCTGGTGATCGGCGTCGAGTCCGATCTCCTTTTCTCCGTCGGCGAGCAGCAGGCTGTGGCGCAGGCCTTGCAGGCCGGCGGCGCGGCGACGCGATTCGCGCCCCTGCAATGCATCGAGGGGCACGATTCCTTCCTGATTGACATAGAGCAGTTCGGCCGGGAGCTCAGGGCTTTCCTGGGTTGATCGGCGCAGAGTTCCTTCGGGCCAACGCTTTCCTCAGTGATTAAGTTCAACCGGCGTGCTCTCTGCGCGCCGTCGAGGCATAATTCCCCATGTCCGCGACCTAGAAAAGCAATAGTCAGAACCCGCGAGGCCCATAGTGGAACGCCGCCTGCATACTCGGCATCGAGCCCGGACGACGGTCTACATCACCATTCCCGGCGGCTGCCGCAGGCTCTGCAAGGCAGTCAATCTGAGCGCGACCGGGGTCTTCATCGAGACCACCAATCTCGGGCTGCGTAAGGGCCAGACCGTCGTGCTCTCCTTCGCGATCAACCTCGGCACCATCACCAAACTACATCGGCGTACGGCCGTGGTGGCGCATGTCTCTCGGGGCGGCACCGGCCTCATGATGGAAAGCTATACCGCCGCGCGCGCGAATTGACGCGTGCTCCGTCAAACCTCCTGACCATCGGCCGCCTCGCGGAGCGGGCCAACGTATCGACTTCCATGCTGCGCTTCTACGAGCGCGAGGGGCTGCTGCGTCCTGCCAGCCGATCGCGCAGCGGCTATCGCCTCTATGCGCCTGATGCGGAGCACACGCTCCTCTTCATCCGCCGGGCGCAGCGACTCGGGTTGTCTCTGGAAGATATCAAGTTGGTGCTCGCGGGCCGGGATCGCCGCGGGGCCTCCGGCAGCACGGTCGTCGGTATCGCTGAGCAGCGGTTCCTCGAGATCGAGCGGCGCGTGACGGAGCTGCTCGTGTTGCGTCACGAGCTCGAGCTCTTTCTCGATGATCTGGCCGAGCGCGTCGGCCAGTCGGCAGGCGAAGGTGCGGGGCGCCTGTATCGCGACCTGCTCGAGCATGTCTGCGGCCATCCGGACCGGCCGGTGGCGCCCTCCTCGATGACTCGCCTGATGCGGCGCATCGGCTGCGCGCTCGCGGATGCGGAGCGGGAGCGGCTCTTCGCCGCCTTGCGCGGCAAGCATGTGCATGTCTGGCGCGAAGAAGACGGCTATGCGGTGCTGATGCCGGGGCATGATTCCAAGGTCGGCGAGGCGCTGCGACAGCTCATCAGTGCAGAGGTGGGCTGCAAGGCTCACGTGGATCTTTCTTTGAGCGAGACGGCGGAGGGACCGCTCCTGGTTGCGCACGGAGACGGCGCGTTTCTCTTCGCACAGCTTTTCCTCGCACTCGAGGCCTCCGCGGCCTGATCGTCCGTGCTCTGCCCGCCGCTTGACCTTAAACCCAGGTTCAAGGTCAATGATTCGCCGCATGGAACATCGGCATGAGGCAGGGCACACACATGCTCGCGCGGAGCCTCACGAGGCGCGACACGCTCACGTGGAGCCAAGCGCGCCTGATGCAGTGCTGCGCGCGAAGATCACGGGCATGGACTGCGGCAGCTGCGCACTCACCATCGAGGATGGATTGCGGCAGCTTCCCGGCGTGCGCCGGGTGGCGGTGACCTTCACCTCGGAGTCCCTGGAGGTCGAGGGATCGGCGACCCGCGAAGCGATCGAGCATCGCCTGCGGCAGTTGGGATATGGCCTCGCGACGCCGGGCGAGACGACACCCCAGGCGTCTCATTCGGCGGCGCCCGCATCCGGGGTTTTTCGGTTCTTTGCGAGCGAGCCGCAGCAGCGATTGGCGCTGACTGCGGGTGCCGCGTGCCTCATCGCCGCCACCGTGTCGTATCTGTCACCTGCCGCTCCGACGGGCTCGCTGCAGCGGCTGGTTCAGATCGCCACGGTAGTCCTGGTCGGGATGCCGATCTTCATGAAGGGCGCGCGCGCCCTGCTGTTCAGCCGGCGCATCAACATCGATCTCCTGATGACGCTCGCCGCCATCGGCGCGCTCTTCATCGGGGCCGCCAGCGAGGGGGCGGCGGTGGTGGTGCTGTTCACGCTGGGCGAAGGACTGGAGAGATTCAGCGCGGCGCGCGCAAGGGACTCGTTGCGTAGCCTGCTGGCGCTACAGCCACAAACCGCGACGTTGTTGGAGCGTCATGGCCAGGCACGTGGCGCGGAGATAACCAGAAGCGCTCATGTCCATGCGGGTGAGAAGCACGACCACGATCAGAATCTTGGTCACGATCATGATCATGATCATCACGACCATGACCACGATGCCGTTCGGGACGACGATCACAACCACGAGCTTTCCGGGTGCGGCCAGGGTGCCGGTGAGCACGTCCACTCGCGGCAAGTTCCTGCGGTCGACCTCGTTCGGGGCAACGTCATCCTGGTCAGACCGGGCGAGCGGATCGCCGCAGACGGCGTCGTAAAAAACGGCCGCTCGAGCGTCAATCAGGCTGCTGTTACCGGAGAGAGTATTCCGGTCGAGAAGAGCATCGGCGACGCGGTGCTGAGCGGCACCGTCAATGCCGAAGGCGCCCTGGAAGTGGAAGTGACCCGAGAAGCCTCGGACTCTACCGTCGCCCGGATCGCCCGCCTAGTCGAAGAGGCGCAGGCACGACGCTCCCCCGCCGAGCGTCTCGTGGACCGCTTCGCGCGCTGGTACACACCTGCGGTAGTCGCACTCGCAATCCTGCTCGTTGCCATACCCGTACTCGGTTTCGATCAGCCCCTGCTCACGGCGCCTGGAGCTGCTGAGGGCTGGCTCTATCGAGCCCTCGCATTGCTCATCGTCGCGTGCCCCTGCGCGCTCGTCATCAGCATCCCGGTTACCGTCGTGAGCTCGCTGACCCGGCTGGCGCATCTTGGGGTGTTGGTCAAGGGCGGAGAGCAGCTCGACAGGCTGGCAACGATCCGTACGGTGGCATTCGACAAGACCGGCACGCTGACCTGGGGACGCCCGAGTGTCACCGCCATCCAGGCGAGCGATTGCGAGCATGAGCCGCGGCCGGAAGCCGTGTGCGCGAGCTGCGATGATGTGATTGCGCTCGCAGCGTCCGTCGAGCGCAGCTCTGAGCATCCGATCGCCCATGCCATCGTCGAATCGGCGCGGGAGCGAGGCCTGCAGCACCGCTATCCTCCGGCGAGCGGCGTTGTTGCCGCGACGGGCCGGGGAGTCATTGGCGAGATCGCAGGCGCCCGAGTCGCGGTCGGCACCGCAGCGCTGATGGAGGATCACGGCGCAAGCGCCAGCGAGCAGCGCTTTGGCGCCTTCGATTCCGAGAGACAGACGGTGATGATGGTGGCGCGCGACTCCCGCATCGTGGGGGCGATCGGCGTGCAGGACTCGCTGCGGCCCGAGAGCCGGGAGGTGCTCGCGGAGTTGCGGCAGACGATCCCGGGCCTGCGTACGGCAATGCTGACCGGCGACAGTGAGCGGACGGCCTTGAGTGTGGCGGCGAGTCTGGGCACGGTGGATGAAGTTCGGGCGGGACTACTCCCCGCCGACAAGCTGGCCGCAGTCACCGAGCTGCAAAGCACTCACGGTCCGGTAGCAATGGTGGGCGATGGCATCAACGATGCGCCGGCATTGGCGCGTGCCGATGTCGGAATCGCAATGGGTGCCGGCACGGGGCAGGCGATGGAGACCGCCGACGTCGTCCTCATGCAGGACGATCTGGCGCGGCTGCCCTCAGCATTGCGCGTCGCGCGGCGCAACCGGGCGGTAGTCCGACAGAACATTGCCCTCAGCCTGGGCTTGAAGCTCGCCTTCCTTGCGCTCACCATTCCGGGTCTGGCGACACTGTGGCTGGCGGTAGTCGCGGACGTCGGCGCGACCCTGCTCGTGACGCTGAACGGAATGCGCATGCTGCGGGCGAGATAGCTCTCGAGCAGCGCTGCCGTCCCGAACCCAGCGGGAGGCTGGCACCTTGGCGGATGAGAAGGCGAACCCGGAAAAGGCTCTTGCGGCCCTGGAAGAATCCCGCCGCGAGCTCGAGTCTCTGACCTACACCATCGCTCACGACCTGCGTGCGCCGTTGCGCACGATCGACGGGTTTGCCCGCGCCCTGAGCGAGGATTGCGGCGAGAAGCTTGATGCGGACGGCCGCCGGTACCTGCAGCACGTGCTCGATTCCGCTCAGCGCATGTCGGGCATGCTCGAGGGGCTGCTGGCGCTCGGGCGCATTCAGCGCGCCGAGCTCCATCCGATACGCATCGATCTTTCCACAATCGCCCGCGGCATTCTCCAGGGGCTGCAGGCAGCGGATCCCTCACGCACGGTTGAAGTTGTGATTCCCGACGCCATCGCTGCCGAGGGCGATGCCACGCTCCTGACTGCCGCACTCGACGCGCTACTCCAAAACGCTTGGAAGTTCACGCGCGGACGCGAGGCGGGACGGATCGAGGTCGGCGTGCAGCGGACGACCCCAACCGCCTACTTCGTGCGCGACAACGGCGCCGGCTTCGATATGAGCCATGCCGGCAAGCTCTTCGGTCCCTTCCAGCGTGTGCATTCAGAGAAGGAATTCGAAGGCGTGGGTATCGGGCTGGCCTGTGCCCACCGAATCCTCCGCCGGCATGGCGGTCGAATATGGGCAGACGCTGCCCCTGATCAAGGCGCCACTTTCTACTTCACTCTACAAGCGGGTCCCCAAGCATGAGTCTCACGAAGCCCCCGCATCCAGTTCGCCGCCGATTGCTGACACGTTTGCTCGTGGGAGCCGCGTTGGCTCCGATCGGTTTTCTCAGCTCACGGCGTGCGTGGGCCGCGAATATCCCGCTGGTCGACCCCTCGAGTGAGGCCGCGAAAGAACTCGGCTACGTTCCCGACGCTTCACAGGCGAAGGCCGCGGCAAAAGGTAGCCATTGCGGGAGTTGCGCCATGTATCAGGGCGCGTATGGGTCCAAGCGGGGAGGCTGTCACCTGTTTCCCGGGAAAGCAGTGCTATCGACCGGCTGGTGCAGGTCATGGGAACCGCAGATGTAGCGGATCTACCGTTCCGAGCCCCAGTTCTTCAGCCGGTGCCGTCGCGCGTCAGCTGCAGACGTGCGCAGAAGTCCCGCTCTCCACTTGTTATGGAAGCTCTTGCCGCTCACTGCACCTACTTCTTTTTCGACATGTCGATGCCGATTCTCGTTATCTCCTGACCCTTCGTTTGCAGGGATTTCCCGCATCTGACAGCTTCCGATTTGAATTCGGCATCCGTCATCTGCGCAGCGACGCTCTTGATCAGGTGCTCAATATCCGCATTCGGCGATTGCCCGTCCAGTCGCCCGAAAAAGTACAAACCCGCCATGATTCCTATTTCTCGTTGCCGCGGCTCTTGCGAGGCAAGGAGATGCAAGGCAACGACGATGCATCGTACGTCAGCATCTATACTCGCATCCGACGCGCGCGCGGGTTCGATTTGCCAGAGGATGACCGCGATGAAGATCCATACCATTGCAGCCCGGATCTTTGCCGTGAGTAGTGTCATTTTTGGGTACCTTGTGATTGGCATACAAATCCCGAGTCACATGATTGTCGATACTACCGGCGCTGCGCAGGGAAATGATGCCAATAGAGAGTCCCAATACAACGTTGGATTCCGATCGACGGACAAGACCATCGCCACCCGGGGCTGCTGATCGCCAGCGACCAAATCCTGCCAGCGTCCGGCAAATGCATTGCTACTGTTATGCCTGTCGCAATAGCGTAAGCGCTCAAGGAACAGCGTCATTGGGTTCGGATTCAGTCCTGCGGTCAGCCCAGACCGCATCGTTCCGCGTAGACCTCGTGACAGCCCGTTCCATC
This sequence comes from Steroidobacteraceae bacterium, assembly GCA_036273735.1. GTDB lineage: Bacteria > Pseudomonadota > Gammaproteobacteria > Steroidobacterales > Steroidobacteraceae > 13-2-20CM-66-19. Next base: position 29,150 of record DASUHA010000005.1, on the reverse strand, counting down.
GAGAAAGATTCGGTAGTGGTGTAGTTCCCGATATGCTTTTGCGCTGGCTGAGTCATTCGCGATGTAGGCTGCCAGCGAGTTTGACTGTCGGATTTCTGCGACCGCAAAGTAGGCGCTCTTGATTTGTTCAGCAGTACAGTTGTAGACAGCCGTGAACTGGTGCCACCTAACGCGCGAGAAGCTGATTTTTATCGATCGCAGGCCTCCAACGTGGATTGTGAGGACGGCATCGCCTCCCGACATGAGGAACTCCGACTCGGCGTAGCGGCCGGTGTCGAATGCTGGAAGGCTAATCACGATCTCGCTGGGCTCTTTCATTTTGATCTCTGTGCGGTGAGCGCTACGAGACACGTCGGTGCGCCGCTGCATTCGCTATGCATTTCACCAGATTTACCGACGCCATCATGACGTACTAGTCCGATTCCCTCTTTGCCTTTCTGCGCGCTAGTTTCTGCAGCTAGCGATTGCGCTTGGTGAGGACCGGCGCAAGTAAGGGCTGTTCAGGGTGCGTGGATATGTACTCAGCGCGGGCGGCGTTGCTGGCCGTGGGATCAGTGACCTGCTCCGAGAAGAGTACCCGAGAAGATTTAACACACGCCCCGGAGCCGCCGCTCCGTCTCCCTTGCGGCCCCTATTGAGAGTGATCAACGCCGTTCCCATTTCTGGCCTCGGGGTTTAACCAAAGAAAGAAGATGCGCAAGATGATGACGGCAACGATCACGTAACCGACGAATGCAACGTCACGCCAAACCTTTGACCCTCCCGCATCGCATAGTACCTGACACATTTGTCGCCATCCAGTCCGTAATTGACAATGTGACCAGGGGTGATCACCCACCAGTTGTAGAAATTCGGATTGATATTCGTCCAAACGCCAACGAACTCGTGTCCGAGGCTGACCTTGGCGACTGGCGTGGTCACGCAGCCCGCGATCGCGAGCAGTAGTATCGAGCCTGGCACTGCGGCACTGCCGACCTTCCGCGGTGTTCGCATGGGTCTCACCCCCTAGTCTGATTGAATGTTATAAAAAGCCGATGGATCCCACTCGCGCCTCATCGATGCGGCGCCGATTGCGCTCGCCGACTCTTCGAGCCAGTGGTATGAGATAGAAATTCGCAAAGATTCCGGCAACACCCACGGGGATGGGTGACAGGCTCTTGAATGGCGGCAGCTCCAGCAGGCAGTACCAGAGGATTCCATTGATCACGAGCCATAATCCCAGTGCCGAGAAGCCTCCGATCATCCGGGTATAGAGGGAGCTCTGAGTGGGGCCCCGCGAGCCTGAGGCGGCAGCAGGCATCGCAATTCGATCGGAGTCCTGGGGTACCAGTCCGCCGGAGACACCCAGACTAACCGGCCGCCGGGACCTTGACAGGCCGAATCGCATGTATCGAACGAAACGCCAGATACCGATTGCGATGACCAGAATGAGGAGTCCCAGTCGCGCCTCTTCCTGTGGACTCGTATCCAGTTCATTTCCCCCTCCCGTTTCAGCTGCGCGCTCGTGCGTCGATGCGTCTTAGTTATGCGTTGTCATATCCTACGCAACTCGACCGTCCAATCCGATTGCTCGGGTGGACTCTCCGGACGCAGAATTCTAACCAGACGCCAGGGCGTTGGGTGAGTACTTATCGGTTCAGTGCCCGTCGAAATACGATTTGACCGCAAACAAACAAAACGGCGGCACCAGCCCGGCGTGATAGTCCGTCAGGACGGCAGCGTGGCCCCCGTCGGTGGCGCCGCCAGCTATTGCCGCAGCGGCGACGGCCGCCTTGGCGGCGGCGAAGGCGTCCTTGAGGGCGGCGTAGGGGTCATTCGAGCCTACCGCGGAGTCGACATCGAGCACGGTCAGCTGCGCGGTCGGGGCGTGTGACGCCCAGTAGTCCTGCATGAGCAGCGTGTTGAAGTAGAAGACCGTGGGGTCATTGTCACCACCGCAGAGCAGGATCGGGACCGAGGGATTGAAGCTCCGCAGATCGTTCTTCGCCAGATCCTGTCGCAGGCCGTTGGTGGCGCCTGAGGGCGGCACGTCCGTGGTCGTGGTGGGGAAACCGCCGTCCGGATGGGCCTGGGCGTCCTGCAGATAGTTCAGCCGATAGGCGTTGGTCACCAGCGGATTGGGGCCGAAGCCCAGGGCGAAAACAATCGCGAGATTGGCCGGCTGTGTCGCAGGCGTTATTGAGGCGTACTGCGGGGCGGGCGGCGTACTGTCGAATATCGTGTTCTGCGGGAGCAGTCCTTGGGCGTATAGGTTGGACGTCGTGGTGGTACTCGGCAGGAGGTCGGCTATGTTCGTGGCGTACTGGGGCGAGAAGACGTCAGTCGGATTGGTGTAGATGTTTCCATACGAGTGCTGGTAGGACGAGGCGACAAAAACGAAGTTGATCACGGCGCTGCCGTTCGGCTCGCCCATGAAGATGGCATCGCCGAAAGAGGAGAGCGCGTAGGGACCTGACATCGGCGCTGCCGCCGTGACGCTCACCCCGCCCGCCTGCATGGCCCGCAGCGTCGCGAGCGCGACGTATCCACCCTGGGAATATCCCGTGACGAAGAGCTTGCTGCTGGCGTTCGCCCCCACCATGGAGAAGGCACTGCGCGCCGCGGTGAGCGAGTCCATCATGTCGTGGGACTGCTGGTCTGCCACGAGATAAGGGTGGTAGGACAAAGATGAGGTGTCGTAGCCCGCATAGTTGGGGGCCACGACTATGTATCCTTCGGCGGCGAATACCGCCGCGAGCAGTACCCCTTCGCTGTTGCCCGTATCCGAGAGGTTGGCGATGTTGAAGGTCTTCGAGGCATTGGTCCCGTGGGCGTAGACGACGACCGGCCGTGGACCCTGGCACGACGAATCGACGCCGCTCGGGACCATCAGCGCCCCGGAGGCGGTGGTCGCCTCACCCCGGCCACCCACCGTCTCGTACTGGAGATGGTAGACATCGACCGTGCAGAGCGGCAGGAAATTGAGCTTCAGGAGCTGCGAGGCATCGCTGTTGCCGCTCAGCATCGAGAGCAGGTCGGAAGGCGAGAACGAGCCGGTCTTGGGCGGCGGACTCTCGAGGAGCTGGCCCGGCTGCGGCGGCCCCATCGACTGGGGCGGCATCGAGGAGCCGTGGGTCGAGACGTGGCAAGCCGCGAGCAGGGCCGTGGCGGCCGCTGCGGCCAGGATACGAGCGAGGCGGACCATGGATCTCTCCAGAGAGCGCGGCTTACACCGGAAAACGCCGGAAGACTCGCCGCGCATGACACCGAACCGCGCTTTCGAGCCGGCTATCACCGGCCCCTGGAGCAGAAATCCGCGAGAACAGAAGAAGTTCTACCGCCGGTCCATCCGATGGCATCACGCCCGGCGTGCAAGCTCCGCAAGAGCCGCCCGCAGCTCGCGCAACCTCGGGGGCTTGTTGAGGACGCGATCGACGTGCGGCGGAACCTGGTTCTCTGCCGTGAGCCGCTGGCCCCACCCCGTCAGCAGCACCACCGGCGTGCCGCCCGAGGAGGTCTTGATGGCGGCGGCGACCCGCCTGCCATCGACGTGGGGCATGCCGAGATCGGTGATGACGAGCTCGAAGGGCTCGTTGCGGGCGCGCGCTGCCTCGAAGGCGTCGATCCCCGCCTGACCGCCGTCGGCGGCAGTAACGCGGTGACCGTCCCCCCGCAGCGTCTCGCGCAGCGACTCGATGATGAGGGGGTCGTCGTCCACGATGAGGATGCGCAGGGGGCGAACCGCCAGCCCGAGCGCGAGCTGCTTCTCCGACTCTTCCGCCGAGTGCGGTGCAACGGGAAACACGATCCGGACCGTGGTCCCCTTGCCGGGTGCGCTGTCGATCTCGAGCTCGGCGGCATGCCGCTTGGCCATGCCGTAAACCATCGCCAGGCCCATCCCGGTGCCCCGCTCGCCCTTGGTGGTGAAAAAGGGCTCGAGACAGCGCCTTCGTGTCGCCTCATCCATCCCCACCCCGGTATCGGAGACCTCCAGATACACGACCTCGTGCGCCGACTCGGCAGCACCTGCAGCTTTCGCGCTCGGGAGCGCGCGCTCGCCGCTCGGCTGCCGCATGGCGCTCGCGATTCTCAAGGTGAGCGTTCCACCGTCGGGCATCGCATCGGCAGCATTGAAGATCAGATTGGTGAGTGCGTCCCGGATCTCGTTCTCCGCACCCATCACGGCGGGAGCAGGATTCATGAGGTCCGTGCGCAGCTCGATGACCGCTCCGCGCTCCTGGGGCACGTCGCGCCAGCGGGCCTGGGTGAGCTCGATGACCCCGTTGATCAGGCGATTGAGCTCCACCTTTGCGAGCGCGGCCTGACTGTCCTGCGGACGGTAGAACTCACGCATCCGGGCCACAGTCCTCGCCACGTCGTGAATTGCCGTCTGTATTGTCGTGAGGTACGAGCGAGCACGCTCACTCAACGTAGTCTCACGCTCGAGGAGCGACTCCGTGTAGAGCGCAATGGGAGAGATCGCATTATTGATGTCGTGCGCGACACCGCTCGCCATCTGTCCCAGCGCACGCAACCGCTCCTGCTGCACCACCGTCTCCTGACTCTGGCGCAGGTCGTCGTAGGCACGCTGCAGCGCGTCGTACAACTGAGCCTGGTGTGCCGCCAGTGCGACGTGCTCGCTCACCTGCCGCAGGAACTCACAGTCCGCGCTATTGAAGGATTGTGCCTCGCGGCGCGCGGCAACCATGACGCCGAATACCCTGCTCTCGGCACGAAGCGGTGCGACCACGAGCGCCCGCAGTCCGCCTTTCGCCAGGGTGCTCGGGAATGCAAATTCGCTGTTGGCGATATCGGGCTCGTAGACCAGCTCGCCGCGCACGCAACGGCTGAGCCCGTTGCATCCGACGGGTACCCTCGCCTTCTCGGTGAGTGCCAGCTCGAGCGCCGTGTCCCGACTACCTACTCCGACGCTCGTTACGGTCAGCATCTCTTCGATCGGGTCATAGAGACAAACGCAGCAGAAGTCGACGGCCACGTCTTCTTCGACGTGCCGGACTACCACCTGGAAGATGCTGCGCAGGTCCTGACGCTCGCCCACCGCCCGGGTAATGCGGTTGAGCAGATCCAGGCGGGAGAGTTGTCGCTGCAGCTTCGATCCGAATGCCTGGCGCTCCGAAATATCGGCGGTGAGCTGATCGAGCATGTGGTTGAAGGCATCCGTGAGCGTACCGAGCTCGTCATTGCCGAATTTCGGCGCCCGCACCGAGTAGTCGCGTCTCTCCGAGACGGCTAAAGCCGCCTGCCCCAACGTCTGCACGGGCAGCGAGATCTGTTGCTGCAGCGAGCGCGCCAGCACGTACGCGATCAGTAACGCGAAGGCCGTCATCGCCGCGGCGACGAGCGCATAAATCCCGATCTCATGATGAAGCGACGCCAGATCCCAGCGCAGGTACACCGTCCCGAGCCTGCTGTTGCCGCCCTGCTGGATCGGGTGGTAGGCGATCAGGGCCCCGCCCTCGAATCTCACGCCATCCCGACTCGGATGGGACGGAAACTCGCTCTGCGCTGCATCCTCGGGGTAACGGGCGAAGAGTGCGCCATCCGTGCCATAGACGGCAGCCTGCACGACGCGGCTCTCCGCCCGCAGCGCCGCAAGGACCTCCGTCTCGTCCCCCGGATTGTCGAAGGCCACCGCCGCGCTGCTGTTCCTGGCGATGACATCGGCCAGCGTCTGCACATTCACTTTGGCGGCTGCCCGGAACGTCACGTACTGGTAGGCGATGAAGGTCGCACACGTGAGCACCAACACCGCACCGCTGGTCATCAGCAGGATGACCATGAGCTTGCGACGGATGGGCAGATGCTTCAGGGCCATGCGACTAGCCGCTTCCCGCCGGTTGCGCGGCGCGCATCAGCTTCGAGCTGAGCACGAGACCGGCCGACCGGGCCGCCTGCGCGTTGATACGGAGCTGCACGTGCTCGCGCACGAGCTCGAAGCGGACGATGCCGCCGCTTTCGGCGAAGCTGTCCATGTCGCTCACAGTGAGGACGTTGTGCCCCTTGATCGTGCTCAGGATCCGAGGCAACTGTGATGCCTCGGAAGAGCTGATGTAGAGGATGTGGCAGCCGACCGCGCCATCGACGCTCTGCGGGCGGCGAACCGCGATCGGCCGACCGTTTACCCGCTCGCCGGCGACCGCCTGATCGAGCGTGCCGTCGAAAGGATCATTCCCCAATACACAAATGACGATCGGCGAGTTCGGGTCGGCAAAGGCGCCCTGCGGCCAGTCGACGAACTGCGAGAAATAGAAGAGAAATACCGCCTCGACCTGTTGCGCGGTGGGCGCCGCGGCCGCGGGGCGCGCGCCGAGCAGGCCGGCGGCGAGAAACAGCGCCGCGGCCATTGCCGATGCCCGTCCCCTCAGAAATCCCATGTGAGCCGCCCGAAGACGCTCCGTCGGATCGAGCTGCGCTCCTCGACATCACCAAACTCGATGTGACTTCCATGAAGAAGGCTGTGCCCCTCGAGTGAGAGCGTCAGTTGCGGCGTGGCGCGCCACGTGGCATTGAGATCGAGCTCCTGATAGCCGGGATCGCCGGTGCCATCGACCACTTCGGGTAGCGTGCGGACTGCAGAGAGCTCACGCACGCCCGCGTAGAGCTCGACGTTGTCCGACAGCTCGAAATAGGATTGCACCCCAGCCTGGTTGCGCGGAGTCGAGCCCTCGAAGAACCGGTTGCGGTTCGCATCCAGGCCGAGTGCCGTCAGATGCATGTCGATGTACGAGTAGCTCACCTGCACCCGCCACCACGCGACCGGCGAATAGAGGATGAGGCCTTCGAGCCCGGTCGAGTGCCCGTCGATCCTATTCTCGTTGAGCAGCGGGATGATCGTCTGGCCTGTCGCGGCATCGACGAACGGCGTGCCGATCTCGAGCGAGGCGAGCCCGGTGTAGCGGTTGCGAAATGCCGTCAGATCGAGCGAGAGCGCCGATACGGGACGCCAGCGGTAGCCCAGCTCGAGGGCGAGCACCTGCTCGGCGTGGAAGTCACGATTGCCGAGGAGCACGACCACCGGGTTTCCGGCGGGGTCGGTGGCATCGATGTCGACATCCCGCTCGAGACGTGTCGGCACTCTCACCGCGCGTGAGACAGCGCCCCACAGGGTCTGGTTAGCCGTCAAATCCCACGCTGCGCGTACGCTCGGCTGCACCTCGAAGCCGCTGAAGTCATTGTGCTCGAGCTTGGTGCCGAGGGTGATCCGCACCGAATGCGGGAGGGAGATCTCATCCTGAACGAAACCGCTCGCGAGATTGTCGCGGGAGTCCGGGGGATTCAGGGCAAAGAGGCCCTTGCCGTGATTGTGGTCGTCCTGGCTTCGCAAGGTGAAGCCCCAGGTGAGCGACTGCACTGGGCCGAACGGCAGATGCTCGATGAAATCGAGGTCCAGCGTGCCGAGATCGTCCCGGAAAGTGGGATCGTTGCGGTGGGTGTGGTCGTAATAGAAGCGCACCGTGTAATCCGAGTCGTCGCTCATCGTGTGCCGCCAGCGCGCGAGCACGTTGCCGCCGCTCACCCCGACTCTCAGCGGCGGCGCAGGACCCGGCCGGCCGATGATGGTGACGGCGGGACTCACTTGTCCGACACGTCCGACGTATGCATCCCCCTGGAGGGTGAACTTGTCTGCCGCGCCTGCATTCCAGTCGGTGCGAAAGCCGGCATGACCGAGCTGCCAGTCATCGGGGCTCGAGCCGGCAGGGTGATCCTCGGCGGCGTGGTTCTCGTATTTGGCGAACACCCGGTAGTAGACATCGTCCGCCATCTTGCCGCCGTACCGAGCGGAGGCCAGCGCCCGGTCCTCCGAGCCGGCGCCGGCCTCGAAGAAGGCGCCTTGCGTATCCACCGCGCTCTTGCTGATGATGTTGATCACGCCGTTGACTGCATTGGACCCCCAGAGCGTCGCGCCGGGCCCGCGGACCACCTCGATCCGGTCGATGTCGCGCATCAGATAGTCCTGCACGTCCCAGAACACACCGGAATAAAGCGGCGTGTAGATGCTGCGACCGTCACTCAGAACCAGCAGATCCGGAGAGCTCACGCTGGCGAATCCCCGCGAGCTGACGGCCCACTCGCCCGCCGTCAGTTGGGCGACATGAATGCCGGGCACGTAGCGGATCGCCTCCGGCACGTTCATCGCCCCGGAGCTGCGGATCTCGCTGTTGGTCACGACTGCCACGGCTGCGGCCGCGCGTGAAAGAGGCTGGGGGCTGCGGGTGACGGAAGTCACCACCACGTTGGTGAGCTGCTCGATGCTGAGTTGCTTCAGCTCATTGACCTGGCTGGCGGCGGCCTCGAGGGGCTGCGCGCGCAGCGCCGGCGAGGCGGCAACGAGTGCGCCGGCCAGCCAGGCGGCGCGGACCCTCGCATCCGGGCAGCGCCTGCGCCCGCAAGTCGAGGAAGAGAGCGGCATCTGTTCCCCCCCGTTCGATTCCGGCTTCGCTCCGCCATCCAGAGTCCCGAGACCATGCGAAGCGCTCAGAGGCTACTATCGCAAAGCTACCTCGTCATTGGCAACATTGTGACGTGCGTCTCATTGTGTGCTCTGCGCCGAGGATCGCGGGATTTGCGCGCGCGCAACCGATCCCAACACGCTCGACAGCAGACCCGCGCCGGCCCGCGCGCTGCCCGGCATTGCGCGTGTCATCGGATCGGCGCGGCACGATCGGGACCGCAGACCGGCCGAGTGCCGAGCCCGGCATAGGCGTCCGAAAATGGCTAGTCCGCGGAAGCGGCCGGGCGTATCGTCGCTCCCCATGCCAGACGCCACTCCATTCGACCCCACCGTGCTCGAGCGGGCGCGCCTGAGCCGCGATCCTCGCTTCGACGGCAAGTTCTTCATCGCCGTGACTTCCACGGGCATTTACTGCCGTCCGATCTGCCCTGCATCGCCGTCCCCCAGGCGAAGCAACGTGCGCTATTACATGTCCGCGGCGGCGGCCGCCGAAGCGGGCTTCAGGCCGTGTCTTCGCTGCCGCCCCGAGGCTGCGCCGGGTACACCAGCGTGGCTCGGAACCTCGGCGGTCGTGCGGCGCGCGCTGCGTCTCATCCAGGAAGGCGCGCTCGATGAGACCACGGTCGGCGAGTTCGCCTCCCGTGTCGGTGTCGGCGCGCGGCACCTCGATCGGCTGTTCCTCGAGCACGTGGGCGCTTCGCCTCTCGCCGTGGCACAGACGCGCCGCCTGCATTTTGCCAAGCGCCTCATCGACGAGAGCGATCTGCCGATGACGCAGATCGCGCTTGCCGCCGGATTCGGCAGCCTGCGCCGCTTCAACGATGCGTTCCGGAAGACCTATCAGCGCCCCCCGCGCGAGCTGCGCAAGGAGCGGCGCGAGCGCCCGGCGGGTCAGTCGGGGGATGAGGTGTCCCTGGCCCTCTCCTACCGGCCGCCCTACGACTGGAATCATCTGCGCGACTTCTTCGCGCTGCGCGCCACGCCGGGCGTGGAGCGCGTAGACCCGCAAGGATACGGGCGGCTCATCCGGATCGACGCCGGCCATGCCCTGATTCAGGTGCGGCCACTGCCCGAGAGAGACGCCCTGCAGCTTCGCGTGCGTGGGGCACCGCCTTCTGCGCTCTTTCAGATCGCGACGACCGCGCGACGCGTGTTCGACCTTTCCGCCGATCCGGCGCTGCTCGTCGCCGGGTTGGGATCGGATCCGCTGCTGCGCCCGCTGGTGCGTCGCCGCCCCGGCATACGCATACCGGGCACGTGGGATCCGTTCGAGTGCGCAGTGCGCGCAGTGTTGGGTCAACAAGTCACCGTTGCGGCGGCACGTACCCTCGCGGGGCGCGTCGTCGAGCGCGCTGGTGAGCCGGTAGCCACTGAAGAGGCCGGACTCACACGCCTCTTCCCAACACCACAGGCGCTCGCGGCCGCGAGCCTCGATGGCCTGGGACTCACCGGGTCGCGGATCCTGGCGCTGAAGTCACTCGCGCTCGCCGTGCTCGCGGGCGAGGTCGCCTTCGACCGCCAGGCCGATGAAGTCGTCGCGAGTCTGGTGAAGCTGCCCGGCATCGGCGAATGGACGGCACAGTACATCGCCCTGCGCGCGTTGGGCGAGCCGGATGCCTTTCTCAGTGCGGACCTCATCGTGCGGCGCATGGCCGCCGGCGAGGGTCCGCCGCTCACGACCAAAGAGCTGGATCAGCGCGCCGAAGCCTGGCGGCCCTGGCGCGGCTACGCGGTCATGCACCTCTGGTGTGCGGCCGGCAACCGGGACAGAACTGGAGACTCACGATGAAGACGACGACACCCGACACTCACTACTGGCACGAGCTCGACACACCGATCGGCAGGCTCCTCCTCGCCGGTGACGGTGCCAGCCTGAGTCACGTCTGCTTCCAGTCGGGTCCGCGGCCGTTCCGACCGATAGCCGGTTGGATCACCGACGCGGCGCCGTTTCGGACGGCAGTGGCGCAGTTGGAGGAGTACTTTGCGGGCAAGCGGCGCACATTCGACCTGCCGCTCGCTCCCCGAGGCACGGACTTTCAGCAACGGGTGTGGCGCGCGCTCAGGGAGATTCCCTACGGCAACACGATCTCCTACGGCGAGCTCGCCCGCCGCATCGGCAAGCCGAGCGCACCACGTGCCGTAGGACTCGCCAATGGCGCCAACCCGCTACCCATCATCGTGCCCTGCCACCGGGTGATCGGCACCAACGGCTCGCTCACCGGGTTCGGCGGCGGCCTGCCGATCAAGCGCCGACTGCTGGCCCTGGAGGGGGCGACCGCAGGGGAGGCGGGCCCCCAGGGCTCCTTCAAATGGGATGCTCGCCCGCAGCCTGCAGTCGCGCGTTGAGCCTGGCGACGTCTCCCTTCTCGAAGCGAGTCCACTCCGCGAGCGTCTCGGTCAGCTTCCGGGACAGAGTCGCGTAAGAGGACGTCGCATCCGGGCTAGGGTCTGCGTCCGCCCCGTCCACGGCCGACTCCAGCCCCTCGAGATCCGAGGAAAGCGCCTGCAGACTATCGACCCGCAGCGGCGGAACCGCCGGGAACGGGACACGATCGGCGTGCGGACGCGTGCCGGAGATGTTGGTTGCCTTCGCGAGCAGGTCGGCCATCTGACCGTGCAGAGCACCGCCCTTGGCGAGTCGCGCATCCAGGGAATCGACCAGCTTCGAGGCACGCTCGAGCGCTTCCGACGCCTGCCCCTGCGCGGCCTCCACTTTGCGCGCCAGCTCGAACTCACGCTGCAGCGCGGCTTCCGGCAGCTTGACGCGTGGATCTGCCTTGACGATGAGGGGCTGACGGTAATCGTGTCCGTCCACGGTCAGCTCGACCGTATAGCGGCCAGGGGGCGCCCACACGCCCACGCTGGACGGGTGCTTGTGCTTCGAGTGAGCACCGGCAGCCTCGCCGTAGTGCAGATCCCACACGAACCGCTGCATGCCAGGCGCGGCGCTCGGAACCGGAGTCGCACGCACCCACTCCGGAGCGAACGCCAGCTTCGCCGGGTCGGGGGCCTGCACATGCTCGGTGCTGCTGTAACGGCGCACGACCTGATCGCTGCCATCGAGAATCGTCAGCACCACGGGGCCGGTCACGTTGCCGGGCAACACGTAATCGATTGGCGCGCCGTCGGGAGGATTGGCGCCCCGCGGCTCATCCTTTGGCATCGGCGTGCCGGTGAAGGCAGCCTCGCGCACCCGAATCGCCTCTGCGGGCGCAAACAGCGTCACGGCGCCGGACTGCACATTGCTCATCTGACGAAGTGCCGTGACGTCATCCATGATCCAGAAGCCGCGGCCGTGCGTGGCAATCACCAGATCATTGCCGTGCACATCGATGTCGCGCACGGATGTGATCGGCAGGTTCTGCTGCAGCGACTGCCAGTGCCCACCGTCATTGAATGACACGTAGAGGCCAAACTCCGTCCCGGCATAGAGCAGACCCGGCCGCACCGGATCCTCCCGCACGACGTTCACGAAGCTGCCGCGCGCAATGCCCGCATCCACACGATTCCAGCTCTGGCCGTCATCGCGCGTGATGTAGATGTAGGGCGTGTCATCGTCCAGACGGTGCCGATCGATCGTCAGATAGGCAACGCCGGGGCGGAAATGAGACAGCTCGATACCGGCCGCTTTCGACCAGGGTGTCACTGCCGGCGGCGTCACGTTGCGCCAGTGCGCACCGCCGTCGGCCGTGCGCCAAACCAACCCGTCGTCGGTGCCGACCCAGATGACTTTCTCATCGAGTGGGGATGGCGCTATCGAATAGATGACACCCCGCCGCTTGTCGATATGGAAGTCATCCCGCGCAGTCGTCGGATCCAGGCTCGGGGGTGCACCGGGATCGCGGCGGGTCAGGTCGGGACTGATCGGCTTCCAATGCTCACCGCCGTCACTCGTGCTGAAGAGCCTCTGATTGGAGAAGTAAAGAGTCTTCCGGTCGCGCTTCGAGAAGACGAGCGGCAGCGTCCAGGTGGCGCGGTAGTGATCCAGCGGGTAGGCCAGAGTCGGATCGACGTTGCGGACCTGCCCGCTCGCCTGATTGAGCTTCTGGACACTGGTGGTGCTGTCCGTGCCATCCCCATAGATGATGTCCGGGTCCTGCGGATCGGGCGCGATCATGCCGTTCTCACCCCCCGGAGCAATCTCGTGGAATTGCTCCATGTTGATGCCGTCGCCGCTCCCGGCGCGGCTCGGGAGGGAGGCCGCGCCGGAATCCTGCTGGGCCCCGTAGACCCGGTACGGGAACCGGTTGTCGGTGCTGACGTGATAGATCTGCGCGGTGGGCTGGTTGTACCAGCTGCTCCACGTTTTGCCGCCGTTGAGCGTGATCTGCGCGCCCTGGTCGCTGCCGAGGATCCGGCGGTCGTTGTCGGTGGGATCGATCCACAGCACGTGGAAGTCGTCCCCGGTCGGATCGCCCTTCAGAGCGATGAAGTGTCCACCGCCGTCCTGGGATTCGAGGACGATCGTGTTCATCACGAAGATCCGGTCCGCATTCATCGGATCGGCCGTGAGGGCGCAGAAGTACCAGCCGCGTCCCGAAATCCGTGGATCGGACGAGACGTGTTGCCACTGCCCGCCGGCGTCATCCGACCGATAAAGCCCCGCCTGACCCCACGGCCCATCGGCGAGCGCATACACCCGCTCGGGACGCTCGGGAGAGACGGCGAGGCCGATGCGGCCGGGACTCGCAATGAAGCCGTGACCGGAGACCTTGCTCCAGTGATCTCCACCATCGTGGGAAACATAGAGGCCACCGCCCGGACCGTTCGAGGGCGGATAGACGTTCCACGGCGGTCGCCGGGTCTGCCAGAGGGCGGCGTAGATCGTCTTCGGATCATCGGGCTTGAATGCCAGATCGGAGACGCCGGTGTTGGGATTCTCGTAGAGGACCTTGGTCCAGTGCTCACCGCCGTCGCGCGACCGGAAGACGCCACGCTCCTCGTTGGCCCCGTAGGGGTGCCCGAGCACACCGACGTAGACGACGTCAGGATCATGCGGGTCGACGAGGATCCGGGAGATCTGACGCGAATCCGGCAGTCCGATGTGCGTCCAGTGCGCGCCACCATCGGTGGACTTGTATACCCCGTTACCCTGTGCGATGTCGGAGCGCATGTCCGCTTCGCCGCTCCCCACGTAGATCGTGGTGGGTCGCGACGGTGCGATCGCGATGGCGCCGATCGAGCCGACGAGCTGACCATCGAATATGGGCTGCCAGGTTCTACCTGCGTCCTGCGTCTCCCAGACCCCGCCGTCCACCGAGCCAAAGTAGAAGTGGCGGTTGTCGCCCGCAATACCGGTCACGGCCAGCACACGCCCGCCGCGGAACGGCCCGACGAGCCGCCACTGCAGGGCCTGGTAATTCGAGGGATCGACGGCGCTCGGGCCGGCGGCAGCCATGGGATCTGCGGCGCAGGCACACCGCATCACGAACAAGCCGACCACGAGTAATGAAAGACCGCGCATGTGCACCGGCAGCCTCCGAGAGTCCGCAGCGTAAAGGCGGTCACTGTAGCCGATCTATACGAACCCGATCGAGAGTAGCGCGACGAGCGCCAGCAGATTCGGGATGAGCCGAGGTCTTGCCACAAGGAGGAGTGGGAGCCGCCTCGAGCGGACGAGCATCCCAGTGTGCAGCGTCGTATGTGCTGCCGCATTTCTCGAGAGAGTCATCGCGTGCTCCCGGTGATGGGCCTGGGAGCATTGGGCGCCCGAATGGGCGCACGAGGCAGGATGCTACGGTGGCGAGGCGATGGGCAATTGTGGCGGAAGATGGCCGCAGGGCGCGCCCCGGGGAGATGCCCGGGGCGGGCGCTGCAATGCCTCAGTGGAACAGGTTGACGGCGACGTCCAGTACCACTCCGGTGGCCACCGCGGCGAGCACTGCATTGTTGTCGACTCGAACCCAGTAGTAGCCCCGCGGCGGCGGGCGCAGGTGATAGACCGGAGCATTCGGGATGACATAGGCCTCTTCCCGGTAGGCAGGAGGCAGACGCTCACCTCGGCGCCAATGGTGCGAATGCCACCCGTGCGGCCGCTCGTAGCGACCGGCGTTGAAGTGATGATCGCGGTGCCAGTCACCGTGGTGGTCGTCGTGATGCCAGTCGCGACCCTGATGCCAGTCGTGACCCTGATCGTGTCCGCGATCATGGTGGTATTCCGGGGGGTCGGCGAGAGCCAGTGAGCCTGCCAACAGGGACGCCACCATTGCTGCGATGACAGTTCGTTTCATGATCGAACATCTCCTCCACTTGCCTGCCGAGCTCGGCAAGACGTGCCGAGAGCTTGGCGAAATGTACCTGAGCCGAGCCTGAACGGCGGCGCGGGCACGAAATATCCTCATTCCGGTAGATGCTCGCTTGACGTTGCGGGCGGTATGGTGGCGCATGTGAGCGGTGCGTCGCCGCACGGAGTCAGCCATGCAATACAGCCTGCTCGGCAATACGGGCCTGACCGTCTCCCGTCTCGCCTTCGGTGCCATGACGTTCACCGCGGGCAACAAGGATCTCGGCGCCATATATAAGGTGGGCGCGGACCTCGCCGGCGAGCTCGTCGGCCGCGCCCTCGAGGCCGGCATCAACTTTTTCGATACCGCGGATGGCTACGCCGGCGGCGAATCCGAGAGCCTGCTCGGTGCGGCGCTGAAGCCCCATCGCGATCAGGTGGTCATCGCCACCAAGGTTGGATTTCGCACGGGCCCCACGCTCACCCGCTCCGGCCTCTCGCGCCGGCACATCCTGTGGTCGGTCGATCAGAGCCTGAAGCGACTCGGCACCGACTGGATCGATGTCTACATCGCGCACCGCGAGGATCCCCATACTCCGCTCGAGGAGACCCTGGCCGCGCTCGATGCGGTGGTGCGCGCCGGCAAGGTGAGATATCTCGGCTTCTCCAACTGGTCGGCCTGGAAGGTCGCCGCGGCCCTCGAGATTCAGAAGGCGCGCGGGCTGGCGCCCTTCACTCACGGACAGATGTACTACTCCCTGGTCGGACGTGACGTCGAGCGCGACGTCATCCCGATGATGCGCCGCTATGGGTTGGGCCTCACGGTATGGAGCCCGCTCGCATCTGGGTTCCTGAGCGGCAAGTACACCCGTGAGTCCCTGAAGGATCCCAACAATCGGCTCTCCGGCTTCGACATCCTGCCTTTCGACAAGGAGCAGGGATTCAAGCTCGTGGAGCGGATGCGCGCCATCGCGGCGGCCCGCGCAGCCAGCGTCGCGCAGGTCGCCATCGCCTGGCTCCTCTCACGGCAGGCCGTGACGAGTGTCATCGTCGGCTCGACCAGGCTCAGCCAGCTCGAGGACAACCTGAAGGCCGTGTCGGTGACGCTCACCGCCGCGGAGATCGCCGATCTCGATGCGGCCACGGCCCTCGGGCCCGTCTATCCCAACTTCTTCATCGACAATATCGGCCTCGACCGGCCGGTCGCCGAGGCGCTCGGCCATCGGCTCCAGCGTTGATCCCACCGCATTCACCTGTTCAGGAGCCCGCCTCATGAAACAGCGACGACTCGGACGCAACGGACCTTCGATCCCGGCTCTCGGCCTCGGATGCATGGGCTTCTCGCCCAACACCTACGGGCTGCCGGTGAGCGAAGCCGACTCGATCAGGACCGTGCACCGCGCTCTCGACCTCGGCGTCACCTTCCTCGATACCGCGGAGACCTACGGGCGCGGCCACAACGAGGAGCTGGTGGGCCGCGCGATCCGGGGGCGGCGGGCAGAGGTCTTCCTCGCGACCAAGTTCGGCATCGTCCGCGCCTGGAACGATCGCCAGGCCGGCGCGCGCAACATCGATGGCCGACCGGAGACCGTCCGCCGCTCCATCGCAGGATCGCTCCAGCGCCTCGGCGTCGATCACGTCGATCTCTACTACCAACATCGGGTCGACCTCGAGGTGCCGGTGGAGGAGACCATCGGCGCGATGGCGCAGCTCGTGAAGGAAGGCAAGGTCCGCTACCTCGGGCTGTCGGAGCCGAGCGCCCAGACCATCCGCCGCGCCCACAAGGTGCACCCGATCGCTGCGGTGCAATCGGAGCTGTCGCTCTGGTCACGTGACGTCGACGAGAATGGCGTGTTCGACACGCTGCGGGAGCTCGGCATTGCCCTCGTGCCCTACAGCCCGTTGGGTCGCGGCTTCCTCTCGGGCCAGCTCCGCTCCGCGAGCGACATCCCGGAGAACGACTTTCGCCGCACGCTGCCGCGGTTCGCGCCGGAGCACTTCGACCGCAACCTCGAGATCGTGGGCCGCGTGCGCGCCCTCGCCGAGAAGCGGGGGGCCACGGCCGCGCAGGTCGCCCTCGCCTGGGTGCTCGCCCGCGGCGATGACGTCATTCCGATACCCGGCACGACACGGATCGATCGATTGGAGGAGAATATCGGGGCGCTGGATCTCGAGCTTTCCGCCGCGGAGCTCGCGGCGCTCGATGCGGTGGCGGAGGCGGTCTCGGGTCCGCGTTACGCCGACATGAGCTGGGTCAACCGATAGGAGCTGCGATCGATGTCAGAGCAAGCACTGGTCACTCACCGCGGCGGCTGCCATTGCGGGCAGGTGCGGTTCGAGGCGCTCGCCCCCGCCAGGGTGGAAGTGTCCGAATGCAACTGCTCGATCTGCAGCAAGGCCGGGTACCTGCACCTCGTCGTCCGGGCAGAGCATTTCAAGCTCCTCTCGGGCGGCGACGTGCTCACCACCTACACCTTCAATACAGGCACGGCGAAGCATCTCTTCTGCTCGGTGTGCGGCATCAAGTCCTTCTATGTGCCGCGCTCCCATCCCGATGGCTTCAGCATCAACGCCCGCTGCCTGGATCCCGGCACCCTCGAAGCGATGAGCGTCCGCCCCTTCAACGGGCAGGAATGGGAGAAGGGATATCCGAAGGGGCGAGGCGACTACGCCCGCTGAAACGCTGCACCCACACGTTCGCCGTGGCCAGATACTTGACTGAAGCAACTAAATCGCGCAAGCTCGCTCCCATGCTTGCGCAAGCGCGTCCCGCCGCAGTACCAAGACGTCGGCCGACCGGAGCCAACGACGCGACCGCTGCGATCCGCGACTTCAACCGGTTCTATACCCGGCAGATCGGTCTGCTGGATCAGAGCTTCCTCGGCAGCCCGTTCACGCTCACCGAGGTCCGGGTGCTCTACGAGCTGGCTCACCGTGCCAGGCCCACAGCGACGGAAATCGCGCGCGAGCTCTCTCTCGATGCGGGCTATCTCAGCCGGCTGCTGAAGAAATTCGAGAGACAAGGGCACGTGGCTCGCGGGCGAGATGCGGAGGATGCCCGGCAGAGGCCCCTTCGGCTCACCAAGGCCGGACGGCGGGTGTTCGACGGTCTCGATCGGGCGTCCGGAGCGCAGATCTCAACGATGATCGCAGCACTGACGCCCGGTCAGGTCAGTGCGCTGGTCAGATCCATGCACGCGGTGCGGCGGTTTTTGCAATCCGAGGCACCGGAAACAGCGTACTCCCTGCGTCCGCTTCGCGTAGGTGATGTCGGCTGGATCATTCACCGCCAAGGTCTGTTGTATGCCGAGGAGTACGGCTGGGACGTGACCTATGAGGGCTTGGTCGCCGAGATTCTCGGCAACTTCGTCAAGCACCTCGACCCGGCCGCCGAGAATGCCTGGGTAGCAGAGCGCAATGGCGCAATCGTTGGCTCGGTGTTTCTCGTGCGCGAGTCCGCCACGATCGCCAAGCTGCGGCTCCTCTACGTCGAGCCGAGTGCCCGTGGACTTGGAATCGGCCGGCATCTCGTCGAGGCCTGCGTGGCCTTCGCCCGCGAGAAGGGGTACCAAACGATGCGCTTATGGACCAACGACGTCCTCGTTTCCGCTCGGCGCATCTATGAGGCTGCCGGATTTCATCTGGTGGCGGAGAAGCACCACCATTCTTTCGGCAAGGATCTGGTTGGCCAGACCTGGGAGCTGGCGCTGTCGGAGTGAGGATGTCCATTCGCTACGCGCTCGAGCCTGAGCTGTCCGCCGAGGAATTTCGCGCGGTCCTGGTCGCCTCCACTCTCGGGGAACGGCGCCCGGTGGATGACCTGCAGCGGTTGGAGCGAATGCTCCGCGAGGCCGATATCATCGTCACCGCCCGCGACGGCCGGCGCCTCGTCGGCGTCTCCAGGGCGATCACCGACTTCTCCTACTGCTGTTACCTTTCCGACCTCGCCGTCGATGCCGCCTACCAACGCCAGGGTATCGGCAAGCGGCTGATCGCGGAAACCCACCAGAGCGCCGGTGGCGACCTCGTCACCCTGAATCTGATCGCGGCGCCCGCCGCCGAGCAGTACTACCCCAGGATCGGCATGCAGCAGCGCCCCTCCTGCTGGGCCCTGCCAAGAAAGCGCTGAAAGGGTCCGCACCGTGTGCTCGACGGCCCGGATCAGCCGCGGGGCTTCGCCTGCGCCACCAGGCGCACCATCCCGCTCAATCCGGCCTGCCGGCTGACTCGAAAACCGGCCCGGTCGAGCGCCGCCGCTACCCAGTCGGGTGAGAGCCGAAGCTTCCGGTATGCGCTGACTCGCTGGCGCCAGGCCGAGCCATCACGCTCATGCACCAGGTCGTGGACATTGACGTGACGCTCTGCGTATTCGAGAAAGCACGTGAGGATGCGGTCGACATCGCTCCTCACGGCAATGAAGCGGTGCTCGGCCTCCAGCGGGATCGTGTGATCGCGAAAGCTCAACACGAAGGTGCCGCCCGGCGCGATGGCCGCCGCAGCCTGCGCGAGCAGGGACTCGACCGCCCGCTCGTCACTCAAATGGGTCAGCGTGTCGCCCATGCACAGAATGACTTCCGGCACGCCCGTGAGGTGCTCGCTGAACTTCAGGATGTCATCGTCGATGATCTCGACCTGAAGACCCACGGCGAGCATCCGCAGCTCGCGAAGCAACTCCGCGCTATTGTCGACGGCGAGCACCTCGAATCCCCGCTTCGCGAGTGGAATCGAGTGCATGCCGAAGCCGGCGCCGAGATCGACGGCGCAACGCGTCGCATGGGGCACGAGGCCAAGAGCGTCCAGCTCCGCCTCACCACGGGTCAGAGCCGCCGCCGCTCCGCCGCACATCCACGCATAGATCGGCGCCAGGTGAGCTGCATAGTGATCGCGTACCGATTGCATGTGACTCCCTACATGTCCGCCAGCGAGAAAATGCGCTCCATCCGCACCCACTTCTCCCCGGGTGCAGCCCAGGGCAGGGCCCGTTGAAAGGTCCACATCAGCCGCTCCCAGGCCTGTACGTCAGCGCTTGCCGCATCGGCGGCGGCCTTGGCTTTGAGCGAGAACTCATCGGGCGCTTCCATGATGAGGCACAGCCGATTGCCGGTGCGGAAAATCTCGAGCGCCGTGAGGCCTGAATCGCGCAGCGACCCGAGAATGGCCGGCCAGATGCGATCGGCACGATGCCACGCCTCGTATTGGGCGATCGCTCGTGGATCATCGACCAGATCGAGAGCAAAGACGAAGCGCTTCATGCCGGTGACTCGCTGGCCTGCCGTGGTTCGCGTCGGACGCTGACCGCAAATGCGAGCACGACCGCGAAGCACACGAGGGGCACGGCCATCGACCCGTTGATGCCGGCGATACCGGAGAGCGCGCCCATGGCCGGAGTCAACACCGCGCCGCCCACGATCGCCATCACCAGCACCGAGGAGGCGAGCTTGCGAGCCTCGCCGAGGCCGCTCACACCGAGCGCGAAGATAGTGGGAAACATGACGGACATGAAGAAGCTGCTCGCGATGAGCGCATAGAGACCCACGTGCCCCGGCATTGCAATCGCGACTGCCGCAAGCAATGTATTCACGGCCGCGAAGGTGGCGAGCAGGAGAACCGGGGCGATGCGCCGCATGAGCGCGGCACCTGCAAACCGACCCAGCATGAAGAGCACCAGCGAGACGATCAGGTAGTCCGCGGCGCGGCGGTCCACGGTACCGGGCACCGTCCCCTCGGCATAGCGAATGAGGTAGCTCCATACTCCCACCTGCGCGCCGACATAGAAGAATTGGGCCGCGACCGCGAAGAAGAATCGCCAGCGCCCCCGAAGGTCGCGCCACCTCGCCTGCTCCTGTGCCTGCGGCTCGTGCGCTTCGCGCACGGCGGGGAACCGGGTCATCAGGATGATCAATGCGAGTGCCAGCACCACGGCACCGATCGCCACGTAGGGCGCCTGCACTGCATGAGTCTGCGCGGCGTCGTAGGCTGCACGTACTCCGGGCGACATCGCGGCGATCCGAGCCGGCGCATCGTCGGTGTCGGAGAAGATGAAAAACCGGCCGATGACGACGCCTGTTATGGACCCCAATGGATTGAAGGCCTGCGCGAAATTCAGCCGCCGCTCGGCGCCCTCGGGCGACCCCAACACCGTGACGAAGGGATTGGCGGAGGTCTCGAGGAAGGAGAGGCCGCTCGCGATGACGAACAGCGCGAAGAGGAAGAAGCCGTAGGTCCGCAGGTCCGCGGCCGGATAGAAGAGGAACGCGCCGGTTGCGTAGAGCACGAGGCCGACGACGATCCCGGCTTTGTAGCCGTAGCGCCGCATGAGCAGGCCCGCGGGGATCGCGAACAGGAAATATCCGAGGTAGAACGCCGACTGCACGAGCCCTGACTCGAGATCGCTGAGCTCGAACGCCTTCTTGAACTGGCGAATGAGGATGTCGTTGAGGTTGTTGGCGACGCCCCAGAGAAAGAACAGACTGATGACGAGTATCAGCGGCAGAAAGCCCTTGCGGACGGCCGAGACACGTCTCGACTCTCTGGTGGCGGCAGCGCCTCGCGTGCCCTGCATCGTTCAGCCCTCCAGCTCTTGCGAGACCCGGGCCGCTGCGCGGCGCAACTGACCGATGCACCTGGTCAGCTCGCCGCGCGCGCCGCGACGCTCCGCAAACGGCACGGTCAGCGCCGCAATGGCGGAGCCCTCGAGCAGAATCGGTGCCGAGATATCGGTCACCCCGGTCACCACCTCGCTCGGGATACACGCGTAGCCGCGGGCGAGAATGCTGCGCAGTGAGCCGTCAAGGCCCTTGCGCTCGTATCGCACCTGCCGGCGCCGCAGCGTTTCCAGCCAACGGACACGGATGTCCTCGGGCTGGAAGGCGAGCAGCACCAGCCCGGAAGTCGACTGCGGAATGGGCCGGCGGTGGCCGACCCTAACCAGGAACCCGACATCGCCCGGCGACTCGACGCGCGCAATGACGACGATGAGCTCTTCGGAGGGTATCGCGAGATGGCAGGGCTGCTCGATCTGCGCGGCCAGCCGATGCATGATGGGCATCGCCGTCCCCACGAGCCCCTTCACCGGTGGATGCTCCATGCCGAGCAGGAAGAGGCGGTTGGTGAGCGCGTAGCCCTCCTCACCCGGCGGCCTCGTCAGGTACCGGCGCTCCTCCAGCACCTGCATCATCCGGAAGATCTCGCTCGTCGAGCGCCCCAGGCCCTCGGAAATCTCCGACAGCTTCATCGGCTGCGCCCTCGGCGCCAGGAACTCCAGGATCTCGAGACCCTTCTCGAGAGCCGGCGCGCGATAGCGCCTGGTCTTCGCCACCTGCAGGTCTCCGGTTGCTGCCCGGACCCACGCTTGACAGCGGCTGGTCCGGGCCTATGCTTTTACTGGTAGAACTTTATTTCACAGATGGATCGGATTCAATGACTTCCAGTGCGGGGCCGTCCGCGGCCCCCAGCGATTCGCTCCGCACCCTGCCCCGGGCACCGCTCGACGTGCCGACCCTGGGCTTCGGTGCGGCAGCGATCGGCAACCTCTACTCCGCAGTCGCAGACGAGGTGGCCGAGGCAGCCGCGCGGGAGGCGTACCGGCTCGGCGTCCGCTTCTTCGACACCGCGCCCTTCTACGGCTACGGCCTCAGCGAGCAGCGGCTGGGGCGGGCGTTGGAATCGCTTCCGGCCCAGGACCTCGTCATATCGACGAAGGTGGGACGCGTGATCGTCTCCGACACGGAGGACACGCCGACCAATGATGGGTTCGCCGTCAGCGGACGGCGCGCAGTATTCGATTACTCGCGCTCCGGCGTCATGCGCTCCTTCGAATCGAGCCTGCGGCGACTGCGCCGAGGCTCGGTCGAGATCCTCCTGCTCCACGACGTCGGCCGTGAGACGCACGGAGTGCGGCACGAGCAGATACTGAAGCAGGCACTCGATGAGGCGCTTCCCGCGATGGCAGAGATCAAGGCCGCGGGCGCCTGCCGGGCCATCGGTATCGGTGTCAACGAGCAGGCGGCCTGCCTCGAGATCCTGCGGCGCTTCGACATCGACTGCATCCTGCTGGCCGGCCGTTACACCCTCCTGGAACAGGGGGATTCGGCTGAGGTGCTGAGCGAAGCGATGGGCCGCGGCATTGGGCTGCTAATCGGCGGGCCGTTCAATTCCGGATTACTGGCCGCACCCGAGGCGCCTGGCGCCACCTACAACTATCGGCCGGTGGATGAGAAGACCCTGGAGCGGGCGCGTCGGATTTACTCGGTCTGCGCAGCGGAGGGCGTGGATGTCGGCGCCGCGGCGCTGCAATTCCCGCTCGCTCACCCCGCTGTCGTTTCGGTCATCGCCGGCATGCGGTCCGCGGCGGAGGTCACCAGCGCCCTCACCCGCAGCCGCGCGCAGATTCCACCCTCCCTGTGGCGCAGCCTACGAGAGGCGGGACTCCTGACCGTCGGTACGCTCACACCATGAAGCACATCATCACCGATCTCGAGACCCACGACGTACGGTTTCCTACGTCAAGGGAGCTGGACGGCTCGGATGCCATGAATCCCGACCCTGACTACTCGGCCGCATACGTGGTGCTGCGCACGAGCGATCCAGGCGGCCTTTGCGGCCATGGGTTCGTGTTCACTATAGGACGCGGGAACGACGTACAGACCACCGCGATAGGCGCGCTTCGTCGCCTCGTGGTCGGGCGGGACGTGGATTCGGTGCTCACCGACCTTGGTGGTTTTGCGCGAAGTCTCACCAACGACTCGCACCTGCGCTGGCTCGGCCCGGAAAAGGGTGTGATTCACATGGCGATCGGCGCCATCATCAACGCCGCCTGGGACATGGCTGCGCGTGACGCCGGCAAGCCGGTATGGCGGCTGATTGCGGAGATGACTCCGGAGCAGATCGTCGATCTCATCGACTTTCGGTACATCAGCGACGCGCTGACTCCGAGTGAGGCACTCGCCCTCCTCCATGCCGTCTCTCCCGGAAAATCCGCCCGCATGGAAACTCTGCTTGCGCGTGGCTATCCTGCGTATACGACTTCGCCAGGTTGGCTCGGATATTCAGACGAGAAGTTGGCGCGGCTTGCCAAGCAGGCGGTCGCCGACGGATTCCGCACCGTAAAGATCAAGGTCGGACGCGACCTCGCGGAGGACATCCGTCGTTGCCGGATCGCCCGCCAGGCAATTGGGGCCGACATCGGGCTTGCGGTCGATGCCAACCAGCGTTGGGACGTGTCGGCTGCGATCACCTGGCTGCGGGCACTTGCGGATTTCGGCATCGCCTGGGCCGAGGAGCCGACGAATCCCGATGACATCCTCGGCCACGCCGCGATCAGACACGCGGTCGCTCCGGTGCCGATCTCCACAGGAGAGCACACGCACAACCGCGTCATTTTCAAGCAGCTCTTCCAGGCCGAGGCCGTGGACCTGGTGCAGATCGATGCCGCGCGCGTGGGCGGTGTCAACGAGAATCTCGCCATCCTGCTGATGGCCGCGAAGTTCGGCGTCCGGGTTTTTCCGCACGCTGGAGGTGTCGGCCTCTGCGAGCTCGTGCAGCACCTCGCCATGGCCGATTACATCGCCATCAGCGGCTCGATGGAGGATCGGGCCATCGAGTACGTCGACCATCTCCACGACCATTTTCTCGACCCGGTCAGGATCCGCGGCGGCCGATATCTTGCGCCGACGACGCCGGGCTTCTCCGCGCAAATGCGCAGCGAGACCCTCACGCAACATCAGTTTCCGCACGGTCCCGTCTGGGCCGAAATGCCACACTCGTGACGGCATTCCGTGCCCCTCGCCGGGAGCCTGGCCGCTCTATCCCGCCAACGTGGCTGCCGCACGCTGCACGGCAGCGTCGCGCGCCGCCCTGACTGATTCCAACCGCTTCCTCGCCACGGCCAGGATTTCCGGCCGGGCGAGCTCCGGCCGCCCGCAGTCGAAGGGCGGCATGGGCGCATACTCGATCGCCAGGGTGACCGCCTGCGCAAAGTCCGCGCCGGCTATCTCCGCCAACACCGTCAGCGCCATGTCGATGCCGGCGGTCACCCCGCCGCCGGTGATGATGTTGCCGGCACGCACGACCCGACCCGGATCGGGAATGGCGCCGAACGCCGCCAGCGAGTCGCGCCAGGCCCAATGGCAGGCCGCCCGCTTGCCGGCGAGGAGCCCGGCTGCGGCGAGCAGCAGCGAGCCCGTGCAAACCGAGGTCACGTACCGCGCGGACGAGGCCAGGCGGCGCACCTCCGCCAGGTACTTCCGGTCCTCCAGCGCCGCGACGGTTCCGAAGCCGCCCGGGATGCAGAGCAGGGCACACGACTCGACATCCTGAAGCCTGCGAACGCCCGCGAAAGTCATTCCTCCGGCCGCCTCGATGCTGCCGCCCGCGACCGATGCCAGAATGCAGCGGCTGCCGGGCACTCGCGTGAAGACCTCGTAGGGACCGGTGAAGTCGAGTTGGGTGATGTCGGGATAAAGCGCGAACACGACCGGAAAATCGACGCTCATGATGATCCTCGTGGGTGACCGCTGCGGTGCGAGGTACGCACCGGGTTTGACTGCGGCAGCATGCGCCGCTAGGCTGGTGGCGTAAATGACATTCTTCCCACCTTTTACGCCATGCCCCGCCGGATCGCTTTCCTGATCTTCCCGCAACTGCAGCTCCTTGATGCAGCCGGCCCGATCGCCGCCTTCGAGGTCGCGGAGCGCTATCGACCCGGCAGCTACACCTTGCGCACGATCGCAGCGACTCCGGGCCTCGTCGCGAGCTCGTCGGGCGCTTGCCTGCAGGCCTCACCCTTCGGCCGCGCGGATGCAGTCGACACCCTGATCGTGGTGGGGGGCGAAGGCACACGCGCCGCGGCACTGTGCACGAAGACACGAAAATTCGTGTTGGCCTGCGCGGAGCGGTCACGTCGCGTGGCGAGTGTCTGCTCGGGCACCTACGTGCTCGCAGCCGCCGGCTTGTTGGACGGGAGGCGTGCCACCACTCACTGGAGCCGGACGCGGGATTTCACTCGCCGCTTTCCAAAGGTGCGCCTGAACGCCGACCGGATCTTCGTACAGGATGGAAAATTCTGGAGCTCGGCCGGCATCACTGCCGGCATCGATCTCGCGCTGGCGTTGATCGGCGAAGATCTGGGCGAGGAGATCGCGCGGCGCACGGCACAACAGCTCGTGGTCTATCACCGCCGGCCCGGCGGCCAGTCGCAGTTCTCGCCGCTCCTCGCCATGGATCGGCCGGATGGCCGCTTCGGCCCGCTGCTCGATCACATCAGGGGTCATCTTCGTGACCGCCTGAGCATCCCGGACCTCGCCCGCGTCAGCTGCATGAGTCCGCGAAACTTCTCACGCACGTTCAAGGAGGAGATCGGAACCGCGCCGGCGAAGGCGGTCGAGCGGTTACGGGTGGATACGGCACGTGCCGCGCTCGAGAGCGGCGGCTCCTCCATCCAACACGTGGCCGCGGCCTGCGGCTTCGGTGACCGGGAGCGCATGCGGCGCAGCTTCCTGCGGGTGCTGGGCGCGCCGCCCTCGGCGCTCAGGCGGCAGGGACGAGGCGGCTGATCAGCGACTCCTCGCTACGGCGCCTCCAACCGTCAGCGGCGTGCCCAACGGCCTCCGGCGAGGTGCCAGCCCCCGCGAGGTCCACGGACCCAATGTCGCGGGACCCAGCCATATCCGGGACGGGGAGCAGCCCAGCGTCCCGGCACCCAGACATAGCGGCCGGCGCCCCAACTCCAATAGCCGCCGATCCAGAAATATCCGGGATATGGCGCAGCGCCGTAGTACTCCACCCGCGGGGCAGGCGGGGCCAGGGTGATGGCCGCACCGCCGTAATAGGGGGCTGGCGCGACCACACAACCGCCGAGCGCCAGTGAGAATCCCAGGGCGACCGCTAGCCGACGCACACGCGAAGCAACTCCGGGCATGGGGTGAACCTCATCACGAGCTTTCCGCTGCGGTCCCTCGACCGCTCTACGTGATGAACGCAGCCCCCCGGCAGTGGTGCACACGGCTCGAGCCGCGGAAAAGTCGAGGCCCGGGGGATCGCTCCGCCCGGGCCTCGAATGTCGCGATGAGCCGACTGCTCAGGACGGGCGGCGCCGTCCCCGCATTACGGCGAGACCACCGATGAGGAAGGTGAGCGCAGCCGTCGCGCTCGCCGGGTCGATCTCCGGTGCCGCATGCGCAGGCGGTCCGGAATCGATCACGATGTTCTGCGAGACGTGATCGTAGCCGCTCTTGAAATTGCCGCCGTCGGTCGGATCCTGCCAGTTGAAGTGGTAGTTCTTGCTCTTGCTGCCATCCCAGCTGATTTTGAAATCATCCTGATAAGCGGTCGCAGCGGCGGCTGCCGCGGACGAATAGTCGTCGAGATGGACCGTGAAGCTGAAACTCAACGACGAATCTGCAGCCAGGCTCGACTGGCTGATCGGCAGTGTGCTCTGAAAGCAAGTGAAGTTGCCGTGCCCGTCACAGCCACCTCCGCCTCCCGAGCTCAGCCCGCCGGACATCAGGTCAAATCCGCTGGGCGCCGAGGTGATTTCCGCAAAACCCGTGGGATTGCTGAACGCAAACGCAGCCACCCCATAACGGCCGCCTTCGGTATCCGAGGAGCCGTTGATGCCGGAGATCGTCAGGGTGAGGGTGTCGACGTGCGGGTTCGGTGTCGCGAACGCGGTCAGGGTGTACGTGAGTCCGTCGGCCTGCAGTGAAGCATAGGCGGGCAGCACGACCCCCATGCATCCGGCCACGACGGCCATAAGACTGAGGTATTTAGCTTTCATGAGCGACCTTTTCTCCAGCGCCGCGCCGCATCGATGAGCGCGGGCGTGCATGGATCTTTGCAATACCCATGCCTAAGCTGAAACTTCCATTTATTCAGTGACTTACACGCGAACCGCCGATTCGCATCGCGTCGCTGCCGCGGGTCTGTAAGGCTCACCGACAGGACCTACGTCACAGATTGGGGTGCGCACGCAGGTAGAAGGCGGCTGGACGGCCTCGAGCGGGGGCAGCGGCTCGGGTCACCATTCGGGAGGTGTAAGTTTTCCCGACGTGACGGCCGTCACAGAATTTCAGGCGTACGGCTCTCGTCCTGGCGGGACCCTGATCGCGCCACCCCGCACTGGCGCCACGTTATGTCTTACGACCGAGGTGTTCCGCTGCGTAATCCAGGAATGCGCGCACCTTGGGTGCCATGTGCGTGCGGCTCGCCGTGACGAGTTGCACGGGGATCGGCGGCGGCTCGAACGCCTCGAGCACGCGCACCAGAGCTCCGCTCGCCAGCGCATCGACCACCTGATACGAGAGCACGCGCGCGATGCCGCGACCGGCCCGTGCCGCCACGAGCTGCGCTTCGATGTCGTTGACCAGGAAGCGCGGCGCGAGCCGAACGCCGGCGCTACGCGCGCCGGAGCCGAGCCGCCATTCGATGAGCCCCGCCGTCGCAGTGCCGAAGATGGTCTCGTGCCGCGCGAGGTCGACAGGCTTCTCCGGAGCCCCGCGTCGCGCCACATAAGCCGGGCTTGCGACCAGCATCTGACGCACCTCTCCCACGCGCCGCACGAGGAGCGAGGAATCCGACAGCACGCCGATGCGGACGGCCAGATCGATCCTTTCCTCGATGAGATCGAGATTGCGGTCGTGGAGCACCAGCTCGACCTGACTCTCCGGGAATGCATCGAGGAAGTCGACGACGAGCGGCGCCACGTGCAGCCGGCCGAACTGCACGGGCGCCGTAACCCGGATGAGCCCCCGGACCGGCGTGGGTGCGCTGCCGGCGACGGCCGCGTCGTAGCCGCTCAACAGCGCTCGCGCCTGCTCTGCCAGCGCGCGGCCCGCCTCGGTCACGGCGATCCGGCGTGTGGTCCGCTCCACGAGGCGCATGCCGACGCGCGCCTCCAGAGTGGCCAGCGCCCGAGTGATGGCCGGTGGCGACCTTCGCAGCCGGTGCGCCGCGGCAACCAGGCTCCCCTGATCGAACACGGCGAGGAGTACCGCCAGCTCATCCAGTCGGTCCACCGCATTATTCCTGATTCAGGAATTATCTCTTGCGAGAATGCCTGATTTACTCCTGCTTCCGCAAGAATAGAATGGCTGTCGGCCCAATATCCGGAGCGAGACCCATGAGCGAGCCCGAGATCATCCTGCACGGCACCCGGCTATCCGGCCACGCCCATCGCGTGCTCCTGATGCTCGGCATGTTGGAGCTTCGATACCGGTTCGTGGATGCGCCGAACGAGGTGCGTCGCTCGCCCGAGTTCCTGCGCCTCAACCCGCTCGGTCAGGTACCCGTGCTGCAGGATGGAGCGCTGGTGCTCGCCGACAGCAACGCGATCCTCGTGTATCTGGTGAAGCGTTATGCACCTGGAAGCCACTGGCTGCCGGAGGAGCCCGTCGCGGCCTCGCACGTGCAGCGTTGGTTGTCGATAGGCTCGAGCGAGGTCAAGCACGGTCCTGCTCTGGCACGCGCGATCGCGGTATG
>DASUHA010000004.1:0-18628 GCA_036273735.1 Steroidobacteraceae bacterium | reverse complement strand
ACTCGCGAGTACGCGCCCGAGCGCCTGCTGGGCTTCGCCCGCAGGAGTCTGGCGCTCCCCCACACGGATGCTTCCAACGCGTGGCGGCTCGGTCTCGTCATGCTGGTAGCCGGAGGACTCGCAGTCGCCGCAATCAGACGGTTCGCGCTCGCCGAGGAGCTCTATCTCCTGGCAGGCGGCCTGATCGTGTTCGGCGCCCTCTTCGCGTGGCTGAGCGCGACCGCGAGCCGCGGCATGGTGCGTCAGGTCATGGGTGACCTCTACTGCATGCCTGGCCCGATGCGCCGCCTCGCCTGGGTGCAGTTCTTCTCGTGGTTCGCGCTCTTCGCCATGTGGATCTACACCACGCCGACCGTGACCGCGGTGCAGTTCGGCAGCAGCGATCCCCAGTCGCTCGCGTACAACACGGGAGCCAACTGGGTCGGGGTGCTCTTCGCGGCCGGCAACTGCTTCCTCATCGCAGGCGCCGTGGTCATTCCGCTCCTGGTGCGGCTGCTCGGCGTGCGCTGGAGCCATCTCCTCAACCTGGCGGCGGGCGGGCTGGGTCTCGCTTCCTTCGCCTGGGTCCGCAGCCCTGACTGGCTCCTTCTTTCCATGGCGGGCGTCGGCTTTGCCTCGGCCTCGATCCAGTCGCTGCCCTACACGCTCCTCTCGGACAACCTGCCGGCGGAGAAGATGGGCGTCTACATGGGCATCTTCAACTTCTTCATCGTCATTCCGCAGATGCTCGCGGCCAGCGTCCTCGGCGGGCTGGTGCATGCGCTCTTCGGTGACCGGCCGGCCTTCGGCCTGGTGCTGGGAGGTATCAGCATGGCGATAGGCGGGCTTTGCACCCTGCGGGTCGCGGAGCCGCGCCCGGTAGAGGCGGATTCAGCCTCGGTGCTGGGCGCCGGAGGGGCCTGAGCGCAGTCGCGACAGGACCGGCGCGGCGGTCCTCCCGCGCGCGCTCCGCCGCCACGGCCTCTTCCGGTATGCTCGCCGGATGCTCATCGAGCGCATCTGGTCGGCCAACCCCTACCGGAACTTTCACTATCTCATCGCCTGCCCCGAGAGCGGTGAAGCGCTCGCGATCGATCCCCTGGAGTGGCGGCTGTGCCTGGATGCAGCCAAGGCCAAAGGATGGCAGATCACCCAGATCCTCAACACACACGAGCATCGCGACCATACGGGTGGCAACGCGGGTCTCGTGGGCGTGACCGGTGCCAGTGTCCTGGCTCACGCCGGGGCCGCCAACCGCATCGGTGGTGTCGATCGCGGGCTGGGCAAAGGGGATGTCGTGCGCGTAGGACGCACCGTGGAGCTCGAATGCCTCGATACGCCAGGACATACGATGGCGCACATCTGTTTGCTCTCCCGCGGGGATCAGCCGGCCCTCTTCTGCGGTGATACGCTCTTCAACGCGGGGGCCGGCAACTGTCACAACGGCGGCCATCCGCAGCAGCTCTACGAGACCTTCGTGACCCAGCTCGCACGCCTTCCGGAGGAGACCCGGATCTTCCCTGGACACGAATACCTGGCACGCAACCTGGAATTCACACTCGATCGCGAGCCCGACAACGCTGCCGCGCAAAAGCTGTTGGAGGTCGCGAGCCGGCAGGCACCGGCAGCGACGACGATCACGACGCTCGCCGAAGAGAAGCGAATCAACACGTTCTTTCGCCTCCAGAGCCCCGGGGTACTGGCCCGATTGCGCGAGGTATTCCCGGAAATCGGCGAGCAGCCCGACGCGCGCACGGTGTTCCTGAAGCTGCGCGAGCTGAGGAATGAGTGGTGACCGAGGCGCGGCCGCTCGTCCTCTACGTCGACGACGAGCCCACGCTGGTCTTTCTGGTCACGCGCGCGCTCGAGAAGCTCGGCATCGCAACTCAGGGTTTCACCAGTACGCAGGAAGCGCTCGCCGCGTTCGGAAGGGAGCCGCAGGCCTTCACGCTCGTGCTGAGTGACCTCACCATGCCGGGAAACATGAGCGGCCTCGAGCTGGCGCAGGCCGTTCTCGCCATCCGGCCCGACGCGGCCGTGGTCATCGCGAGCGGCGGCATCGATCCGGCCGAGGCACAGCGCGCCCTGGTGCTCGGTGTGCGCAAAGTGATCCAGAAACCGGGCAAGGTGGCCGAGATGGCCGCGCTCGTGAGCGGCCTCGTGCGCGATCTGCGATCGGGCGGGGTCCGATGATGTACTCCGCCTTCTATCGCCGCAGCTTCATGGTCGCGACCGCTGCAATCCTGGCTTACCTGCTGCTCGAGGTGCTCGCACCGCTTCGCGGCGCACTCGGCTGGGCCGTGGTGCTGGCTTTTCTCCTGCACCCCCTGCACGAGCGGCTTTCGCGCCGCTTGAAGGGGCGCAGCATGCTGTCGGCGGGCATCATCACCAGCCTCACACCGTTCCTCGTGCTAGCGCCCCTCTCCATCCTGGGTGTCGTGTTTGCCGGGCAGGTCGCGAGCCTCGTGGGCTACCTGCGGGGCCAGACCTTGCCCGCGCATCCACAGCTTGCCGCGCGGCTCGTCAGTTATCCCCTGCTCGGCGATCTCTGGCGCTGGTCGAGCGCCAACTTCCCGGTGAGCGGAGCGCAGATCCAGGACTGGATCACAGGCGAGATGCAGGCCTTGTTGAAGTCGGCGGCGGCCGTGGGCGGCAACCTCGCACTCGGCCTCTTCGGCACGGTGGTCGGCTTTTTCATGATGCTCTTCCTGCTCTTCTTCCTGCTGCGGGACGGGCGTCTCATCCTCGATCATCTCACCCGGCTGATTCCGCTCGAGGCCGCGCGGCGCGAGCGGCTGCTCGACTACCTCGCCCAAGTGACGCGCGCGGTGGTGTTCGGCTCTACCGCGACCGCGCTCATTCAGGGCGTCTTCGTCGCAGTGGGCTTTGCCCTCACGGGGTTGCCGTCGCCCGTCGTCTTCGGCGTACTGGCGACCATCGCAGCTCTGCTGCCCGCTGGAGCGACCGTCGTACTGGTGCCCGCGGTGCTGTATCTAGCGGTGGGCGGTCACTGGCTCGGGGCGGTGTTCCTGGCCTTCTGGGGCGCTCTGCTTGCAGTCGTGGAGAACGTGGCGCGTCCGCTTCTCACCGCGCATCGCGCTCACGTCTCGACCCTCGCTGTGTTCCTCGGCGCCGTGGGCGGGGTTTCCGCCTTCGGCGTGCTCGGGCTCGTGATCGGGCCGGTCCTGCTCAGTTTCGTGGTGGCGCTCGTGCGGTTCACCACCGAGGTACGAGGCGCCGGCATGCCGTAAAATGCGCCCGCCATGGATCTCGACCCCATTCTCAATCCCCTGAACGAAGCGCAGCGCATGGCGGTCTCGGCGCCGCTCATTCCGGTGCTGGTGCTGGCCGGCGCGGGCAGCGGCAAGACGCGGGTGCTGACCCACCGCATCGCCTGGCTCATCCAGGCCGAGCATGCCTCGCCCTATTCCATCCTCGCGGTCACCTTCACCAACAAAGCGGCGGCGGAGATGCGCGGCCGGGTCGAGCAGATCCTGGGCGCTCCCCCGGGGGTGCTCTGGATCGGGACTTTCCATGGCATCGCGCACCGGTTGCTGCGGCTTCACTGGCGCGACGCCGGGCTGAGCCAAGGCTTCCAGATCATGGACTCGGACGATCAGCAGCGCCTGATCAAAAGGGTCATCAGGGCCAACGATCTCGACGAATCGCGCTGGGAGCCGCGCGAGGTGCAGTGGTTCATCAACTCCAACAAGGACGAGGGCCGCCGGCCGAAGGACCTCAAGGGAGGCAACGACCCGACCCGCACGCAGATGATCCGCCTCTATGGTCTCTACGAGGAGGCCTGCGCGCGGGCGGGCGTCGTCGACTTCGCAGAGCTGCTGCTGCGGGCCTACGAGCTGTGGCGCGACCAGCCGCACCTACTCGCGCACTACCGGCAGCGCTTCCGGCACGTGCTGGTGGACGAGTTCCAGGACACCAACTCGGTGCAGTACGCATGGCTGCGCCTCATTGCGGGCCCTGACGGACACCCCTTCGTCGTGGGCGACGACGATCAGTCGATCTACCGCTGGCGCGGTGCTCGCGTCGAGAATCTGCAGCAGTTCCGCCACGACTATGCACGCGCGAAGCTCTACCGCCTGGAGCAGAACTATCGCTCCACGGGGGCCATCCTTGCGGCCGCCAACGGCCTGATCGGGCACAACTCCGGGCGCCTCGGCAAGACGCTATGGACGAACGGCGAGCCGGGCCTGCCGATTCAACTCTATGCGGCTTTCAACGAGCGGGACGAGGCGGAGTTCGTCGCCCGGCGCATCGCGGATTACATCGCCCGCGGCCACCGGCGCAGCGAAATAGCGGTTCTCTACCGATCCAACGCACAGTCGCGTGCGTTCGAGGAAGCCTTCATCGTCGCGCGCATCTCCTACAGGGTGTACGGCGGCCTGCGGTTCTTCGAGCGGGCCGAGATCAAGGACTCCCTCGCCTATTTGCGCCTGCTGCTCAACCGCGATGACGATGCCGCCTACGAGAGGGTGGTGAACCTGCCGACACGCGGCATCGGCGAGCGGACCATCGAGACGCTTCGCGAGGAGGCCAAGACCGGTGGCATCTCGCTATGGCGCGCAGGCATTGCGCTCGCGGAGGCGCAGCAGGGCGGGCGGACCGCGAATGCGCTGCGCGGCTTCCACGCTCTCATCGAGCAGCTCGCGCAGGAAACCACCGGGCTGCCGCTGCACGAGCAGATCGATCACGTCCTCAGGCAGAGCGGCCTCATCGAGCATCACGGACGGGAGAAATCCAGCCAGGATTCGGCGCGTACCGAGGCGCGCGGCGGGGTGGCGCGCAGCGAGGCCCGGCTCGAGAACCTGGCGGAGCTCGTGAGCGCGGCCCGCAGCTTCGGCGCCGAGAGCACGGATGTCGAGCTGTCCCCGCTCGAAGCGTTCCTGGCGCACGCTGCGCTCGAGTCCGGTGAGAGAGGGTCCGATGACGGGGATGACAGCGTACAGATGATGACGCTGCACATGGCGAAGGGCCTCGAGTTCACGGTCGTGTTCCTCTGCGGAATGGAGGAAGGGCTCTTCCCCCACAACCGCTGCATGTCGGATCTCGAAGCACTGGAGGAGGAGCGCCGCCTCTGCTACGTCGGCATGACTCGGGCGATGAAGCATCTGTATCTCACTTACGCCGAGCAGAGGCGCGTGCACGGCATGGACACTCATCCCGCGCCGTCGCGCTTCATCAAGGAGATTCCGGAGGACATCGTCTCCGAGGTCAGGCCACGCGTGCAGGTCGCCCGTGCAGTGGCCGCCGCCCGCATGCGGCGCGAGCAGCCGCACCCCGTCATCCGGTTCCGGACGGAGGAGGCCCCGCCGCCCGGGATGCGCCTCGGCGCCCGGGTACGGCACGGCAAATTCGGCGAGGGTGTGGTGTTGAATGTCGAAGGCAGCGGGCCGCACGCTCGCGTCCAGGTGAATTTCGAGCAGCAGGGCACCAAGTGGCTCATGATGCAGTATGCCAACCTCGAACCTTGTTGATGGCGCTGGCTCCGGGCATCCTGCCCGGCCCAGCGCGCGTCGAGGCAAAAAAGCGTGGTTTATTGCCCGACGCCCGCCACCTGCGGCGGCGGGACACGTCCGTGTGCCTGAGAAGAAGACGACGCGCACGGCTGAAGCATGAAAATTCTCATTCTGGGGGCGGGGCAAGTGGGACGGACCGTTGCCCGGCACCTCTCGAGGGAAGAAGCCAACGAAGTCACCGTCGTCGATGTCAACGAGGACGTGTTGCGCGACCTGCAGGACCGTCTCGACG
Organism: Steroidobacteraceae bacterium; assembly: GCA_036273735.1. GTDB lineage: Bacteria > Pseudomonadota > Gammaproteobacteria > Steroidobacterales > Steroidobacteraceae > 13-2-20CM-66-19. Next base: position 12,883 of record DASUHA010000004.1, on the reverse strand, counting down.
TGCATACGGTGGTCGGTAATGCCGCCTACCCGCCGGTACTCGAGGCGGCCGGTGCCGCAGAGGCGGAGATCATCGTTGCACTGACCAACAGCGACGAAGTCAACATGATGGCGTGCGAGGTGGCGTTCACGCTGTTTCGCACGCCGACCAAGATCGCCCGCATCCGCTCAGCCGAGTACACCCAGCGGCCGGAGCTTTTCAGCGAGCAGGCCATTCCGGTCGACGTCTTCATCAGCCCGGAGCAGCTGGTCACGGAGTACATCGACCGCCTGATCCGCCATCCCGGCGCATTGCAGGTGCTCGACTTCGCGGCAGGCAAGGTGCGCCTGGTCGGGGTGCGCGCCATCAGCGGCGGGCTTCTGGTTGGTCATTGCCTGCGCGAGTTGCCGGAACACCTGAAGCGGATGGAGGCGCGCGTCGTTGCTATCTACCGGCGCGGCCGCAGCATCCCCCCCGAGGGCTCGACGGTCATCGAAGAAGGTGACGAAGTCTTCTTCCTTGCAGCCAGCGATGACATCCGGCGTGTCATCGGCGAGCTGCGCAAGGAAGACACGCGGGTCCGCCGGATCGTGCTCGCCGGCGGCGGCAACATCGGCTTTCGCCTCGCCCGCTCGCTGGAGAAAACGAGTCAGGTGAAGCTCATCGAGCGCGACGTGCGCCGGGCACGCCGCGTCTCGGAGCTCCTCGAGAACACAATCGTGCTCGCCGGCGATGCTGCGGACGAAGAGCTGCTCATCGAGGAGAACATCGACAGCGCCGACGTGTTCGCCGCCCTCACCAACTCAGAGGAGGCCAACATCCTGTCCGCCATGCTCGCCAAGCGGCTGGGCGCGCACAAAGTGATGGCGCTGATCAACAAGCCCTCGTACGCCGACCTCATCGAGGCAGGCAGTATCGATGTGGCCATCTCGCCCCAGAGCATCACCATCGGCTCACTGCTCGCGCATGTACGGCGGGGAGATGTCGTGCGCGTGCACTCCCTGCGGCGCGGCGCGGCCGAGGCCATCGAGGCAATCGCCCACGGGGACGAGCACTGCTCGCGCGTCGTCGGCAGAATGGTCGGCGACATCCCGCTGCCGGAAGGCTCATCCATCGGCGCGGTGGTTCGCGGAGAGCAGGTGATCATGGCGCACCACGACACCGTCGTGCAGGCAGGCGATCATGTGATTCTCTTTCTCTCCGACCGCCGCCACATCGAGGGGGTGGAGCGCCTCTTCGTGCGTGCGGTGCGTCCGTAGCAGGCTGAAGGCGCGGCGTTGCTCGGCATCGCACACCTTCTCGGGATCATCCTCGCCGCATTCGGGGCTGCCTATCTCCTTCCGGCGGGCTGCTCGCTGGCTACGGGCGACGGGCTATGGCCGCGCTTCCTGCTCGCGGCGGCCATCACCGCTGCCGCGGGTGCGCTGCTCGCAGGGGCCACCTACCGACACCGGCGTGAGCTCAAGGCGCGCGACGGCTTCCTCCTGGTGACTCTCGGCTGGATCCTCCTCGCCGCCTCCGCGACGCTGCCGCTTCTCCTGACGTTGCCGGGAATGACCTTCACCCGGGCGTTCTTCGAGACGATGTCGGGGCTCACGACCACCGGCTCGACCGTGCTCGATGGGCTCGATGCGCTCGCGCCCTCGATCAACTTCTGGCGGCATTCGCTCATCTGGCTGGGCGGACTTTCGGTCATCGTGGTGGCAGTGGGGGTGATGCCGCTCCTCGGAGTCGGCGGCATGCAGCTCTCCAAGGCCGAGGCGCCCGGACCTGTGAAGGATGAGAAGCTCGCGCCGCGCATCACCGAGACTGCCCGATCACTGTGGCTGGTATACGCGCTCCTCACGCTGGGAGGCGTGCTGGCACTGCGGGTATGCGGGATGAGCTGGCTGGATGCGATTTGCCATGCGTTCTCTGCCGTCGCGCTCGGCGGGTTCTCGACACACGATGCCAGCATCGCCTATTTCCACTCGCCAGCCGTCGAGCTCGTACTCATCGTCCTGATGCTGATCTCCTCTCTCAACTTCGCGCGGCACTTCGCGGCTCTGCGGCGGCTGTCGTTGAAGCCGTACCGTCACGATCCGGAGCTCAAGTCGAGCGCCTACCTCGTCGGGGTCAGCATCGTGTTCATCGCCGGCTTGCTGACGTGGCATGACGTCTACCCGACCTTCGGCACGTCGTTGCGCTACGCGGCATTCAACGTCGTGTCACTGGCGACCACCACCGGTTGGGTGACGGTGGGTGCAACGGGCTTCACCGTCTGGCCGGTGTTCGCGCCCATCTGGATGTTGTTTCTGTCGGGCATCGCCTGCAGCACCGGATCGACGGGCAGCGGCATCAAGATGTTCCGCACCCTGGTGCTCGCCCGCCAGGCCGGGCGGGAGCTCAAGCTCCTCGTGCATCCAAACGCCATGGCCCCGGTGCGCGTCGGCGGCCGACCCGTCCCGGAGCGTGCTGCGGACGCCGTCCTGGCGTTCGTCTTCCTCTACTTCATGACGGTATCGCTGCTCACGTTTGCGATGCTGCTCACGGGAATGAGCTTCGATTGGGCTTTCCGGGTCGTCGTCGCCTCCATCAACAACACCGCCTTCGGCCTACCCGGCCAGGGCATCTGGAACCTGCACGCGCTGACCTCCGCGCAGATCTGGATCTGCACCGCTGCGATGCTGCTCGGTCGCCTGGAGATCTTCAGCGTGATCGTGCTGTTTACGAGGACGTACTGGAGGAAATAGGGCCTCGTGTCAACTGTGGATGTAACTCTCGAGCTGCTCGATCGTCTGTTGCTGCTCCTGGATCACCGCCTTCACCAGGTCTCCGATCGATATCATGCCGATGATGCGGCCGCCGTCGATCACGGGAAGATGGCGGATGCGACGGTCGGTCATGATCCGCATGCAATCCTGTACCGACTCGTCGAGCGATACGGTGATCACCGGGGATGTCATGATCTGCCAGACGGGCGTCTCGGCTGAAGATCGCCCGTGCAGGACGACCTTGCGGGCATAGTCGCGCTCCGACACGATACCCGCGAGCTCGGTGCCTCGCATGACCAGCAGCGCACCGACGTGGTGGTCCGCCATCATCCGGACCGCTTCGAGCACCGGATCCTCGGGCTCGATGGTGTAAAGCGCCCGACCTTTGCGATCGAGCAGGTGACGTACGGTACTCATACCGCCTCCCTCCGATCTCGTTCGGGCAGAGACTAGCGCGCCGTGGGGGCGACTTCCACAGTAAGAGTGACGGTGGCGTTGAGGGCGACCGTTCCGTGTTCCACGGGCGTAGCAGGCGCAGCCTCAGCCCTGGCCAATTGCGGGGACTGCGCGTACATCATCAGGGGGCGGATGGCCGCCGGGCTCTGCTCCTCGACGGAGAGTACGCGCACGACTCTGAGGCCGAGGGCACCTGCCAGGGTATCGGCCTCCCGGCGAGCGTTCACTGCCGCCTCGCGGAGGGCTTCGCGCCGCGGTGTCTCCTCGTCGCGCAAGGCAAAGCGAATGTCCTGCACATTGTTGGACCCGGCGTGCGCCGCCCCATCGATCACCGTGCCGATCATGCGCAGATCATCCAGTCTGACCTGGACCACATTGGTTACGGTGTATCCCACCAGGGTGGGAGTGCCGCCGTCGCGCGGATAATTGTAGTTGGGATTGATGGAGTATTGTGCCGTGGTCAGCTCCACACCGGGGCCAGCGGCCCGCCTTACGGCGGCAATGACCGCGGAGATGCGCGCCGCGTTCTCTGACGCGGCTGCCTCCGATTTCTGCGCCTGGGTCGTCACGCCGAGGTCGATGTAGACTCGATCCGGCGGTTTTGACGCCTGCGCCCGGCCCGTGACCTGGATCGTGGCCGGGCGGGGTAGCCGGGGTCTCGGAGGCGCCTGCGCAATCGCCGCTGCGGAAGCGGTTGCGAGCGTCAGGAGGAGGAGTGCTCTCATTGACCTATTCTACGGCCTAGCGATGTTCGGACGCACGGTTCCCCTCCCGGGTTCCCTTCGTATGGCGCTCGAGGCCGTTCTGGGCGAGCCTGTCGGCCATGTGCTCGTGGTGGAGCACTCTCTGTATGTGCGGCTGCACCCTCGCGCCGTTGCCACGACCCGCCGCCGCCGGATCTATCTGCGGGATACCGCGCGGGAGTTTTTCGAAGATCCCTGGCTCATGTTGCACGAATACTGTCACGTGCTCAGGCAGTGGGAGCCGGGCGAGCTCACGGTCGCGCGTTATTGCATGGAGTGGCTGCGCAAGGGTTACTGGAACAATCGCTTCGAGGTCGAGGCACGGGCGTTCGCAGACAGGCATGTCCATGCCTTGCGCCAGCTCTATCCCAACAGCGCCTCACGCTGATAGAGACGTCCGACCAGGAAAACGAGAGCGGCGCCGAGGGCCAGCGTCGCAGACACCGATAGCGCGGCATACCCGGCGGGCAGGGGCTGCGCCCGCAGCAGACTCATGATGAGAAAATGCTGGCCTAGCGATGGAATGGCCATGAGCGAGGCCCGCGGCTGCAATCCGAGTAATGCCGCGAACACCAGCGGTAGCGTCGGCACCAGCATGACCAACCCGACGTAAGTCTGTGCCTCACGGTAACTGCGCGTGTAGGCAGCGACCAGAGTCATGAGAGCCGCGCCGAGCGGTACGAGCGGCAGGCACGCGAGGACGATCTGCACGGCGACCAGCGGGCCGAGGTCGGCGCTCATGCCGAAGCGCTCGAAACCCACGAAGGGCAGTGCAATCGCAAATGCCGTCACCGTCAGCACCAGTGATAGGACCATGAAGGCGCTCGCCGCCAGCATCTTGCCGTACACGAGACGCTCGCGCCGGACCGGCACGGTGAGCAGCGGCTCGAGTGAGCTGCGCTCGCGCTCACCGGCAGTCGCATCGATCGCCAGGTACATCCCTCCCATCAGCATGGTGAGGAGGACGAGGTAGCTCATTATCCCGAGCGCCAGCGCAGAGCGGCTGGTCGGCGTCGAGAGATCGATCGGGTGCAGCACGATCGGCAGCGTCAGCAGCGGATCGAGGCCGCGTGCGACCAGACGCAAGCGTGCGACCGTGGTCCCGTACTGGTTGATCAGGCTCGCAATGCGCTCGACGCCATCCGCCGTGGAGGTCTGTGATTCGTCCGCGAAGAGCAGCAGCGGCGCCGGCTGGCCGGCCTCGAGTCGTGAGCCGAAATCCTCCGGCACCAACAGCACCAGCTCGCCCGGGTGCGCTGCCACGCGCTGGCGTGCCTTCGCGGCATCATCGTCCACTGCCGTGGTCCTGACAGCGTACTGGCGCAGGTAGGCAATCAGCGCCGGTGCGCGCTCGGCGTGGGCGACCACGAGCCTGAGGGAATGGTCGGCTCGAGCCCCTTGTCCGTGGAAGCTGAGCGATAGTGCGCTTGCAATCAGCAGTGGCCCGAACAGGGGACCGAAAATGAGGGCGGAGATCAGCGTGCGGCGGTCGCGCAGATTCTCACGAACCTCCTTCAGGAATACATTCCAGATCGCCCTCATGGCGGCCCGCTTCCCGAGCCTGGCTCCATGCCGGCCGCTGGATCATTCTCCGAAGCACCGTTGGCCCGGCGCACCAGGCGCACGAACGCCTCCTCCAGCGAGTCGGTTCCGGCAACGGCGCGCAGCTCCTGCGGCGTACCTCGAGCGACGGCCCGTCCCTGGGCGATCACGATCACGTCGTCGCAAAGCTCCGCGATCTCCTGCATGACGTGGCTCGAGAAGAGGATGCAGTGTCCCGAGTCGCGCAGCTGCCGCAGCAGACGCCTCAGCGTCCGCACCGCCATGACATCGAGGCCGTTGGTGGGCTCATCGAGAAGGATGTTGCGCGGATCATGGATGAGTGCGCGCGCCAACGCCGTCTTGATGCGCTGACCCTGAGAAAAGCCCTTCGCGCGACGGTCGGCAAAATCCTCCATCTCGAGCCGCCCGATCAGCTCCGCCGCGCGCCTGCGGCTCTCGTCCCGGTTGAGTCCGTGCAGCGCGCCGAAGTAAGTGATGTTCTCGCGCGCGCTCAGATTGATGTAGAGGCCCGCGCCGTGAGGCAGCACACCCATCCGGCTGCGCGCGAGGAGCGGCTCGCGTGTAACACTGACTCCATCAATTTGTGCGTCACCTTCGTCAGGCGACAGCACCGTATAAAGGATGCGCAGAGTCGTCGATTTGCCCGCACCGTTCGGGCCCAGGAGACCGGTGATCCGTCCATCTACGGCTCGAAGCGACACCCCGTTGACTGCGGTGATGGGGCCGAAGCGCTTGGTGAGTCCGGAGGCCTCGATCAAGGCGCTGGCCCGTTGCGCGTCAGAAAGAACGGCGTCGGCTCGAGATGCCGAGTGCAGGAAATGTCGAGTCCAGCGACTGTGGCGCGACCCACGAACCGCGCCATGACTCCCGCCATGCAGGGATCGGTGAGCTGTCCGTGTCCGAATCCACGCAGGACCAGACTGACGCTGTGCTCGAAGCCACGGCTGGCCTCGGCGGCGTAACGGGGCGGAGTGATCGGATCGTTGCTGCCGGACAGGAGCAGAGCCGGTGCGCTCGAGTGCAGCGGTTGATGGAAGTCAGGATCGACCGGGCCGTGCGGCCAGATCCGGCAGATGGCTTCGAGCCCATCGAGCTGGGAGGTGCCGAGAAAGGTCTTGGCGAGCTGCGCGCGCTCTGCCTCCGTGACATGGTAGAAAGGAACGTCCTCCGCGCAGACGACCGAATCGTTCATGCCTTCTGCGACGGCATCCCCATAGTCGCGGTCGATGAGTAGGAACTGGCCCGCCAGCGGCGCATAGTCACCGGATGCATCGGCCTCATGCAGATCGAGCGGCAGCAGCGCCGCCAGTTCCGGCGTGTAGCTCGCGAGCCGCAGCACCATGGCCAGATGGTTGCTGGTGAACTGCAGCCGATACGGCTCGCCGCTGGTCGGGTCGGTCAAATCGACCCAGACGGGATGCTTTGCGAGCTCGGCTCGCACCTTCTCGTATGTGTCGGCGGGATTGCCGAAGCGGGCGTGGCATGAGGGCTGCTCGGCGCAGCGGGAGAAGATGCCGTCCACCGCCGATTGTGCATCGAGTGCGCTCGCTGCTCCGAGAGCCAACTGTGGTGGCACGACGCCATCGAGGATGACGCTGCGGACTCGCCGCGGGAATCGGCGGACGTATTGCTGCGCGACAATGGTGCCGTAAGAAGATCCGTACAGGTTGATCTGGTCGTCTCCGAGCGCCGCGCGGACCTGATCCAGATCCTGCACCGCGAGGCTGGTCGTGTAGTAGCGGACGTCGGCATGCGCCCGCAATGACCTCAGACAGCGCTGCGCCTGTGCGACGATGTCGGCGACGGCGGTCTCGTAGAGCTCTTCCTCACCGAGCTCGCAATTGAGCGCGTTCGAGCCGCCGGTGCCGCGCTGATCGACGAGAACGATGTCACGGTCGCGCCGGATCGGCTCGAATACGGGCGCCACGCTCGCATAGAAGTCGGTCGCCGCCATCCCAGGTCCGCCTGCCAGCACGAAGAGCGGATCTAAGCGCTTGCGCGTGCTGACGGCGGGAACGACCGCGACGCGCAGCTCGATGCGGCGTCCGTGCGGATCGGCTGGATTCTCAGGCACGCCCAGCCGCCCGCACCGGGCTTGAGTGAGAGTCAGTCCCTGGGTCTGCCGCAGCTCGCAGGCAGACAGGGCCAGCGGCGCAACCGGCGCGGCGTGAGACGGGCGGGGGGCCATCAGGACGACCGGGCCTGCGGCAAAGAGGCAGAGCAGCAGTGCGGTATGGAGTCTCATCAAGGCGAAGAAGGATAAGGCACTGATCGAGCTGCTGCTGTGGAGCCGTTGGCTTTGTTCAAGACTCGCCGGCCTCTACAATGCCCCGTATGCGTTCCTCCCAGTCCTTCGATGTGATCGTCATCGGTGGCGGTCATGCCGGCACGGAAGCGGCCCTGGCCGCCGCGCGCATGGGTGCGCGCACGCTGCTGCTGACCCAGAGCATCGAGACGCTGGGGCAGATGAGCTGCAACCCCGCCGTGGGCGGGATCGGCAAAGGCCATCTCGTCCGGGAGATCGACGCGCTGGGCGGCGCCATGGCACGCGCCACGGACCGCGCCGGGATCCAGTTCCGGACCCTGAACGGCAGCAAGGGTCCGGCGGTGCGCGCGACGCGCGCGCAGGCGGATCGGCAACTGTACAAGAAGGCCATCCGCTCTCTTATCGAGAGCGAGCCCCGCCTCTCCGTCTTCCAGCAGGAGGCCGCGGATCTCCTGATGGCCGGGGAACGGGTGACGGGCGTAGTGACCGTGACCGGCATCGGTTTCGAGGCGCCGGCCGTCGTGCTCACGGTGGGAACCTTCCTCGGCGGCCGCATCCACGTCGGGCTCGACAACTATCAAGGCGGGCGCGCCGGCGATCCGCCGTCCAACCGCCTGGCCAGCCGACTGCGCGAGTTGCCACTCAGGGTCGGGCGGCTCAAGACCGGCACTCCACCGCGGCTCGACGGGCGGACTCTCGACTTCACGGCCATGACCCGGCAGGCGAGCGACGCTCCACTTCCCGTCTTTTCGTTTCTCGGGCGATCCGACGAGCATCCGAAGCAGATAGATTGTTTCATTACAAGCACTAATGAGCGCACCCACGACATCATTCGAGGGGCGGCGGAGCGCTCGCCAATGTTCACGGGCCTCATCGAAGGGATAGGTCCCCGGTATTGCCCTTCTGTCGAGGACAAGGTCTTCCGCTTCGCCGACAAGACCTCACATCAGATCTTCGTGGAGCCGGAAGGTCTCGACACCCATGAGATCTACCCCAACGGGATCTCCACCAGTCTGCCCTTCGACGTCCAGCAGGCGTTCGTGCGGACCATCCCCGGGTTCGAGCGTGCTCATTTGACCAGGCCGGGCTACGCGATCGAGTACGACTACTTCGATCCCCGGGATCTACGGCCGTCGCTGGAGACACGCGTCATCAGTGGTCTTTTCTTCGCCGGACAGATCAATGGGACGACCGGATACGAGGAGGCTGCCGCTCAGGGCATCGTCGCCGGCATCAACGCAGTGCTCTCTTGCCGCCAGCGTGAGCCCTGGGTGCCGAAGCGCAGCGAAGCCTATCTGGGTGTTCTCATCGACGACCTCGTGACCCGCGGCACCCCGGAGCCGTACCGCATGTTCACCAGCCGGGCCGAGCATCGCCTGCTGCTGCGCGAGGACAATGCTGACCTGCGATTGACCCCGCTCGGCCGGGATCTGGGCCTCGTGGATGACGAGCGCTGGCCTCTCTTCGAGGCAAAGCAGCGCCTCTCGGACGAAGAAACCGAGCGCCTGCGGCGTACGCGAATCCGCCCCGAAAGCGTGCCGGCAGAATGGGCGCAGAGAGTCCTCTCAGGTCCGCTCGGCCGGGATGTCTCGGCCTTCGAGCTGCTGCGCCGTCCCGAGGTCAGCTACGCGACTCTCCTCGAGGTCGCGGGACTTCCGGATTGGCTAGGCCCCGCCCTCGATGACCGCATTCCACCGCAGGTGCGAGTGCAGGTGGAGGCGCGCGCCAAATACGCCGGCTACATCGAGCGGCAGCGCGAGGAGATCGAGCGACAGCGCCGCAATGAGGAGACGAAGCTGCCCGATGACATCGACTATGCCCAGGTCGCGGGACTCTCGCACGAGGTGCGCAGCCGTCTGGCGGAGTATCGACCGGCTACCGTCGGCCAGGCCGGCAGGGTGCCGGGCGTGACACCGGCAGCGGTCACCCTGCTCCTGGTCCACCTCAAGAAGCGCAGCCTCGCAGCGCAGCGGGCACAGGTCGCATGACCCGCTTCCTCACACAGCTGGCTGCGAGCTGGGCGCGCAACGACTCGCTGGTCTGCGTTGGGCTCGATCCGGAGATCGAGCGCTTCCCACAGCAGATCGCCGAGCAGCCCTCGCCGATCTACCAGTTCAACAAAGCGATCATCGATGCGACGGCCGACCTGGTCTGCGCCTACAAGCCGCAGTTCGCCCACTACGCCGCCTACGAGGCGGAGGATCAGCTCCAGCGCACCATCGAGTACATCCACCGCGTCTACCCCGATGTGCCGGTCATTCTCGATTCCAAGCGGGGTGATATCGGCAGCACCGCGGAGCGGTATGCCATCGAGGCATTCGAGCGCTACGGAGCCGATGCGGTTACCGTAAATCCTTACCTCGGCGGGGATTCGCTGGAGCCGTTCCTGCGCCGCGAGGAGCGTGGCGTCGTGGTGCTCTGCCGCACCTCGAATCCCGGAGCGCGGGACCTCCAGGACATGCAGGTTGGCGATGGTGGCCGGCGTCTCTATCACGCCGTCGCCGAGCTCACTGCCACGCGGTGGAATACCCACGGCAACTGCATGTTGGTGGTCGGTGCGACCTATCCGAAAGAGATCGCGGAGATCCGGCAGATCGTCGGTGAGATGCCGCTCTTGGTGCCGGGTGTCGGCGCCCAAGGGGGCGATGTGGCACAGGTGGTCCTCAATGGACAGACCGCCGCCGGCACCGGCCTCGTCGTCAGCTCCTCGCGAGGGATCATCTATGCCTCCGCGGGAGATGACTTCGCCTCCGCGGCGAGAGCCGCGGCGCTCTCGCTACGGGATCAGATCAATGCGCATCGCCGGCGGCGTGCGTAGTCACAACTGCAAGTCGCTCCCGGCGACTTAGCGATGCGAAGCGGCCTTCGCGCTCTCGTCCTATCAGCGCTTGCGCTCGCCGCGGTGTGTGGCTGCTCGCGCTCCCCGAGCAAGGGTCCCGCCGGTGCTGCGAAACCCGGCCAGACGGTCCTGCTACGGGGCCTCGGCGCGGAGCCCGACTCGCTCGATCCGCAGAAGGCACGGACCGACGAAGCACAGCGGGTGCTGCGAGACATCTGTGAAGGGCTCACCACCCTCGACAAGTCAGGTGGCGTGGCCCCTGGCATCGCGGAGAAATGGCAGGTCAGCCAGGATGGCAAGACCTACACCTTTTTCCTACGGCCGGACGCGAGGTGGTCCGACGGCTCACCTGTGGTGGGCGCGGACTTCGTGGCGGGCCTTCGGCGGCTCGTAGATCCACAGACTGCCTCGCAGTACGCGCAAGTCGTCGATGTGATCCTCAACGCCGGCGACATCGTTGCCGGCCGTAAGCACCCGGAGACCCTGGGGGTTTCCGCTCCTGACGCCCACACGGTCATCGTGCAGCTGCGAACGCCCGCTCCCTATCTGCCGACGCTGCTCTCGCATCCGAGCACTTGCCCGGTGAATCCGGTCGCGCTGGTGAACTTCCGCGATGCGTATGCGCATCCGGGTAATTTGCCGTCCGACGGCGCCTTTCAGTTGTCGCAGTGGGTGCACGGCTCCTACATCTATCTCACGCGCAATCACCGTTACTGGAACGACTCCGCCACGCAGCTTGATGGTGTGAAATATCTGATCACCACCGACGAGAACTCGGAGCTCACGCTCTACCGTGCGGACCAGCTCGACGTCACCGACGTCATCCCGCGCAGCCAATACGACTGGATCCACTCGCACCTTGGAGATCAGCTCCACATTGCGCCGGAGCTCGCCGTCTATTTCTACGGCTTCGATCTGAGGCGCACCCCGTTCAAGGACGACGCCAAAGTACGCCGTGCGCTCTCGATGGTGATTGATCGCGAGAAGCTCTCGGAGCTCGTACTGCGCTCCGGCGAGCTGCCGGCGTATGGCTGGGCGCCCCCAGGCGTCGATGGCTACGTAGCGCAGTCGCCTGACTATCGTGCGTTGCCCATGGCGCAACGCATTACCGAAGCGCGGCGGCTGTATGCAGCGGCTGGTTATTCCAGTGCGAAACCGCTGCGGTTCGAGCTGCGCTACAACACCGGCGAAATCCACGCGGAGGTCGCCATTGCCATCGCCTCGATGTGGCAGCAGGCGCTGGGCGCGCAGGTGACCCTGAGGGCGGAGGAGTTCCGGTCACTGCTGCAGGACATCGACCGGGACGATGTGCAGATGTTCCGCTCGAGCTGGAGTGGCGATTACAACGATGACTACACCTTCGCCCAGTACTTCAAGAGCGATTTCGGCATCAACCTCACGCATTATCAGAATCCCGCGTACGACGAGCTGGTCGACCGGGCCGCCGCCGAAGTCGATCCCGCCCAGCGCGCCACGCTGCTCGAGCAGGCCGAGCAGATCCTGCTGCGCGATCAGCCCGTGATCCCCATCTACTTCTACGTGAGCAAGCACCTCGTCAAGCCGCGCGTCACGGGCTGGTACAGCAACGTCATGAACGTCACGTACAGCAAGGACCTGAGCCTCCAGGGAGCTGGAGGCTGAGGCATGATCTATTGCGGGCAAGCATGCTGGAACTTGTTCCCATAGTGCCTGACCTCAACCATCAACGACCGCGAACGCATCGACCCCGATCAGATCTCCTCGGCCGATGAGTTTGCCGTGTACGTCTTCGGGCTCCTGGCCGGAAACGAAGATCAGCCGCGTGCCCTTCGCAACGACGACTTGACTGTACGTTTCCGGAGCGGGCAGTTCCGCGGGGTTGATGCTTTCGAGCGTCATTTGCCTGACCTCATATCTCAGCCACTGTCGAATGCTCCCCGCTCGGGGCATCCGATCGCCCCTGGAACACGATGAGCAGCGGAATCACCGCCAGGGTCGCGATCATCAGGAACTTGTAGTCATCGACGTAGGCGATCACCTGCGCCTGTTGGGTGATCAGCGCATCGAGCGCGGCGCGGCCGGAGGCCGTCAGGGGGCTCAATGCCTGCGCCACCGCCGGATCGTGGAACTGCGGATTCACGGCAGTGACGTACTGCGTGATGGCCGCATGGTTGGCCTGCGTGGTGCGCGCAAGGAGTGCGCCGACGATCGAGATGCCGACACTGGAGCCGACGTTACGCGCCAGGTTGTAAAAGCCGGCGCCTTCGGGACGGACGGTGGGTGGCAGTGTCGACAGCGAGACCAC
>DASUHA010000003.1:0-8823 GCA_036273735.1 Steroidobacteraceae bacterium | reverse complement strand
GGACATCGCCGAGGGCGTGGCACGCGCCTGCGAGCGGGTGGCGCAGCCGTCGCCCACGTGGGACAGCAACGCGCCCGATCCAGCATCGAGCCGCGTCCCCTTCCGGATCTACAACATCGGCAATCACCAGCCGGTCGAGCTCATGCGCTATATCGATGTGATCGAAGATTGCCTCGGCCGCAAGGCCCAGAAGAATTTCCTGCCGTTGCAGCTCGGGGATGTACCGGACACCTTCGCCGACATCGAGGACTTGGTGCAGGACGTGGGCTACCGGCCGGCAACGCCGGTCGAGGTGGGCGTGCGGCGGTTTGTCGAGTGGTTCTGTGGGTATTACGGGTACGAGTCCGGATAAGTGTTCATCTGGGCTAAGATGGCGCTTCTTTTTTGCCGAAGGTAGCCCACGATGAGACAGTCGCCGCCGCCCCCCATGAAGGTTCCGCTGCTGGATCTCACGCAGCAGTACGAGAAGATCGCGGCCGAGGTGCAGTCGGCTATCGAGCGGGTGTGTGCGAGCCAGCAGTTCATCCTGGGCGCCCAGGTACGGGAGCTCGAGCTCAGCTTGGCCCGGTATACCCGATGTGAGCACGGGATCGGGGTCTCTTCCGGCACCGATGCGCTCCTCCTTGCCCTGATGGCGCTCGCAATCGGGCCTGGAGACGAGGTCATCACCTCACCCTTCACCTTCTTCGCCACCGCTGGGACGATCGCCCGGCTTGGCGCGCGACCGGTCTTTTGCGATATCGACCGCGAGAGCTTCAATCTCTCACCCGCGCGCGTCGAGGAGCTCATTGCCCGGGATTGCGAGGTCCGCGATGGCGGCGGCGCCAGGCAGGTCATTCATCGCAAGACCGGCGGGCAGATCAAAGCCATAATGCCGGTGCACCTTTACGGTCAGGTCTGTGAGATGGATGCGTTCATGGACATCGCAGGCCGCCTTGGACTGCACGTCATCGAAGATGCGGCGCAGGCGATCGGCGCGTACGACGAGAAGGGACGGATGGCAGGCAGCATCGGGCACGTCGGGTGTTTCTCGTTCTTCCCCACGAAGAATCTGGGGGCCTTCGGCGACGCGGGCCTCTGCACCACCAATGACCCGGTGCTCGCAGAGCGCATGCGGGTACTCCGTGTGCATGGCGGCAAGCCGAAGTATCACCACAGCCTCATCGGTGGCAATTTCCGGCTGGATGAGATCCAAGCAGCCGTGCTCAATGTGAAGCTCAAGTATCTCGACCGCTGGATGGAGGCGAGGGATGCTCATGCCCGGCAGTACACGGAACGGCTGCAGGCAAAGGTCGCGGGTTGCGGAGTGGCGACACCGGTCCGGAGACGGGGCGGCCGGCATGTCTGGAATCAATATGTCATCCGCGCACCGAGGCGGGATGAGCTGCGGCAGCACCTTGATGCGGCGGCCATTGGTACGGAGATTTATTATCCGGTTCCGCTGCACCTGCAGCAATGCTTCGCGTATCTCGGCTACCGACGGGGGGATTTTCCCGAGGCCGAGCGTGCCGCCCTGGAGGCGCTGGCGCTGCCCGTCTTCCCTGAGCTCTCGCTGGCGCAAATCGACCATGTGGTCAGTACAATCGATCGCTTCTACGCCCCCGCAGCCGCCCCATCGCAGCAGTCCGCCTGAGGAGCTCCCTATGCCGAAGGCCCCAGGTCCCCGCACTCCGCTCTGGCAGGAGCTCACCACTCATGCATCGCGACTGAACACCGTCGCAACGCACGAGCTCTTCACCCGTGATCCCGGGCGATTCGAGCGATTCTCGCGGCAGGGTGCCGGAGTGCTGATGGACTTCTCGCGCCAGCATCTCGATGAGATGGTGCTGGGCAAGCTCATCGACCTCGCCGAGGCGGTGGGCCTGAAGGACTACCGCGATGCCATGTGGCGCGGGGAGAAAATCAATTCCACCGAGGGGCGCGCGGTGCTGCACGTGGCGCTGCGCCAGCCGCCGGGGGCCAACATCGGCGGCGCCGATATCGCGCGGGTGGTGATGACCGAGCGCGACCACATGCTCACTTTCGCGGAGAACGTGCGCGCGGGCCGCATCGTCGGCAGCTCCGGCAAGCCTTTCACGCGAGTGGTGAACATCGGGATCGGCGGCTCCGACCTCGGACCCGCGATGGCGGTACAGGCGCTGCGGCCCTACGCCCTCGATGCGCCCAAGTGCGATTTCGTCTCCAACGTAGACGGCTGTCACCTCGAGGACATCCTGGAGAGCGCGGACCCCCGGGCGACGCTCTTCGTCGTCTCCTCTAAGACCTTCACGACTCTCGAGACCCTGACCAATGCGCATACCGCGCGCGCCTGGGTGAAGGAGAAACTGGGCGAGGAGGCGGTGCGCGAGCACTTTGCGGCGGTGTCGGTGAACCACCGCGCGATGGATGAGTTCGGCGTACACCCGCAGTACCGCTTCAAGATGTGGGACTGGGTCGGCGGGCGCTACTCGCTCTGGTCATCGATCGGCGTCTCGCTCGCCATCGCCATCGGCAAGGAGCAGTTCCAGGCGCTGCTCGCGGGCGGCCATGAGATGGATGAGCATTTCCGCAAGACGCCGTGGGCGGACAACCTGCCGGCGCTCATGGGCCTGCTCGGAGTCTGGAACATCAACTTCCAGGGACTCCCGACCCTCGCGGTGCTGCCCTACGACGATCGGCTCAAGCGTTTCCCGGCCTACCTGCAGCAGCTCGAGATGGAGAGCAACGGCAAGTCGGTGACCCTCGAGGGGCGACGGGTCGAGTGGCAGACGGCGGCAGTGATCTGGGGAGAGCCGGGCAACAATGCTCAGCACTCGTTCTTCCAGCTGCTCCACCAGGGTACACCGCGGGCGGCGCTCGATTTTGTCCTGCCGGCGCGCTCATCCTGTGGCAATCAGCCGCAACAGGACCTCGCGATCGCGAGTTGCCTCGCGCAGGCGGAGGCCTTCTTGAACGGGCAGTCGGCTGAGGCGGTACGCGCCGACCTCACGCAACAGCAGCTGCCCAAGGAGCGGATCGAGGAGCTCATCCCGCACAAGGTACACCCAGGGTGCCGCCCGAGCACGCTGGTGGCGTTTCCGAAGCTCGATCCGCCGACGCTGGGGAAGCTCATCGCCCTCTACGAGCACAAGGTGTTCACCCAGGGAGTCATCTGGAACGTGAACTCGTTCGATCAGTGGGGAGTGGAGCTCGGCAAGAGGTTGACGGATCAGCTGGCGCCCGCGGTCAGGGATCCGGCCGGAGGGCACTCGGTGGCGCCGGGCGTGGGGAAAGTCATCGCGAGACTCACGGAGTGGAAGCAGGAGGAATGAAGAGCCGGTGCGCGCTGCATGGCGCGGTGGGCTTTGCGATTCAAGAGAAGAGCAGTTGAGTGAGATTTTTCAACGGGGAATTGACGAGCACCTGGCGTTGTTTCAGGGGCTCACGCGGCTTGCCGCGCAGATCGAGCGGGCGGCTGGCCTCATCGCCACGACGCTGCGGGACGGGCACAAGCTCATGTTGTGCGGCAACGGCGGGTCGGCGGCGGACAGTCAGCACATCGCGGCGGAGATGGCCGGGCGGTTCATCAAGGATCGCAGGCCGCTCGCCGCCGTGGCATTGTCCACCGACACCTCGACGATGACGTGCATCGCCAACGATTACACCTTCGACGAGGTGTTCTCCCGACAGGTGCTGGGATTGGGGCGAGCCGGGGACTGTCTGCTTGCCATCTCGACCTCGGGCAACTCGCGCAACGTGGTTCGGGCGGCGGAGGTCGCGCGGGCCGGCGGCATACAGGTGGTCGGGCTGTTAGGAAGGGATGGAGGCGCGCTGGCAGGGCTTTGTGACGTAGCGCTCGTCGTGCCGAGTCCGACCACGGCGCGCATCCAGGAGGCGCACATATTCCTCGGGCATACGCTCTGCGCGCTCGTGGAGGATGCCTTGGGGCTCGCATGAGCGGCGGCAGGATACCGAACGCGCGCGCGCTCGAGGCCAAGGCAGGACCGGAGCTCAGGGCCCGGCTGCGCAAGGCCCGCGTGCTCATCGTGGGCGATGCCATGCTCGACCGCTATCTCTTTGGAGAGGTGGAGAGGATCTCCCCCGAAGCTCCCGTGCCGGTGGTGCGGGTGACCAGGGAGGAGCATCGCCTGGGCGGCGCAGCGAATGTGGCGTTGAACGTCAAGGCGCTCGGGCCGGCTGCGACGCTGATTACGGTCGTTGGAGATGATGAGCCTGCGCGCACGCTCGAGAGTCTGCTCAAGACGCACGCCGTGGAAGTCATTTTGGGGAGAGACCCGAAGCTCTTCACATGTGTGAAGCTGCGGGTCATTGGGCGGGCGCAGCAGCTGGTGCGCGTTGATTTCGAGAACCAGCCGGACCATGAGGTACTGGCCGATATGTTGTCGGATTTCGCTCAGGTGGTGCCGCAACATCACGCGGTGCTCTTTTCAGACTATGGCAAGGGCGGGCTGACACACATTCCGCGCATGATCGAGTCGGCGCGGGCGGCGGGCAAGCCGGTGCTGGTGGACCCAAAGGGGGACGACTACAGCCGCTATGAGGGAGCGACCGTCATCACGCCGAATCGCTCGGAGCTGGCGCAGGTGATCGGGAGCTGGAAGACGGAGGAGCAGCTCGAGGAGCGCGTGCAGCGGCTGCGCGAGAGCAACCACTTCGACGGCGTTCTGTTGACGCGCAGCGAGGATGGCATGTCGCTGTTCGACGCTGCCGGGCACGTGCGGGTACCGGCCCAGGCTCGCGAGGTGTTCGATGTCACAGGCGCGGGCGACACGGTCATCGCAACACTGGCGGCGATGCTGGCCTGCGGTATGAGCTTGCGCGAGGCAATGCCGATCGCCAATCGCGCAGGCGGCATCGTCGTCGGCAAGTTCGGCACCGCGACGGCGAGCTGCGAGGAGCTGTTCGGATGAGAGTGGTCGTGACGGGCGCTGCCGGGATGGTGGGCAGCAACCTGGTGCATGCACTCAATGCGATCGGCCTCGACGATATCATCGCGGTCGATGACCTGACCGACGGCGGCAAGTTCCGCAACCTCCTTGGTGCGAGGATCAGCGACTACTTCGACCGCAGCGAGTTCTACGATCGCTTCGCGCTGGCAGAGCTGGGACGCATCGATGTGGTCCTCCACGAGGGCGCCTGCTCCGACACCATGCAGCATGACGGGCGCTACATGCTGGACACCAATTACCGTTGCTCCAGGGACCTGCTCGATATCTGCCAGAGCCGGGGGACACGCCTCCTCTATGCCTCGTCTGCCGCCATCTACGGCGCGGGCACGGTCTTCCGCGAGACGGCCGAGCACGAGCGGCCGCTCAACGTCTACGGCTACTCGAAGCTCCTCTTCGACAACGTGGTGCGGCGGGTGCTGCCAACGTCGCGATCGCAGATCGCGGGTTTCCGCTACTTCAACGTCTACGGGCAGCGGGAGCAGCACAAGGGACGGATGGCATCGGTGGCCTTCCATCACTTCGAGCAGCTCAAAGAGGCAGGCAAGGTGAAGCTCTTCGGCGAGTACGGCGGCTACGGTCCGGGGCAGCAGGTGCGCGATTTCGTTTTCATCGACGATGTCGTCGCGGTCAATCTATGGTTCCTGCGAAATCCGGAGCGGAGCGGGATTTTCAATGTCGGCACCGGCAGAGCGCAGCCGTTCAACGATGTGGCTCACGCAACCATCAACGCATCGCGGATGCTTCGTGGGCAGGCGCCACTCAGTCTCGAGCAGCAGGTCTCGCGGGGGCTCATCGAGTACGTGCCCTTCCCGGAGGCTCTGATCGGCAAATACCAATGCCACACCCAGGCGGATCTGACATCGCTTCGTGCCTCCGGGTGTGACGTCCAGTTTGCGGATGTTGCAACTGGGGTGCAGCGCTACGCGGAGTGGTTGGCGGGAAGCTCGTGAACGATCTTCCCGCATCAGTGAGCCGCAAGCTGGTCCCGGCTGCTCGGGTCCCTGCGTGGAACTGGCCGCGTCCGCTGGTGTTCACGAACGGTGTATTCGACGTCATCCATCGCGGGCACGTCGAGTATCTTGCCGCGGCTCATGATCTGGGCGCGGCACTGCTCGTTGCGATCAACAGTGACTATTCTGCGCGGCAGCTGGGAAAGGGACCGGATCGGCCTCTGAATGGCGAGTGGGACAGGCTGACCGTCGTGGCGGCGCTCGAGAGCGCTTCCTTCGTCACTCTGTTCGACGAGCCGACTCCGTGCGAATTGCTGCAGCGCTGCAGACCTGACATCTACGTCAAGGGCGGCGATTACGACATGGAGATACAGGAGGAGACGCGCCTGATGCGAAGCTGGGGCGGCCGGTCGGTCGCCATTCCCTTTGTGAACGGTTACTCGACCAGCGCACTCGTGCAGCGCATCCGCGGCTCATGAGCCGCAAGGCTGCGTTCATCGACCGCGACGGGGTGCTCAACGAGGAGCGTGCCTTCGTCCACCGTATCGAGGACTTCACTTATCTGCCGGGCGCCGTCGAGGCACTGCGCCTGCTGAAGGCTGCCGGCTATCTCCTGGTCGTGATCACCAATCAGTCCGGAATCGCGCGCGGCCTGTACTCGGAAACCGATTATCTCGCGCTCACCGAGCACATGCGCGAGCACCTTGCGGCCGCGGGAGCCACTTTGGATGCGGTCGAGTACTGTCCGCACCTGCCCGATGCGCCTCTGGAGCGTTATCGGCTCGACTGTGACTGCCGCAAGCCGAAGGCCGGCATGTTGAAGCGGGCCGTCCGGGCGCTCGATATCGCGCCAGATGAGTCCCTCCTGGTGGGGGATCGGCTGTCGGACCTCGAGGCTGGCCGGGCGGCGGGAATCGGGCGGTGCTTTCTGGTAAGGACAGGGTGCCCTCTGTCCAACGAGGCCGTTCTGCGCGCGGATGCGGTGTACGAGAACTTGTTCGCCTGCGTGAAGGCGGTTCTCACATGACGCATGACGCCGGCGCTACAGTCATGGCAAGCTTTCGGTCAGGCCCTTCAGAGGACTCAAGACCTTGAAAGGTATCGTTCTGGCCGGCGGCTCAGGCACACGCCTGCATCCGGTGACCCTCAGTATCAGCAAGCAGCTCCTGCCGATCTACGACAAGCCGATGGTCTACTACCCGCTCGCGGCGCTGATGCTGGCGGGAATTCGCGACATTCTGCTGATCTCCACGCCCGAGGATCTGCCGTTGTTTCGGCGGTTGCTGGGCGATGGCGGCAAGTGGGGGATCTCACTGTCTTATGCAGAGCAGCCCAGGCCCGAGGGACTTGCGCAGGCGTTCATCATCGGACGGCAGTTCGTCGGCAGCGAGCGCGTTGCGCTCGTTCTCGGGGATAACATCTTTTACGGTCACGGATTGCCGGAGCAGCTCGAGGCCGCCGCCCAGCGCGGCGAGGGAGCGACCGTGTTCGCCTATCGCGTGCGGGATCCGGAGCGATATGGCGTTGTGCAGTTCGACGGGGCCGGGCGGGCGCTCGACATCGAGGAGAAGCCTGCGAAACCCAAGTCATACTTCGCGGTGACCGGCCTCTACTTCTACGACAACCGGGTGCTCGACATCGCGGCGGAGCTCACGCCTTCGGCGCGCGGAGAGCTCGAGATCACCGACGTCAATCGTAAGTATCTCGAGCTCGGCGCGCTGCGGGTGGAGCAGCTCGGTCGCGGGATTGCGTGGCTCGATACGGGCACCCACGAGTCGCTGCTCCAAGCGTCTATGTTCATCGAGGCGATCGAGACGCGGCAGGGGCTGAAGGTCTGCTGCCCGGAGGAGATCGCGTATCGGAAGCGCTACATTTCTGCCGATCAGCTGCAGTCGCTGGCGCGGCCGCTCGCCAAGACGGGCTACGGAACCTACCTCCTCGAGATCCTGAAGGGGCGAGCCTGACATGGAATTCACTCCAACCGAGCTAGCCGAAGTCGTGCTGATCCGCCCCAAGGTCTTCGGCGATGCGCGCGGCTACTTCATGGAATCGTGGGAGGCGCGCAAGTTCGCCGCTGCCGGACTCGATCTGCAGTTCGTGCAGGACAACCACAGTCATTCCGCGCGGCACATCCTGCGGGGCCTGCATTACCAGATACGGCAGCCTCAGGGAAAGCTGGTGCGCGTCGTGACGGGCACGGTCTACGATGTCGCCGTAGATATCCGCCGCAGCTCGCGTACTTTCGGCAAGTGGGTGGGCGTGGTGCTCTCGGCGGAAAACCATCACATGCTCTGGGTTCCTCCCGGTTTCGCGCATGGTTATCTGGTGCTGAGCGAGTACGCCGACTTTCTCTATAAGGTCAACAATGGCTGGGCGCCGGCATATGAGCGGGCGATCAGGTGGGACGATCCTGACATCGGTGTGCAATGGCCGCTGCCGGCGGGTGCCGCGCCCGTCCTCTCGGACAAAGACTCCGCAGCGGTCGCTTTGCGCGACGCGGAGGTCTACCCTTGACGGCGGCACCGTCGGCAACGAGGGTCCTGATCACGGGCGCGGGCGGGCAGGTTGGACGGATGCTGCTCGAGATGCAGCCCGACAACATCCAGGCGATTGCCTGCGCGCATGCAGATCTCGATATCGGTGCGCGAGAAGCCGTACGCGACTGTGTCAGCCGACATCGGCCGGCCGTGATCATCAATGCGGCGGCGTACACTGCAGTCGACAAGGCTGAATCGGAGCCGGCTGCTGCACAGCGGATCAACACCGAGGGTCCCGCATACCTGGCTGATGCGGCCCGGGAATGGGGTGCGCGACTGATCCACCTCTCAACGGATTTTGTGTTCGACGGCAGCGCCTCCGTGCCCTACCAGCCACATTCCGCGACGCGGCCTCTCAGCGTCTACGGGAGGACGAAGCGGGATGGCGAGCGGGCCGTTCTCGAGACG
>DASUHA010000002.1:0-52470 GCA_036273735.1 Steroidobacteraceae bacterium | reverse complement strand
TACCGCGGGGTCAAAGCCCGCAAGCTTGCGGCGAAGAAGAAAGACGCGTAAACATCCGTTCCGACGGCTCCGCCGGAAACTCAGGGAAGGTGGGTCCTAAATCAGGAAATCGGGTGGGTCCAAAGCGGGAAATCGCGCACCTGCGGCCGAGACTCCGCGTGGCGGCTGCCCCGGAATGGGACAATGGGCGCTCCAGGCGCCGACTGCTCCGCTCCGCCTTGCCCCACCACCCTCCCCGCCGGCTATCATGCTCCCCGAAGTCAAAGCCACCCTGGAGAGGCCATGCTGGCAATCGGCGCGCGAGCGCCCGAGTTCACCCTGCCGGACGCGGACGGTCAGGCGACCTCGCTCAGCAACCTGCTGCGGAACGGCCCGCTCATCCTCTACTTCTATCCTGCCGACTTCACTCCAGGCTGCACCCGCGAGGCCTGCCAGATCCGGGACCTGCAGCCGGAGCTCGAAGCCGCTCGGATCTCGGTTGCGGGCGTCAGCCCGCAGACTCCGGAAAGCCATCGGGCCTTCCGCGAGAAGTACAAGCTCCCCTTCACTCTCCTCGCGGATGAGGATCGCTTCGTGATCAAGATGTACGACGTTCAGGGCCCGCTCGGGTTCGGCGTCCGTCGCGCGACGTTTCTCATCGACCAAGGGAGACATATCCAAGATACCGTCCTTGCCGATTTTCGTATCGGCGAGCACGAGGCGTTCGTCCGCAAGGCGGCGGCGCTCAGCGTGCACGCCCGCTAGGCAGGCCAACCGACGCGCGGAACGCCTCGCTCAGTAAGCGATGCGCAGCACGCTTGCCGGTCCGTAGCTCGGGACCGTAACGACCCAAACGGCACGCTGGTTCGGTGGGGGCTTCACATGCTGGCCGCTCAGCACCTGGATGAGGTCGGCGATCGTTCCCTCCGGGCAGATGACGAGCACGTTGGCCCCGCTATGCTCGCTCATGATCTGGCCCGCGATCCCGTTGGCATCGGTGCTGGTCAGGACCACGGGCCGTTTACCGAGCGATTGCGCCAGCGGTGCGGCGGTCTGCCGAGTCCGGCGGCTGCCATCCACGTACAGGGCGGCGAGTCCGTCCGGACCATCGGCGGCGGCGAATTGCTGGGCAAGCTGCTGCGCCTGTTGCTCGCCCGCAGCCGAGAGCGGCGGATCGTCGATCGTGCCCAGCTCCTTACTCGCGGGCGGCACGATGACCACGATCGTGTTCGAGGCGGACGCATGCAGTCCCAGGCCGATACCGATCACTGCCAGCACCGCCAGCAGGATCAGCCAGACCGGGGTGAGGAACGGACGACGGCGGCGGCGAGTGATGGCGGGAGGGCCCATGGGGAAGGCGTTCCGGTGTGTCGCGTAGGGTACATCGACACCCCTATGGTAGCGACGTGGTGGGCCTCAGGGGAAACGTGCGCATCGTCACAATTTGCCTGCGGGTTGCGACAGACCCGCGGCGGATTGCCCCTGTGCTGCTCCGGGACAGCGCCGTTGCGCCGGGCTCCACAGTTTTTGTCCTTTGGAATCTGTAACATCCGCGCAGTTTCGCCCAGAGCGAGGAGCCCCGGGGGGGCCCCCAAATGCGCACAGGTGGGCAGACCACCGTTATCAAGCGAGTCCTGGAGCGCCGCGCGCATCAGCCTTCGGCGCTTCAGGAAGACACGACTGCGACCATCGCAGTCATGCTGCGCGTGCTGCCGCCGCCACGGGCGCTCGTGGCGGTTGGCGACGCCGGGATACGTGCGGATTTCGAAAGGCGCATTGCGCCCGACATGCTGGACGTCGAAACCGTCGTCGATGAAGGCGAGGCGCTGGTCAGTCTCGTAACCGAATTCCGACCCGTCGTGATCACGGACAGCCTCGAGCTGATCCGCCGGATACGCTCGCAACAGTCCGGGCGTCCGCCCTATGTCGTGTACGTCGCACCGCTCGATGAGCCCCGCGAGAGAGAAGCCGGGCTCGTGGCCGGTGCCGATGACTGCGTGGGGCGACGTGTTTCAGATCTCGAGCTGCACGCGCGGCTCGGAGCGGCGCGTCGGATCGCCGAGCTCGAGGGCGTCCTGCGCATCGCACTGGTTGAGAACCGCAAGCTCTCGACGACCGACGATCTGACCAGAGTCGCGAGCCGGCGCTTCTTCAGCAAACATTTTCCGCGCGAGGTGGAGCGAGCAGCCCGCTACGGCAGGTCATTGTCGCTCATCCTCTGCGACATCGACTATTTCAAGAATGCCAACGACACACTCGGCCACGCCGGCGGCGATGAGATTCTGAAGCAATTCGGCGCACGGCTGCAGGAATCACTGCGCCGCGGCATCGATTGGGTGGCGCGCATCGGCGGCGAAGAATTTGCCATCGTGCTGCCGGAGACCGCATACGACCACGCGCTCGACGTCGCGCGCAAGCTCCGTGCCGGCGTCGCAAACAAGCCGTTCAAAGTGCATAGCCGCGGCGTCGAGATCACCGCGAGCTTCGGTCTCTGTGGGCTCGATCGTGTCCCCGTCGGGGAGCGCAAGCTCGCTGAGCAGGTGCTTAAGGTCGCAGACGCTGCGCTCTATCGCAGCAAGAACGCGGGCCGCAATCGGGTCACCGCTACGATGTTGCCTGCACGCTCGCGCTGAAGTGTCACGCGAAGCACGCGCCGACGCATCGCTGCTTCGCATTCGCGCTTCGGCTGATCATTCCCTGCTCATCCTGACGCAAGCCCTTGCTGCGGCAATGGCTTAACCTCCGTGAGCCGCGGGTGTGCACAGGGTTACTCACAAATTCTGTGGATAAGATCGAGGGTGGCAAGCACCCGCCCGTTGTGTGACACTGGTCCTCCCCCCGTCCACGACCGCGATTGCGTATGGGGAAGACAGCCAGCGAGAAGCGATCCCCCGGTAAGGCGCCGTCCGCGGCCAGCGACGGCGCAGATCCGCCTGCGCCCAGCGCGACATCCGCAGCACCCGCAGCGGGGGAGCCGGCCGAGCCTCTGGAGCGTGCGCGACTGCTGGCGGAAGTGGCCCGGCAGCGAGTGCGTATTGCCAAAGAAGAGCTGAAACGCGCTCGCAAGCGCCTCAAGGAGGCCAAGCGCGAGGCGAGGCGGGCGCGCAAGCAGGCCTCTGCGGCGCGCAAGGCATGGAAGAAGGCACGCAAGGCGCATCGTGCGAGCCCACCACGGGAGGGCTCAGCCGGAAAGCGCAAAGGGCGCGGGCCGGCTCTCAAAGCTTCCGCCCCCGCGGTGAAACGGAAGGCTGCGCGGCGGCGCCGCAAAGATGGCGGCGCGAGCAAAGGCCATCCGGACGGTAGTGCTCCGGTAACTCAATAATTCACGAGGTGACGCATGCAAGACGGCAACGCGTACCAGCAGATCACGCCGCCCCCACGGGGAGAGGCCGGACGCTCCACCCACCCTTCCAATTCGCGCATGCTCGCGAGTTACCTCTCGGACATCGAGCTGCTGCTGGAGGAAAAGCGCTGGGAGCAGGCGATGGGCGAGGCATTCGATCTGCCGCAGATCGCCGTTGCATTGAGCGATCCACAGATGGAGGTCTCTACCGAGCGCGTGCAGGCGTGGTGTGAGCATTGGGTGGCACACGGGGAGGCTGTACCGCCGACTGCGGAGGAGCGAAGCCGCATCATTCAGCTCGTCTGCGAGCGGGCCGGTCGCGCCAGGCATGCCGACGAGTCCGTACCTGCTTTGGCGCTGCGGCGCCTGCGCCTCCACCGCCTGCAGCGCACGCGGCATCGCGGCTTCAACACGGGTCCGTTGGCGCTATCGGATCCGGAGGCCGTCAATGCGGCGCAGATCTGCACCACCCTCGCTCACGCTGCCCGCCGCTGGTATGCACAGAGCGCCTGTCATGACGCAGTCGTTCAGGCGAACCTGACACGGCTGGCCGTGCTGCGTTAGCCAGCGCGTCAAGTCTCGGAAGATTTGAGCACCATTCCGCCGGAGGCTACGAGCTTCAACTGCTCGTCGTGCTCGACTGCCTTGCGCAGCGTATCGAGCATCTGCTGGTCGATGCGCGCCGATCTTTCGTGCGGGACCGGATAGCGGACCTCGCACTCGAGACCACTGTCCGTGAGGCGCACACGCACCTCCGGCACCGGCGCCGCCGTGTCGAACTCGATGAAGCGCTCCGCCACAGCGTGTTGGCGCTCGATGTCGGCCCGGTAGGTGTCGTATACCTTGTTGGCTGCCGCCCGGAGTTTGCCGTAGGCATCCTCGACGTCCGCCGTGGCGATGATCGTCAGCGTTACGCTGTGCCACAAGTACTCCGCTCCGGGGATTTGCTTGAAGAGCGACGCCGTCGGCTGAAACAGCACCGCATTCGAGAGCACCACCATCCGGCCGGTCGAATGCAGGTCAGGGCCGGAGAGCTCCATGAGATAGATCCTCAGGAGCGAGATGTCGACGACACGTCCGGTGACACCGGAAATCGTGACGCGATCTCCCACGCGAACTCCGTACCGACCCATGAGGAAGAAGTAGGCCACGACCGCGAGAATCGGGTTCTGCAGCGCGACTGCGACGCCCGCCGTCACGAATCCGGCATAGGTGGCGACCGACCCGACCTGCGAGACGAGACTGAAGATGACGACCAGGGCCAGCGCGATGGTGACGACCAGGCGCCTCAACACCACGAATGGCCGCCTGCGCCTGGCATCCGGCAGATAACGCTGGATCCCACGCCGCCAGACCTCAGAGACGATGAGGACGGCCGCCACCCAGGCCAGCAGGAAGCCGCTGTGCAGGCCGAGATAGCTGGCCACCGCGGACTCCTGCGCCGCCAGCGTGTGATTCCAGTCCTCGAGCGTGGTTTGAGCGTTGCTCAGGACCAGCGCCTGCTCGCTCAGCGGGAGGAGTACGCTCGACAGCTCCCGGAGCTGCCCGGTGGCGGTCTCGATCGACTGTCGCTGGGTGGCGAGCTGCTCCGTACTCCCTGCGGCAATGGACGCGAGGCCGCTCCCCACGAGGGCGCGTACCGTCGTGAGAACCCGGGAACGCGTATCCGTCAACTCGCTCTCGAGAGCCGCGGTGTCCTTGATCGCAACTGCGAGCTGCCCGCGATAGCCGTGCAGGGTGAACCATTGCCCGATCAGGGTCACGATGCCCGCCGACTGCGGTTGGAAGTTGGCTGCAGTCGCCTTGGCTGCGGAGCTCGAGGGCGCCGCATGACCCGCCGAGGCCGCGCCCGCTGCTCCGGAGGCCGTGGATTGCGCGCTTCCTCCTCCCGCGCTCCCGCTGCCCGGCGCGAGCTCCGGAATCGACTCCTCGAGCACGGCGAGCTGCGCCCGCAGCCCCTTGGGCGGCTTGCCCTGTCCTGCGATCGCGCTCTCCTGGAAGCGCCGCAGCTGGTCGACGTTGGATTCGATTTCCTGCACGAGCTGCACGGCCGCGGCGACGCCGCCGCGTTGTGCAGTAAGCGCAGCGCG
Organism: Steroidobacteraceae bacterium; assembly: GCA_036273735.1. Classification (GTDB taxonomy): domain Bacteria; phylum Pseudomonadota; class Gammaproteobacteria; order Steroidobacterales; family Steroidobacteraceae; genus 13-2-20CM-66-19. The sequence goes on along the minus strand of DASUHA010000002.1, from coordinate 47,058 downwards.
CGCCTTGGCGCCCCTGACGCGGCGCAGCTCGGTGTCGATGGCCGCCATCTGGGATTTGAGGGCCCCTTCCCGCGCCGAGAGATCCGCCGCCGCACGCTCGAGCTGAGCAGCGAGGGTCGGCGTTGTAGACGGCGCGCCGGTGGCGCTTTGCTGGCTCGCCACCGTCGCGCTCTGTACCTCGGCCTCGCGGCCGAGGATGTCCTCGGCAGCCTTACCAAACTGGAGGGCGAGGCGCACCGCCGTGAGGCCCTGCCGCTGCAGCTGGCTGCGAGCGACCGCGTCTACGCCCGGAAGGCCGATCTGCTCCACAGCCGCCAGGTCGCGATACCAGGCGACAGTGCGGCGGACGTGCGTCAGCACGGCGGGCGCGGCGAGCGGCAGCACAGCGTTTGGCTTGGCTACTGCGGACTGAATCGTCGCGCTGGCTGATTTTCCCTCGGCAGAGGCCGTTGCCTTCGAAGAGAACGTTTGCCGCGCAGCCCCAATGGATACCGACAGGCTGGCGAGTGCGAGCGCGATTCCGGCACCCAGCCAGGCTCGCTTGGATTTGGCGATCGAGCTCATCCGCCTAGAATACGTAACTCCGGGTGAAGAAGTCCTGCCCGTGATGGGGCGCGGGCCAGCGCTCGGCCACGGCGCAGGCGTAGCTCGAGACCTGAGCTCCCTCAGCTCGGTCTGCGCGGCGATTTGGCGCCGGTGTCCTGCTACCGCTACCATCGCCCGCCGCAGATTCGCAACGGTCGGGAGGGGAAATGGCTCGCATCCTGCGTCACGGGTATCTCGCGCTTCTCACACTGGCGATCGGCCATCCGGCCCTGGCCGGCATTCTCTACGCGACGTTCCAGGATCATGCCGTCCTGCAGCGCGAGGTGCCCATCCCGGTGTGGGGCACGGCGACACCTGGGACCGATGTCATGGTGACGCTGTCGAAGGACGCGAGCTCCGGGACGACATCGCGGGCAGCCCCATGGCGTGTCACCGCGCACGCACAGCCTGATGGCGCGTGGAAGGTGACGTTCCCCGCCCTCCCCGCCGGCGGACCCTACACTCTCACGGCGACCAGCGGCGGAGCCGAGCAGACCGTCAGGGATATCCTCATCGGCGATGTGTTTCTCTGCTCCGGGCAATCCAACATGGAATATCCGACCCGACTCGCCTCGGATTACGACCAGGATGTCAACAATGCGGGCAACGGCCTCATCCGCCTGTTCCACATCGAGCGCTTCCGCAGCGCCGTGGCGCGCAGCTCCTTCGGCGCCGCCGCGCGCTGGGAGGTGACGAGCCCGGGGAGCGTCCGCGAGTTCTCCGCCGTCTGCTATTTCTTCGGCCGCGCCCTGCAGCCCGCCGCGGGCGTGCCGATCGGCCTCATCGAGTCCGCATGGGGTGGCTCGTTCATCCAGGCCTGGATCAGTGAGCCCCGGATGCGCCAACTCGGCGGCTACGATCGCCTGCTCGACCTGCTGCCGGTCTATGCGAGATCGCCGGCGCTGGCCTGGCACGACTGGGATCGGATCGCGGCCGATTGGTGGCGCGCGCACGATCCGGCGAGCGCCGCCGACCCGCCCTGGTACTCGCCCCGGTACGACGATGTGGGCTGGGCTGGGGTGATGCCCGGCGGCACATGGCGCGAATGGAGCGCGCCCGAGCTCAAGACCTTCAACGGTCTGGCATGGCTGCGCAAGGACTTCAACCTCAGCGCTCGCCAGGCTGGCGAGCCGGCCGTGCTGTCACTCGGCGCAATCGATCAGTCTGACATCACATGGATGAACGGAGTGGAGATTGGGGCATCCGAAGGTTATGACGTGCCACGCATCTACCACTTGCCGACAGGGGTTCTTCATGCGGGCCGCAACCTCCTCGCCATCGGCGTGTTGGGTGGTGCGGGTCCGCTCATCCCCGGCCGGCAGATGACGCTTCGGCTTGCAGATGGGACGACCGTGAGCTTCTCCGGCCGGTGGCGGTTCAAGACCTCCGCGCCACTCAGCCAGACGGGCCACATTCCCAACGTACCCTGGCTCAACCAGTTCGGCCTCAGCGTCCTCCACAACGGCATGATTGCCCCGCTCGGCGCGACACGCATTCGCGGCATACTCTGGTATCAGGGAGAGTCTGACGCGGATGAGGCGCAGCGATACGCGAGGCTCCTGCCGGCGCTCATCGCCGACTGGCGCCTGCAGTTCGGCCAGGCGACTCCGGTTCTCATCGTGCAGCTCCCCGGCTTCGGAGACTATCAGGCGCAACCTCAGCCGTCGGACTGGGCCCGACTGCGCGAGGTCGAGCGCCGCGTTGCCGCAGCCACACCTCGTGCGGGCCTGGCGGTGACCATCGATGTAGGCTCGCCGCGGTTCCTCCATCCGACGGACAAGCAGGACGTGGGTGAGCGCCTTGCATTGCTTGCGCGCGGTCTCATATATGGCCAGAGTGTGATCAGCGTGAGTCCGAGCCCCGTTGCCGCGTGGCGCTCTCAGAGCACCGTTCGCGTGCGATTCGATGCGCACGGGGGCGGCCTCGAGGCTGTGGAATCCAACCGGCCGATCGGGTTTCAGCTCTGCAACCGCGCAGGACGCTGCGCGTTCGCGGACGCGACACAGCAAGGCACAGATGTCGTTCTCGACGCGCCGTCAGCGCCGCAGGCCGTGACGGTGCGGTACTGCTGGGCCGACAGCCCGATCTGCAACGTTTACGATCGGGAAGGCCTGCCGGCAGTGCCCTTCGAGCTACCGATCGGCCACGCCGCCCCGGACGCGGGCACGGCACGCTAGAATTGAGGCTCACCTGCAAGTTCGACCTGCCGCACGAGCGGCCCTGAGGCACCATGAGCGGATACACAGACCTGAAGCTGTACATCGATGGCGAATGGCTCGGCACGGAAAAGCGCAGAACGCATCGGGTCGTGAATCCCGCAACGGGAGGCTCGCTGGGCGAGCTGCCTCTGGTCGATGCCGCGGACCTGGACCGCGCCCTGCAGGCGACGGAGCGGGCGTTCCGGCAGTGGAAGCGCTCCCCCGCTGAGGAGCGCGCGCGCGTCCTCAAGACGGCTGCGCACCTCATGCGAGAGCGTGTGGATCACATTGCCCGCGTCGCGACGCTCGAGGAAGGCAAGCCGCTGCGCGAGACGCGCGCAGAGACTCTTGCCGTCGCGAATCTCTTCGAGTTCTACGGTGAAGAGTGCCGTAGAGCCTATGGCAGAGTGCTGGTGCGGCCGACGGGTACGCGCTCTCTCGTCGTCAAGGAGCCGGTGGGTCCGGTGGCCGCTTTCGCTCCCTGGAACTTCCCGGTGATCAATCCGGGCCGCAAGCTGGCCGCGCCCATCGCGGCCGGCTGCTCGGTGATCCTGAAGCCCGCCGAGGAGTCTCCAGCCTCGGCGATCGAAGTCGTGCGCACGCTCGTCGATGCGGGTCTGCCCGCCGGCGTGGCCCAACTGGTCTTCGGCGTCCCCGACGAAGTATCGCGGCACCTCCTCGCCTCACCCATCGTTCGCAAGCTCTCCTTCACCGGGTCAACGGCAGTCGGCAAGCACCTGCTCGCGCTCTCGGCAGCGACCGTGAAGCGCACCACGATGGAGCTCGGAGGTCACGCGCCCGTCATCGTTTTCGACGATGCGGATCTCGAGCGGACCGTGGAGCTCCTCGCGACAGCGAAGTTCCGCAACGCCGGCCAGGTCTGTGTCTCCCCGACACGCTTTTACGTGCAGGACGGCATCTACGAGCGCTTCGTCACCGCCTTCACTCAGCGCTCGCGCAAGGTCGAAGTGGGTGACGGCACCATCGATCGCCATCACATGGGGCCGATGGCCAATCCGCGTCGTCCGCAGGCCATGGAGGCCCTGATCGGCGATGCGGTGAGCCGCGGCGCGTCACTGCGCCTCGGCGGCGAGCGCCTCGGCAAGGAAGGGTTCTTCTATCAGCCGACGGTGCTCTCGGATGTGCCGGCGCAATCACGCATCATGAGCGAGGAGCCCTTCGGTCCGGTTGCGGTCGTCGCACCGTTCGCGACCTTCGATGAGGCCGTCGAGCAAGCCAACCGTCTGCCCTACGGCCTCGCCGCTTACGCCTTCACGGAGTCAGGGAAGCGCGCCATGCTGATCGGCGATGCGCTCGAAGCGGGCATGGTCGGTATCAACTCCGTCGCCATGGCCCATGCAGATGCGCCATTCGGCGGCGTGAAGGAAAGCGGCCACGGCTCGGAGGACGGGTTGGAAGGTCTGGAGGACTGCCTCGTCACCAAGGCAATTCATCACGCCTGAGCCGGGGGCGGCACGATGGCCTTCACCTCGGCGCTCTCGGCAGAGTCGTAAGCCATCACACAATTGCGGCCCGCGCGCTTTGCTCGGTAGAGCGCGGAGTCGGCGTGCGCCAGCAGCCGTGTCATGTCGTATCCCGAGGCGGCGCTCGAGGCGATTCCGAAGCTCGCCGAGGTCCTGACCGCGGCGCCGCGGTGCTCCGCCTCGATGCCGTTGATCGCCTCGCGAAGATGCTCGGCCTGCTGCCCGGCCGCCTCCAGCCGGCAGCCGGGCAGCAACACACCGAACTCCTCCCCGCCGAGACGCCCGAAGATGTCGCTGACGCGCAGGAGGCTCCTGCAGACCGCCGCCGTGCGCTCGAGGACGAAATCCCCGGTGGCATGGCCGAAATGGTCGTTGGTCGACTTGAAGTGATCGAGATCGAAGAGCACGAGGCAGACCTCATGCCCCGACTTACGTGCGTACGCGAGTGCCGACTCCGCTCGCTCGATGAAATGCAGCCGGTTCGAGATGCCGGTGAGCCCATCGAGGTGCGAGAGATTCATGAAATGGAGCTGCGAGCGCTTGGTCCGCACGGCCCACAATCCGATGAAGAGCAGGATCAGCGTCAGAATGACGCCGTAGAGGCGCGTCGCCTCGACCTCCTTCGCTCCGAGCCTGCGCTCGAGCTCGAGCAGGCGGTTCTTGCGGTTGAGCGACTGGATCTCCATCCTCCTGGCAAGACCATGGTGCCTCACTTTCTCGTAGGCGAGCTGCCGCACGGAGACATCGTTGAGATAGCCGAGGTTGGCGGCGGCGTAACGCTCGTGGTATTCGAGGGCGGCACGGAAGTTTCCCTTCGCCTTGGCGAGTTGGTAGAGAATGCGATCGCCTGTCACCAGCGGCTCAGTGAACTGCCTCCTGACTGAATCGGCGACCGCCTTCAGCGCGAACGCCCTGGCCTGCCTGGCATCTCCGATCGCAAGATAGCTCTGCGCCAGCAACGCCTCGTACTCGGAAATCAGCCGCGGATAACGGGTCGCGAGCGCGACCGGGTAGGTGTCGCTCAGGAGCGCAAGCGCCTGGCGGGGCTCCTTCGCCGCGATATAGAGCTTGGCGGCGTAGGTGCGGATCGCGGTGGCATTTGCAATGAGGCCGAGCCGGGTGCAGGTATCGACGGCCGCCTGCAGCGCCGGATCGCCGGCCCGTAACTTACCGCTCTTGAAGAGCGCTTCGAGCTCGATCGTCGAACCCTTGCAGACGCCGAGCCCCCGGTAGTTGTCCTGTGCCAGCAGGCGGCCGTAATAGAGCGCGAGATCGTACTGTCCGACCGGATTGTAGAGCTCGCCGGCAACGACCAGCGCCTGCTCGCGCGCTTCGCCGTCGGAGATTCCGGGCAACGCCTTCAGCAATACCTCGAGCTGCACGAACGCTTCTTCGTAGTGTGCTGCCACGACGAAGACGTTGACGATCGTGACCCGCGCCCGAAATCGCAGGGTGGCGTCGCTCGTCTGCGCCGCCACCGCCTCGAGCTGGCTGACGGCGGCCGGATAGTTGCCGTCATAGGCGGCTTTCCAACCTTCGAGATAGTGCAGGTAATCGCGCTCGGAAGGCGGCAGCTCGGCCGATCGCCCCTCGACCCGCGTCAGGATCGCGGTGAACTGGGGATAACTCAAGAGCCGCAGACTGTCGGCTTTCTCGAGGAGTTGCAGCGTCGAAGGCGCGCCGGCGGCCCGCGCGATGCACAGTGCGCCCGCCAGTATCGCGGCGATCGCACCGCATCGGATGCGATGTCCACAGAGCCTGCGCCGCCGCGCGCAATTAGCGCGCGCGGCGTGCACGTCCGTGCTCACCTTCGCGAGCCAAAGCTCGATGACCCCGTCCCACGCCGACGCAAACCAGACTTCCCCCACCGCTCGCGCGACCCTGTTAGGGCTTACCCGCCGCCCGGCTGGTTCCTCCCAGCCTGTTTCGTAGGAAGATTACGCGCGCCTACAGCGTGTCGTCAACTCCAGATCGCCTGCGAGTTGGGTTGCCCCGCACGAAGAGGTCGGATGAGGCTGAGCTGAGTCGGCGACCTCGCACGGGCGCCCGCCGGCGCAGTCCTGCTATAGCCTGGGGGTAGGCGTAGAGGCGTGACCGTGCTCGTATGCACGCTGACAGGCCGCGCAGCGATTTGCTATGGGATAAGCCTCCAGGCGCTCACGCTCGATGGGTTGTCCGCAGCTGACGCATATGCCATACGTACCCAACGCAATGCGCCTCAACGCATGCTCGACAGCGCGAATCTCCTGGACATCGCGCGTCACCTCGGCCAGATTGACATCCACCAGGAGGTCAGCGAGGGATTGATCCTCCAGATCGCTCACACGGCCGGCGATCTCGGCGTAGGCCTCGTTTTCGGAGCGCGTGAGCGCTTCGCGCGCCTCGTCGCGCAGTTGGCACCACCTGTCGCGCAGCTTGTGCTCGAAATGCGAATATTCACTGCGGCGCGCGAGCTCGGCTCGAGCGGAGTCGTGTGTTTGCGATGTCATGGCAACGTTCAGCAACTCGAATGCCCGGCACCCTCAGGCGCCCTTCGCGCGCCGAGCGGGCTCGGCGCAGAGTAGAGGGCTCGCGATTTGCTACGAAATGGAGGGCGGTCCCGGAGGCCGTTGACCTTGGCTGCGGAAGCTACGGCAAGACCGGCGATTACCGCGTCAGCCGTGCCCACCGCTTCAAGGCATGTCGGAGGGTGCGTGGTATCATGCTCGGATGTTCTCCTTGCTGACAGACGCACGTCATCTCCGCAGGCTGGCCGCCCCGCATGCGGCAATCGCGGCCCTCGGTCTGGTCGCGCTACTCACGGCCTGCGCGCGCAGCGGCCCACCCTACGCGCTGAAGGACATCACCGGCCTCGTGCCGGCGCTCGACTTTCAGTTGACCAATCAGGACGGTCAGGCGGTCACGGCTGCCGACTATCGCCATGACGTCGTGCTGCTTTACTTCGGCTACACGCAATGTCCCGACGAATGCCCAACGACGCTCACCTCCCTCGCCAATGCCCTGCACACCCTGGGAGCGGGCGCCTCGCACGTGCGAGTACTCTTCGTCAGCGTCGATCCGCGCCGTGATACGACGACGGTGCTGAAGCGCTATGTCAGCAACTTCGGCCCGCAGTTCGTGGGGTTAAGGGGCAATCAGTCCGAGCTCATCGAGCTCAGCAAGCGCTATCGCATCGCCTATCACTACGAGCAGCCCGACAAGTACGGCAACTACGAAGTCGACCACAGCAGCGCCATATTCATCTTCGACGGCCACGGGCGGGCGCGCCTGCTCGGCCAATCGGACAACACGCCGCAGCAGGTCGCCTCGGACCTGCGCCGCCTCCTCGCCAGCAGCTGATCGGTGCCGCGCCGATGCGAGTCATCGCCGTGCTGGCGACACTCCTCCTGATATCGCTCCCGCCGCAGCCGCCGGCCGGCGCGGCCGACGCGCGGCTCGCCTCGCCCGTTGGCCTCTGGCAGCCGCTCGACAGCGCCGGCAGGCCGCTCGGCCTCATTCGCATCTTCGAGGCCAACGGCCTCTACTACGGGCGCATCCAGGCGAGCTCTCCGACTGATGACCACAGCGCCCGCTGCACACGCTGCAGCGACGAGCGGCATGACCTGCCGATCATCGGCCTCCTGCTGATGCGCCATCTCAGGCAACAGGACGGACAATACGTCGGCGGCGACATTCTCGATCCTGACACCGGGCGCATCTACCGCTGTGCCCTGCGACTGACGGCTGGCGGCCACCAGCTCGTCATGCGTGGCTTTCTCGGAATCTCACTCCTCGGGCGCTCGCAGACCTGGCAGCGCGTCGAGCGTCGCCCGCACTAGGCGTTCCTGGCGCAACGGCTCACGGGCTCAGCGCGCGCCCGCGGCCTTCTTCAAAGCAGTCGCCTTGGCGCTGATGACGCCCATCAGACTGTCCCAGGAGCTGACGAACGCCGCCGCGCCGTCCTCCTGCAGCTTCTTGGCGAGCGCCGCGAGGTCCACGCCGGCTTTCGTGAACTCCCCGAGGACCGCTCCGCTGTCACCGCCGTCGCTTCGGATTGCATCACCCACTTTGCCGTGATCGGCGAAAGCCTTGAGGGTATTCTCCGGCATCGTGTTGATCGTGAGCGGTGCCACCAGACCCTCGATGTAGAGGACATCAGAAGCCTTCGGATCCTTGGTCCCCGTGCTGGCAAATAGCAGGCGCTGTGGGCGCGCGCCCGCGTTGAGGGCGCGCAGCCAGCGGGCGGAGGTCAGCAGCTCGCAATAGGAGCGATAGGCGCTGCGTCCAACGGCGAGCCCCAAACGATTGCGCAGCGCGGCGGGGACCTTGTCCGCCGTTGCGACGTCCCAGCGGCTGAGGAAGACGGAGGCTACGGACGGCACGTTCGGATTGAGGCCCGCTGCGATGCGGCGCTCGATGCCACGCAACCATGCATCCGCCGCCGCCACATACTGCTCGGCCGAGAAGAGCAGCGTCACGTTGATCGGGACACCGGCGAAGGTGGCCGACTCGATCGCAGGCAACCCCTCCCGCGTCCCCGGTATCTTGATGTAGAGGTTCGGACGCGCGGCACGGCGATGCAGGTCGCGAGCCTCGGTCAGCGTGGAGTTGCTATCGTAGGCGAGACGGGGCGAGACCTCGAGCGATACCCAGCCATCGACCCCCGAAGTACGGTCATGCACCGGCCGGAAGAGATCTGCGGCCCGGGTGAGGTCCTCGAGCGCGAGCTCGAAGAAGAGCTTCTCATCCATGAGGCCCTTCTGGGCGAGATTGCGGATGTCCTCATCATAGGCGGAGCCGTGCTTCATCGCATGATCGAAGATCGTGGGATTCGATGTCAGGCCGGTGATGGACAGCTCATCGATGTAGCGCCGGAGCGTTCCGCTCGAGAGGAGCTCACGGGTGATGTTGTCCAGCCACAGGCTCTGGCCTGCGCGATTGAGCTCGAGTGTCATATTGGTCATCGTGCAACTCCTCAGACGGTTTGCAGCGCATCGCCTACGATCCGCTGCGCCTCCTCGACGATGGTCGCGAGGTGCCGCTCGCTCAGGAAGCTCTCGGCATAAATCTTGTAGAGACTCTCGGTTCCCGACGGACGGGCCGCGAACCAGCCGTTCGCGGCGACGATCTTCAGCCCGCCGATCGGCGCATCATTGCCCGGCGCGCGCGTCAGCTTGCCCGTGATCGGCTCGCCTGCGAGCGTCGCGGCGCGCACGGACTGTGGAGAGAGGCTCGCGATACGCCTCTTCTCGTCCGCGGTCGCGGGTGCATCGATGCGCGTATACCAGGGCGAACCCAGTTCTGCCGTCAACTCCCGGTAGTGCTCGCCGGGGTCCTTGCCGGTCCGGGCGGTGATCTCTGCGGCGAGCAGTCCCATGATGAGTCCATCCTTGTCAGTGGTCCAGACGGCGCCGTTAAGCCGCAGGAAGCTCGCCCCGGCGCTTTCCTCGCCACCGAAGCAAATCGATCCATCGAGGAGGCCTGGCGCGAACCACTTGAAGCCGACCGGCACCTCTCGCAGCGGCCGCTTCAGACGTGCAACCACACGATCAATGAGCCCGCTGGAGACGAGCGTCTTGCCTACCGCCGCGGTGCCCTTCCAATCGGGACGATGGGTGAGCAGGAAGCCGATGGCCACGGCGAGGTAATGATTGGGGTTGAGGAGGCCGGCCGATGGGGTCACGATCCCGTGGCGATCGGCATCGGTGTCGTTGGCAAAAGCGACACGGTAGCGATCCTTGAGCTGCAGGAGGCCCGCCATGGCGTACGGGCTCGAGCAGTCCATGCGGATCTTGCCATCGTGATCGACGGTCATGAAGGCGAAAGTGGGATCGACCTTCGGATTCACGATGTCGATGTCGAGCCCATACTTTCTGTTGATGGGCTCCCAGTAATGCACTGCGGCGCCTCCCAACGGATCGACCCCGAGGGACAGTCGCGCCGCCCGGATCGCCTCCATGTCGAGGACATTGGCCAGGTCTTCCACGTAAGGCGAGATGAAGTCTTCCGCGTGAGTCGTCGCGGCGCGCAGGGCGGTCTCGACAGAGACCCGCCGGACTCCAGCATTACTCTCTCGCAGCAATGCGTTGGCGCGAGTCTGTATCCATCCGGTCACGTCGCTGTCGGCCGGGCCACCGTTTGGAGGGTTGTATTTGAAGCCTCCATCCTCCGGCGGGTTGTGAGATGGCGTCACGACTATGCCATCCGCCAGGCGCTCAGTACGCCCGCGGTTGTGCGCCAGAATTGCCCGCGAGATGACCGGCGTCGGGGTCACTCCGTCATCGCGCTGAATCAGCGTCTCGATGCCATTGGCAGCGAGCACTTCGAGTGCCGTCCGCTGGGCGGGCCCGGAGACGGCATGGGTATCGCGCCCCATGTAAAGCGGCCCGCTGATGCCCTGCAGGCTGCGGTATTCGCAGATGGCCTGGGTGATGGCCAATATGTGGGCTTCGTTGAAGGACCCCTTGAGTGGCGAGCCGCGGTGCCCGCTCGTGCCGAAGCTCACGGCCTCCAGGGGATTGGCCGGATCGGGCCTGCGCGCGTAGAACTCGCGCTCGAGCCGCGCCGGATCCGTCAGCAACGACTTCGGCGCCGGCTTGCCGGCGAGCGGGGAAAGAGCCATCCGACCTCCATCGGCGGTCCGGCATCGCCACCGCGATCCCAGGCCGCCACCTGATGCACCGTCTCGAGACCGGCATTATCGAGCTTGAGGGCCATCCCTTCCAGGGTGGTGAGCGCACTCGCCCCCTCCCCAGGCTCGGGTTAGACTGGCTGCAGCCGAAGCGACGGCGGAGATACGGGGCTTGGGGCGCATGAGCATGCGAGGGCTGGAAGTCCGCTTCGAGCGGCTGCTCTTCGGCACGCGCTGGCTCCTCGCGCCCCTCTACGCGGGCATGGTCTTCGCGCTGATCGCCATCGTGGTGGTCTTCGCACGAGAGCTGATCGCCGAGCTCGGCCACCTCGGCAGCCTCGAGGGCGAGCAGGCCATCGTGCTCGCCCTCTCGCTCATCGATCTCTCCCTCACCGGCAATCTGCTCCTGGTCGTGATGTTCGCCGGCTACGAGAGCTTCGTGTCGCAGCTTCACATCGGCGAGCACGAGGACCGGCCGACCTGGCTCGGCACCATCGACTTCGCCGATCTCAAGCTCAAAGTCATCGCCTCCATCGTGGCGATCAGCGCCATCGCGCTGCTGCGCTCCTTCCTCTTGCTCGGTAATCTCACTACGGCAGTCGATGCGATGCGCCTGCGCTGGATGGTGCTCATCCAGCTCACGTTCGTCGTCTCCGGCGTCTTGCTCGCGCTCATGGACTGGATCTCGGCACGCGCGGATGTGCATCATTCCGGTAGACTGCCGCGCCGATGAAACTCTATTCGTGGAACGTCAACGGCATTCGCGCCGTCGTCAAGAAGGGCTTTTTCCAGAGCTTCGTGCAGGCCCACCGGCCGGATGTGCTGTGTCTGCAGGAGACCAAGGCCGAGCGCGGCCAGATCGAGATCGATCTGCCCGGCTATCACGAGTACTGGCATTCAGCCGTCAAGAAGGGTTACTCCGGGACGGCGATCCTCTCCAGGGAGGAGCCGCTCTCGGTGGTCAACGGCTTTCCGAAGACGTTCGCGAAGCGCTTCCGGTTCGCCGATGAGCTCGAGCGCGACAGCAGCGAGGACGGCCGCCTGATCACGGCGGAATTCCCCAAGCTCTACGCCGTCACGGTGTACACGCCCAATGCAAAGGACGACCTCAGTCGCCTCGCTCTGCGACACAAGCACTGGGACCCCGCGTTCCTGAGCTACGTGCAGCAGCTCGAGAAGAAAAAGCCCGTGGTCTTCTGCGGCGACCTCAATGTGGCGCACACCGAGCTCGACCTCGCCAATCCCAAACCCAACCGCGGCAAGAAGGGCTTCACCGAGGAGGAGCGGGCGGGCTTTCAGAGCTACATCGATGCGGGCTTCGTCGACACCCTGCGCCTCTTCAAGCAGGGCAACGGCCACTATAGCTGGTGGAGCGTCTTCTCCAACGCCCGCGCCCGCAACGTCGGCTGGAGAATCGATTACGTGTTGGTATCCGGGGCCCTGCGCAAATCGGTCAAGGCCGCGCAGATTCACGCCGATGTCATGGGGAGCGATCACTGCCCGGTCAGCGTGACACTGAAAGTCTAGGCTGCCGGCCGGTCTGTCAGAAAATTCCGGGCTTACCGCCGCCGTCGATGAAGGCCTGCATGGCCGCGAGCTTGGCTTGCGGCAGCAGCGGATGCGGCGCGGTACTGCCTGTCAACACCATGACCTCGGGGTCGCGCGCCTGTAGCGCGGGCCAGGTCGGAAGTCCGGCACCGTTGGGGTTTCCGCTCTTCACGAAGTCGGCCCAGTAGCGCACGAGGCGCACCGAGAGCGCCCGGTCGACCGCGGTGAAGTGCCGCTCCGGGGACGCATCGAGCGTGCCGAATACGTAGGGCAGCTCCGAGGAGTGAAACATGCCCCAGCGGCCCGACTGCGGACCGGGCTCGAGGTGATCGAAGAGATATCCGAAGACGGGACTGCGCGCGTGCGTGCTCCACACTCGGATCCAGGCGTCGAGCGCGGCAAGCCCGAGATCACGGTGCAACTGCCGAAGCGACCGCGCCCGTTGTGCGCTCGTGCCCGCAGGATAGAGCGCGGCAAAGTGCGGCGCGCGAGCACCGAAGGTCTGCGCGAGAGCCGCCTGCCATGCCGGCTGACTCAACGAGGCGACGAGGGGTGTCGAAAAGGCGGAGCTTTCATCGGCATCGATGCCGGCGAGAATGGGAATGTCGGCGAACGTCCCCGGAACGAGAAGCGCTTCGGGCGCGGACGGCAGCAGCACCCCATCGACGATGGGCACCAGCAGCGGTCCCTGTAGCGGCGCTGGCCCGCCGGCCGACAGTCGTCCCGGCGCCAGCGCCCGAAGCGCCGCCAGTGACGCGGCTCCCTTGGACCGCGCGAACCTCTCGCCCGCAATCTCTGCCGCGGCGAGCGGCACCGTCGGTGAGGAGTCGGGCAATCCGCTCTGGATGATGGCGCGTTGGAAGAGTCCCGCCGCTAGCGGCGAGACGATGAGGTCGTGTATCGCCATGGCGCCGGCCGACTGGCCGCCGACGGTGATGGCAGCCGGATCCCCGCCGAAGGCCGCGATGTTGCGATGCACCCATTGCAGCGCTGCGATCATGTCCTGCAGGCCGTAGTTGCCTGGAGGCTCGTGCTCGTGCGCCGCTTCCTTGGCGAGCGCAGGCGTCACGAAAAAGCCGAAGATGCCCACCCGATAGTTGATCGTGACGACGACGATGCCCTGGGCGGCGAGCTCCGCGCCGCCGTACACCGCCGCCGATCCCGAGCCGCCGGTGAAGCCGCCGCCCGGAACCCAGACGAGCACCGGCAGCCGCCGTGTCACATCCGGGGCGGGGGTCCAGATGTTGAGATAGAGACAGTCCTCGCTCGCCTGACCCTGCGGAACGTATTCATGAGTCCAGGGTCCCACGCCGCCCGGAGTGATGATCTGCCAACAGCTGGCGGCGAACCGCTTCGCCGGACGGCTGCCCGCCCAGCGAGCGGCAGGTTGCGGCGCGCGCCATCGATTGCTGCCGATCGGGGGCGCAGCGTAAGGAACCCCGAGAAACGCCGCGATGGTCCCCTGCCTCAGACCTGTGAGCGTGCCCTGGGGTATGCGAGCCTCGGGTGCGGCCTGCGCTCCGCGAGAGGGGCCGCTGAGCAGCAATGCGGTCAGGGCCGCGACTATCGCCACGGCGCCCGGCCGGTTCGTTGCACGCGGTATTCCTCGCAGTCGTCGCGCCATGGACCCTCTTGCTGCGGCGGTGAGCCCGGCCGATTATATCGATGAGTTGCGGGCTGCCGGAGCTGAGCCTACCGCCTTAGACCCGAAAGCGCCCCCGCGGGCACTCACGACTGAATTGTGAGAATCACGCGAGAGACATGCGCGCCCTGCGACGACGGTACCTCCCATTCATCCTCTGCGCGCTCGCCGCGACGGGCGCCTATGCGCAGGCTCCCACGGTCCTCGGCTACTGGCGGGAGCCTGGCGGCTCCGTCATTCTCATCAGCCGGTGCGATCAGAAGCTGTGCGTCCGCATCGCCATGCTCTCGAGCCGAAGTCCTGCCGCGACCGACAGCCACAATCCCGACCCCAAGCTGCGCAACCGACCGCTCTGTGGACTGAAGATCGGTGCGGGCTTCATGGAAGTCGACCCGCAACACGCGCATGGCGGGCAACTCTACGACCCGAGGAGCGGACGCACTTACAGCGGCCAGATGACTGCGCAAGGCAATCTCCTCCACCTGCGCGGCTATGTTGGATTGCCGATATTCGGACGGACGGCGATCTGGGTACGCGCTTCCCAGCCGCCGGCCTGCCCGGCACCGCGCTGAAGCCGGCTCAGGGCTGCAGAGGCAGGATCGCCCGCAGCCGGTGATTGCGCAGCCAGAGTCCACCCCAGACGAATGCGGCGAAGACGACCGCGAAGCAGATGTCAAAGAGCGGTGCGTGGATGCGCACCTTCGAGGCGATTGCCCCGCCGAGGTAACCGGTGAGCAGCACCGCACCCAGAATCGCGGTGCGTGGAATCGTGTAGAGCGCCGTGCAGATGAGTAGCGCGATGCCGATTCCCACGATCTCACTTTCCGGAAATCCCAGACCGATGGTGGCCGAGACGACGAACGACGGCTTGAAGAGCTTCATGACGCCGTCCATGACGAAGAAGAGCACCGCGAGGGTGCTGAGCACGCGGCCGGTCCACAGCGAGCCCCTGCCGCCGGAAAATACCCGTTCAGTTTGCTGCATATCGCGATCTCCCCTCTTTTTGATGTGCGAGGGCGCCCGAGTGGCCCCTCGTTCCCCAGGTAGACGAACGGCACGGTCCGCTTTCGACAGCCCATGAGGAACTGAGATTGCATCGATGGTGGGATGTGCGGTATTGACTCTGCATTACAAAGTACTCTACGCTACATAGAATGCTCGTCCGGCCTGGGGAGGTCGTGTGAACATCTTGCAGCTGAGTCGATCTGCCGACCTGCCACCGGTTGGTGCGGCGGCCGAGGTTGCGGAGCTATGGGCTTGGGCGCTTCCGCTCGGACTCCTCGGTGCCTGGACGTGCTTCAAGAAAGTGCCGGGTGCCAACTGGCCGCTGTGGACGATCGCCGCCGGTACCGGGCTTCTAGTCGTCACTCGCCGCTGCGAGCACTCGAATGCACTTAGCCGCGCACGTGCGGCCCTTGGCCTTGCCGCCATCCTCTCGATTGCGGCTGCCGTCACCGCAAATCCCGTCGCGGATGGATTGATCTTCCTTTCGGTAGCGAGTCTCTTCGGCTTCTCCCTCCTCGCCATGGCGATGCGCACCGGTGACATCGGGCTCCTCTCCCTCATACGCGCGCCGCTCGATGTGAGCCGGCTTCTCTTCGGCGAGGCGGCCGCGCGAGTTGCCGAAACGTTTGCGATCGTTCGAATGCGCGATGCCGTCCCCATCGTGCGTGGCAGCACGATGGCGCTCGCCTTCGCAGCCACTTTGTTCCTGCTCCTGAGCGCGGCGGATCCGACTCTGGCGGATTGGCGTCAGATTGCGTGGGATACCGTACTCAGCCGGATGTTTCTCGCCCGTGATGTATTCTTCGTCGCGCTCACGATGCTGCTCCTCGGCGGGTACGGACTCGCAGCCCGCAAACCGAAACCGACTCCCGAGACATCCGCTTCCAGCGGCCATTCCCGATCGACTTCGGCCGCACGGTTTTCCCACATCGAGCGGGTCATGGTGCTCGGGGCAGCGATCGCTCTCTTCACGGTGTTCTTTGCGGCAGAACTGTCGCATCAGGCGACCTCTTCCGCGTTGCACCTGATGCCGGGCGAAACCTTCGCCGAGGCGACCCATCGCGGCTTCGGCGAGATGATCATCGCGGCCGTGCTGTGCGCGATAGTCATCATCGCCCTGGATCAGCACGCGTTGCGTGGCGAAAGGGAGCTCAGCATTCGCCTTCTCTCCGTGGGAGTCGTGCTGGCCTCACTCGTCGTCGTCGCCTGCGCCTATCTGCGGGTCCACTACTACGAGGCGGCCTATGGCTACACCCAACAACGGCTGTACGTCCAGATCTGTTGCGGGATGGTCCTGATGTCACTTCTCTGTCTCGCCTGGGAGCTGCGCTCGGCCATCCGCATTCCGCGCCTGATCCGCCACGTCGCGCTCACAGCGATTGCGTGTGTCGCCGGTCTCTCGTACTGGAACCACTCCGCGTGGATCGTGGACGCTAACGTCGGGCGGTATGCGCGCACGGGAAAATTGGATGTGGATTATCTCGAGCGGCTGGGCCGTATTTCACCCGACGCGATTCCTGCGCTCATCGAGGCACTCCCTCACCTCACGCCGGCGGATGCTCAGCGCGTGCGCGAGTCTCTGCGCCGCACCTCACCTGACCAATCGATTCTGCGGCCGCGGCCCGGCACGGGCGGGCCCTCTTGGTACGAGTGGAGCCTACGCCGCGTAGCGGCTCGCTCCGCGCTTCGTGCGGCCGGCCTCGACGGCAGCGCCACGAGGTGAGGCCACCTGGCTGGCCAGCATCCTCGGGTCCTCGTGCGGACGCAGCAGACGCTTCAACATGGACTCGAGGTGCGCGGGCGATAGTCCGGACGGCGGCAGCGAGACTCTCACGCTCCCATCGCTGATGCAGGAGTTGGCATGAAGGACTGCCAGTGCGCCCGCGCAGCGGCCGAAGCGAAGCGAGCGTCCGAGCGCCGTCGTCGGCTCGGATGACGGGACCATCTGCTCCTCGAGCGCCGCCAGCATCTCCTCAGAAAGCCGCCAATCGGCGCCGATGTGCCAGGCGAAGGACGCCGACTGCGAATCGAGGATGGAGGCGATCACCTGCGGATCGACTCCCTCTCGCCCCATGCGCGGGCAGTGCTCGTGGATCGCCCGAAAGAGCACGATCTCCGCGAGGCCGCTGATCAGGGTCAAGAGCTCGGCTGCAAACGGATTCACCCGCTCCACGAGAGCGGCATGCGGGATGGCCGCATGAGCTGAGCGCACTGCATGCTCCCAGACGACCTCCGGAAACCGCGACGCGCCGCCGGCAGCAGAAACCTGGAAGATCGGCTGCATGAGAGCCGCCGCCATGACCGATCGCAGCCCATCGCTCCCGAGGATCACCAGCGCCCGCTCGATGGTCTCGACCGCCTGCTGGGTGACACGGTAGTACGAGCTGTTCGCCACCTTGAGGAGATTGCCGACCAGTGAGGGATCACGGGCCACGATGGGCACCAGCTGCCGCACCGAGACGCCCTCGTCATTGATGGCGCGCATCAGCTCGGGGAGAAGGTTCGGGCGCCGCGGGAAGTATTGTCGCTGGCTGCTCGGATCACCGATCGCCGCCAGTGCAGCGGCGGTGACGCGCTCATGGGTGGGATCAGGCGCTCCGGTGGGGGCGGGCAGATCCGCTCCCAGCTCCAGTCCGCGTAGCCTGCGCACCACCTCGGTGGGATCGAGGACAGGCGGCTCGAGCACCTCGATGACCTCGACGGTGGGCGCCTCGTCCTCCGTGGCATGCTGCCCCGGGGCCGGCTGCAGTACCGGTGGGTCCGGCAGATGCCGCAGCTCGAGCGGGAGCTCGCTCGCGCTCCCCTGTGGGCCACCCGCGCTCGGGGTGCCGAGACCGGCAATCCGGCGCAGAACAGGCCACACCGCGAATACGCGGGTGGTGGCAGCCAGCACGAGAGAGAGAACCCCGATCATCTATATCCAACCGATCTTCGAAGCCGCACGGAGCATCCGGCGTTCTAAAGGTTTTCGGCCGCAAACCCCAAACACCGGCACCGGCCGGTCTGTTTTGTGACCTGTCTCACAGTCGTGGACGGATCGGGCGCGGCCCGACCCGAGCGGTCACCACCAGCCGCGCCACTTGAACCAGAGGATCGGCAGGAGCGTGCTCACGGCGATCAGCGTGAGGCCGTACTGATATCCCCACGGCCAGCTGAGCTCCGGCATGTTGTGGAAATTCATGCCGTACATGCTCGCGATCAGCGTCGGCGGCACACCGACCACTGACACGATGGTCAGCACCTTGAAGATATCGTTCTGCTCGGTATTGATGAATCCGAGGGTTGCGTCCAGTAAAAACTGCGTCTTGCCCGAAAGGTGCGCCTCGAAATCGGCGAGCGAGCCGAGGTCCTGCAGGGCCGTCTTCAGGCGGGCCTGAATGTCCGGCCCCAGCCATGACTGGCCCGTATCGGCGGCGAAAGCGATGACCCGCTTCAAACCCGTGAGGCTTTCCCGCAGCTGCGACAGATGCTCTCCGGTATCGCCCACGGCGGCGAGCAGATGGCGCAGCCGTCGGTTGAGGCGTGGGCCACGACGTGCAGCGGATTCGCTGCGCCGGAACACCCGACGCGAGACCTCCCCGAGCTCCCGTGCAATCCTCTCGAGCGCATCGGCATCCGCATCGATCATCGCCTCCAGGAGCTTGGCGAATATCGCGGTGCTGCTCGCGGCACCCTCTTCCTTGCCGATGCCCTCACGAACCTGGATGAACGACCGAAGATCCCGGTAGCGCACCGTGATCAGCAGTCCCGGTGAGACCACGAATCCGAGGGGGCTTGGGGCCTCATCGACTTGCTCGTGCGGAGCGCCGACCGGCATGCTCAGATACAGGCGCTGGTCCTCGGACCGCAGCCGGCTCGAGGACTCGATCTCGTCGAGTTGCTCACGCGAAGGGACCCGAGTGCTGAATTCCGTCTCGACACGCGTGATCTCCTCGGCCGTCGGCCGCACGAGATCGACCCAGAGTGTCCCGCCAGGCCGGTCGCCCGCCGCAGTGCCGTCGGAAATCGGATAATAGGTGAGCATTGGATAGCAACCCCCCTCCGGTGTCGCCATAGTAGACCAGCCCCGCTCGCGTAGCCGAGCGGATGCCCCACCATGGATATCCCGAACCATAATGCACAGCGAATCCTCCCGAGTCCGCTCGCGGACCATCGGCTTCCGCGAATTCCTGGTCCTGACCGCCGCCATCATGTCCTGTCAGGCGATTGCGGTGGACACGATGCTGCCGGCACTGCCGGCCATTGCGCACGACCTCGGCGTGACCGATCCCAATCGCGCGCAATGGGTCATCACCATCTACGTCGCCGGTGTCGGCCTCGGTCAGTTGTTTTGGGGAATGCTCTCCGACCGGTTCGGACGAAGGCCGGCGCTGCTCACCGGCTTGACGCTCTATGTCCTGGCCGCTTTGGCGGTAGGCATGGCCCGCGATTTCGAGTCTCTACTCGCCTGGCGTTTCGCGCACGGCATCGCCGCCGCGAGCATGGTTCTGGCGCGGTCCATCATCCGGGATCTCTATGGAGGGAGGCAGATGGCGCGCGTCATGTCGCTCACCTTCATCGTCTTCATCATGGTCCCGGTCGTCGCTCCCAGCATCGGCCAGCTCGTGTTGCTGGCGGCGCCCTGGCGCGCCCTCTTCCATCTGTTTTGTGCGTTCGCCGCCGCCGTCCTGCTATGGGTGTACTTTCGGCTGCCGGAGACGCTGCATCCCGAATATCGCATGACGCTGACCGTGAGCCATGTCGCACGCGCGGCCGGCAAGGTCGTCGCCGACAAGGCGTCACTCTGGTACACGCTCTCCGTGGCGCTGATGTTCGGGTCCGTCATCGGATACGTTGGCATGATGCCGCAGATCTTTGCAGCGGTCTTCCACCGGCCCTCGCTGATGCCATCGGTGTTCGCGATCTGTGCGGCATCGATGGGCGTTACGTCCTATCTCAACTCCAGGGTGGTCGAGCGCTTCGGCATGCGCATCATCTCGCAGACGGGCCTCCTCATTTTCATCGCCGTGACCGGCCTGCACACCCTGATCGCCGTGCTCCGGGCCGAGACGCTCTGGACGTTCATCGTCCTGCAGAGCGCGACCATGAGCTGCTTCGGACTGATCATGGCCAACTTTGGCGCGATGGCGATGGAATCGATGGGGTCGGTGGCGGGCATCGCCGCTTCGCTCCAGGGCTGTACGGGTACCGCCGGCGGCGCCCTGGTCGCAGCGCTCATCGGGCTGCAGTTCAACGGCTCGACGGTGCCGCTGGCGCTGGGAGCCCTCCTCTGCGGCCTGGCAGCCCTGGGATTCGTATTGCTGGCGGAAGACGGACGGCTGTTTCGAGCGCATCTGCTCGTGCCGGGCGATCCCTCACCGGCTACTCCCGGCATCCACTGATTCGGTATGCGGCGCCGCCTCTCGGCGGCATAGCGTTTGCTGTCCCGATTTGTTCCGGAGACAAGCTAGCTCAGACGCAGGAGGAACGGCATGGCATCCAAAGTACAGGGTGAAGGCGACTACGAGTCTGCCCGCCGCTATGACGAGGAGACGAAACGTTTCGTAGACGAGAAGACCAAGGGCGGTAAACCGCTGAAAGGGTCTGCCTCCGAGGCCTCCGACAAGCTGACGCCCGAGGAGAAGGAAGCCTTGTCCCGCGCGAAGTCAGGCGGCGAGGACAAACGGGACGCGGACGCTCTGCGCGAGGCCGAGAAGCGGCGCAAACACTGAGCAGCCGTCGCTCTCGGACGCCGGCATCGCCCGGCTGCCAGCTAGGACTTCTCGCGATCCGTGGCGGCCTGATGCGCTCGGGGGTTGCAGGCAGCAGGCAAACGCCTGCTGCCCACAGTCTCTATTTCTTGGCGCGGGGCTTGGGCTTTGCGGCGGGCCTCGCCTTGGCTCGGAACTTCGCTTTTACGGCGGCCTTCGTCCTGGGGGCGGATTTCACCCTTGATGAAGACGCCGCCTTCGTCGAGGACTTCGCCTCCCCCGATGGCTTCGATCTGCCGGCGCCGTTGAGCGTGATCGCCTCGCGCACGAGCGCCCTGAAGGCGGATTCGTCGACGACCTGCCCTTCGTGGATATCGATCGCACGGCGTACGTTGCCCTCGAGACTCGAGTTGAAGAGGCGGGTCGGATCCTTCAGTGCGGCGCCCTTGGCGAAGGTGAGCTTCACCACGGCCTTGTAGGATTCCCCGGTGCAGATCATGCCGTCGTGTGACCACACCGGAGTGCCCATCCACTTCCACTCCTCGATGACATCCGGGTCCTCTTCCCGGATGAGCTTGCGCATCCTCGCGAGGGTCTCCCCGCGCCAGTCACCGAGCTCGGCAACTCTCTTCGAGATGAGCTCCGATGCAGACTCGCCCTGACTCGCATCTGACTTTTTCACGTTTTCTGACTCCTCAGCCAGCCGTCTCCCACCTGCTGCAGGATGTCGAGCGGCACCCGCCCGCAGTGCAGCACCGCGTCGTGGAAATTCTTGATGTCGAACCTGGCTCCCAGTTGCTCCTTGGCCTTGGCGCGCAGGCCGATGAAGACCGTGTGACCCAGTTTGTAGCTGCACGCCTGTCCCGGCGTCGCGCAGTAGCGCTCAACTTCCCGAGTGATGCCTCCTCGCGAGTCGCCGTCCTGAGCGATGAAATATTCGATGGCCTGCCCGCGTCCCCAGCGCAGATGATGAATTCCCGTGTCCACCACGCAGCGGTTGGCACGGAAGAGTTGCGCCTTGAGGTAGCCCAGCCGCCCGAGAGGGTCCTCGTCGTACATCCCGAGCTCATCGGCCAGCTGCTCCGCGTAGAGCGCCCACCCCTCCCCATACCCGGAGAAGCCACCCGTCTTGCGGATGAGAGGCAGGTTGGCGTTGGAAAGCGCGAGCCCCCCTTCGAACTGATGGCCGGGCAGGCCCTCATGGAAGACTGTGGTGGCGAGAGTGAATCTCGGCCACTCCGCGGTGTCGTGCAGGTTGAAGTACACGAGGCCCGGCCGTGACCCATCGACGGCCGGTGGTTGCGAGAATGCCAACGGCGCTCCGGCTTCCACCCGCGGCGGCACCCGCCGCACCTCGAAGCGGTAAGGCGGCATTCGATGGAAGGCCCGCGGCAGCCGCGGCCTGATTGCGGCCAGCCGCCCGTTGCAATGCGCGATCGCCTGGGCCTTGCCGGCATCGGTGTTGGGATAGAGCTGTGACGGATCCTTGTAGAGATGGGCCATCCGCTCGCCCACCGTGCCCTGCGTCATCCCTTGGGCCCTGAGCAGAGCATCCAGGCGGGCGCTGATCTCCTTCGCCTGATCGAGGCCCATGCGATGCACCTCGTCCGGGGTGAATCGCGTCGTCGTGGTGGACCGCAGCGCGACATCGTAGAAGGCTGCCCCCTGCTTGAATTTCCATACCCCTGCATCGTGCGTCGCACCCGCACGCTGTCGCCGCGCCTCGGCGATCTGCCGGTCTAGCGCCGGCAGCACCTTCTGCTCGTAGAGGCGCGCGGCATCGTGCGCATAGCGGTCCGACAGCCCTTTCGCCGCCGCCCGCTTGGCAAGCGAAGTCACGACCAATGCCTGATCGGCCGGCACCCGGGTCTTCTCGAGCTGCACGAGGGTGGTATCGAGCAGGAAGTCCGGCGGTACCACGCCCACGCCGGCGTCGTGGCGCATGCGCTCCGTATTGGCATCGAGTTGCACGCCGAAAGCGCTGAGGCGGGACAGATAGGCATCGGCGTCCGCGCGGCTCTCGATCGAATGCTTGGTGTCGAGAAAGTCAGGAACGGACTGGTAGGAGCCGGTGAGCTGGCTGACCACGTAAGGCGAAGGACCGTACGTGTTGCCGCCGAAATCGAACCGCTGCACCGCCGTGGCCGACTCCAGCGTGTAGAGCACGACGTCATAGTTCAAACGGTCGGCGGCCGACAGGCGATCGCGCGCGAGCGTACGGAGCCTGCGAAGCTGATCGTGAGTGCTGGCCCTGTCGGCGGCAATGCCGGCTGCGGACTCGTCACTGAGCCTGCCCTTCAAATCCGCGTTCTTACCCTTGTCGAAGCCGAGCTGGGTCGCGCGCTCGGGATGGCGCCGCAGGTCTTCGTCGAGGAAGGCAGTGAACAGGCGATCGAGCGCGGCGTGCGAGCCGTCATCGCCGTCGCGCGCCAACGCCGGGAGCTCGGGCAGCGCCGCAGCCGCACCCGCGGCCACGGTGTAAAGCAGGAGCGTTCGACGATCGACCATGCGAGGCCTCGGAAAAATCGTTGCCGTCATTCCATCAGATCAGATCGGCTGCTCGATCGAGCGCGCGAGGCCGCTGAAGAGCTTAGGGCCGGCTTCCGTCATGTGCCAGCAATCCTCCAGACGGATTCCGAAGGAGCCGGGAATGTAGAGGCCGGGCTCGTCGGAGAAACACATGCCGGCCTGAAGCGGTGTGGGATCGCCATGCACCAGATAGCAGGGCTCATGGCCGTCCATGCCGATGCCGTGTCCGGTGCGGTGCGGCAGGCCCGGCAGATGATATCCGGGCCCCCACCCTTCGCGTACATAGAAGCTGCGAACCGCATCATCCACCTGGCCCGCGGGCAGACCGATCTTGGCGGTCGCGAGCGCCAGCTCCTGGCCGCGCTTGACGGTGTCCCAGACTTTACGCTGGCGGGCAGAGGGCGTTCCGTAGATCCAACTGCGGGAGATGTCCGACTGATAGCCGTGCACGGTGCACCCGCAATCCATGAGGATCACCGAGCCTTCGTGCACCGATTGCGGCTTCTTCGAGCCGTGCGGGTAGGCGCTGGCGTCGTTGAGCAGCACGAGTGAGAACCCGGGCGTTCCGCCCAGGGCGACCGTGGCTGCATCCATGATCGCGGAGATGTCGTTCTGACTCATGCCGCGTTGCACGCGCGAATGCACGTGGCGCAAAGCGGCCATGGTGACATCGCTCGCCGCCTGCATCAGCGCCAGTTCCGCGGACGACTTGATCATCCGGCAGGGCCGCACGATCGGATCGCCGGACACCATCTGCACGCCCGCCGCGCGGCGCACGCCATCGACGATGAAAAAACGAGTAGTGCCTTCCGCCGCCACCGGCCCCGAGCTCGCACCTCGGTCGCGCAAGGCACCCGCGATGAGTGTGAACGGACTTTCGTCTTCGTTCCAGATACGCACATCCGCATCAACCTGCAGCGTCTCGCGGACCGAGGGCTCCTCGAAGGCGGGTGTCACGATCACCACCTGACCGTGCGCAGGAATCACCGCGGCGGTCGTGCGCTCAGACCTGTGCCACACCACTCCGGTGAAATAATCGAGCGTGGAGCCCGATTCGACCAGCAGGGCGCTCACCTTCTGCGCCGCCATCAGCTCCTGCGCCTTCGCGAGGCGCGCCCGCCGCTCCTCCACGGAGATCGGCTTGGCGTCGGCGGTGATGGATTTCAGTCCCGTCGTGTGAGCGGCAGTGAAGCCCTTCGTGGTCGCACTCAGCCCGACGGCCGCGCCCGCCCCCAACAGCACATTTCGCCTCGAGATCCGCGTCATATCCCCCTCCGGCCGAGCTGCGGCATTCGGTGCAGCTTATCGCGGCGGGTTGGCCCGAGCCACGGCCAACACGACCATTCACCTCAGCTGTGGTGCGACTCGCCGCTAGTGCGGCGACCTCGAGCGCAGGAAAACCGGATGGGAAATCAGCGATTGCCGAAAGGCAATTTACGATCGAGAATCAAGATTACTTATTTTCTGTAACACTTTGATATATATAATTAATTATCTGGATGCCACCTGCTCATGCAGGCGCTCGCGAGCGACGGCAACACCGCGCCGAGTGGCGGAGAGGGGGAGATTCGAACTCCCGAGCCCCGTGAAGGGCCGCCGGTTTTCAAGACCGGTGCAATAAACCGCTCTGCCACCTCTCCGGTGCGCGGGCGCCGCAGATGCTACCAAAATTGCCTGCGATGGACCGGGAACGTCACCCCGGCCTCGGCTGTTGCGACCTCGCGCGCGCAGCTGACCGCAGGCAATATCCACCCGCTCCGACCGTCAAGAGACCCATGCCGAACACGACCGCTGCCGCGCATCCCAGCGAATTGCCCCGCCCTGCCATCCAGAGGCGCCGCCGGCCCTCGCGCTTCATTCGCAACATCGTGACGCTGATTGCGATCCTCCACGTGTATGTGGGTATCCGGCTCCTGCCGGCTTTGCCGGTCGGACTGCTCGGACGCGTGCTCGGCGCTCTCGCCCTGTGCGCCTCGTTTGCGCTGATCATCGCCGGCGCGCGCGCCCGCATGAAGCAGAACAGCGGCTATGCAGCGCATGTGGCCTGGCTGGGCTCGCTCGACGGCGGCTTCTTTTCCTCTCTCGCCGTGCTCACCGTGATGCGCGATCTCTTTCTCGGGCCAGCCGTGCTCTTCGCCTCGCGGGGGGAAGCTGCGACGCTCGAGACAGCCTCGGCCATCGCCGTGCCGCTCCTCGCGGTGCTCGCCACGGTCATTGGTTACTTCGA
Source organism: Steroidobacteraceae bacterium (assembly GCA_036273735.1). Classification (GTDB taxonomy): domain Bacteria; phylum Pseudomonadota; class Gammaproteobacteria; order Steroidobacterales; family Steroidobacteraceae; genus 13-2-20CM-66-19. Next base: position 21,540 of record DASUHA010000002.1, on the reverse strand, counting down.
TGCGCGCCGCCGGCCCCGAGTAGTCGACGTCAAGGTGCCACTTGCAGGTCTGCCACCCGCACTTCACGGTTTCACGATCGCGCAGATCAGTGATGTGCACGTTGGCCCTACCATCAAGCGCGACTTCCTGCGCGGCATCGTGGAGATCGTCAATTCGCTGGATGTCGATCTCATCGCCATCACCGGCGATCTGGTAGACGGGTCTGTCGAGCAGCTCGCCACGCATGTCGAGCCGCTCTCGCAGCTGCGTGCACGCCATGGCGCATACTTCGTCACCGGCAACCACGAGTACTACTCCGGCGCTGCGCCGTGGATCGCGGAGCTGCGCCGCCTGGGGCTGCACGTTCTGCAGAACGAGCACGTGGTGTTGAGTCATGGCGGCGCATCGCTCGTCCTCGGCGGAGTGACCGACTACAGCGCCCATGCTTTCGACCCGGCGCAGCACAGCGACCCGGAGGCCGCCCTGGCCGGCGCACCGCCCAACCTCCGACCGAGGGTGCTGCTCGCACATCAGCCGCGGACAGCGGCAGCGGCGGCCGACGCCGGTTTCGACCTGCAGTTGTCCGGCCACACGCACGGCGGCCAGTTCTGGCCCTGGAATCTCTTCGTACGCTTGCAACAGCCCTTCACCGCCGGTCTTCACCGTTTGGAGAACCTCTGGGTGTATACCAGCCGCGGCAGCGGTTATTGGGGACCGCCGAAACGGTTGGGAGTGCCGTCCGAGATAGCACGGATACGGCTGGTGGCGGCCCTGCCGAGCTGAGACAATCTCGCGCAGTGTCCCCCATCATTGCCCTCGCCAGTTACGCCGCAAGCTTCGCAATCGATAGCGAATCGGCCATCCAAACGGCGCGGCATTGTCTGATCGATGCCCTCGCCCGCGGCTTCGAGGCACTCGAGGATCCCGGGCGCGCATTGCTCATAGGTCCTCTCGTCCCCGGGGCGCTGATGCCGGGCGGGGCGCGGGTTCCGGGCACGTCGCTGGAGCTCGACCCCGCGCAGGCCGCGTTCTGCACTGGCGTGATGCTCTGCCGACCGGGTGGCGGCGATCACTGGCTGGCGCTGCAATGTGGGGACGCGGCCGACTCGCTCGGAGCCATCCTGTCGATCGCAGACTATCAGGCGCGCAAAGCGACCATGGAAGGCCAACCGCCACCCAAAGTGCGCGACGTTCTCAGCGCAGCCGTCAAGGCACTCGAGATACAGGGTGTGTTGGCACTCGAGGGCGGCCATCACAATTCAGAGACCGCCTCGATCCGCCTCGCGCGAGTGGCCGCGACCGCCGTGGTGACTGCGCAGCTCGGTGGCAAAGTGGGAGAGATCGCCGAGGCTCTCAGCTACTCGTGCATCGACGGCGGAACGGCAACCGCCGTGGACCCGGAGCGCGGCATAGAGCGCAGGGAGTGGGCCACGGCTGATGCCATCAGCCGCGCCGTTCGGCATGCGTGTCAGGCCATGGCCGCCGCCCGCTCGAGCGCTGCGACCCCCCTCCATGCCCGCAACCTGGAGCTGGCCGCCCGGCTCCTGGGACCGGGGGCATGGAGTGCCCCTCAGCCCTTCGGTACGAGGGTCATCGAGCAGATCGCAGCCCGCCGCAGCCCGCAGGACGTCGTCGAGCTCACGAGCCGATTCCAATCAGCCGTCGACCGGCGCTTCCCTGCGCGTCAGGCCGAGCGCATCAAGACGCTCTTCGCTGCGCCTGAGCGGCTCTCCGACCTGCCCGTCAACGAGGTCCTGGCAACACTGGTTGCCAACGGCAGCAGGTAGTCACGGACTCTGAGCGGCCACCTCATTCCACCGGCAGCAGCACGGCCTGCTGCGCACCGGAGCGGTTGTCTTCCACGACGACCATCAGCCCCTTCGACCGGGTCTTTATCCACTGCGCCGGGTTGATCGAGATAGGCACGGATCCATGCGAGTTCGGCGGCAGCTTGACGAAGAAGCCGCTGGAGATGGCAGGCATGAACGCGTTGAATGATGCAGAGCCCGGCAGCGTCTCCGAGGAGCCGTCGAAGAGGCTGGTCGTCGTCTCGGCGTAGGTGATCGCTGGGCTCGAGCTCGTCAGCCCCAGATCCTGCGCAAACACGGGCAGCAATATGGTCGAGCCGTCCGTCGGTGCATCTGCAAGATACGCGGCCGTCACCAGCTGGGTCTTCAGATTGACGACGACGGAGGCGAACTGACCGCTGAATGTACCTGTGCTCAGGAAGCCGAAGTCAATGCCGACCAGGTCGTAATCCGGCTTCCTGTCCCCATCGGTATCGATCAGCACATCGAACTCACCCACCTCCGGTGAGGAGAATCGCGGGTACGTGTTGATCGCGAAGACGAGCTCCGGATCACCCAGCGGATTGCTGGGATCGGCGCCGGTGAACGATTCCACGCCCACGGCGCGGGTATCGAAGTACGGCATCCCCTGCGGGTTACCGGCAAGACCCCAGTCGTAGAAGTCCGCGAACCCGGTGATGTGACTCCCCGCATTGACCAGTTGCACCTGGCCCTGCGGTTGCCTCAGGCTCAGCGAGCCGGTGCGGAACGCATGCACGTTGGATCGTGCCCGAGGCACGAGATAGTACGGCACGTGCAGCGTCACACCGCGGTTCATACCAGGTGAGGCCGGTGTAAAGGTGACGTAGCCGGAAACCTCGTCGAAGATCACGTTGCCATTGACATCATGCACGCCGCCCACATTGGTGGCCGGGACCGACAGCGTCAGATCGACCGGTGTTTGCCCATGCGGCGGCACGAGCACGCTGAGCTGGCTGACCTTGACGGTATGCTGGACTGCGCTCGTCGGCGTGGTGCTCACGTTGAACACGATCGGCACCTTGCCGTTATTGATCACCAGCAGGCGCCGCTGGGAGTGGAACCTGTCGAGGAACTGGTCGAACCCGAAGGACACTGCATGGGCCCCGCCCGGCGTATCCGCGAGCACCACCGCCTGCGTGTAGGCTGCACCCACGGCCTGCACGCCCCCTGCGCCCTCGAGGCTCGGGGTGTAGTCCGTCAACACGGAAGGCTTGGCCGTCTCGACGACAGCCGCGCTCAACTCCTGCCCATCCCATCCGGGATGGGACTGTATAGCGAGCGCCGCAACGCCCGCGACATGGGGCGTCGCCATGGAGGTGCCGGAGTCGAACAGCCCACCGTTGCCCGTGCCCATGCCGGCAGAGAAGATCGACACGCCCGGCGCCGTCACGTTGGGCTTGAGGAGGCTGTCGCCGAATCGCGGCCCCTGAGAGCTGAAGCTCGCAGCGGTGCGGAAAGTGGGATTCGGGATCGAGTTCGCCACCAGCGAGGCTGCCGTAGTGGCGCTGGAAAGCCTCTCCGCATCCGAAGCCAGTGCGCCGAAGAAAGGAATCGTGACCCCGGGGATCGGCCCTTCGAAGACCGGATAGCCCGGGGAGGTATTGATCATGACCACGGCGGCCGCGCCGTGCGCCTGCCCGAACTGCGCACGCTGGATACGGGCGCAGACGCCGCGCAGCGTGACGACCATCTTGCCGGCGATCTGCGAGTCGACGTACTCCGACTCATTGCAGCCCAGCGAGATGCTCCCATCGGAATTACGCAGTACCACGATGGGCAGCGGACCGCTCGGCACGGAAACACCGTTCGAGTCCTGCAGCTCGATGCTGCCGTCGTCCAGTTTGACCCGGGCTCCGGGATAGCTCTTGTGCGAATCCATTGCGGCCACGGAGATCGCGCGCGCCGAGCCGCCCGGTGAGGAGGTGACATAGGGAATGGGGCCCGCATTGCCCGAGGCCGCCACCACGATGATGCCGGCGTTGGTCGCGTTCTGGACGGCGATCTCATCCGCGTCCTCGGCCGTGCCGAAATCCGAGCCGAGCGACATGCTGATCACATCCATGTCATGGTCGATGGCCCAGTCGATCGCATCGACCACGAGATTGGTCGCGCCCGCGCAGCCGAACACCTTGACCGAATAGAGGTCTGCCTTCGGCGCAACCCCCGGCCCGACGATGAAGCCCTGCGAGTAAGCCGCGGCATTGTACGGCCCGGTATAGGTCTTACCGTCCGCTCCGATGCCGAACCCCGCAAGGGTTCCGGCGGTGTGCGTGCCATGCGAATTGCAGTCGAGGGGATTCGGGTCGGGATGAGGAATGTTGGCCGGAGAGTCCGGATTATTGGGGTCGGGGTTGTAGGCGTCGCCGACGAGATCGATGCCCCCCTTGACCTTGGGTGCGCCGGGACCGACCAGGCTCGGGTCGGGTGCCGCCGTATCGGTCGCGAGCGCAGCCTGGTAGGCCGCAACGGTTCCGGGGCCGCCGAAGTCCGCCTGGGTGTAATCGACGCCCGTGTCGATGATTGCGACTTTGACGCCTTCGCCGCGGAAGCCTGGTACGCCCTGCCACACTTGCGGCGCGCCGATGAATGGCACGCTCTCGGCGTTATTGAGGTGGTAGGTGCGCACCGGCAGCACCGCCCTCACACCTGGAAGCGATTTCAGGCTCTCGATCTGATCGCGATCGATGCGGACCTTGATGCCGTTCAGGGCACTGTGGAATCGGGCCAGCACTTGACCGCCGCTGCCCAGAATGGCCGGCAGTATCGTCGACTGCTGAGCATCTACGGTTGCCGCGACGCTGCGATGCTGTGCATCCGAGATCCGATGATTCGGAGCGTTTGCGCGCACGACGGCGATTGGGTCATCCGACATCTGTACGACGACGGTGACAGGCTGCTTCGCCTGCGCGCCTACCGGCGTGGTTGCCGGCTTGAACGGCGCGCCGCTGTAGATGCGTGGGAACCGCACCAGCGGCCGGCTGCCCTGGACGGCCTGCGCGGAAGCTCCGGTCGCACAGGCCGCCGCAGCGACACCGGTGATGGCCAGAAAGCGCAGAGAATAAGTAAAAGAACCGCGGAAGGAGGCGCGCGAGACCGCGCGGGCTCGACCTGCCATGTGGATTCTCCCCTGATGCCTTGTTTTGTCGGCAGCAGCCGCCTTTCTACCGGCGACCGTCAGGGAGACATCTTGCTATATCGGCATGCCGTAATACAAGAGCCGCTCCGACTACAACGGACTCTACCGGTAGGCGGCCAGCTTGCTGTGAGTGCGATCGGCCTCTTCGCGGGCGGCGGCATCTTCCGGCCGCTGCCAGGTACGCAGCAGCTCGGCGAACTCGGCCGCCGGTACCGGGGGGCTGAAGTGAAAGCCCTGGTACTGATCGCAGCCGAGGGAGCGCAGGAACTGCAGCTGATCGGGGGTCTCGACCCCCTCGGCGACTACCTTCAGGCGCAGGCTGTGGGCGAGGGAGATGATGGCCTGGACGATGGAGGCGTCCACCTCACAGTGCAGATCTCTCACGAAGGAGCGGTCGATTTTCAGCTTGTCGATGGGGAAGCGGCGCAGGTAGTTGATGCTCGAGTAGCCGGTACCGAAATCATCGACCGAGACCAACACGCCCATGCGGCTGAGTTGCTCGAGGATGGCTGCCGATTCCTCCGGATTGGTCATGACCGCAGTCTCGGTGAGCTCGATCTCGAGGAACCGCGGCTCCAGTTGCGCACTCTCCAGAGCCGCGCGAATCACATCGAGCAGATCACCCCGCCGGAACTGCGTGGCCGCCACATTGACCGCGACCCGCAGCGCAGCGAGTCCGTTGCGCTGCCACTCGGCGCACTGGCGGCAGGCCTCCTTGAGCACCCAGGAGCCGATCTCGTTGATGAGCCCGCACTCCTCCGCCAGCGGGATGAAGTCATCCGGAAGAATCAGACCGCGCTGCGGATGACACCAGCGGATGAGCGCCTCGGCACTGTAGACATCTCCGCTCTGTGTATCGGCCTTCGGCTGATAATGGAGCTCGAACTGCTTGGCTTCGATTGCCGCGTGCAGATCGCTCTCCAGATTCACACGCCCCACGGTGACCGCATCCATGCCGGGGGCAAAACGTTGCACGTTGTTGCGTCCGCGCTGCTTTGCACAGTACATGGCAGCGTCGGCACGCGCGATCAGACTGTCTGAGGAGTTGGCATCAGTCGGATAGTAAGCAACCCCGATGCTGCAGGTAACGTGCAGCTCGACACCCGAGACACGCAGCGGCGCCCGCAATGCGTCGCGGGCGCGATGCGCAATCGCAACCGCATCGTCCGGCACCGCAGAGGGACTGATTACGACGATGAACTCGTCGCCACCCGTACGCGCGACCGTGTCGATGTCACGCACCACGGAGCTCAGACGCCTCGAGACCTCATCGAGAACCGCATCGCCGGCACGGTGCCCGAGAGAGTCGTTGATGAGCTTGAAGCGGTCGAGGTCCACGACCAGCACCGCAAACGGCTGCCCGTCGCGGTTGGCGTGCGCCATGGCCTGCGCCAGCCGGTCATCGAGCAACACCCTGTTGGGAAGGCCGGTGAGCGCATCGTGCGTGGCCAGGTGCCGAAGCTGGCGGTTGGCTGCCTCCAGCGTCTCCGTACGGGCTGCGACCACGTTCTCCAGCGTCTCCACCTGCACGCGCAGCGCCCGCTCGTGCTGCCATTTGCGCGCGAGCGCGCTCGCGCATTGCAGCACCTCGATCGGCTCGAAGGGCTTCTTCAGCACGAGCAGCCGGTCGGTCTGCCCGAGGCGCGCGACCACATCGCTCCAGTCGTAGTCGGAGTGCGCCGAGCAGATCACGACCTGCACGTCCGGATCGACTGCCCAGAGCCGCTCGATGGTCTCGAGCCCATCCCACCCTGGAGGCATGCGCATGTCGATGAATGCAATCGCAAAGGGTCTTCCGGCGGTAACGGCGCTCTGGACGCGCTCGACCCCTTCCTGACCCTGCGAGGCGAATTCCAGCACATAGCTCGCGCGCTCGCGCTGCATGGCGGGCGCATCCCCGAAAAGCAACGACTCGACGCTCGCGAGCGACGCCGGGGGCTCGGACTCCGGGCGACCCCCCAGGATCTTGTCGAAGTCCCGGTGAATGGCCGGGTTGTCATCGACTATGAGTATCCGCGCCCGATCGGGACCATCCGGCTGGCTCATGCGGACCTCCTTTGCGACTCCGTCTCGGCCGCCGCGACCGGCAGCCGCACCGTAAAGCACGCCCCGCGATTCAGGCCTTCGCTGCGGGCGGTGAGCTCACCGCCCATTTCAGTCGCGAGGATCGCGCTCGCGTGCAGCCCGAATCCGTGGCCGTCCTTCTTCGTGGTGAAACCGAACTCGAACAGCCTTTTCATGGACTCCGCGCTCAAGCCGCTGCCCGTATCCTCTACATCGATGACGAACGAGGCCGGAGGCTCGTTGCGCAACCGGACGATCAGCTCCTTCGGCCCCTCCGCGCGCTCGCGCAGCGCGTGGCGCGCATTGCTCAGCAGGTTGCCGAGAATCTGCAGCAGCTTGTGCTGATCGAGCGCGACGCGGCCGATCGGGTGGAAGTCGCGGCGGATCACGACCTGTGGGCTCATCGAGAAATGCATCACCAGCGCGTGCTCGACCAGCTCGGTGACATCGAGCTCCTCGACGCTGCCGCCCCGGCGGGCGTAACTCTGTTGGGCTGCGACGATCTTGCCGATGTGCTCGATGTGCGTGACGACCGACTGAGACTCCTCGCAGAGCTCGCGATTCTCGCTGACGAGCAGGTCGCCGAGCTGCTCGAGATAGCCGGGCAGCTCCCTGCCGCGCGGATCGCTCTCGAAGAATGTGCCGAGCCGCGAGCGCTGTTCGCCGATGAGCCTCGCGGCCCGCTGCACGTTGCCGACGCGCGACTCGCGCAGCTTCGACTGCAGCAATGTGGCGGAGACGCCCAGACTGTTGAGAACGTTGCCCACGCTGTGCAGTACACCGGTCGCGACCTCTGCCATGCCGGCGTGTCGCGAGGCCTCCTGCAGCTGCCACTGCAATTCGACGCGCCTCTCCTCCTGGCGCATCTGCTCGCTGACATCCCACGCCACACCGAGAAGCCGCCGCAGGCGCCCTTTGTCATCGCGAGAGAGACGGGCATGCGCCTGCAGGTGGATCACCGCCCCGTCACTGCCCGACACCCGTATACGTAACGCGCAGGTCTCACGCCCATCGGCGACGGCCGCGCGAATACTGGCTTCCGCAGCCGCCTTGTCCTCGGGAAAGAGGCTCGCGAAGAGTGCTTCGGGGTGCTCGCGCGGATCCAGCCCTGCCACTTTCAACGAGGCAATCTCGTTCTCCGTCCACAGGATCCGCCGCCTCGCGAGGTCGAGCTCCCAACAGGCGATACCGGCCGCCTCCGTGGCGAGGGTCAGGAGATTCTTACCGTGCTGCAGGCTGGCGTTGAGCTCCGCGAGCCGCATGGCATCGCGACGGGTCCGCGACTCGAGGTGAGCATCGTAGAGAGTGGTGATCAGCGTGATGGCGACCACACCTAGGGCGATCATGCCGATCATCACCGCGAGCCAGTTGTTATCGAGCGCCGCCCCACCGCCATAGCAGTATGAGCCCGGCGCCAGCATGGCGGCGGCCATGCCCGTGTAATGCATGCCGGCGATCGCGCAGCCCATCACGATGGCGGCGCCGGCGCGCGCCAGCCTCATGAGCCGCGACTCGCCGCTGCGCAAACGGAAGAAGAGCCACAGCGCGACGAAGGAAGCGGTGACCGCGATGGCGGCCGAAGCGGCAACCAGCAGCGGATCGAAAGTGATGTCCGGCACGATCTGCACGGCGGCCATGCCCGTGTAGTGCATGCCGCAGATGCCGGCGCCCATGATGATGGAGCTCACTGCGAGGCGCCGCAGCGAGAGATCCCGGCGGCTCGAGATCGACAGCGCAAAGAGCGAAGTCAGCATCCCGATGAACAGGGATGCCAGGTTGATCCTGATGTTATATCGCAGCGGAATCGCAACAGAGAAGGCGAGCATGCCGATGAAGTGCATCGACCAGATGCCGACGCCCATCGAGACGGCGCCGCCGAGAAGCCACAGGCGCCCGGCGCGCCGCTCCGCCCCTGCCACCCGCTCGGTCAGTCGCAGCGCGGTATAGGAGACGAGGATCGCGACGACGACCGAAAGGTGCACCAGCCATGGGTTGTACGTGGCATGCATCCCTGGGAAATTGCCCTAGGCGCGGCCGCGGCAGCAGTGCTTGGATCTCAGTGCAAATAGGTTCACAGCGGGACTGTGACGGAGTCGACAGGATGCGGGCACACCCCTTACCCCCAGCCGCTGACCCGATTTTTTACCCGGCTGCCGCGGGGCGCGTGCTCATCTGTGCTCCATTGCCGCCGCCGGGGAGCGGCGGGAGCGCAGGATGAAATATGCAAGGAAGGCGACGGCGACTGCGATGAGACTGACGTGCAGTTCGTGCGCCAGCGAGGGCGTGAAGGCCATCGCAATGAGGACTGCGGCCATTCCTGCAATGGCGGCATAGCTCGCCCACGGGAAGAGCCACATGGTCAGCGAAGGCTCCGGAGCGCCCGTGCGCTCGCGCTCGCGGCGCAGCCGCACCTGCGCGATTGCGACGATCATGTAGTTGACCACCATGAGCGCGCCGGCGGCATCGACGAGGAATGCGAACACGCGCTCGGGGGCCGCGACGGCCGCCAGAATGCCGACCACACCCGCGAGCGCGCAGAGCGCCACCGACCTCACCGGCACCCGCCGCCGGTTGAGTTGGATCAGCGCCTTCGGCGCATCACCGTGCTCGGCGAGCACGAAGAGCACACGCGAGCAGACGTAGAAGGCGGAGTTGAGGCAGGAGAGCACCGCCGTCAGGATGATGACATCCATCGCGGCCCCCGCCCACGCGAAATGCATGTGCAGCAGCGCGCGGGTGAACGGCGACTCGCCCACCACGATGCTGTCCCAGGGAACGATGGAGACGATGAAGAAGATGGAGCCGACGTAGAAGGTGAGGATGCGGACGATGATGGAGCTCGTGAGCTGCGCCACTGCGCGGGCAGGCTCCGCCGATTCGACGGCCGCCACCGTGATGATCTCCGCGCCCGTCAGCTGGAAGTAGACGGTCACGGCACCGGCGAGCACCGCCACGGCGCCGTGCGGCGCGAAGCCGCCATGGCTCGTCAGATTGGCGAAGGTGGGCCCGTGTGGGGCGGTCCAGCCGAAGGCGTAGGCAGCTCCGATTGCGATGAAGGCGATGATCGCGGTCACCTTGATCGAAGAGAACCAGAACTCGAACTCCCCGTACGAGCGTGCCGACATGAGATTGACGGCCGTCATCGCCGCCATGAGGATGCAACCGAGCAGTCCCGCCGGCAGCGGGATCCAGGCGTGCAGGATGTTGGCGCCGGCGATCGCCTCCACCGGCACCACGATCATCCAGAAATACCAGTAGAGCCATCCGGTCACGAAGCCGGCCCAGTGCCCGAGGCCGGCGCGCGGGAAATCCGTGAAGGAATGCACGGTGGGCAGGCTCATCGCCATCTCACCGAGCATGCGCATCACGAGCAGCACCAGGGTGCCCGTGATGAGATAGCTCACCACGATGGCCGGACCCACGGCGGCGATCGAGGCGCTGCTGCCGACGAAAAGACCGGCGCCGATGATCCCCCCGATGGAGATCATCGTCAGATGCCTCGGTTTCAACGATCGACTGAGCTCTGTGGCGGCCATGTGCGTCTGCCCCTATGCTGTCAGCTTCTCGAGGCCTCCCAGGTAAGGCCGCAGAGCCTGCGGCACGGTCACCGTGCCGTCGGCGTTCTGGTAGTTCTCGAGCACGGCGACGAGCGTACGCCCGACGGCGAGCCCCGAGCCGTTGAGCGTATGTACGGGCTCAGGCTTGCCGCCTTCGGGATTGCGCCAGCGCGCCTGCATCCGCCGCGCCTGGAAGGCCTCGAAGTTGCTGCAGGAGGAGATCTCGCGGTATCGGGCCTGCGAGGGAAGCCACACCTCGAGGTCATAGGTCTTGGCGCTGCTCGCGCTGATGTCGCCGGCGCAGAGGGCGACAGCCCGATAAGGCAACTGCAGCCGCTGCAACACCGTCTCCGCGTGGCCCGTCAGGCTCTCCAGCGCGGCGTAGGAATCCGCGGGCCGCGTGATCTGCACCAGTTCCACCTTGTCGAACTGGTGGTTGCGAATCATGCCGCGGGTGTCCTTGCCCGCCGCTCCCGCCTCCGAGCGGAAACACGGCGAATGACAGACGAACTTGAGCGGCAGCGACTCCGCGGCCACGATCTGCTCGCGCACGAGGTTGGTGACGGGGACTTCCGCGGTCGAAATGAGATAGAAGGCCTGTTGTGCCGCGGCCTCGCCCTTGCCGGTGACCTTGAAGAGATCTTCCTCGAACTTCGGCAACTGCCCGGTACCGACCAGGGCCTGCCGCTGCACGAGGTAGGGCACATAGACCTCCGTGTAGCCATGCTCGCTCGTATGCAGATCGAGCATGAACTGCGCGAGCGCACGGTGCAGGCGCGATACCTGACCGCGCAGCACGACGAAACGCGCCCCGGAGATGCGCGCCGCCGCCTCGAAGTCCACGCCACCGAGCTTCTCGCCCACCTGTACGTGATCCTTCGGCTCGAAGTCGAATTTGCGCGGCTCGCCCCAACGGCGCACCTCGCGATTGTCGGCCTCGCTGCGTCCGTCCGGCACGGACTCGTGCAGCAGGTTGGGCAATCCCATCTGCCCGCTCTCCAACTCCTCTTGGACGGCGGTCAGCTCCCGCTCCGCCGCAGCCAACTCGCCAGTCAACGCCTCGCCCCGCGCAAGCAGCGGCGCAGCGTCCTCACCCTTGCCCTTGGCCATGCCAACGGCCTTGGCGTTGGCATTGCGCTCCGCGCGCAGCCGATCCGACTCGACCTGCGAGGCCTTGCGCTTCTCCTCGAGTGCGCGCAACGCGGCGACATCCAGCGTGAAGCCGCGTCGCGCCAGATTGCGGGCGACGGCTTCGGGGTCGGAGCGCAGCAGCTTCGGATCGATCATTTGGTTTCTTTCCTCAATCGCGCCAGCGCCTCGCCGATCTTGAGCTCGAGGCCGCGCGGCACGGGGCGGTAGTATCGCCTATCGGGCATCTCATCCGGCAGGTAGTGCTCACCCGCGGCGAAAGCTTCGGGCTCATCGTGCGCGTAACGATAGCCTTGCCCGTAGCCTAGATTCTTCATCAGCCGCGTCGGCGCATTGCGCAGTCGCAGCGGTACGTCGAGCGTGCCGTACTGCTCCACGTCGGCCATAGCCTCGCCCATCGCCACATAGACCGCATTGCTTTTCGGCGCGCAGGCAAGGTAGACCACCGCATTCGCGATCGCCAACTCCCCTTCGGGCGAGCCCAGACGGTCGTACGCCTCCCAGGCATCCAATGTCAGCGCAAACGCCCTGGGATCGGCGAGTCCCACGTCCTCCACGGCCATCCGCACGACCCTCCGCGCAATGTAGAGCGGGTCGCAGCCGCCATCGAGCATGCGGCAGAGCCAGTAGAGTGCGCCGTCCGGGTCGGTGCCGCGCACCGCCTTGTGCAGTGCTGAAATCTGGTCGTAGAACTGATCGCCCCCCTTGTCGAAGCGCCGCCGGCCGCCGGTCGCAACTTCCTGCGCGAGCGCGAGCGTGATCAGCCGGGAGCCGGATTCCGCCGCCTCGGCGAGGCCGGATGAGAGCTCGAGCATGTTGAGCGCACGCCTGCCGTCACCATCGGCCGCTTTCGCGATGAGCTCGAGCGCCGCCGGCTCGGCCGCGAGTCCCTCGTTGCCGAGCCCTCTTTCCCGGTCCGACAGCGCGGAGCGAAGCAGCTCCTCGATGTCCGCCACGGTCAACGGCCGCAACACATACACCCGCGCCCGCGAGAGGAGCGCACTCACCACCTCGAACGACGGATTCTCAGTGGTCGCACCGACGAAAGTCAGCGTGCCGTCCTCGAGGTACGGCAGGAAGGTGTCCTGCTGCGCCTTGTTGAATCGATGGACCTCGTCGAGGAAGAGCAGCGTCGGCCGTCCGTTCGCCGCGCGCGCCTGGCGCGCCGCCTCAACCGCGGCCCGGATATCCTTGACCCCGGCCATCACCGCCGAGAGTTGGATGAACTGCGCGTTGGCGCGCCCCGCGATCAACCGTGCCAGCGTCGTCTTGCCGGTGCCCGGCGGGCCCCAGAATATGAGCGAGTGCAGATGTCCCGACTCGATTGCCCGGCGCAACGGCTTGCCGGGCCCGAGGACGTGCTGCTGGCCGACGACTTCCTCCAGAGAGCGCGGCCGCATGCGGTCGGCGAGCGGCCTCGAGAGATCGGGCGCGCTCGGGTCGGCTGGGCTCACCGGGCGGGCGTTCCAATCACATCCGCCCCGGGCGGCGGAGTGAAAGTCAGCTCCTTCGGCGGCACGGAAACGTTGAGCGCCACGTCCTGAAAGATGATGGTGACGACCTGCCCGAGCTTGTCCTCGAGGATCATCCGCTGCAGCGTTCCCTTGTGGTCGAAACCGAACAGCGCGCTCTTGAAGTCGGCATCGGTACTGCGCGGCTCCACATACACCCAGTCGAGACCCTCACGCTTGCCGGCGCTCGCTTCGGTGAAGTGCTGGTGCACGTCGACGGTTCCGGAAAGCAACATCGCCGGCGTTGCGGACAGCGCCGCCGTCACCGGGCGGACCGTCACTTGCTCGAGATCGCGATCGTAATACCAGAGGTTACGGCCATCCGAGACCATGATCTGACCAGCACTCGCGCTCGCCTCCCCTGCGGGGGCGCTCTGGGATGAGCCGGCCGCTGCAGGGGTGCCCTGGGATGAGCCGGCCGCGGCCGTGGCCGCCTGCGGATGAATCTCCCAACGGAATTTCCCCGGGCGCTCGACCGTGAGCGTGCCGGAGGATCGCCCGACTTCCGCGCCATGCGCATCGGCGACCGTCTGCAGGAACGTGACCCGCAAGGTCTTCAGATGCTGCAGATAGCGATCGAGCGGCGTCGGTCCCTGGGGTGTTGCGGCCGGAGTCGCTGCCGGCGCAGATTGTGCCGCGCCATGCGCGATCGGCACGAGCATCATGAACAGTGCGCCCGTGCTCGCGGCGAGGAACGCGGCAGAAACTCGCTTCGACATGCGTCTTCTTTCAGTCTTCGGCCGGCGCGGGCGCCAGCACTTCGCGCGAGCCGTTCGCCTGCAGCGGTCCGACGAGGCCCGCGATTTCCATCGCTTCGAGGAGCCTCGCGGCACGGTTGTAGCCGATCTTGAGCCGCCGTTGAACGTAAGAGATCGACGGCTTGCGCTCGCTCACCACGATTCTCACGGCCTCATCGTACAGCGCGTCCTGCTCCGGGTCTTCCAGTGCGGCCGCGGCCGCTGCCTCTCCCTCCTCGCCCGGGAGGCCCGGGATCGGTGCTCGCGGCCCGGACAGGACTTCCTCGATGTAGTTGGGCGGCGTGGCGGTCTTCAGCGCCTCGACGACGCGATGGACTTCCTGGTCCGATACGAAGGCGCCATGTACGCGCGTGGGTAAGGATGTGCCGGATGGCAGATAGAGCATGTCGCCATGGCCGAGCAGTGTCTCCGCCCCCATCTGATCGAGGATGGTGCGAGAGTCCACCTTGGCCGACACCTGGAAGGCGATGCGGCAGGGGATGTTGGCCTTGATGAGGCCCGTGATGACATCCACCGAAGGCCGCTGGGTCGCCAACACCAGGTGGATGCCGGAGGCGCGCGCCTTCTGCGCGAGGCGCGCAATCAGCTCCTCGACCTTCTTGCCGACGATCATCATGAGGTCGGCGAGCTCGTCGATGACGACCACCACGTAGGGCAGCGGCACGAGCGGGAGGATCTCACGCTGGTCGATCGTCGGGTCGTTGGCGGCGCGCTGCAGCATCACCGGATCGAGAATCGGTTTGCCGGCATCGTTCGCATCCTTCACGCGGCGGTTGAAGCCGGCGATGTTGCGAACGCCGAGCGCGGCCATGAGCTGGTAGCGCCGCTCCATTTCCGCCACGCACCAGCGCAGCGCGTTGGCGGCCTGCTTCATGTCGGTCACGACCGGTGCGAGAAGATGCGGGATGCCCTCGTACACCGAGAGCTCCAGCATCTTCGGGTCGATCATGATGAGCCGCACGTGCTCGGCCGTGGACTTGTAGAGGAGCGAGAGCACCATCGCGTTGATGGCCACCGACTTGCCGGAGCCGGTGGTGCCGGCGATCAGCAGGTGCGGCATGCGCTGCAGATCGGCCACCATCGGCTGACCGCCGATGTCCTTGCCGAGCGCAAGCGCAATGGGCGAATGCAGCTCGTCGTAGGCCCTCGAGCGGATGATCTCCCCCAGGGTCACGATCTCGCGCTTCTCGTTGGCGATCTCGAGCCCCATGACGCTCTTGCCCGGGATCACCTCCACCACCCGTACGCTCAGCACCGAAAGCGCGCGCGCGAGATCCTTGGACAGAGTCGTGATCTGGCTCGCCTTGACCCCCGGCGCCGGCCGCAGCTCGAAGCGCGTGACTACCGGGCCCGGCTGCACCGCGACGACCTCGGCATCGATGCCGAAATCCTTCAGCTTCATCTCCACCAACCGGGAGAGCGCCTCCAGCGCCTCGGCGGAATAGAGCGGCTCGCGGGTGGGCGGATCATCGAGGAGTGAGAGCGGCGGCAGCTCGCCCGCCTTCGGCGGATCGAAGAGCGGCACCTGCCGCTCCTTCTCGACACGCTCGCTCTTCTCGACGCTGGCGGCCGGCGGCTCGATCTTCGGCGGCGGACGCGCGGCGACGCGCTTCTGCTCGGTCACCACCGAGTCCCGCCGCGCCGCGCGGCGCTCCTTTCCGACGGCGACGTCCTTCGCAGTAGCGCGCCGCTCACGGACCCAGGAGATCCCGGCCCAAGTCCAGGCCCCCAGCCGATCCATCACGGTGAACCAGGAGACACCAAAGGAGAGTGACAGGCCCGCCATCCACGCGGCCAACAGGAGGAGCGTCGCCCCGAGAAATCCCAGGCCGTCCTCGAGTCCCGAGCCGATGAGGCTCCCGATGACGCCGCCGGCCGTTGCCCGCAGCATTCCCGGCTGCCAGTGCAGCGTCGTGAGCCCGCAGCTCGCCGTGAGCAGCAGCAGGAAGCCGCACGCCCGCACCACATTGTTGATGTGGGAGCTGGCCTCGGACTGCGCGCGTCCCTGGTGCAGCGCCCAGGCGCCCCCGCCCAGCATGAGTGGCAGCAGGAACGCCGGACGGCCGAGGACAAAGAAGAGTGCATCGGCGAGCCACGCCCCGCCGCGCCCGATGCGGTTGTGCACCACCGCCGAGGCGCCCGAGAGCGAAAAGCCCGAGTCCGCCGGGCTGTACGTTGCGAGCGCGATGAGCAATACGATGGCCGCCACGCCGATGGCGATGACGGCGCTCTCACGTAAGCCGCGCGCGACCGCGGGGGTGAAGCGGATGGGGCGCGCCTGCGCCTGCGATTCGGCCAAGTCCTACGGCTCCAGTGGATCGGTGAAAGTAGCGGCTGATTTTAGCGCAGTAGGGTTTCCCGGTGCCCTTTACCTTACCGATCCGGGTCTGCGGGTCAACCCATGACGTCCTGCTTGAGCGCGGCTCGCCCTTGCTACTATGCCCGCCTGACCCCATCACGAGGACTTGAATGACCACTCCCCGGCACAGCCGACTCATCATCCTGGGCTCCGGCCCCGCGGGCTACAGCGCGGCGGTCTACGCCGCTCGCGCGAATCGCACGCCGCTGCTCATCACCGGTGTCGAGACCGGCGGGCAGCTCATGACGACGACGGACGTGGACAATTGGCCGGGCGATGTCGAGGGGCTGCAGGGTCCGGCGCTGATGGAGCGCATGCGCCGGCATGCGGAGCGGTTCAATACGGAGATCGTGAGCGATCATGTGCACTCGGCGGATCTCTCCCGGAGTCCCTTTCATCTGAAGGGCGACTCACGCACTTACACGTGCGATGCCCTGATCATCGCCACCGGGGCGACCGCCAAGTACCTGGGGCTTCCCTCGGAGGACAAGTTCCGCGGCCGTGGGGTCTCTGCCTGTGCGACCTGCGACGGCTTCTTCTTTCGCGGGCAGCGGGTCGCCGTGATCGGTGGAGGCAACACGGCCGTCGAGGAGGCGCTCTACCTCTCGCACATCGCCGAGCACGTCACGCTCGTCCATCGGCGGGACCGCCTGCGCTCGGAAAAGATCCTGCAGAACAGGCTTTTTCGCGAAGTCGAAGTCGGCAAGGCCTCGATCGTCTGGAACCACACCGTCGACGAGGTGTTGGGAGATGAGAGGGGCGTGAATGGCTTGCGGCTGAAATCGGTGAAGGATGGCGAGACGCGGCGGTTGTCGGTCGCCGGCGCCTTCATCGCCATCGGACACGAGCCGAACACGGGCATCTTCGCCGGTCAGCTCGAGATGCATAATGGCTACATCCGCGTGAAGGGCGGCACGCAGGGCGATGCCACCGCGACGAGCGTGCCGGGCGTCTTCGCCGCCGGCGATGTGTCCGATCAGGTCTACCGGCAGGCTATCACTTCGGCCGGAGCAGGTTGCATGGCGGCGCTCGATGCCGACCGCTACCTCGAGCGGCTGGAGATCGAGGCACTCTAGAGGACACGGAAACGGTGCGGGCCAGAGTCCACTCCAGCATCGAGGACATCGACTCCCGCGAGTGGAATGCGCTCGGCGGAGCGGGCTGTCCCTTCCTCCGCCACGAGTTTCTTGCAGCGCTCGAGCACACCGGCTGCGTCGGCAAGCATACGGGCTGGGAGCCCTCGCTCGTCACGCTGAGCGACGATCTGGGTCTCGCCGCGGCCGCGCCGACCTACATCAAGACTCACTCCTATGGGGAGTTCGTATTCGATTTCGCCTGGGCGCAGGCCTATGCGCGCCATGGCCGGCGCTACTACCCCAAGCTGGTCATCGCCGTGCCCTTCACTCCGGCCACCGGCCCGCGTCTGCTCGTGCGCTCCGGACTCGATCCCACGGCCATGGCGAAGCACCTGCTCGAGGCGCTCGAATCCCATGCAGTCCGCCGACGGCTCTCCTCCATACACGCGCTCTTTGTCGATGAGCCGGCGCGTGCGGCCTGCGAGCAGGCGGGCTGGCTGTTGCGCCGCGACTGCCAGTTCCACTGGACCAACCGCGGCTATCCCACTTTCGACGCCTATCTCGAGACGTTTACGGCCGAGAAGCGCAAGAAAGCACGGCGCGAGCGCCGGCGCGTTGCCGAGGCGGGCATTCGCTTCGAGACGCGCTTCGGCAGCGAGCTCGATGAGTGCCTCCTCGACAGTGTGTACGGTTTTCACCGGGACACGTTTTTGCGGCACGGGAATGAGCCCTACCTCAGCCGGGAATTCTTCAGCGAGATCGCACGGACCCTGGGTGATGCCCTCATGGTCAAGGTTGCCCTGCATCGCGCCACCAACCGCGCCGGATCGCCCGAGCGGCCGGTCGCTGCGGCCATCTTCTTCTGGTCCCAGGAAGCGCTCTACGGACGCTACTGGGGCGCGGCCGCCGACTACCATAGCCTGCATTTCGAGGCCTGCTATCACCAGGGAATCGAGTTCTGCATCGAGCGTGGCATCGGCCGCTTCGAGCCCGGCACCCAGGGCGAGCACAAAGTGAGCCGCGGCTTCGAGCCGACACTCACCTGGTCAGCGCACTACATCGCAGAAGGAGGCTTCCGGGAAGCAATCGGCGACTACCTCGAGCGCGAGGGAGGGGCGATCGATGACTATGCGGCCGAAGTGCGCGAGCACGTGCCCTACCGCAAGGCGCCCGCCTGAAACGCAGTGAAGACGATCACCTGGCTTTCCCCGAAGGATGCGCCGGAGTGGTTCCCGCCACCGGAGCAGGCGCTCGATGATCCAGCGGGCCTGCTCGCCGCCGGCGGCGACCTATCACCCGCGCGGCTCCTGGCGGCCTATCGGCGGGGCATCTTCCCGTGGTACTCCCCCGGCCAGCCGGTGCTCTGGTGGTCACCCGACCCGCGCGCGGTCCTCTTCCCCGAGGAATTTCGCCTGAGCCGCAGCCTGGCAAAGACCCTGCGCAACGGCGGTTTCAGCGTCGCTACGGACCAGGACTTCACCGCGGTCATCGACGGCTGCGCGGCGCCGCGCCCTCACAGCCTAGGCACCTGGATTACCGCGGAGATGCGCGAGGCGTACCTCGAGCTGCACCGCCGGGGACATGCCCACAGCATCGAGGCCCGGCTCGGCGGTGAGCTCGTCGGCGGTCTCTATGGGGTGAGGCTCGGGGGTGTCTTCTTCGGGGAATCAATGTTCAGCCGGGCACGCGATGCCTCCAAGGTCGCGCTCGCGCACCTGGTGGCGGTGTGCCGCCGCAACAGCATTGCCGTGATCGATTGCCAGCTCGCCTCCCGGCACCTCGAGAGTCTCGGCGCCCGCAGCATTCCGCGGTCGCAGTTCCAGGCATTGCTCGAGGAGTGGGTGTCGCTCGAGGGTGAGTTCACGGGCTAGAAGTCGCCCGCAGCGCCTTGGTTTTTGGCTTGCAAATTGCAGACCTGCGGCCTTTGTGCTCCAATGCGCGCCCCCGAGACGATAAGGGCATTATGTCCAAAGAAGACGCGATCCAGATGGAAGGTGAGGTGGTGGAAACGCTGCCCAACACCACCTTTCGCGTGAAGCTGAAGAACGGCCACGTGGTTACCGCGCACATCTCCGGCAAGATGCGGAAAAACTACATCCGCATCCTCACCGGCGACCAGGTCACAGTGGAAATGACTCCCTATGACCTGACCAAGGGCCGCATCATCTACCGGGGCCGTTAATCACCCAATCAATTCCGGCGTCGTATTCGGGGTGCATTCGAGCTCGAGCTTCGAGCCGTCCGCCGCAACGAACACCCGTACGTGCCCTCCCCCAACCAGCCTGCCGAATAGCAGCTCTTCCGCCAGGGGCCGCTTGATGTGCTCCTGGATCGTGCGCGCCATCGGCCGCGCGCCCATCTTCGGGTCGTAGCCCTTCTCGGCGATCCACCGCCGCGCCGCATCATCGAGAGAGATGGTGACGCCCTTCTGCTCGAGTTGCATTTCGACTTCCACGACCAGCTTATCCACTACCCGCTCGATGGTGACCGGATCGAGACTCGCGAACTGAATCACCGCATCCAGCCGGTTGCGGAACTCCGGCGTGAAGGAGCGGCGGATCGCCTCCATCCCGTCGCTCGCATGATCGGAATGGGTGAAGCCGATCGAGGGTCGCGCCATCTCCTGCGCCCCGGCATTGGTCGTCATGATGATGACGACGTGGCGGAAATCCGCTTTGCGTCCGTTGTTGTCCGTGAGCGTGCCGTGGTCCATTACCTGCAGCAGCAGGTTGAACACATCCGGGTGCGCCTTCTCGATCTCATCGAGCAGCAGCACGCAGTGCGGGTGCTTGGCGATCGCCTCGGTGAGCAGGCCACCCTGGTCGAAGCCGACATAGCCCGGCGGGGCACCGATGAGGCGCGAGACCGTGTGCCGCTCCATGTATTCCGACATGTCGAACCGCAGGAACTCGACGCCCATCGAGATGGCGAGCTGACGGGTGACCTCGGTCTTGCCGACGCCGGTCGGACCGGCGAAGAGGAAACTGCCTACGGGCTTGCGCTGATCGCCGAGGCCCGAGCGGGCCATCTTGATCGCAGCAGCCAGCGCCTCGATGGCGCGGTCCTGCCCGAAAATGACGAGCTTGAGGTTGCGCTCCAGATTCTTGAGGACTTCCCGGTCGGAGGTCGAGACGCTCTTCGCCGGGATGCGCGCCATCCGTGCCACCACGTCCTCGACGTGGCGGACCTCGATGACGGGCTCACGCTCGCCGATCGGTTTCAGACGCTGGCGCGCGCCGGCCTCATCGACCACGTCGATCGCCTTGTCGGGCAGATGACGCTCGTTGATGTGCCGCGCGGCGAGCTCCGCCGCCGCCTTCAGCGCATCGACCGCGTAGGTGATGCCGTGATGCTCCTCGAACTTGGGCTTCAGGCCCATCAGGATCTCTACGGTCTCGGCCACCGAGGGCTCGGTGACATCGATCTTCTGGAAGCGGCGCGCGAGCGCGTGATCCTTCTCGAAGATTCCCCGGTATTCCTGATAGGTGGTCGAGCCGATGCAACGGATCTCGCCGTTGGTGAGCACCGGCTTGATGAGGTTGGAAGCATCCATGACGCCGCCCGAAGCGGCGCCGGCGCCGATGACGGTGTGGATTTCATCGATGAAGAGAATGGCGCCGGGCTGTTTCTTCAACTCCGTGATCACGCCCTTCAGGCGCTTCTCGAAGTCACCGCGGTACTTGGTGCCCGCGATGAGCGCGCCCATGTCGAGCGCGTAGATGGTGCAGTCCGCCAACACCTCCGGCACCTTGCCCTCGACGATGAGGCGCGCGAGCCCCTCGGCGATGGCCGTCTTGCCGACGCCGGCCTCGCCCACGTAGAGAGGGTTGTTCTTGCGGCGCCGGCAGAGGATCTCGATGGTGCGCTCGACCTCGAGCTTGCGGCCGATCAGTGGATCGATGCGCCCTTCCTGAGCCAGGCGGTTCAAGTTGGTCGTGAACTTCTCGAGCGCGCTGCCGCCCTCGGGGTCGCGCTCGATGTCTGCCTGCGTCTCCTCCTTGTCGGTCTTCTCCTCCGCGATCTTGGAGAGGCCGTGGGAGATGTAGTTGACGACGTCGAGGCGCGTCACGTGCTGGCGGTTGAGCAGGAACACTGCGTGGCTCTGCTTCTCGCTGAAGATC
>DASUHA010000001.1:0-3197 GCA_036273735.1 Steroidobacteraceae bacterium | reverse complement strand
TGCACCCAGGCCGACTGGGCCTTGGTCAGATGCAGCTCATCCTGGAAGTGCTTGTCCATCACATCGATCATGCCGTTGCAGCAGCCCCACAGCAGAAAGAGGGCCGAAACCAAACAGAACGCGACCGTGTAGGGTCTTGCGCCCGGGGCGGCGAAGAATCGTGCGGTGTTGATGCGGCCGCTCATCGCGCACATCCGTCCGCCGCGAAGGTGGACTTGATCTCTGTCAACGGGATTCCCAGTACTGCGCGCGCTATTGCGCGTTCCGGTCATGGCGGACAGCTGATCCGGTGATGGCGGACACCATCGGAGCGAATCGACGCAAGCAGGTGGACTACTCTACCGACTGTCCGTCATGGTGCCCAGCGGGGTAGGTCTCGCGCATCGATTCCTTGGAGCGCAGCTCGATGCGATGGGCGTGGTGGACGAGGCGATCGAGGATGGCATCGGCGACGCGCCCGCCGCCGAGGTACTCATGCCAGTCGCTGACGGGCAGCTGCGCCGTGACGACGGTTGCCCCAGTGCCGTAGCGCTCCTCAAGGGCTTCAAGCAGATCCTGCTTTTCCCGGTCGGAGAGGCTGGCGAGGCCGAAGTCGTCGAGCACGATCACGGCGAGCTTTGCCAAGCGCTTGAGGAGCCGCTCATAGGTACCCTCGGCACGGGCCTGGACAAACAGGTTCAGCAGTGTCGGCAGGCGCAGGTACTGCACGGTGAAGCCTGCGCGGCAGGCGTGCTGGCCGAGTGCCTGAGCCACGAAGCTCTTGCCGGATCCGGAGGGCCCGGTGATGAGCACGGATTGGTGGGCGGTGATCCAGCGGTTTTGGGCGAGCTCGAGGAGTTGCTCCTTGCGAAGCCCCCGGGCAGTTCTGTAATCGAGGCCCTCGATCGAGGCGGCGCGATCTTTGAACTTCGCGACGCGCAGACGCGTGGTGAGCTTGCGGTTTTCCCGATACAGCCATTCGTCGTCGACGAGGAGCCCGACGAAGGCGGCCTTGTCGAGGCTCTGGTGATCGTGGCGCTCGAGGCGATCCTTGAGTGATTTGGCGAGTCCGAAGAGCTTCATGGCGTTCAACTTCTCGAGAGTCTGTTCAAGCAACATGTCTTCTGATCCTGTGATTTACCGATGTTTTAGGCTGTGATGTCGGTCTGACGCGCGTTTGTTTGTCTCTGCTCTTTCCTCCTGTCTGCTTTATACCTATCGTTCTTCTGCCCCTTCGCGGCGCAGCCGCAGTGCGGCCTGCCGCGGACGCGGCAGGAGCGCCTAACGTTGTGCGCAGCGAGTATTGCCAGCGATGGATTGGACGCGGACACGGCCGTCAGCTGTAGTAGCGACGGCCGCGCACGTTCGCAGCGCCGAGTCCTGCGGTGGCGTCCGAGTCCGCAGCCTGATTGGGCAGCGGTGCGGTCTCCATCCGACGCTTGAGGATCATCTTGACCGTGCGGTAGGCGGCCGAGCCGATCGCGATCGAGCGCTCGCAGGCCTTCTCGAGCCGGCCGGTGCCGTAGCGATTGCTCAGGCGCAGCAGCCCCAGGGCAGAGCGATAGCCCTGCTCCGGATGGGGCCGGGAGTTCAACACGTGCTCGACGACGGCGGCGGTGTGCGGCCCGATCTTCTGGCCCCAGCCGATCAGGCGCGAGGGCGTCCACTCCAGATGCGCCCGGTGGGAAGCGGGTCGATGCTCGGGAAGGGTGCTGTAGCCGTACTTGACGAAGCTGCGCACATGACTGGTGATGCGCTTGCCCTTGTGGAAGAGCTCCACGGTCTGCAGCGTAGCCCGACACCAGAACTGCTCGCCGACCATCGTGTACGGGACGCTGTAGTAATGCGCGTCGAACTCGATGTGGTAGTCGATGTTCGCCTTGACCTCCTTATACTCGGCAAATTGGTAGCGTCTGGCCGGCAGGGGCTTGAGCGCCGGCCGATCGAGCCGCTCATAGAGCTCGCGCCGGGATTGCTTGACGTGGCGCATCACCCGGTTGTTGAGCTTCTCGAGGAGCTCGGCGATGGCTGCGTTCATCTCCTCGAGGTGATAGAATCGACGATGTCGGAGGGCTGCCAGAATCCAACGTTGTGCCACCAACACCGCGGCCTCGACCTTTCCCTTGTCCCGCGGCTTTCTGACACGTGTTGGAAAGACGCAGGTGCCGAAATGGGAGGCGAAATCGCGGTACGTGGCGTTCACTTCGGCCTCGTAGCGGTCAGGGCGCGTCACTCCTGAGCGAAGGTTGTCGCAAATCGTCAGAGCACTGACGCCCTGGAAGTACTCGTACATCCGCACATGACTGTCGAGCCACACCGGCAGCTCCTGCGAGAGAGTGGCGGTGGCGAAGGTGTACGAGCTCGCTCCGAGCGCCCCGACGAATAGCTCCGTCGGGATCAGCTCACCGGTCTCGATGTCGATCAGCGGAATCCCGTCGCAGAAGTCGACGAAAGTCTTTTCCCCGCCGCGGTGCGCCTGGCGCAGCACCACGGAGAGCTTCTTCTCGAAGTTCCGGTAGAGGTCGCAGAACTGGGAGTACTGGTACCCGTCGGGGTGCTGCGCCTTGTACTCCTGCCACAGCAGCGCCAGGGTTACCTGGTGGTCGCGGCGCGCCAGCTCGGCGCGGATCTCCGCCCAGTCGGGCAGCGGGCGGGGCCGTCGGCCCTTGAGCTTCGTGTTCGCCTGGCTCGGATAGAGCCGTCTCTCGAGTTCCTCCTCGTCCAGGCCCTCCACAGCCAGCCAGTCGCTCAGGCCCGCCACGTGAGCGCGCCTGAGACAATCCGAGACCGCCGTCTTGCTGCATCCGGCGATACGCGCCAGCTGCCGTCGGCTCATCACCCCGCCCGCCAGGTGCAGGCGCAGAAGGTCTTTGATCTTTTGCATCGCAAGCCTCTCTTGGGCCACCGCATCGCTCCTCTTGGAAAAAGGGGCGAAGGGTGGCCGTGGAAAAGGCTTGCGTCGAGTCGCCCCGGCCCGGGGCCGCCCGGGTTCCGGGCGCATGCCGGACAGCGTTCCGGCCATGGCGGACAGCAATCCGGCCGCCCGTCCAAAGTGTCCGGCATCAGCCCGGAACGGTGTCCGTCATGCCGCCGGAATCATGTCCGCCATCATCCCGGAATCGCGTCCGTCATGGACCGGTGCACGCAGTTCGCGCGCTACCGAAGTGCAAGCGACCCGCGCACGCAAATTCCCGCGCTGGGACTGCTGCCATTCAAGC